>NZ_FNLF01000002.1:2698052-3372565 GCF_900103175.1 Tsukamurella pulmonis
GCGACGGCCTCGTCGGTCGCGGTCGCGCCGACGGTCGCGTCCACGACCACGACGATCGCGTCGGCGGTCCGCATGGCGACCTCGGCCTGCGCGGCGATGGACTGCTGCATCCCCTTGGCGTCCGGCTCCCAGCCGCCGGTGTCCTGCACCAGGAACCGCCGGCCGGCCCAGTTGGCCTCGTAGCTGATCCGGTCGCGCGTGACGCCCGGGATGTCCTCGACGACGGCCTCGCGGCGGCCCAGGATCCGGTTGACCAGCGTCGACTTGCCCACGTTCGGGCGACCGACGATGGCGACGGTCGGCAGCTTCGCGGCGGCCTCGGCGGCCTCCGCCTCGAGGTCGCTGAAATCGCCCTCGTAGTCGGCGAAGTCGCCCTCGTCGTCCCAGGTGCCGTCCGCAGTGTCGGCGCCGGCGAACTCGAACTCGTTGTCACTCATCGCGTGACCTCCTTATCGCGGGAGGACAGCGCGCGGTCGGCCAGTTCGGCCACCGCGGCGACGGTCTCCTCCAGGTTCATCTCCGACGAGTCCAGCTCGATCGCGTCCTCGGCCGGCCGCAGCGGCGAGATCTTCCGCGTCGAGTCCAGGCCGTCGCGGCGCTGCACGGACGCCAGCACCTCGTCGTAGTCGCTGGGCAGCCCCAGCTCGGTGTTCTGCGCATGGCGGCGCTGCGCGCGCGCCTCCGCGGAGGCGGTGAGGTAGATCTTCACCGGTGCGTCGGGGAAGACGACGGTGCCGATGTCGCGGCCCTCGACCACGATGGGCGACTCGTCGTCGGCGGCGATGGCCCGCTGGTAGTCCACGAGCTGCTCACGCACCTCGGGCACCGCGGACACGGCCGAAACGGCCGCGGTCACGTCGTCCTCGCGGATCCGGCGGGTGATCGAGATCCCGTCCAGCTCCACCTGCTCCGAGAGCGGATCGCAGCCCATCGCCAACGGCAGGTCGGCCGTGGCCGCGGCGATCGCGGCGGGGTCGGTGAGGTCGGCCTCCTGCTCCAGCGCCCACACGGTCGCCGCGCGGTACATCGCGCCGGTGTCCAGGTAGCGCGCGCCGAGGTTCTCGGCGATGCGCCGGGCCACCGTCGACTTGCCGGTCCCCGAGGGACCGTCCATGGCGATCACGAGCGTCACAGTCCCACCGCCTTGTAGAGAGCCGTCACTTCGTCGCGGCCGAGCACGCGCAGCGAGCCGGGGCGCTGATCGCCCAGGGCCACGGCCCCGACGTGGGTGCGCACCAGGCGCTCGACGGGGTGTCCGACCTCGGCCAGGAGCCGGCGCACGATGTGCTTACGGCCCTCGTGCAGCACGATGCGGACCATCGAACGGCCCTCGGAGGCCTCCAGCACCGAGAACTTGTCGGCCTTCACGGGACCGTCCTCGAGTTCGACGCCGTTGCGCAGCGTGTTGCCCAGGCGGCGCGGCACCTCGCCCTGCACCCACGCCAGGTAGGTCTTGGGCACCTCGTACGAGGGGTGCATGAGCCGGTGCGCGAGGTCACCGTCGTTGGTGACCAGCAGCAGACCCTCCGTGTCGGCGTCGAGCCTGCCGACGTGGAACAGGCGCTGGCCGGCGGCGACGCGCTCGGCGACGATGTCGCCCACGCACGGGCGGCCCATGTCATCGCTCATCGTCGACTGCCAGCCGCGGGGCTTGTTCAGCGCGAGGTGCACGAGGTTCTCGTTGACGACGACGCGCACGCCGTCGACACGGACCACCGCGACGTTGGGATCCACGCGACGCCCCTGCTCCATCACGATCTCGCCGTCGACCTCGACGCGGCCGTCGGCGATCATCTCCTCGGCGACGCGCCGCGAGGCTACGCCCGCCTGGGCGAGCACCTTCTGCAGGCGGATGCCCTCGCCCTCGGCGACGGGGCCGGCGGCGGCATCCGACGGTGCGCGGTCGGCCTTGCGGGCCGCGACGTTCTGGGTGCGTGCCGGCTTGGCGTTCGACAGGCGCGGGACGCCACCCTGTTTCGGTGCCTGCTGGGGCTTGCTGGTTCGTTTTCTGTCCGGTGTGCCATCACGGCGAGCGGGTCTGTTCATGATCACTCCATGATCGCAGGTCGCGGCCGAAAGCGGTATTCGTCAGCGCGGCGCGACCGCGGCGGCGCGCAGGGAGCGGTTCCGGCGCCCCATGAACAGCACCGTCGCGGCGAGGGAGGTGACCGCGATCGTGCTCACCAGCCCGCCCTTCGGCGGGAAGAACAGCGGATCGCCGCCCGCATCGCCGCCGGTCAGATCGTCGAGTCCACTCGTCATCATGGCCGGGAAGATCCAGATCAGGATCGCCAGGACCGCGGCGAGCCCGAGCAATCCGCTCGCCAGGGCGAGGCCGCGGGTGAACGCGGGGCGCACCGTGGCGACGATCACCAGCACCAGCGCCGCGATCGCGAGCGCGGCGGTCGCGTACCCCCACGGGATCACCCCGTCGACGAGGTCGTCCGGACCGCCGAAGCCGATCACGTTCGCATCGGGCCCGGTCGCGACGATCCGGCCGGTGCCGGTGAAGCCCCACGGGAGCTCGACCTGCCCCACCTTGAAGCCGAGCCACGTCGCCGTCGCCGCCCATCCGGTGAGCGCCGCGGTCACGGCGGTCAGGACGAGCGGCCACCAGCGGCGGACCGTCGGGCCGAGGGAGCCGAGCGGGAAGGCTTCGCGGAGGACGGCGGAGAGATCAGGCATCGGGATCGAATCCGATCACGTCGGCGCTCTTGCGGCCCAGCTTGGCGAACCGCGGCTCCTCGTCGAGGTGCGAGCTGAGGTCCTCGATCACGTCGACCTCGGGCAGCAACGGCGCGAGCGGCGGCAACTCGTCGAGCGAGCCGAGGCCGAGGCGCTCGAGGAACAGGTCGGTGGTGGCGTACGTCGTCGCGCCCCCGTCACTGCCGGCTTCGGCGATGAGTCCGCGGGCGGCGAGGGTGCGCATCACCCCGTCGACGTTCACGCCGCGGACCGCGCTCACCTGCGAGCGACTCACGGGCTGCTTGTAGGCGATCACCGCGAGGGTCTCCAGAGCGGCGCGGGTCAGCTTGGAGCGCACCCCGTCGAGCAGGAGGCGCTCGACGTACGGCGCGTACTCGGCGCGGCTGTAGAGCCGCCAGCCCTCGGCGGACTCCCGCAGTTCCATGCCGGAGCGGCGCTCGGCGAGTTCGCCCGCCCACGCGCGCAGGTCGGCGGTGATCCGCTCCTCCGGCTCCTCCAGAGCGGTGCCCAGCTGCTCCGCGGTCGCCGGGGCGTCCACCACCAGCAGCAGTGCCTCCAGCGCCGACCGCAGCTCGTCGGGCTCCATCCCCTCGACCAGGGCGAAGTCCTCGGATGTCTCGCTCACGATTCCTCCTCAGGAGTCTCGTCGTACTCGTCGACGGTGCCGCCCACCACCGTGCCATCGTTCTCGCCCGACCACCGCACCTTGAGGTCGCCGAGCGCCTCGGGCTGGTCGAAGAGCACCGCACGCTCGCGGTAGAGCTCCAGCAGCGCCAGGAACCGCGCGATGACGGCGATGCCCGAGTCGCAATCCGCGACGAGCTCGGCGAAACCCGACCAGTGATCGGGCCGCTCCCGCAGCCGGGCGGCGATGAGCTTGGCCTGTTCGGGCACCGAGACCTTGGGCACGTGCAGGTGTCCGAGGCCCACCGTCGGCTTCGCCTTGGGCGTGAAGGCCGACGCGGCGACGAGGGCGAACTGCTCGGGCGTGACGCCCAGCTGCACCGGGGGCACCAGCTCCTCGAACCGGGCCTCGAGCCCCACGGCCCGCGGGTAGCGACGGTTCGCCTTCGCCTCGAGCTGGGCCATGAGCTCGGCCACCTGCTTGTAGGCGCGGTACTGCAGCAGCCGCGCGAAGAGCAGGTCGCGGGCCTCGAGCAGCGCCAGGTCCTCGGCGTCCTCGACCTCGCCGGCGGGCAGCAACCGAGCCGCTTTGAGGTCGAGCAGCGTCGCGGCCACGACGAGGAACTCGGTGGTCTGGTCGAGGTCCGCCTCGGCACCGAGTTGCTTGGTGTACGCGATGAACTCGTCGGTCACGACGTGCAGCGCCACCTCGGTGACGTCGAGCCGGCGGCCGCCGATCAGCTGCAGCAGCAGGTCGAACGGACCCTCGAAGTTGGCGAGCTTGACGGTGAAGCCCGACGGTGCCGCCTCCCCCTCTGCGCCCGACGTCGCCGCCTCGCCGTCCGACGGTGCCGTCCGCGGCGCCGGGTCGAGCGGGGCGTCGGCTTCGATCGGCTCGGGGGCCGCAGCGGTGTCGGTCACTTCTCCTGCGCGATGACCTCGCGCGCGAGGGCGCGATAGGCGTTGGCGCCGGTGGACTTCGGGGCCCACGAGGTGATCGGCTCGCCCGCGACGGAGGTCTCGGGGAAGCGCACCGTCCGCGAGATCACCGAGCGGTAGACCGCGTCGCCGAAGACCTCGACGACGCGCGCCATCACATCGCGCGAGTGCAGCGTGCGCGCGTCGAACATGGTCACCACGATGCCCGCGAGATCGAGCCGCGGGTTGAGGCGGTCCTTGACCTTGTCGACGGTGTCGGTGAGCAGCGCGAGGCCGCGCAGCGCGAAGTACTCGCACTCCATGGGGATCAGCACCTGATCGGCGCAGGCCAGCGCGTTGACCGTCAGCAGGCCGAGGGACGGCTGGCAGTCGATGAGGATGTAGTCGTAGCGGTCGAGCACCGGGTAGAGCGCGCGGCCCAGGGTCTGCTCGCGGCCGACCTCGTTGACCAGCTGGATCTCGGCGGCGGAGAGATCGATGTTCGACGGCAGCAGGTCGAGGCCGTCGACGCGCGTGCGCAGCAGCACGTCATCGGCGGAGATGCGCGACTCCATGAGCAGGTTGTGCACGGTGAGCTCGAGCTCGTGGTGCGCGACGCCGAGCCCGGCGGACAGCGCGCCCTGCGGATCGAGGTCGACGAGCAGCACCCGCCGCCCGTACGCCGCGAGCGAGGCGCCGAGGTTGATGGTGGTCGTCGTCTTGCCGACGCCGCCCTTCTGGTTGCACACCGCGATCACGCGCGCAGGGCCGTGGGTGGACTTGGGCGTGGGCTCGGGGAATTCGATCCGCGGGCGGCCGGTGGCGTCGAGGTCGCCCTCCTGCGCGTCCCGGGGGCTCGCGTGGTGGTGCTGGAGTTCACCCAGGTCCAGGCCCGGGTTCTCCGCGTCCGGCGCTGCCGCCAATGTCCACCTCCAGATAAGTCCACAACCACCCTAATGCGCGCGGCGCCGACGCCGTCGCACCGGCGCGCGCCACGCCGAGCTTACGGTGCCCCTGCGACGGGTGTGGCCGATGAGGCCTTCGGACGCCGCTCCCCGTCCCCCGGCACGCTCATCCCAGCGCCCGCGGGTGGGCCTGGGCGTACACCTCGCGCAGCGCGCTCACCGTCACGAGGGTGTAGACCTGCGTCGTGGTGACGGAGGCGTGGCCGAGCAGCTCCTGCACCACGCGCACGTCGGCACCGCCCTCGAGCAGGTGGGTGGCGAACGAGTGGCGCAGGGTGTGCGGCGAGACGTGCGTCGTCGCGGTGTCGATGCCCGCGCGTTCGGCGGCCGCGGCGAGCACCTGCCACGCGGACTGGCGCGAGAGCCGCCCGCCCCGCACGTTGAGGAACAGCGCCGGGTTGGAGCGCTTCACCAGCGCGGGACGGCCCCGCACCAGGTACGCGTCGAGCGCCGCGAGCGCCGGGCGCCCGATCGGGACCACACGCTGCTTGCCGCCCTTGCCGAGCAGCACCACCGACCGCGACTCGGCGTCGATGTCGTCGACGTCGAGTGCGGTGACCTCGGAGATGCGGGCGCCGCACGAGTACAGCAGCTCGAGCATCGCGCGGTCTCGCAACCGCGACGGGGTGTCTGCGTCCGAGTCCCCGCCGGCCGCCTCGAGCAGGGCGATCACCTGGTCCACCGGCAGGGCCTTGGGCAGGCGCTTCGCCGGGGCGGGCGGGCGCACCTCGCGCGCGACGTCGGCGCTCGTCATCCCCTCGGCCGCGGCGAACCGGTGCAGGCCGCGCACCGCGATCAGCGACCGCGCCGCGGAGCTGGCGGCCAGCGGCGGATGCTCCGCCCCACCCTCGCGCAGCGCCACCAGGAACCCGCTGACCTGCGGCTGCGTGACCTCCGCGAGGTCGCCGACGCCGAGCCCGTCGAGGTACTCGCGGTAGCGGGCGAGATCGCGCCGGTAACTGCTGAGCGTGTTCGGCGCCGCGCCGCGCTCCACGGTGAGGTGGTCGACGTACGCGCGCAGCTGATCGTCGAGAGCCACCCCGACCGACACAGTTACCGCCCGTCCTCCACGGGCCGGCCCTTGCGGGCCGCGAGTGCCGTCGGCCGGCCCGGCCACGGCGCGTCGGAGCACCGCAGCGGGGTGTCGTCGTCGGTGACCATGGTGGCGGCGAGGATCGCACTCACCGAGGTGGAGTTCACGATCTCGCCGGAGAGCACCATGCGCACCGCGTCCGGCATCGGGATCCACTCGACCGTCATGTCGAGTTCCTCGTCCTCCTGCTCTGCCATCTCGCAGTAGCGCAGGTCGGTGGCGAGGAAGACGCGCACCATCTCATCGGTGAAGCCGGGCGACGGGGCGAGGTCCACCAGCACGTGCCAATCGCGGGCACCGAGGCCCGTCTCCTCCGCGAGCTCGCGCTGCGCGGCGCAGACGGGCTCCTCCTCGCCGGTGTGGTCGAGCAGGCCGGCGGGGATCTCCAGCAGCCGCCGCCCCATCGGGTGCCGGTACTGGTTCACCATGGCGATCGCGCCGTCGTCGTTCATCGCGACGACGGCCACGGCCCCGTCGTGCTCCACGACGTCCCGCACGGCCGTCCCGCCGCCGGGCATCGTCACCTCGTCGCGGCGGACCGCGAGGATGGCGCCCTCGTAGACGGTCTCACTGCGCACTGTCTCGAAGTCGTGCGTCTGCACGGAACCGAGCGGTGCCAGCTGCTCAGTCATCTGCGTGGTCATCCTCCGACGGTACCTCGTCCGCGACGGCGTGGACGCCGACCGGGAGCTCCAGCTCGGCCCGGTACTTCAGGGCCGCGCCGACGAAGGCCGCGAACAGCGGATGCGGCCGCGTCGGGCGGGACTTGAGCTCCGGGTGGGCCTGCGTGCCCACCAGGAACGGGTGCACGTCCTTCGGGTACTCGACGAACTCGACGAGGTGCCCGTCGGGCGAGACGCCGGAGAACGACAGGCCCGACTCGGCGATCTTGTCGCGGTAGGCGTTGTTGACCTCGAAGCGGTGGCGGTGCCGCTCGGAAACCTCGGTGGCGCCGTACGCGGCGGCCACGATCGAGCCGCGCTCGAGGGCTGCGGGGTAGGCGCCCAGGCGCATGGTGCCGCCCAGGTCGGCCTCGCCGGCCACGGCCTGTTCCTGGTCCGCCATGGTCGAGATGACGGGGTACTGGGTGTCGTCGTCGAACTCGGTGGAGCTGGCGCCCTCGAGCCCGACGGAGCGGGCGGCCTCGATGACGATGCACTGCAGGCCCAGGCAGAGGCCGAGCAGCGGCACTCCGCGCTTGCGGGCGTAGCGGATGGCGCCGAGCTTGCCCTCGATGCCGCGGATGCCGAAGCCGCCGGGGATGAGGATGCCGTCCATGTCGCGCAGCGCCGCCGCGGCACCGGCGTCGGTCTCGCAGTCGTCCGAGGGGACCCAGGAGATCTTGACCTTGGCCCAGTTGGCGAAGCCGCCGGCACGCAGCGCCTCGGTCACCGAGAGGTAGGCGTCGGGCAGGTCGATGTACTTGCCCACGAGCGCGATGTTGACGCTCTCGCGCGGCTCGTGCACGCGCTTGAGCAGATCGCCCCACACGGTCCAGTCGACGTCCCGGAAGGGAAGGCCGAGCTTGCGCACGACGTAGGAGTCGAGCTGGTTGCGGTGCAGCACCTTCGGCACGTCGTAGATGGAGCCGGCGTCGGGGCAGGAGATCACGCCGTCGATGTCGACGTCGCACATCAGAGCGATCTTGTTGCGCTGTCCCTCGGGGACGTCGCGGTCGCAGCGCAGCACGAGCGCGTCGGGCGTGATGCCGATGCTGCGCAGCGCGGCGACGGAGTGCTGGGTGGGCTTGGTCTTGAGCTCACCGGACGCGGCGAGGTACGGGACCAGCGAGACGTGCAGGAAGAAGACGTTGTCGCGGCCCACGTCGTGGCGCACCTGGCGGGCGGCCTCGAGGAAGGGCTGCGACTCGATGTCGCCGACGGTGCCGCCGATCTCGGTGATCACCACATCGGGGACGATGCTCTCGGAGTCGGGCGCCTGCATCGCCAGGATGCGCGCCTTGATCTCATCCGTGATGTGCGGGATCACCTGCACGGTGTCGCCCAGGTACTCGCCGCGGCGCTCCTTCGCGATGACGGTCGAATACACCTGACCGGTGGTGACGTTCGCGATGCCCGAGAGATCGCGATCGAGGAAGCGCTCGTAGTGGCCGACGTCGAGGTCGGTCTCAGCGCCGTCCTCGGTGACGAAGACCTCGCCGTGCTGGAACGGGTTCATGGTGCCCGGATCCACATTCAGGTACGGATCGAGCTTCTGCATCGTGACCCGCAGTCCGCGGGCGGTGAGAAGTTGTCCCAAGCTGGAGGCCGTCAGGCCCTTACCCAGGGAGGACGCAACGCCTCCGGAGACGAAAATGTGCTTCGTGGCGACACGCGCGCCAACGCGAGGAGAGGGCAACGAGACTCCCGTATTCGAGCGGACAGACCTGCTTCTACTACGGGACTCCAGCCTATCACCTTCTCGTCAACGACGACCCGCTCCGTAGGCGCGCACGTCGTCCCGCATCGCCTGCGCGAGCGCCAGCGCGGTCGAGACCTGCCCGACGACGGTGTCGGCGTCGTCGACGGTGGCGAGCTCCTCCCCGAGCGCCCGGTCCTGCCGGACCACCACGATCGGGCCCGCACCCTGCGACGATCCGGATCGGCCGGCGAGCACGGTGCCGTCGCCGTGACGTGAGAGCGCGGCCGCGAGGCGGCCGATCCCCTGGCCCTCGCCGGCGCGATCGCCGGGGACTGTTCCGCCCGTCACTACGACGGCGGCGCGCGCGCCGGGCACCGTCGGACCGGCGAAGTCGACGAAGCCCGCCTGCTGCAGCGCGGCCAGCGCGTCGGTCCGGCCGTTCGACGGCGGCTTGACCGCGCCCTCGGCGAGCAGTACGGCGCCGAGCAGGTCGCCGGCGCGAGCGCGCGGGTCGACGAGGGAGGCGTTCAGCGTCACGTCGGTGGGTACGGCGTTCTCGACCACGCCGCGCAGGCGCTCCGCCTTGTCCTCGGCGTAGAGGTCGTCGGTGAGCCGCAGCGTCCCGGCGACGCTGCCGCCGCCATCGGTGATCCGGCGGCTGATCTGGTCCACATCGCCGCGATCCGCGGACGGCGCGAGCACCATCAGCACCGGAACGCCTGCGAGGCTGCGCCCCAGCGCCGACGGGGCCGCAGCATCGGCGAAGTCGTCGGCCGCGCGGGCGCGGTCGGTGAGCCGGGCGTTGTCCTGCTCGAGCCGGTCCACCTGCGCGTGCAGGTCCTTGAGGTCACCGTCGGCGGTGAACCGGGTGAGGACTCCCCCGCCCAGGGCGACGCCGACGGCGAAGGCCAGCAGCACTGCGGCCCAGAACAGCGCCGGACGGCGGGCGCCGGGCGAACGGAGTCGGCGCGACGGGCCGGGCACTTAGAGTGCCCGGAACTGGCCCTGGACCCAGAGCGCGAAGCGGTTCCACTGGTCGATGACCCACTGCAGCAGGTCGTGGCCCTGGTTCGAGACCAGCACCGCCGCGATGACGGCGACCAGCGCGGCGAGGATGAACAGCGCGATGGCGCCGCCGTGGCCGCGGCTGCGGTACAGGGTGGCGACGGCCTTGCCGTCGACCAGCTTGGTGCCCACCTTGAGACGGGTGAGGAAGGTCGACGGGTTGGACTCACGGCGGCCGGCGTCGAAGAACTCCTCCAACGAGGCGGAGTGGCCGACGGAGACGATGAGCGAGGCGCCGTGGTGGTCGGCGATGATCAGCGCGAGATCGGCGGCCGAGCCCGTGGCCGGGAAGGTCATCGCGCCGATGCCGAGGTCCTGGATCCGCTCGAGGCCGGGCGCGTGGCCGTCGGGCGCGGCGGGCAGCACCACCTGCGCGCCGGAGCGCAGGGTGTTGGTGGTGATCATCTCCGGGTCGCCCACGATGAGGTCGGGGCGGTAGCCGGCCTTGACCAGCGCGTCGGCGCCGCGGTTCACGCCGATGAGCACCGGCGCGTACTCCTTGATGAAGGGCTTGAGGCGCTTGAGGTCCTCGGCGTGATCGGGCCCGTCGGAGACGACGAGCACGTGCCGCTCGTTGAGGTTGACCTCCACGTCGGGGATGCCGACGCCGTCGATGAGCAGTGGCGACTCGACGCGGATGAACTCCACGGTGTTGCCCGCGAAGGCCTCCAGGTGATCGACGACGCCGGAGCGCGCGGCGAGCATGCGCGAGGTCACGTCGGTGTCGGTGAGCTGCTCGCCCTGGGCCAGCTCGCGCTCGCCGGTGTAGACGACGCCCTCGTGGACGCGGATCTTCGCGCCGTCCTTGACGCGGGTGAAGACCTCCTTGCCGGCATCGTCGACGAGCTCGATCCCGGCGGCGGCCAGCACCTCGGGGCCGAGGTTCGGGTACCGGCCGGAGATGAACGGCGACGCGTTGACCACCGCCGCGACCCCGGCCTCGACCATGAGGTCGGCGGTGGTGCGGTCGAGGTCCAGCTCGTCGCACACCACGATGTCGCCGCGGCCGATCCGGCCGAGCAGACGCGTGGTGTCCTTGTCGACCCGGGCGGTGCCGGTGACGCCGGGCAGGTTCGACGTGTTGCGGGACAGCAGGCCAGTGAGCTTCATGCCGCACATACTGCCCCGTGAGTCACAGAAGTCACGGGAGGCGCGCCGACAACACTGGAAACTTTGAGCAACTTGCACCGCACTGGTGTTACGCCCCGCCATCGACGATTCCGCCGGAATCGACGTGGCGCCGGTATATGCCGTCGCCACGCCGAAATCGGCTGATTTCCCGAGCTATGCGCTCGCGTGAGCCCCCGACTGCGCGATCTTGTCCGAATCGGCTGCCTCGAGGAGCTCCTCCGCGTGCGCGCGACCGGTATCGGAATCACCGAGCCCGGCGAGCATGCGCGCCAGCTCGGCGATGCGCTCCTCGCGCGACAGTGCGGTCAGCGTCGAGGTCACCGAGCCCTTGCCCGTCTGCTTGCCCACCGTCAGGTGCGTGTCCGCGAAGGCGGCGACCTGCGGGAGGTGCGTCACGACGATCACCTGGTGCCGCTGCGCCAGAGCCGCGAGCCGACGGCCGATCTCGACGGCCGCCTTGCCGCCGACGCCTGCGTCCACCTCGTCGAAGACCATCGTCAGGCCCTGCTCGGTGGCGGCCAGGACCACCTCGAGCGCCAGCATCACGCGCGAGAGCTCGCCGCCGGATGCGGACTTACCGATGGGCAGCGGGTTGGCGCCGTCATGCGCGATCAGCCGGAACTCCACCACGTCGGTCCCGTGCGCACCGGCGCGACGCGGCGCCCCGTCGACCACGACACCGGCCCCGTCGGCATCGGCCGCCACAGCGTCGGGCGCGACGTCGACGGTGATCGACGCGCCGCCCATGGCGAGCTTGCGCAACTCGCCGGTGACCTTCTTGCCGAGCGAGCCGGCGGCCTTGACCCGCGCCGCGGTCAGTGCGGCCGCCGCCTTGGCGAGGTCCGTCTCGAGAGCCGAGACGCGGGACTGCAGCGCGGCGAGCCCCTCGGCGGACGTGTCGATTCCCTCCAGCCGGGTGCGCGCCTCGTCGGCCCAGGCGATGACGCCGTCGATGTCGGGCGCGTACTTGCGGGTCAGCGTCTTGAGCTCGGACTGCCGCAGCAGCAGCGATTCCAGCTCCGACGGGTCGCTCGGCAGGTCCGTGAGGTAGGCGCCGAGTTCGGTCGCGACGTCGCCCGCCACGGTGGCCGCCTCGTCGATCCGCTCCGCGAGAGCCCGCAACGCGGCGTCGTCGGAACCGGAGAGCGACGCGCGGACGGTGCCCAGCAGGTCCAGGACCGAGCCGACTCCCTCGCCGTCGTTGCCGTAGCCCGCGCCGGTGAGAGCGGCGTACGAGGTGTCGGCGGCCTCGCGCAGCGTATCGAGGTCGGAGAGCCGCTTGATCTTCTCGACGGTGTCCGTGTCCTCGCCGGACTGCGGTGCAACACCGTCGATCTCGGCGAGTGAGGCCGTGAGGTGATCCTGCTCGAGGGCGAGCTCGCGGGAGCGGGTGGTGCGGTCGGCGAGCTCGGCCCGTGCGGCGAGCCATTCCTCGCGCACACCCTGGTAGGCGCGCAGGGCCTTGGCCGCCGGGGAGCCGGCGAAGGCGTCGAGCAGGTCACGCTGGCGCTCGGGCCGCAGCAGGCGCAGCTGATCGTTCTGCCCGTGCACGGTGAGCAGCGGCCCGGCGAACTCGGAGAGGGTGCCCACGGGCACGCTGCGCCCGCCGAGGTACGCGCGGGAGCGCCCGTCGGGGGCGACGCTGCGGACGGCGATCACGGCGTCGTCGTCGAGTTCGCCCCCGGCCCCGTCGACGGTCCCGCGGACCAGGTCGGCTGAGCTGGCGCCGGCCAGGGAGAACCGGCCCTCGACGACGGCCTTGTCGGCGCCGGCGCGGATGCGGCCGGGATCGGCGCGCGCCCCCGCGAGCAGGTGCAGGCTGGTGACGACCATCGTCTTGCCCGCGCCGGTCTCACCCGTGAGCACCGTCAGGCCCGGCGCGAACTCCGCCGCGGCCTGCTCGATGACACCGAGCGACGAGATGCGGATCTCTTCGAGCACTGCGTTATCCCCCGATTCCCGTGCTGGTGCCGGCGACGGTCCCGCCGTCGCCGTCGCGGCGGCCGCGCCAGCCGCTGATGGGCAGTTGGAACTTGGTCACCAGGCGGTCCGTGAACGGACCGGCGCCCAGTTTGATGAACCGGACCGGCTCGACCCCGCGCCGGATCTCGATGCGCCCGCGCTCGGGCACCTCGAGGGTGCGGCGTCCGTCGCAGAAGGCGATCGCCTCGTGCCGGCTCCCTTCGACCTCGATCGCGATCACCGAGCGCGGGCTGGTGACCATCGGCCGGGCGAACAGCGCGTGCGCGTTGCTCGGCACGATGAGCAGGGCCTCCAGGTCGGGCCACATGACGGGGCCGCCGGCGGAGAACGCGTAGGCGGTCGAGCCGGTGGGCGTGGCGACGAGCAGACCGTCGCACGCGAACCGGGAGACGGGCCGGCCGTCGACCTCGGTGACCAGCTCGAGCAGGCCCTGCCGCGAACGGTTCTCCACGGACACCTCGTTGAGCGCCCAGCCCTGGGAGACGAGCCGGTCACCGTCGTGGATCTCGACGTCGAGCGTCATGCGCGGGTGCACGGTGTAGCGGCGGTGCACGAGGTCGTCGATGGTCTCCGGCACCGTGTCGACCTCGGACTCGGCGAGGAAGCCGACGTGCCCGAGGTTGATGCCGATGATGGGGACGTCGGCGCGACGGGCCAGTTCGGCGCCGCGCAGGAAGCCGCCGTCACCACCGAGGACGACGACGACCTCGCAGCCGACCGCGGCGTCGTCGGGCGCCTCGCGGACGTCGCTCTCGAGCTTCATCCGCACCCCGGCGGCGTCGAGCCGACGCCGGATGTCGTCGACGGTGCGGTCCACGTCGCTGCGGAGCGTGTGCACCACCACGAGGAAAGTGCGGTCGCGCGCTGTGGTCACTGCGGTCCTTCCGTCACGGCCGTGCTGATCATGTCGTCCACGTCGCCGGGGAGGGCGACGGGGCCCTCCTCCCGCCGCAGGTGCAGGAAGTACTCGACGTTGCCCGACGGCCCGGGCAGCGGGCTGAAGGTCACCCCGCGCGTCGCCAGGCCCACCGCGGCGGCGGCCTCGGCCACGCCGCGCACGGCACTCGCGCGCAGCGCGGGTCCCCGGACCACGCCGCCGGACCCGAGGCGCTCCTTCCCCACTTCGAACTGCGGCTTGACCATGGGCAGCAGGTCCGCGCCGGGTGCGGCGCACCGCGCGAGCGCCGGCAGGACGAGGCCCAGGGAGATGAAGGACAGATCACCGACCACGAGGTCGACGGGGCCGTCGACGGCCTCCGGCTCGAGGAAGCGCACGTTGGTCCGGTCGAGGACCGTCACGCGGTCGTCGTCGCGCAGGCGCCAGACGAGCTCGCCGTAGCCGACGTCCACGGCGTACACGCGCGCGGCGCCGCGGTGCAGCAGGACGTCCGTGAAGCCGCCCGTCGACGCGCCGGCGTCGAGGCACCGTCGCCCCTCTACCGTGACGTCGGGGAAGGCGTCGAGGGCGCCGATCAGCTTGTGGGCGCCGCGCGAGGCCCACTCGACCTCGCCCACCACCGCTGTCACGTGGACCGGGTCGGCGGGATCGATCTGGTTGGCGGCCTTGCGCGCGACCTGCTTGTTGACCGTGACCCGGCCCGACTCGATCAGTTCTCGGGCGTGGTCACGGGACCGGGCCATGCCGCGGCGGACCAGCTCGGCGTCGAGCCGCACCCTCCGAGCCATCAGGCGCGATCCACGGTGTCGAGGGCGTCGACCAGGAGGTGGTGCGCCTGCTCGAACAGGGCGGCCTGCCGTCCGAGCGTCGCGAGCTCGCCGACGCCGGCGACGGTGCCGGGATCGACGACGGGTGCTGCCTCGAGCTCGTCGACGCGGTGCATCAGATCCTCGACGGCCGTGCGGACATCGGCGGGATCGTCGGGTCGAAACGCTGCTGGCTCCACGGTGTCCACGCTATCGGATGGTCAGGCGCAGGCCCGCCCGGCGTTCCTCGGGGGCTTCCCGCGCGGCGGCGACCGCGACGTACTTCGCGTCGGCGGGATCGGCGCCGGGGCCGCCGGTGACGATCAGCTCGTCCCCGTCGAGGGTCGCGGTCCATCGCTCGCGCGGCCCGGGCCGCGTGGCCGCGCCGGGGAGGCGCAGTCCCGCGAGGGTGTCTGCGAGGTGGGTGGGCTGGTGCCTGTCGGGGGCGGCGACGACGTCGGCCACGTCGTTCACCCCGGTGAGCACCAGGTACGTGTCGGCGTCGAAGGCGTTGCCGCCCTCGATGTCCGTGTCGAGGCGGTCGCCCACGACCAGAGCCCGCTGCGCGCCGGCCGCGCGCATGGCGTCGACGAAGATCGGGGTGTAGGGCTTGCCCGCGACCCGGGGCTCGCGCTCGGTGGCGTTGCGCACCGCGGCCACCATCGACCCGTTGCCGACGAGCAGTCCCCGTTCGGTGGGAAGGGTGGCGTCGGTGTTGGTGGCGACCCAGACGGCGCCGGCGCGGATCGCGAGGGCGGCCTCGGACAGTCGCGCCCACCCCGTCTCGGGGTTGTGCCCCTGGATGACGGCGCGGGCCTCCTCGGCGGTCTCCACCGGAACCATCCCGCGGGCCTCGACCTCGTCGCGCAGCGCCGGCGCGCCGACCACGAGCACCGGCGTTCCCACCGGCACGAGGGAAGCGAGCAGCCCCGCACCGGCCTGCGCACTGGTGACGACGGTGTCGTCCGGTGCGGCGAAGCCGAGATCACGCAGGTGCCGGGCCACGTCGCCGGGGCGGCGGCTGGCGTTGTTGGTCACGTAGGTGACGGGCAGGCCGTCGAGCGCCTCCGCGGCCCCCGGGATCGCGACGGCGCCCGCGTACGCGGTGCCGTCCAGGTCGACGAGGAGCCGATCGTAGGCTTCGGCGAGCGGACTCATTCGGCGGCGTCGTCCGACGACAGCTCGGCGACCCGCTCCTCCGCGTCCGTGAACTCCTCCTCGTCCGCGGCAGCGGCGTTGAGGAACCAGGTCAGCGCGTCCGCACGGCGCTCGGCGCCGAGCAGCGCCTCCGCGTAGACGTAGAACAGGCGGGCGGCGTGGAAGCCGCGCCGGGACGGATCGAGGTCCTCGGCCTGCAGGGTGACGACGGCCTTGTCGTACTCGCCCAGGTCCATGCGGGCGCCGGCCTCGACCATCCGCAGCTCGGTCCGGTCGTCGCCGGTCAGCTGCGCTGCCTCGTCGCCGCGGGCGGTCTCGATGGCCTTCTCGGGCCGGCCGAGACCACGCTCACTGTCGGCGATCATGGGCAGCAGGTTGACCGCGCCGCCCATCCGCTTGGCGGCACGCAGCTCGCTGAGTGCCTCGGACCACTCGCCGTTCATGTACGCGGCGATACCGCACGCCTCGCGCACGGCGGCGATGCGGCCGGCGCGCTCGCGCGCCGCCCGGGCGTGCGCCAGGGCGGCCGCGGGGTCGCTGTCGAGCAGCCGACCGGCGAGGACCAGGTGCGACGAGACGAGCTCGGCGTTGTTCTTGTCCAGGCTCAGCAGGTCACGCCGGATCGCAGGGTCGAGTTCCTTGGGATCGACGTCGTTCGGGATCGACGGCTCGCCGGCGCGGGTCCGCGGGCGGTCCGAGCGCTGATCGTCGCGCTTGAACCCGCCGGGCCGTCCGCCCTGGCCCGCGGGGCGCGCGCCGTTGCGAGGGCCGGAGAACCCGCCGCGGCGGTCCCCTCCGCCCCGCCGGTCGCCGCCCGGGCCCCGACGGTCCGCGCTCGGCCCGCCGCTGCGTCGGTCGCCCGACGGCCGGCCGCCGAACTCACGGCGGTCACCGCCCCGGGTGTCGCCACCGCGGGAATCGCCGCTGCGGAAGTCGCGACGGTCACCGCCACGCGAATCGCCGCTGCGGAAGTCACGACGATCGCCGCCACGCGAATCGCCGCTGCGGAAGTCACGACGGTCACCGCCACGGGAATCGCCGCTGCGGAAGTCACGACGATCGCCGCCACGGGAATCGCCGCTGCGGAAGTCACGACGGTCACCGCCGCGGGAGTCGCCGCCGCGGCCCGACCGGTTGCCACCGACGTCACGGCGGTCACCGCGCGCGCCCTCGGAACGCTGGTCACCGCCGCGACCCTGATAGCCACCGCGCTGGCCGCCGGAGCGATCACCGCCACGGGGGTCGTCGCCGCGGGCTCCCCGATCGTTGCCGCGGCCCGTGCCACGTGACGAATCTCCACTGCCGCCGCGGTCCGCCCGCTCGGCGGGATTGGTGAATCCGGCACGCTGCCGGCGCTCGCCGTTCGAATCGGCCACGGTGCACCCACTTCCCGTCGCCCCCGAGGCGACTCACGCTATTACTGTACTTGGACATGGCGAAGGCCCCTGAGGAGTGGAACACGCGAAGTGTTCTACACGATCCCCAAGGGCCTTCATCCTGTATCTAATTTTAGTCCGGCGGTGTCCTACTCTCCCACACCCTCACGAGTGCAGTACCATCGGCGCTGGAGGGCTTAGCTTCCGGGTTCGGAATGGAGCCGGGCGTTTCCCCTCCGCTATGGCCGCCGTAACACTGCGAAACAACACATGTGTGCTGTCTCAGACATTGCATAGTGGACGCGAACCAAACCGAAGTCTGGTTTCTGTTGTTGTTACACGCTATTCGTTCCTGTGAGCCTCAGTGCTCATTTTGGCGAATGTTATGTGTGTGGTAAGCCCTCGACCGATTAGTACCAGTCACCTACACGCATTACTGCGCTTCCAGTTCTGGCCTATCAACCCCATAGTCTGTAGGGGGTCTTACCCACTCAAGGTGGTGAGAATCCTAATCTTGGAACAGGCTTCCCGCTTAGATGCTTTCAGCGGTTATCCCTTCCGAACGTAGCCAACCAGCCGTGCTCCTGGTGGAACAACTGGCACACCAGAGGTTCGTCCGTCCCGGTCCTCTCGTACTAGGGACAGCCTTCCTCAAGATTCTAACGCGCGCGGCGGATAGAGACCGAACTGTCTCACGACGTTCTAAACCCAGCTCGCGTGCCGCTTTAATGGGCGAACAGCCCAACCCTTGGGACCTACTCCAGCCCCAGGATGCGACGAGCCGACATCGAGGTGCCAAACCATCCCGTCGATATGGACTCTTGGGGAAGATCAGCCTGTTATCCCCGGGGTACCTTTTATCCGTTGAGCGACACCGCTTCCACTTGCCGGTGCCGGATCACTAGTCCCGACTTTCGTCCCTGCTCGACCTGTCAGTCTCACAGTCAAGCTCCCTTGTGCACTTGCACTCAACACCTGATTGCCAACCAGGCTGAGGGAACCTTTGGGCGCCTCCGTTACATTTTGGGAGGCAACCGCCCCAGTTAAACTACCCACCAGGCACTGTCCCTGAACCAGATCATGGTCCGAGGTTGAGGTATCCAATACGATCAGAGTGGTATTTCAACAACGACTCCACGAACACTGGCGTGCCCGCTTCACAGTCTCCCACCTATCCTACACAAACCGAACCGAACACCAATACCAAGCTATAGTGAAGGTCCCGGGGTCTTTTCGTCCTGCCGCGCGTAACGAGCATCTTTACTCGTACTGCAATTTCGCCGAGTCTGTGGTTGAGACAGCAGAGAAGTCGTTACGCCATTCGTGCAGGTCGGAACTTACCCGACAAGGAATTTCGCTACCTTAGGATGGTTATAGTTACCACCGCCGTTTACTGGGGCTTAAATTCTCAGCTTCGCCTTACGGCTAACCGGTCCTCTTAACCTTCCAGCACCGGGCAGGCGTCAGTCCATATACATCGTCTTACGACTTCGCATGGACCTGTGTTTTTAGTAAACAGTCGCTTCTCTCTGGTCTCTGCGACCCCACCCAGCTCCGACCGTAAAGATCATCACCAGACGAGGTCCCCCTTCTCCCGAAGTTACGGGGGCATTTTGCCGAGTTCCTTAACCACAGTTCTCTCGATCTCCTTGGTATTCTCTACCTGACCACCTGTGTTGGTTTGGGGTACGGGCCACATCAGATCTCGCTAGAGGCTTTTCTCGGCAGCATAGGATCATGGAATTCGCCGCAACGGCTACGCATCACCTCTCAGGCTTATATGAGATCCGGATTTGCCTAGATCTCGCCCTACAGGCTTACACCAGTACAACCACTGACTGGCCCCACTACCTTCCTGCGTCACCCCATCGCTTGACTACTACCAGCCGAGGTCCCGTGCATCCACCAGCTCGTCACCCGAAGGTGATCTCGCGGCTTCAGGACGGTTAGTACAACTGATTCATCAGGGGCGATCTGACACGGGTACGGGAATATCAACCCGTTGTCCATCGACTACGCCTGTCGGCCTCGCCTTAGGTCCCGACTCACCCTGGGAGGATTAACCTAGCCCAGGAACCCTTGGTCATCCGGAGGACAAGTTTCTCACTTGTCATTCGCTACTCATGCCTGCATTCTCACTCGCACAGCCTCCACAACTAGGTCACCCTGCTGCTTCTACGGCTGCACGACGCTCCCCTACCCACCCACAGTCAAAACTGTGAGTGCCGCGGCTTCGGCGGTGTACTTGAGCCCCGCTACATTGTCGGCGCCCAGCCACTAGACCAGTGAGCTATTACGCACTCTTTCAAGGGTGGCTGCTTCTAAGCCAACCTCCTGGTTGTCTTCGCGACCGGACATCCTTTTCCACTTAGTACACGCTTAGGGGCCTTAGCCGGCGATCTGGGCTGTTTCCCTCTCGACTACGAAGCTTATCCCCCGCAGTCTCACTGCCACGTTCTCACTTACCGGCATTCGGAGTTTGGCTGACGTCAGTAACCTGTGAGGGCCCATCGGCCATCCAGTAGCTCTACCTCCGGCAAGAAACACGTGACGCTGCACCTAAATGCATTTCGGGGAGAACCAGCTATCACGGAGTTTGATTGGCCTTTCACCCCTACCCACAGCTCATCCCCTCAGTTTTCAACCTAAGTGGGTTCGGGCCTCCACAACATCTTACTGCTGCTTCACCCTGGCCATGGGTAGATCACTCCGCTTCGGGTCCAGACCCGGCGACTCAAACGCCCTATTCGGGACTCGCTTTCGCTACGGCTACCCCACAACGGGTTAACCTCGCCACCGAGCACTGACTCGCAGGCTCATTCTTCAAAAGGCACGCCATCACCCCACAACGAGGGCTCTGACGGATTGTAAGCACACGGTTTCAGGTACTATTTCACTCCCCTCCCGGGGTACTTTTCACCTTTCCCTCACGGTACTTGTCCGCTATCGGTCGCAAGGTAGTATTCAGGCTTACCGGGTGGTCCCGGCAGATTCACAGCAAATTCCACGGGCTCGCTGCTACTCGGGTATCCATCACAACAGGCACCACGTTTTCAGTTACGGGACTCTCACCCTCTCCGGCGGACCATTCCAGGCCACTTCACCTAACATGACACTTTCTTACTGCTGTCCAGCCAGGTAGAGCTGGAAAGATGAACCCCACAACACCACACACACAACCCCTACCCGGTATCACATGTGCATGGTTTAGCCTCATCCGCTTTCGCTCGCCACTACTCACGGAATCACTATTGTTTTCTCTTCCTGAGGGTACTGAGATGTTTCACTTCCCCTCGTTCCCTCCACACCGTCTATATATTCAACGGCGGGTAACACCACATGACTGGTGCTGGGTTTCCCCATTCGGAAATCCTCGGATCACAGCTCGGTTGACAGCTCCCCGAGGCATATCGCAGCCTCCCACGTCCTTCATCGGCTCCTTGCGCCAAGGCATCCACCGTGCGCCCTTAGACACTTACAACACACAAAACACACACCAAACCTGAAACAACCGAAGCCGTCACAAACCTGAGTGCCCTTCATGACATAAGCGCCAAAAAAACACAACAAAATGCTTACACAGAAACATGTAAAATTACAGAAACATAACACAACAACCACACCGAAAACGATGCAGCGTCATGTTGATGCTCGCGTCCACTATACAATTCTCAAACAACACACACCACCACACCGCCACCAGCTATGAACCCCACAGGGCCCACTACGCCGGCGCAGACGCGCAGCAGCAAACTAGAGAAGACGTGTCCTCTCAGACACCCAACAGTGTGCCGACGAAACCCCCAACGACCAGCACCAGCCGGCCACGAGGCGATAAGAATTACCGTGTCAGTGTTCCACCCAATAATATGAGCGACCGCCAAACCACGAACGGGTTTGATACGGCACTAAATGCTCCTTAGAAAGGAGGTGATCCAGCCGCACCTTCCGGTACGGCTACCTTGTTACGACTTCGTCCCAATCGCCAATCCCACCTTCGACAGCTCCCTCCCACAAGGGGTTAGGCCACCGGCTTCGGGTGTTACCGACTTTCATGACGTGACGGGCGGTGTGTACAAGGCCCGGGAACGTATTCACCGCAGCGTTGCTGATCTGCGATTACTAGCGACTCCGACTTCATGGGGTCGAGTTGCAGACCCCAATCCGAACTGAGACGCGCTTTAAGGGATTCGCTCCACCTCGCGGTATCGCAGCCCTCTGTACGCGCCATTGTAGCATGTGTGAAGCCCTGGACATAAGGGGCATGATGACTTGACGTCATCCCCACCTTCCTCCGAGTTGACCCCGGCAGTCTCTCACGAGTCCCCACCATTACGTGCTGGCAACATGAGACAAGGGTTGCGCTCGTTGCGGGACTTAACCCAACATCTCACGACACGAGCTGACGACAGCCATGCACCACCTGTATAGAAGGCACAAGGCAAACCGAATCTCTCCGGCGATCCTCTATATGTCAAACCCAGGTAAGGTTCTTCGCGTTGCATCGAATTAATCCACATGCTCCGCCGCTTGTGCGGGCCCCCGTCAATTCCTTTGAGTTTTAGCCTTGCGGCCGTACTCCCCAGGCGGGGTACTTAATGCGTTAGCTACGGCACGGATCCCGTGGAAGGAAACCCACACCTAGTACCCACCGTTTACGGCGTGGACTACCAGGGTATCTAATCCTGTTCGCTACCCACGCTTTCGCTCCTCAGCGTCAGTTACTGCCCAGAGACCCGCCTTCGCCACCGGTGTTCCTCCTGATATCTGCGCATTCCACCGCTACACCAGGAATTCCAGTCTCCCCTACAGTACTCAAGTCTGCCCGTATCGCCTGCAGGCCCGAGGTTAAGCCTCGGGTTTTCACAGACGACGTGACAAACCGCCTACGAGCTCTTTACGCCCAGTAAATCCGGACAACGCTCGCACCCTACGTATTACCGCGGCTGCTGGCACGTAGTTGGCCGGTGCTTCTTCTGTAGGTACCGTCACTTGCGCTTCGTCCCTACTGAAAGAGGTTTACAACCCGAAGGCCGTCATCCCTCACGCGGCGTCGCTGCATCAGGCTTTCGCCCATTGTGCAATATTCCCCACTGCTGCCTCCCGTAGGAGTCTGGGCCGTGTCTCAGTCCCAGTGTGGCCGGTCGCCCTCTCAGGCCGGCTACCCGTCGTCGCCTTGGTAGGCCATTACCCCACCAACAAGCTGATAGGCCGCGGGCCCATCCTGTACCGCAAAAGCTTTCCACCAACCCCCATGCAGGGGAAGGTCATATCCGGTATTAGACCCAGTTTCCCAGGCTTATCCCGAAGTACAGGGCAGGTCACCCACGTGTTACTCACCCGTTCGCCACTCGTGTACCCCCGAAGGGGCCTTACCGTTCGACTTGCATGTGTTAAGCACGCCGCCAGCGTTCGTCCTGAGCCAGGATCAAACTCTCCATAAAAAACACTAGAAACACAAGGTTTCAGCATAATCCAGGAAATCCTGAACAAAACGAAACCACTGACAAAAATCAATGATTCCAGAAATACATCTCGCAAAGAAATAAACGAGAAAAGCCACAACACAAACAACCAAGTAATTTGATTGTCCATGCGTGCCAAAAAATTTTGGCACTGACAATTTCATCGACACACTGTTGAGTTCTCAAAGAACACGCCAAACGCGGCCGTCCACACCATATGTTTTCCGTGTGAACCGCACCTTCGCAGGCAGTTCATGCTACTCTCTGAAGGAACACCAGTCAAACTCACTGGCGTGACCCTCTCGGAGCAACCGTTCTAGCTTAGCAGACCGGATTTCCGTGTGCAACTCGCTCTCGCGGGCCGCTCTCGGAACTGCTTCTCACCGCTCAGCCGCACATCAAGACGCTCTCGACCGTGTGACACGCTCGAAAGTCATCGTCTTCCGTGGGCTGGCTGCTCGGAGCAACCGTTCCAGCTTATGTCGGAGTCGAACTCGGTGTCAAACCGGGGTTCAGCTCCTGGTTGTCAATCTGTCTGCGTTTCTACCGCCTGACCTGGGCTTTTCGGCCCCGTCCTGGTCGGTGTCGCGCTGACTTCGAATAAGTTACGCACCGTGGAACGGAAGGGCAAATCCGCAGGTCAGCGCGTAACGCGATGTTCATCTATGCAGGTCAGGCGATCGCGTCTATCAGAATGCCGCCGAAACCCGTTCGTGTGATCCACAGCACTGAGGCCGTCCCGCGCACAGGTGCGGGACGGCCTCAGTGGTCATGACCAGGAACTTCAGACGAATCGAGCTCCGGCGAAGTTCTTCTTGCCGCGTCGCAGGACCAGCCACCGTCCGTGCAGGAGGTCCTCGGCAGCCGGCTCCCACTCCTCGGATTCCACCTTCACGTTGTTCGCGTAGGCACCGCCCTCCTTGACCGCACGCCGGGCGGCGCCCTTCGACTCGCTCAGTCCCGAGGCCACCAACAGGTCGACGATCGTGCGCGGCTCCCCCGCCGCCACGTCGACGACCGAGGCCTCGGTCAGGGCCGCCGCCAGCGTCTGCTCCGGCAGCTCCGCCAACTCGCCACGTCCGAAGAGTGCCTGCGCAGCCAGCTCCGCGGCGCGCGTGTGCTCCTCGCCGTGCACGAGGGTCGTCATCTCGGCGGCGAGCCGCTTCTGCGCGGTGCGCTTGTGCGGCGCCTCGGCCGTCTCGCGCTCGAGCTCGGCGATCTCCTCCTGTGTGAGGAAGGTGAACCACCGCAGGTAGCGGATGACGTCGGCGTCGGCCGTGTTCACGAAGTACTGGTACCAGGCGTACGGGCTCGTCTGCTCGGGATCGAGCCAGAGCGAACCGCCACCGGTGGACTTGCCGAACTTCTTGCCGTCGGACGAGGTCACCAGCTGCGTGGTCAGCGCATGCACCTGGCGGCCGTCGATCTTCCGGTTCAGGTCGACCCCCGCGACGATGTTGCCCCACTGGTCGGAGCCGCCGATCTGCAGCGCGGTGTCGTAGCGCCGCGCGAGCTCGACGTAGTCGTAGGCCTGCAGCAGCATGTAGCTGAACTCGGTGTAGCTGATCCCGTCGGACTCGAGGCGCCGCTTGACCGTGTCGCGCGCGAGCATGACGTTGATGGAGAAGTGCTTGCCCACATCGCGGAGGAAGGTGGGCACGTTCATCGCGCCGTGCCAGTCCAGGTTGTTGACCAGGATGGCTGCGTTGTCGCCGTCGAAGGAGACGAAGCGCCGGAGCTGATCGTCGATCTTGGCCGCCCACTCGGCGACCGTGTCCACCGAGTTCATGACGCGCTCGCCCACGTCACGCGGATCGCCCACCTGGCCGGTCGCGCCACCGCCGAGGACGATCGGGCGGTGGCCCGCCTCCTGGAACCGGCGCAGGGTCAACAGTTGGACCAGGTGGCCGGCGTGCAGCGACGACGCCGTCGGGTCGAACCCGGCGTAGAGGGTGACCGGCCCCGCGGCGAGGCGCTCACGCAGCGCGTCGATGTCGGTGGACTGCGCGATCAGGCCGCGCCAGGACAGTTCCTCGAGGATGTCAGTGCTCACCCGACCATTGTGAACGAGCCGGTCCGTCAGCGGCTCACCGACGGGTGCCCTTCCAGCCACAGGCGCCACGGCAGGTCGACCGCCTTGCTGATCCCGATCCGCGGTCCGACGGCGACCGGGCCCCGTCGGGCGGCGATCTCCAGCCCCACCTCGGACGCTCCGCCGAGCACGTCGATCCCCTTGTCGGCGACCGTGATCCCGAGCGCCTGCCCGAGCCGACCGGGGCCGGCGGCGAGCCGGGCATCGGGATCGCGGACGGCGCGCCGCTCCCGTACCAGGTCGATCCCCGACTCGATCGCCGCGGCGCGCAGCAGGACGCCGGCGCCCTCGCCGTCCGGCCCCGCCGTGATGTTGACGCACTGGTGGATGCCGTACGAGAGATACACGTACAGGTGCCCGGCGGGCCCGAACATCACCTCGTTACGAGGCGTTGGCCCGGGATAGGTGTGCGCGGCGGGGTCCGGCCACGGGCCGTCCTCGGGCGATCCGTAGGCCTCCACCTCGACGACGCGCGCGCGCACCGCGCCGACCGTCAGCACCGAACCGAGGACCAGTCGGGCGGCCACGAGCGGGTGCTCGGACAGGCGCCGACGCGCCTCGTCCGGTATCACTCCGCCGCGCGGGCCAGGATCGACTCGTGCTCGGCGTCGTCGACGTCGCGGGCCTCGCCGACCAGCAGGACCGGCAGTCCGTCCTCGATCGGGTAGGCGCGGCGCAGACGCGGGTTGTAGAACAGCTCGTCCGGCACGTACAGCAGCGGCCCCTTGTCCTGCGGGCAGGCGAGGATCTTCAGCAGCGTCGCGTCGATGGCCATGGCGTCATGCTACCCAGCGGGCAGCCACACCGGCTTGACCGCGGTGCCCTCGCGGGCCGCGGCCCACGCCTCGTCGAAATCGGTGAAGGTACTCACCAGCCGGTCCACGGGCAGCCGCCCCTCGACGGCCGCGGCGGCAAGCTCCGGGAGGAACTCCGACGGTTCCGAATCCCCCTCGATGACGCCGATCACCCGCAACCCGCGGGCCATGATGAGCATGACCGGCAGCTCCGCCGCCGGTGCGCCGAGCCCGACGACCGCGAGCGTGCCGCGGGCACGCAGCGCCAGGACCGCCTGCCCGAGGACGTCGGCGCGGGCCGTGGTGTCGACCGCGGCGTGCGCGCCGCCGCCGGTCGCCTCGAGCACCTGCTGCGCCGCCTGCGGTCCGGCCTCCACCGCGTGCGTGGCCCCCAGTTCCAGCGCGAGTGCGCGACGGTCCTCCCGCGGATCGACGGCGACGATCGTCGTCGCACCGGCCAGCTTCGCCCCCATCACGGCGGCGAGGCCGACGGCCCCGGTGCCGAAGACGACGACGGACTGACCCGACTGCACCTGCAGCGCGCGGGTGATCGTGCCGACGCCGGTCTGCACGCTGCAGCCCAGGGGCGCCGCCACCTCGAAGGGCAGGTCACCGATGCGGACGGTGTTGCGGTCGGTCGCGAGGGCGAGGCCGGCGAAGCTCGACTGCCCGAAGAAGCCGCCCGTCACGGCAGTCTCCCCGGCCCGGATTCCCGGGAGGCCCAGGTAGTTGCGAGTGATGGACTGCTCGCAGTAGCCGGGCGTCCCCGCGCCGCAGAACTCGCAGGCGCCGCAGCTGTCGAAGGTGAGGCAGACCCGGTCACCGACGGACAGGCCCTGCGCGTCGGGGCCGAGCGCCTCGACGACGCCGGCGCCCTCGTGGCCGAGGATGACGGGCAGTCCCTGCTCAGGCCACTGCGCGGCGAGGGTGAGGTCGGTGTGGCAGACGCCGACGGCGTGCACGCGTACCAGGACCTGGTTCCCGGACGGCGCGGGGACGTCGATCTCCAGCGGCGACGGTGCCGCCCCGGGCGCGGCGACGACCCGCGCGATCGTGCCGGTCACCGGTCCGCCAGACAGCCACCGGCCGCCGCGGGTCGGGCGTCGCGCTCAAGATAGAAGTAGAAGTACGGCGGCGCGAGCTTCTTCCCGGTCATCACCCCCATGACGGTGTCGTCGTCGACCTTCGCGAAGTGGTCGATCACCGGTTGACCGTCGTAGACCATCGATGCGGTCACGGTGCCCTCGAACTCGATCAGGCGCAGCGTCGCCTCGCCCTTGCCGAGCGCGACGTTGGAGAACTTCTCGCCGTTCTCGTCGAGGCAGACCAGCGGCTGCACGTCGTTCGCGGAGTGGAAGCTCTTGCCGTACCACCGAGCCCGGCCGAGGGAGCCGTCCATCGGGTGACCCGACGGCAGCTCGCCGCCGCGCCAGTCGCCGAGGAGGAAGTCGGTCGAGACCGGCTCGAGCTGCGCGAACAGCCCGGCCAGCTCAGCGGGTTCGGAACGGCGCGGCTCGTCGATGAGCCCGCGGACGGTGCGCTCTGCGGTCATGCCGCGATGTTATCGGATGTTCTCCGTCGCACGACCGGAAACGGGAACCTGTTCCAGGTCGCGGCACGGCGATGGACGGCGCCAGGACTGGCTCCCCGGCACAAGGGGCGCCGTCGGATTCCGTGGCTCGAGGACGAGGACCGATCACGCTCGACGGGCCTAGCGTCGTCACCCATGACATCCATCGCAGTAGTGACCGGAGCGGGCCGTGGCATCGGCCTCCGATTCGCCCACCGCCTCGCCGACCAGGGGCATCGCGTGATTCTCACCGACATCGACGGCGACGCCGCGGCCCGGGCCGCCGCCGAGGTCGGCCGCGACGCCGTGGGCATCGCCCAGGACGTGCGCGATCTCGACTCGCACCGCCGGGTCGCCGAACAGGCGCAGGAGCTGGGGCGCCTGGCAGTCTGGGTCAACAACGCCGGAATCCTCATCGCGGGCGACTGCTGGACCCACGAGGACGACCAGTTGACGGGGATCCTCGACGTGAATCTGCGTGGTCCGATCGGCGGCTCGATCGCGGCCGTCGACGCGATGGGCGCGCAGGGCGGGGCCATCCTCAACGTCGCCTCGATCTCGGCGCTGACCCCCGTCCCGGGCCTGGCCCTCTACGCCGCCACGAAGGCGGCGGTGCTCTCCTTCACCACGTCGCTCGAGGGCGATCTGCGGCACGCGGGGCTCCCGATCCGGGCCCGGGCGCTGTGCCCCGACGTCGTGAGCACCGCGATGGTGACCGACCGCAGCAAGGACCCGGGCGCCGCCATGCTGTTCTCGGGCCCCAAGCCGCTCGACGCGGACGGTGTCGCCGCCGCCGGCCTCGACCTCCTCGACTCGCGGCAGGTGTTCCGTGTGGTCCCGCGCTGGCGGGGTGCGGTCGTGCGGTCCGCCGACGCGGCACCGTCGCTGGGCCTGAAGATCCTGGCCGCGATGCGCCGGATCGGCGACCTCCGCCAGCGCGCCGGCTGACGCTCCGGGGACACCGATCAGCGCAGCACCGCGCTCCCCAACCAGCGGCAGGCGTGCAGCGCCAGCTCCAGTTCGAAGCGATCCGCATCGATCGGGCGTCCGCGCGCCTCCGCCGCCCGGTCGACACGGTATTTCACCGTGTTCTTGTGAATGCGCAGGCGACGCCCGGTGGACAGGTAGCTACCGCCCTCGCCGAGGAAGACCAGCAGGGTCTCGCGGAGGCGCGCCGCGTTCTCGTCGTCGACGGCGAGCGCCCCCAGGGCCGCCGCGACCAGCTCCCGTCCGACCTCGACGTCCGCGGCCACCAGCGCCGCGGCGCGCACCCCCTCCGCCCCGTACGCCGTGACGGGGTGCGCGCGTTCGTCGGCGATCACGGCCACCTCGCGGGCGCGGAGTGCCTGCCTGTGGGTGGTCCGAAACCCCTCCGGCCCCGACGCCGACGTGCCGATGGCGACCCGCAGATCGGGGCCCGCCCCCGTCACGACGCCGCGGATGTCGTCGACCGCCGGCTCACCCGCCTCCCCCGGCACGGCGATCCAGGCCCAGGCCAGCGAACCGTCGTGCGGGATGAACAGCGGCGGCTCCCCCGACCTCGCGACGCGGGCGACCGCCCCCGCCAACGACTCCAGGTCCCGTAGCGCGCCGGCCGTCTCCGCGCCGGCGGCGTTCCACAGCACCAGCCCCAGGTGTCGGCGGCGCAGGCGGTAGCGCAGCGCCGTCTCGGCGACCGTCACCCCGACGTCCTCGCCGTCGAGGACCCTCGCCAGCATCGCCGAGCGCACGGAGTTGCGGTTGGCGAGCCAGCGCTCCCGCTCGGCCTCGTACTCCGTCACCACCTGCTGGGCGACGCGATCGACGTACCGGAACGCCTCCTCGTGCAGCATCTGCGCGGCCAGGTACGCGACCTCGGCGTCGCCCGCCTGCCGGTCGACCTCCGCGAAGCCGAGCTCGACGATGCCGCGCTGGCCGAGCCGGTACGCCCGCAGCAGCGCGTTCGACGATGTGCCGCGTTGCGCCAACCGGCGCGCGTAGGCCAGCGCCGCGGTGGGCGGCGCGATCTCCTCCACGGGGATCGCGTGCTGAGCGAAGTGCAGGAACGTCTCGATGTTGCTCTCGGTACTGGCCCGCAGGAGCTCCAGGAGCGCCGGATCGCCGCGCAACTCCGGGATGCCCGCGGCGAGCTGCTGGTGCACGGCGTCCGAGAGCGGGCCACGTGTCTCGTTCATCGCGCGGGCCGCAGCCGCCATGCACTCGCGCGCCCGCTCGCGCGCCGCCGGCTCGTTTCGCACCGCCATCACCTCACCTTTGGTCTCCGAGACCGGAATTCTCACTGCCGAGCGGGAGAAAGAACCAAACCATCGCGCCATGTTCGTGCGCTGGACACAGTGATTCCTACCACACGCACTCCTACCGTCAGGACGACATCGACGAATACCGACCATCACGGGAGGACACACACCATGACCGAGGATTTCCAGGGCAGGACCGCGATCGTCACCGGCGCCGCACGCGGGATCGGATTCGCCATTGCGCGCCGACTGAGCGAGGGCGGCGCGACGGTCGTGGTCTCGGACATCGACGAGGCCGGCGCCGTGGCGGCCGCCGCACAGCTCCCGGGCGCGCACGCCGTCGCATGCGACGTCCGCGACGAGGACCAGGTGCGCACGCTGGTGGAACGCACCGTCGCCGACCACGGCGGCCTGCACGTCATGGTGCCCAACGCGGGCATCGCCTCCGTCGCACCGCTGCTGCAGATGGACCTCGCGGAGTGGCGCAAGGTCATGTCCATCAACCTCGACGGCGTCTTCCTGTCGATGCGCTACGCCGCGCCGGCGATCATCGCGAGCGGCGGCGGCACGATCGTCAACGTCGCGTCCGTCACCGCAACGGCGGGCACCCCGCTCGTCGGGCACTACGGCGCGGCGAAGGCCGCAGTGGTGAACCTGACCAAGACCGCAGCGACGGAGCTGCGCGCACACGGCGTACGCGTGAACGCAGTGCTGCCGGGGTTCGTGGCGACCGCGCTCGTCACCCACCAGTCGGCGGCGTTCGAGGCCGCACTCGGGATGCCTTCCGGCGGATTCGACGCGCTCATCGAGCAGAAGCAGGGCCGCTGGGGCACGGAGGACGAGGTGGCGCGGGCCGTCGCCTTCCTCGCGAGCGACGAGTCGACGTTCTGCAACGGCAGCGGACTGGTGCTCGACGGCGGCCTGGACGCCGGACTGTTCTGACACCGCACCGCTCCGGGGGTTGACCGCGCGGCGCATCCCGACGCATAATTCACTGACCGATGAATTCATCGAACAGTGAATTACCAGGAGGCGCCATGAACAGCGCGATCACCCTCGCCGGCCTCACCGTGGTGCGGTCGAGTACCACGGTCCTCGACCGCCTGGACGCCGAGATCCCCGCCGGGGCCATCACGGGACTGCTCGGCCCGTCGGGCTCCGGGAAGACGACGCTCATGCGGGTGATCGTCGGGGCGCAGCGGATCACCCGCGGGAGCGCGACGGTCCTCGGCCGCCCCGCCGGCAGCGCGGATCTGCGGGCTCGTGTCGGCTACACGACGCAGTCCCCCGCGGTCTACGGCGACCTGACCGTGGCGCAGAACGTCGAGTACTTCGGCGCGCTGTACCCGGCCCGGCGCGCGTCGGCGCAGGCCGACGTCGCCGAGGCGATCGCGGCCGTCGGGCTCGGCGACTTCGCGGACCGGCGCGCGGAAGCGCTCTCGGGTGGGCAGCGCTCCCGCGTGAGCATCGCGTGCGCGCTGGTCGCCCACCCCGAGCTCCTCATCCTCGACGAGCCCACCGTCGGCCTCGACCCGCTGCTGCGCGCCGAGCTGTGGGAGCGGTTCAGCGCGATGGCGGCGGCCGGCACCACCCTGCTCGTCTCGAGCCACGTCCTGGACGAGGCTGCGCACTGCTCGCGGTTGCTCCTGCTCCGCGAGGGGCGCCTCGTCGCCGCGCTCACACCGCCGGAACTGCTCTCCCGCACCGGCGCCCCCACTCTCGACGAGGCCTTCCTGACGCTCGTCCGTGCGCAGGAGGCCACGGCATGAGCACCGTCCTGAATCCGAGCATCACCCGGGCGACCGCCGTCCGCGTACTCCGTCAGCTGCGCGCCGACCCGCGCACCGTCGCGATGGTCGTCGTGGTGCCGACGGCGCTGCTGACGCTCCTGTACTTCCTGTACCACGACTCCCCCGGCGGCCCGGCGCTGTTCAGCCGCATCGCCCTGGTGCTGCTCGGGGTACTGCCGTTCGCCCTCATGTTCATCGTCACGTCGATCGCGATGCAGCGCGAGCGCTCCTCCGGGACGTTGGAGCGGTTGCTCACCACGCCGCTGGCCAAGGCGGATCTGCTGCTCGGCTACGCGGTCGCGTTCTCTCTGGCCGCCACCGTGCAGGCGGTGCTCGCCACCACCGTCGCGACGTACCTGCTCGGCATGGAGACCGCCGGCAGCGTCTGGCTGGTCGTCCTCATCGCCGTCGTCGACGCCTGGCTCGGCGTCGCGCTGGGCCTGCTGTTCAGCGCCTTCGCCCGCACCGAGTTCCAGGCGGTGCAGTTCATGCCGATCGTGGTGGTGCCGCAGATCTTCCTGTGCGGCCTACTCGTCCCGCACGACGCCATGCCGGGCTGGCTGCAGGGCATCGCGGACGTACTGCCGATGACCTACGCGGTGCAGGCCCTGCAGGAGGTCGGCGCGCACGCCTCGCCGACGGGCACGATGTGGACCTCGCTCTCCGTGGTGGCGGGATTCGCCGTCACCGCGCTGGCCCTCGCGGCGGCCACACTGCCGCGGAAGGTCTCATGACGCAGCGCCGGTCGGGCCGCAGGTCCGGCAGCCCGGACACGCGCGCCGAGATCCTCGGGGCCGCGCGCGCCGCGTTCGCCCGTGGCGGCCTCGCCGGCACGACGGTGCGATCGATCGCCGGGGCCGCCGGCGTGGACACGGCGCTGGTGCACCACTACTTCGGCACCAAGCAGCAGCTGTACCTGGCCGCGCTCGCGATCCCCGTCGACCCGGAGTTCGTGCGCGCGCCGCTGCGGGAGGCACCGCTCGAGGAAGCCGCACCCGTCCTCCTGCGTGCGCTGCTGACCATGTGGGACGGCCCGTTGCGGGAGGTGGGCGTCGCGGTGATCCGCACCAACCTCGGCAACGACGGTGACCCGGCGATCGTGCGCGGCTTCCTGCTCGAGATCGCCCTCGCCGAGCTGATCGAGCGGATGGACGCGGGCCCCGGCGACGGGGTGCTGCGCGCGAACCTCATGATCGCCCAGGTCTTCGGCCTACTGGTCGCGCGTTACGTCGTCGGCTTCGAGCCCCTCGCCTCGCTCACCGTCGACGAGGTCGTCGCCCTCGCCGCGCCGCCGCTGCAGCAGGTGATCACCGGCCCGCTCCCCCGCGCCTGATTCCTCGGGTCAGGCGCTTGTGGTGGCCCAGGTGCGCAGCGGCGGGACGGCGGCACTGACCGCGGAGAGCTGCTTCGCCACCGCGGACGGGGCTGTACCACCGCGGGCGTCGCGGGAGGAGACCGAACCGCGCACGGTCAGGACCTCGCGGACCTGCGGGGTCAGCGCCGGGTGGATCGCGGCGAACTCGGCGTCGGTGAGGCCGTCGAGGCCCACCCCGCGCGACTCGGCGGCGCGGACGCATTCGCCCGCCGCCTCGTGCGCGACGCGGAAGGGCACGCCCTGCCGCACCATCCACTCCGCCACGTCGGTGGCGAGCGTGAAGCCGGCCGGCGCCAGCGCACCCATCCGCTCCGGGTGGAAGGTCAGCGTGGCGGTGAGTCCGGCGACGGCCGGCAGCAGCAGCCGCAGCTGCTCCACCGAATCGAAGACGGGCTCCTTGTCCTCCTGCAGATCCCGGTTGTACGCGAGCGGCTGCGCCTTGAGCGTCGCCAGCAGGCCCGAGAGGTTGCCGATGAGCCGGCCCGCCTTGCCACGGGAGAGCTCCGCGACGTCCGGGTTCTTCTTCTGCGGCATGATCGAGCTCCCCGTCGACCACGCGTCGGCGAGCGTCACGTAACCGAATTCAGCGGTGCTCCAGAGGATCACGTCCTCCGACCAGCGCGAGAGGTCGACGGCGATCTGCGCGAAGACGTACGCCGCCTCGGCTGCGAAATCGCGCGAGGCGGTCGCGTCGAGGCTGTTGTCGGCGGCCGAGTCGAAACCGAGGTCGGCCGCGATGGCGTCGGGGTCCAGCCCCAGCGACGAGCCTGCGAGCGCGCCGGAACCGTAGGGCGAGACCGCGATCCGCTTGTCCAGATCCTGCAGCCGCTGCACGTCCCGCAGCAGCGGGTGCGTGTAGGCCAGCAGGTGGTGCGAGAGCAGGATCGGCTGCGCCGCCTGCAGGTGCGTCTTGCCCGGCAGGATCACATCGGGGTTCGCCTGCGCCTGCGCGACGAACGCGTCCACCACGTCGAGAACGCCGACCGCGACGAGCCGCACGGCATCGCGCAGCCACAGCCGGAACAGCGTGGCCACCTGGTCGTTCCGGGACCGGCCCGCGCGCAGCCGGCCGCCCACCTCGGGGCCGGCGCGCTCGATGAGCCCGCGCTCCAGCGCGCCGTGCACGTCCTCGTCGGACTCGGCGGGCTGGAAGGCCCCCGAGGCCACGTCCTCGCCGAGCCGGGTGAGCGCAGCGAGCATCGCCTCGAGGTCCGCGTCGGACAACAGTCCGGCGCGGTTCAGCACGCGGGCGTGCGCCTTCGACGCGCGCACGTCGTACGGGGCCAGCGCCCAGTCGAAGTGCGTGGACTTGCTCAGCGCGGCCATCGCCTCGGCGGGGCCGGACGCGAACCGCCCGCCCCACAGGCTGCCCTCGTTGGTGCCGTGCTTGGATGCCGGCTCGCCGGCGTGCTTCTCGGCGTTCTCGCTCAACGGATCTCCTAGTCGGTGCCGAGGTCGAACGCGGCGTGGTTGCCGACCTCGTCGAAGTTCGACGGGGTCTTCTCCCCGCCCGCGACGATGGCCTCGGCGCCGCCCTGCTCCAGCTCGCCGACCAGCGCGGCGGTCTCGCCCGCGACGATGCCCTGCACCGCGTACTGCTCGAGCCGCGAACGGGAGTCCGCGATGTCGAGGTTGCGCATGGTGAGCTGGCCGATGCGCTCGTCGGGGCCGAAGGCGGCGTCGCCGACGCGCTCCATCGAGAGCTTCTCGGGGTGGTACGAGAGGTTGGGGCCGGTGGTGTCGATGATCGAGTAGTCGTCGCCGCGACGCAGCCGCAGCGTGACCGAGCCGGTGACGGCGGACGCGACCCAGCGGATGATGGCCTCGCGCTGCATGAGCGACTGCGGGTCCAGCCAGCGGCCCTCGTACATCAGGCGGCCCAGGCGGCGGCCCTCGTTGTGGTACGTGGCAATGGTGTCCTCGTTGTGGATCGCGTTCACCAGCCGCTCGTAGGTGGCGTGCAGCAGCGCCATGCCGGGCGCCTCGTAGATGCCGCGCGACTTCGCCTCGATGATGCGGTTCTCGATCTGGTCGGAGATGCCCAGGCCGTGGCGGCCGCCGATGCGGTTCGCCTCGCGGACCAGCTCGACCGGGTCGGAGTACTCGACGCCGTTGATCGCGACGGGCACGCCGGCCTCGAAGGTGACGGTGACGTCCTCGGTCGTGATCTCGACGGACTCGTCCCACGGGGCGACGCCCATGATCGGATCGACGATGACGACGCCGGTGTTGAGGTACTCCAGGTCCTTCGCCTCGTGCGTGGCGCCCCAGATGTTGGCGTCGGTCGAGTAGGCCTTCTCGGTGGAGTCGCGGTAGGGGAAGCCGTGCGCGACGAGCCACTCGCTCATCTCCTTGCGGCCGCCGAGCTCGGTGACGAACTGCGAGTCCAGCCACGGCTTGTAGATGCGCAGCGCCGGGTTCGCCATCAGGCCGTAGCGGTAGAACCGCTCGATGTCGTTGCCCTTGTAGGTGGAGCCGTCGCCCCAGATGTCGACGCCGTCCTCCTTCATGGCCCGCACCAGCATGGTGCCGGTCACGACACGCCCGATCGGGGTGGTGTTGAAGTAGGTCTTGCCGCCCGAGCGGATGTGGAAGGCCCCGGTCTGCAGGGCGGCGATGCCCTCCTGCACCAGCAGCGGCTGCACGTCCACCAGGCGCGCGATCTCGGCGCCGTACTCCTTGGCACGGCCGGGAACGGCGTCGATGTCCGGCTCGTCCGGCTGACCGATGTTCGCGGTGTAGGTGCAGGGCACGGCGCCCTTGTCGCGCATCCAGGCGACGGCCACGGAGGTGTCGAGGCCGCCGGAGAAGGCGATGCCGACGCGCTCGCCGATGGGCAGGGTGGAGAGGACCTTGGACATGGTCGATAAGCCTATCTGGTGGTGAGTGTGCGGATTCAGGCGAGCGCCACGAGGCGCTCGGCGAGGTCCTTGCCGGTCAGGGGCTCGCGCGCGACGACCAGGACGGTGTCGTCGCCGGCGACGGTGCCGACGACCTCGGGCAGCGAGGAGCGGTCCAACGCGCTGGCGAGGAAGTTCGCCGCCCCGGGCGGGGTGCGCAGGACGCAGATGTTGCCGCTGTGATCGGTGGAGACGAGCAGTTCCCCCAGCAGGCGGGAGAGCCGCTCGGTGCCGCCGGAGACGCCGCGCACCGGTGAGCCGTCCTCGGGCACGACGTACACCCCGGCTCCGCCGTCGGCGCCGCGCAGCTTCACGGCGCCGAGCTCGTCGAGATCGCGTGAGATGGTGGCCTGCGTGGCCTCGTAGCCCCCGCGCACGAGCAGCGCCTGCAACTCGGCCTGGCTGCGCACCTGGTGGTTCGCCAGGATCTCGACGACGGCCGCCTGCCGCCCGGCGCGCGTGGCGAGCGGCTGCTCGCTCACGAGTGCTCCAGCAGCCAGGTCAGCAGCGCCTTCTGCGCGTGCAGGCGGTTCTCGGCCTCGTCGAAGACCGCGGACTGCGGCCCGTCGATCACCTCGTCGGTGATCTCGTCGCCGCGGTGCGCGGGCAGGCAGTGCAGCACGATCGCGTCCGGATCCGCGTGGGCCAGGAGCGCGTCGTTGATCTGGTACGGCCGGAACGGCGCGTTGCGGTCGACGCCGTCGTCCTCGTGCCCCATCGAGACCCAGGTGTCGGTGACGACCACGTCGACGCCCGCGACGGCGAGCACGGGATCGGGGATGACGCTGACCTCCGCACCCGTCTCGCGGCCACGGGCCCGGGCCGCCTCGACGAACCGCTCGTCGGGCTGGAAGCCCGCCGGTGCGCTGATGGTCACGTCGATGCCGGCCGTCACGCAGCCGAGCATGTAGCTGTGCGCCATGTTGTTCGCGCCGTCGCCGAGGTACGTGAGCTTCAAGCCCGCAACGGAACCCGTGCCTTCGGCGCCCTTGCGCTCGGCGATGGTCTGCAGGTCCGCCAGGATCTGGCACGGGTGGAAGTCGTCGGAGAGGGCGTTGACGACGGGCACCGTCGCGTACCGGGCGAGCTCCTCGAGTCCCGCCTGGGAGTAGGTGCGCCAGACGATGGCGTCGACGAAGCGCGAGAGCACGCGGGCGGTGTCCGCGAGGGACTCGTCGCGGCCCATCTGCGTCGACTTGCTGTCCACCACGACGGGGTGCCCACCGAGTTGCGCGATGCCGACGTCGAAGCTGAATCGGGTGCGGGTGGAGTTCTTGTCGAACAGCACGCCCACGCCCTTGGGGCCCTCCAGCGGCCGCCGCGAGAACGGCGCGGCCTTGAGCTCGGCCGCGAGCGCGAGCACCTCGCGCTGTTCGGCGGGCGACAGGTCGTCGTCGCGGAGGAAGTGGCGGGTCATGGTGTCTCCTGGGCTGAGTCGAGCAGAGAGGGCAGGGCTGAGAGGAAGCGGTCGGCCTGCTCGTCGGTGAGGACCAGCGGCGGGGCGAGGCGGATCACGTCGGGCTGGGCGGCGTTGAGCAGGAAGCCCGCGTCCCGGGCTCCGGCCTCGATCGCCTTGGCGACACCACGGGACAGGGTGATCCCGAGCAGCAGGCCGGAGCCGCGCACGCCGGTGACGAGGGGGTGACCGAACCCCTCGACGGTGGCGGCGATGTGCTTGCCGAGGGCATCGGCGCGCTCCGCCAGGCCCTCGGCCTCGATCACGTCGAGGACCGCGTTGGCCGCAGCGGCCGCGATCGGGTTGCCGCCGAAGGTGGTGCCGTGCTGGCCCGGGGTGAGCAACTCCCCGGCGGCGCCGACGGCCACCGTCGCGCCGATGGGCAGGCCGCCGCCGAGCCCCTTGGCGAGGGTGAAGACGTCCGGGGTCACGCCCACCCGCTGGTACGCGAACAGTGTTCCGGTGCGGGCGATCCCGGTCTGCACCTCGTCGAAGACGAGGAGCGCGCCCGCGTCCGTCGCTGCGGCGCGGGCCTGCGCGAGGTAGCCCTCGGGCGGGACGACGACGCCGCCCTCGCCCATGATCGGCTCCAGGAAAACCGCAGCGATCGCGCCGTTGTCACCCGAAACGGCCGCCCGCAGCGCGGCGGCGTCGCCGTAGGGCACGTGGGTGACCGACTCGATCAGCGGCGCGAAGGGCTCCCGCTTGGCGGGCTGACCGGTGAGCGCGAGCGAGCCCATGGTGCGGCCGTGGAAGGCGCCCTCGGCGGCGACCATCGCGGTGCGACCGGTGCGCCGGCCGATCTTGATGGCGGCCTCGTTGGCCTCGGCGCCGGAGTTGCTGAAGAACACGCGGGTGCCGGGGACGCCCACGGCCTCGGTGAGGCGCTCCGCGAGGCGGACGACGGGCTCGCTGATGTAGAGGTTCGAGACGTGCCCGAGGGTCGAGACCTGCTGGGTCACGGCCTCGATGATCTTCGGGTGCGCGTGGCCGAGGGCGTTGACGGCGATGCCGCCCAGGAGGTCGATGTACTCGGTGCCGTCGGCGTCGGTCACCGTCGCGCCGCGGCCGGAGACCAGCGCGATGGGCGGGGTGCCGTAGGTGTCCATCACCGCGGCGTTCCACCGGGACTGCATTGCTTCGTTCGTCATGTGTCTCAGATCCAGGTCTGTGAAGGAGTTTTCGGCGGGGTCACCATGGTGCCGATGCCCTTGCTCGTGAACAGTTCGAGGAGCACGGAGTGCGGCACCCGCCCGTCGATGACGTGCGCGGTGGGGACGCCCCCGTGCACGGCTCGCAGGCAGGCCTCCATCTTGGGGACCATGCCGGAATCGAGGCTCGGCAGCAGTTCCGTCAACGCGTCCGTGTCGATCTCGGAGGTCAGCGACGAGCGGTCGGGCCAGTTCGTGTACAGCCCCTCGACGTCGGTGAGCACCACCAGTTTCTGCGCGCCCAGCGCCTCCGCGAGCGCGGCGGCGGCGGTGTCGGCGTTGATGTTGTGCACCACACCGTCGGCGTCGGGGGCAATCGTGGAGATCACGGGGATCCGGCCCGCCGCGATGAGGTCGTTCACCGCGTCGGGGCTCACCGATGTGACGTCGCCGACCAGCCCGATGTCGGTGGGCGCACCGTCGACCACGACCTCCCGGCGGGTGGCCGTGAACAGGTGCGCGTCCTCGCCGGACATGCCGACGGCGAAGGGCCCGTAGGAGTTGATCAGCCCGACGAGCTCGCGCCCGACCTGGCCGAAGAGCACCATGCGCACCACGTCCATCACCTCGGGCGTGGTCACGCGGAAGCCGCCGCGGAACTCGCCCTCCATGCCGAGCCGCTTGAGCATCGCGTTGATCTGCGGGCCCCCACCGTGCACCACCACGGGGTGCAGGCCGCAGGTCCGCAGGAACACCATGTCCTGCGCGAAGGAGCGCTTGAGCTCGTCGTCGACCATGGCGTTGCCGCCGTACTTGACCACGACGGTCTTGCCGTGGAAGTCCAGGAGCCACGGCAACGCCTCGGCGAGGACGCCGGCCTTGTCGAGCGGCGTGAGATCGGGTGCGGTCATGAGGAGTACGCCGAGTTCTCTTCGACGTACGCATGCGAGAGGTCCGTGGTGCGGATCGTCGCGGTGCCGCGCCCGAGGCCCAGGTCGACGGTGACGTCGATCTCCGGCCCGGAGAGGTCGACCTCGCGCGCCCCCGGTACGCCGCAGCCGTTCTCGGCGATGGGCTGCCCGTTGAAGGAGACGGTCAGCTTGTCGTGGACCAGCTCGATCGGGGCGATGCCGATCGCAGCCATGACGCGACCCCAGTTGGGGTCGCTGCCGAACAGCGCGGTCTTGACCAGGCTGTCGCGGGCGATGGCGCGGGCCCCGATCAGCGCCTCCTCCTCGGAGGCGGCGCCGGTCACGGTGATGAGGATCCGCTTCGTGACGCCCTCGGCGTCGCCCTGCAGCTGCGCGGCGAGGTCGTCGCAGACCGCCCGCACGGCGGCGTTGAGTTCCTCCTGCGTGCAGGCCTTCTCACTCGCGCCGCTGCTCAGCAGGAGCACCGTGTCGTTGGTGGAGGTGGCGCCGTCCACGTCGAGCCGGTCGAAGGTGTAGCTCGTGGCGTGCCGCAGGGCCTCGTCGAGCTGCTCGGGGGTGGCGTGCACGTCGGTCGTGAGGACGACGAGCATCGTCGCCAGCGAGGGCGCCATCATGCCGGCGCCCTTGGCCATGCCGCCGACGTTCCAGCCGCCGGAGTGGTGCAGCGCGGTCTCCTTGGGCACGGTGTCGGTGGTCATGATCGCGTGCGCGGCGTCGGTACCGCCGGTGAGGCCGCCACCCATCTCGTGCACGATCTCGGTGACGCCGGCGAGCAGCTTGTCCATCGGCAGCCGGTCGCCGATGAGGCCGGTGGAGCACACGGCGACCTCGCCGGCGCCGGTCTCAGTCCCCCAGTGGCTCAGCGTCTCCGCGACCTTCTCGGCGGTGGCGTGCGTGTCCTGGAAGCCGCCGGGCCCGGTGCAGGCGTTGGCGCCGCCCGAGTTGAGGATCACCGCGCGCAGGTGGCCGTCCTTGATCACCTGCTGGCTCCAGAGCACGGGGGCGGCCTTGACCTTGTTGCGGGTGAAGACGCCGGCCGCCGCGTAGTGCGGGCCCTCGTTGAAGACGAGCGCGAGGTCGGGCTTGCCCGAGGCCTTGATCCCGGCCGCGATGCCGGCGGCCTTGAACCCCAGCGGCGCCGTGACGCCCTGGTTCCGAACGAGTTTGAAGGTCACGGTGCGACTCCTACGGTGGACAGGCCGGCGGTCTCGGGCCAGCCGAGCGCGAGGTTCATGGACTGCACGGCGGCGCCGCCGGTGCCCTTGGTGAGGTTGTCGATCGCGGCGGTGGCGATGAGCCGACCGGCGCGCTCGTCGACGGCCACCTGCACCTGCACGGCGTTGCTGCCGAGCACCGACTTCGTCTGCGGCTGCACCCCTTCGGGGAGCAGATGCACGAAGGGCTCGTCGGCGTAGGCCGCCGCGTAGACCTCCCGGGCCTGCGCGGCTGTCACCGTCGTCGGGGCGGAGACGGTGGCGAGGATGCCCCGCGCCATCGGCACGAGGACCGGCGTGAACGAGACGGTGACGGGCGAATTCGCGGCCGCCGACAGGTTCTGGGTGATCTCCGGCGTGTGCCGGTGGGTGGTCACGCCGTAGGCGCGCGCCGAGCCGATGGCCTCGGAGGCCAGCAGGTCGGTCCGCAGGGACTTCCCGGCGCCCGACGTGCCGCTCACGGCGACCACGGTGACCTCGGGCGCGACGATGCCGGCGGCGACGGCGGGCAGGAAGGCGAGGGTCGACACCGTCGGGTAGCAGCCCGGGACGGCGATGCGGGACGCGCCGGCGAGCACGTCCCGGTTGCCGGGGAGCTCCGGCAGACCGTAGGGCCAGGTGCCGGCGTGGGCGCTGCCGTAGTAGTGCTCCCATTCCGCGGCGTCCTTGAGCCGGTAGTCGGCACCGCAGTCGATGATGAGGGTCGACGGGGGCAGCGCCTCGGCGATCTCGGCCGACTTGCCGTGCGGCAGCCCGAGGAAGACGACGTCGTGGCCGCGCAGCGTGTCCGGGGTGGTCTCGGCCAGGACGCGGTCGGCGAGCGGCAGCAGGTGCGGGTGGTGCTCGAAGAGCGTGCTGCCGGCGTTGCCGCCGGCGGTGAGCGCGCCGATCGTGAGCTCGCCGGACAGGTACTGCGGGTGGCCGAGCAGCAGCCGGAGGATCTCTCCCCCGGCGTAGCCGCTCGCGCCCGCGATCGCCACGGAAACAGTCATGCAATGATTATGCACCATCATGCAAGCCTATTCACACTGGCTCGGCGAACCCACTTCCTTGGCACCCCCACAGCTTCCCGCCAGGCTCCGACCAGGCGTGATGGGCACGGTCGATAGCAGTAACGATCCACTGCACCCGTCCGAAAGACCTGATATGCGCAACGACCTTCCGAACTCGAACCCCGACGCCCTGACGCAGCCGCTGTCGCTCCCGCGCCGCGAGCGCGGCCTGCGCGGCAGCGTCAACCGCGTCCTCGACGGCTTCGCACCGCGCGTGGAGAACCGCGCCATGCTGGTGAAGATGGGCCGCGGGCGCCCCAGCCTGGTGGGCGATCACCGGCGCGGCAACCACATCACGCAGGCCTTCCACCTGGGCTGAGCACCGCCGCGTCAGGCGAAGCGCGCGAGCCGCGCCGCCGCGGCGTCGCTGGTGCCGGTCCGGGCGATGGTGCGGCGCTCGTCGTCGAGTTGCTCGCCGTAGCTGCTCGCGTACGACGCCCGTACCAGGCGGCGCGCCTCGCCCAGACCTGGGTACGGGCCGGCGAGGAGCCGGTCCACCGCCGCGCCCACCTCGGCCTCGAGCTCGCCCCCGGGCACGGCCCGGTCGATGAGGTCCCATGCGGCGGCGGTCGGCGCATCGATCCGCTCGCCGTCCAGCAGCATCCGGAGCGCGCGCCGCATCCCCACCGCCTTCGGCAGCAGCGCCGACACGCCGCAGTCGGGGCTCAGCCCCACGCCCGCGTACGCCGTGGAGAAGTGCGCCGCATCCGCCGCGATCGCGACGTCGGCGGCGAGCACCAGCCCGAGGCCGCCGCCCGCGACCGGACCCTGGATCGCGGCGACCACCGGCACGGCAAGCCGGTCCAGCCCCGCGAGCGCCTCGTGGATCGTGCCGGCCAACACGTCGAGCATCGTCCCGCGATCCGATGCCGCGACCATCGCCTTGACGTCGCCGCCCGCGCAGAAGAACCGCCCTTCGGCGCGCAGCACGATCACGCGGACCGCATCGTTGGCGCCGATGGACCGCACGGCTGCGACGAGCGCGTCCGCCAGCGGCTGGTTCAGGGCGTTCGCGGCGTCGGGTCGCTGCAGGGTGAGGGTCGCGACGCCCCGCTCGTCGATGCCGAAGCCCAGTCCCGCGCCGCCCGCCGGCGCGCTCTCGCCCGTCTCGTCCACCACTGAATCCTTCTTCCGCCGCGGGAACCGTTCGCGCCCACACTCTCACAGCGCGGTACCCGCGCTGCGGTCGGTCAGGCGAGGTCCCGGAAGCCCACGGTGTGCCGGTACTCGCCGCGCGGCAGGCACGCGGAGGCGACCTGCGCGCGGGCCTGCTCGATCACCGGCGTCTGCGGGTCCAGCACGGACAGGTACTGCCGGTGCTCGGCGAGCGACTCCACCGCGCGCTCGGTGAATCCCGTGACGTCGACGATCAGCGTGGGATCGGGGCACGTCTGGAACAGCCGCACGCCGGCCTCGGCGCCCGCCTCGGCGACCGCGCGGGTGAACTCCATGTGGTCGCTCTGATTGGCGATACCGTTGCCCCAGTCCGGTCCGCCCCACAGCGTGATCACGATGTCGGGTGCGTACCGGGCGATGGACTTGCGGATCGATTCCCGCAGCTCCGGGGTGTTGCGCAGCTGCGAATCCGGGTAGCCCCAGAACCGCACCTCGTCGACCCCGACGACGGCGGCGGACCGTCGCTGCTCCTCCTCGCGCACGGGGCCGGCGGTGCCGGGCGACATGCCCTCGATGCCCTCCTCACCCGAGGTCGCGAGACCGTAGGCCACCGTCCTCCCCTCGGACGTCCAGCGGGCGACGGCGGCGGCCATCCCGTACTCGGGGTCGTCCGGGTGCGCCACCAGGACGAGCGCCGTGGTCCAGTCCTCGGGGAAGATCTGCGGCTCGCTCACGCTCCCCACGCTAGAGGCCGGGACCGGTCAGCGCAGCAACTCGACCGAGACGCCGTCGGCGAACCGGTAGGGCTGCGCCGCGATCACCCCGGACAGCACGCGCCGCAGCCGGGAGATCTCGGCCCGCACCGTGACGACCCGCCCGCGGTCGCCGAACAACGCCTGCGCCAACTGCGCGGCGGTGTGCCCGGCACCGTCGGCGAGCAGGGCGAGGATCTGCGCGTGCCGCGGGGAGGGCTGGTACCGCCACGCGCCCCCGCGGCCCGCGACGGCGACCTCCGGTGCGCGGCCGGGCCGCAGGTCGAGCGTCACGCGGGTGACCGGCTCCGCCCCGTCGCCCGGATCGGGCTGCAGCAGCCACCCGCCCGGCAGCGGCTCGACGGTGCACGGGCCGAGTTCGGGCAGCAGGACGCTCGGCCCCGTCAGGTCGGTCGGCAGCGCGACGCGCGTGCGCGGGGGCAGTGCGCCGACCGCGGCGACCCACCCGTTCACGTCCACGGCCAGTCCCGGCCGGCCGAGCCCGGCCAGCATCGGCGCCGCCACGGACCGCAGCCGTTCCAGGCCCGCGAGGTGCGCCTCGCGCAGCCGCGCCTCGGCCAGCTTGGCGACGGTCGAGACCAGAGCGAGCGTCGTCGGGTGCACCGTCGCGGCGGGACCGGAGACGTCGACCACGCCCAGGATGTGGCCGGTGTGCACGTCGCGGATGGGCGCGCCCGCACAGGTCCAGGCATGGTGACTGCGGGCGAAGTGCTCGGCGGAGAAGATCTGCACGGGCGTGCGCGAGGCGATGGCCGTCCCGATCGCGTTGGTCCCCACCTCATCCTCGGCCCAGCCCGCGCCCTCGACGAAGCCGAGCCGGTCCGCGTGCGCGAGGACCCGCGTCGAGCCGGAGCGCCACAGCACGCGGCCGAACCGATCGGCGATGACGAGGATGTTGTCGCCGTCGGCGGTGAGCGGGTCCAGGCCCGCGGTCAGCTCCTCGAGCACGGGGCCGAGGCCCGACTGTCGTCGCCGCAGCTCGAGATCCATCCACCCGAGGGCGGGCGCGGCATCCGCGTCGGGCGCGAGTCCCGCCGCGAGCACCCGCTCCCAGGAGTCGCCGATCACGCCGCGCGGCCTGGCCGGCGGTCGGTCGCCGCTCATGGTCGCGTCGTAGACCTGCGTGAGCAGGCGCGCGTAGCTCCGCGGGTCCTCGCCCGCCGACATCGCCGGTTCCGTCATCGGGGTCCCTCGGTCACCGGTAGACCAGGCCGCCGTCGATCAGCACCGCCTGCCCCGTCATGTAGTCCGAGTCGGGCGAGGCCAGGTGGGAGACGAAGGCGGCGACGTCCTCGGGGGTCTGCGCGCGGCCGAGGGCGATCCCGCCCACGAACTGGTCGTAGGTCGCGCCGACCTCGGCGCCCGTGAGCTCGGCGAACCGGCGGTCGATCTCGACCCACATGTCGGTGCCCACCACGCCGGGGCAGTAGGCGTTGACCGTGATGCCGTGGGTCGCGTACTCCTTCGCGGCGGCCTGGGTGAAGCCGCGGACCGCGAACTTGGTGGCGCTGTACGCGCCGAGCATGGCGAAGCCCTCGTGCCCGGCGATGGACGCGGCGTTGACGATCTTGCCGCGCACGCCGCGCTCGATGAAGGAGGCCGCCGCCGCCTGGATGCCCCAGAGCACGCCGTCGACGTTGACGGAGAACAGTCGGCGCAGTTCCTCGGGCGTCACGTCCGCGACCGGCCCGACCAGCGCGACGCCGGCGTTGTTGATCATCACATCGAGCCCACCCAGCGCCTCGACGGCGGCTGCGACGACGCCGAAGACCGCGTCGCGATCGGAGACGTCGGCCGTGAGCGCGACCGCGCGGCGTCCCGTCGACCGGATCTCCTCCGCGACGGCCTCGACGCCGTCGGCGGTGAGGTCCACCAGTGCCAGGTCCAGACCGTCGGCCGCGAGTCGTCGCGCGATACCCGCGCCGATCCCTCGTCCCGCCCCCGTCACCAATGCGATGCGTGCCATCGTGTGCGTCCCTTCGTCGACGTGTCACACCGGTCTATGTGACCGGCGACACAGTCGCCAAGGTTGCACGGGGTTGCGGCGGCGCCGGCTCAGCGGAGCGTCTCGACGGTCACCGCGTCGGCGAAGCGGTAGGGCTGGGCGGCGATCAGCCCGGAGAGCACCCGGCGCAGCCGGGAGATCTCCGCGCGCACGGTGACCACCCGGCCCGCGTCGCCGAACAACGCCGCCGCGACCTGCGCCGCGGTCCGCCCGTGCCCGTCGGAGAGGAGCTCGAGGATCTGCGCGTGCCGGGGCGTGAGCTGGTGCCGCCACTCCCCCGTGGCGCCCGCGACGGTGACCGACGGGGCCTTCCCCGCCCGCAGGTCGAGGGTGACCCGGGTGGTGCCGTCGCGCGGCTCCTCGGCGACGGGCCGCAGCAGCCAGCCGCCCGGCAACGGTTCGACGGTGCACTGCCCCAGCTCGGGGAGCCACAGGTGGGCGGAGTCCACGGCGCTCGGCAGCGTGACGCGGGTGCACGGCGCCAGCTGCCCGACCGCGGCCACCCAGCCGTGGGCGTCGACCACGAGGCCCGGACCCGAGAGTCCCGCGAGCAGGGGCGCCGCGACGGTGCGCAACTGATCCAGCCCAGCCAGGTGCGCCTCGCGCAGCGAAGCCTCGGCCAGGCTCGCAACGGCGGCGACCAGCGCCAACGTCGTGGGATGCACGGTGGACGCGGGCCCGCTCACGTCCACGACGCCGAGCACCCGGCCCGTGCGGCGATCCCGGATCGGCGCCGCCGAGCAGGTCCACGGGTGCTGGTTGCGGGCGAAGTGCTCCGCGGAGAAGGTCTGCACGGCCGCCCGGGAGGCCAGCGCGGTACCGATGGCGTTGGTGCCCACGTCGTTCTCCGACCACGCGGCGCCCTCGACGAAGCCGAGCCGGTCGGCCTCGCGGAGCACCCGCGTCGAGCCGCTGCGCCAGAGCAGGCGGCCCTCGGCGTCGGAGACGACCATGATGCTCGATCCGGCGTCGGTGATCGGCGCCAGACCGCCCGTGAAGTCGTCGATCAAGCCGGCCAGCCCCGACTCCCGGCGCAGCCGGGCGAGGGCGGCCGAGTGGATCGCGGGCGCGGCGCCCGCATCGGGCCGCAGGCCGGCGGCGATGACCCGCTCCCAGGAGTCCCCGATCACCTCACGCGGACGCGCCGGCGGCCGCTCCCCGGCCATCGTCGCGTCGTACACCTCCGCCAGCAGGCGCGCATAGGTCCGGGGATCCTCTCCGTGCGCCACCGCCGGTTCCACTGCGTGTGCCACCCCTCGATTCTGCATCGTCGCCCGTCACGGCAGGGGCGTTCGCGCAGAACCGTGCAACGGGGCGCAACCCTTGTCGCATCCGTCACACGAAGCGTGTGATTCACACCACAGCCACACCGACCGTGAAGGAGAACGACATGACCGCGATCGCGGAATCGACACAGGGCGTCGCCACCGGACCCCAGGAGCGGATCGAGGCCTGGCTCGCCCGGTTCGAGGAGGCCCTCGTCGCGCGGGACGTCGCAGCGGCGGTCGACCTGTTCGAGCCCGGCGGCTTCTGGCGCGATCTGGTCTCGTTCACCTGGAACCTGCACACCAGCGAGGGCCGCGACCAGATCGCCGCGATGCTCACCGAGCGCCTCGGTGACACCGCACCGAGCGGCTTCGTCACCACCGACCCGGCCACGGGCGACGAGGTCGCGGAGGCCTTCCTCGGCTTCGAGACCGGCGTGGGCCGGGGCAAGGGCCACCTGCGCATCCGGCAGGGCGACGACGGCGTCGACCGGGCGTGGACGCTGCTGACCACACTCCGTGAGCTCAAGGGCCACGAGGAGTCCTTCGGCGTCAACCGTCCCATGGGCGCGGTGCACGGCGCGCACAACGACGCCCCCACCTGGGCCGAGCGCCGCGAGCTGGAGGAGGCCGAGCTCGGCCGCTCCATCCAGCCCGACACCCTCGTCATCGGCGGCGGCCAGGGCGGCATCGCCCTCGGTGCCCGCCTGCGCCAGCTCGGAGTCCCCGCCCTCGTGGTCGACAAGTACGACCGCCCCGGCGACCAGTGGCGCGGGCGCTACAAGTCGCTGTGCCTGCACGACCCCGTCTGGTACGACCACCTGCCCTACCTCCCCTTCCCCGCCAACTGGCCCGTCTTCGCCCCGAAGGACAAGATCGGCGACTGGCTGGAGATGTACACCCGCGTCATGGAGGTGCCGTACTGGTCGCGCACCGAGGCCCTGTCCGCCTCCTACGACGAGGCGAAGGGCGAGTGGACCGTCGAGGTGAACAAGGACGGCGAGAAGCTGACCCTGCACCCGAAGCAGCTGGTGCTCGCGACGGGCATGTCGGGCAAGCCCAACATCCCGGACTTCCCGGGCATGGACGTCTTCGCCGGCGAGCAGCACCACTCGTCGAAGCATCCGGGACCGGACGCCTACGCCGGCAAGAAGGTGGTGATCATCGGCGCCAACAACTCCGCGCTCGACATCAGCAAGGCGCTCATCGAGGCCGGCGCCGAGGTGACGATGGTGCAGCGCAGCTCCACGCACATCATCAAGTCCGAGTCGCTCATGGAGCACGGCCTGGGCGATCTCTACAGCGAGCGGGCGGTCGCCAACGGCGTGACCACCGACAAGGCCGACATGATCTTCGCCTCCCTGCCCTACCGGATCATGAACGAGTTCCAGAAGCCGATCTACGACAAGGTCCGCGAGATCGACGCCGAGTTCTACGACGGCCTGGAGAAGGCGGGCTACGAGCTCGACTTCGGTGACGACGACTCCGGCCTGTTCATGAAGTACCTGCGCCGCGGTTCGGGCTACTACATCGACGTCGGCGCGGCGGGCCTGATCATCGACGGCTCGATCAAGCTGGCCAAGGGCCAGGTGGACCACCTGACCGAGGACGCGGTCGTGCTCCAGGACGGCACCGTCCTGCCCGCCGATCTCGTGGTCTACGCGACCGGCTACGGCTCGATGAACGGCTGGGCGGCCGACCTCATGGGCCAGGAGACCGCCGATACGCTGGGCAAGTGCTGGGGCCTCGGCTCCGAGACCACCAAGGACCCGGGCCCGTGGGAGGGCGAGCAGCGCAACATGTGGAAGCCCACGCAGGTGCCCGGCCTCTGGATGATGGGCGGCAACCTGCACCAGTCGCGGCACTACTCGCTGTACCTGGCGCTGCAGCTCAAGGCGCGTTACGAGGGCATCGACACCCCCGTCTACAAGCTGGCCGAGGTGCACCACACCAGTTAGGCCGTCACAGACTCCGGCCCCGGCGGTAGCACGTGCACCGCCGGGGCCGGTTCCATGTCCGGGGAGGGTCAGCGCAGGACGGCGCCGACCCGCTCTGCCGCGTTCGCCACCGCGGCGTCGCGGGCGGCGGAGGCCTCGTCCTCGGTCAGCGTGCGGTCGCCCGCGCGGAACCGCAGCGAGAAGGCGAGCGACTTGCGTCCCTCGCCCACCTGCGTGCCGGTGAAGACGTCGAACAGCGCGATCGCCTCGAGCAGCTCGCCCGCACCGTCGGCGAGCGCGGCCCGGACGGCCTCCGCGGGCACGGCACCGTCGACGACGACCGCCACGTCCTGCAGGACCGCCGGGAACGGCGAGACCACCGGCGCGGGCAGGTTCTCCACCAGCGGGACCGCGTCGAGATCGATCTCGACCGCGCACGTGCGGGCGGGGAGCCCGGCGCGCTCGAGCACGGCCGGGTGCAGTTCGCCCGCGTGCCCGACGACGGTCTCCCCGACGAGCACCTCGGCGCAGCGGCCGGGGTGGAAGGGCGCGTACTGCGCGGCCCGCAGGGTGAACTCGATGTTGCTCGCGCGGCCGATCTCCCGCACCGCCTCGAACGCATCCGTCGCGTCCGCGGCGCGCCCGGCGCCCCACGGACCGGCGACGGTCCGCTGTCCGGCGAAGACGAGCGCGATGTGCTCGGGCTGGTGCGGCAGCGAGGCGTTGAGCGCGTCGATCTGCTCCGCCGTGGGACGGCGGTCCACCGGGATCGGATCGATCGCGACCGTCGCGGCGGTGGGGAGCACGACCTGCGCGATCGTGTACAGCGCGAGGTCGCGCTGGCCGCGGGCGACGTTGCGCGCCAGGATCTCCAGCAGGCCGGGCAGCAGCGTCGTCGCCAGTGCCGGCCGGTCGGACTCGAGCGGGTTGAGCACCTTCGTCGTCGTGCGGCGCGCGTCGTCGGCCTCGAGCCCCCAGGTGTCGAACACGTCGGCGGGGAGGAACGGGCTGGTCAGCACCTCGACGTGGCCGGTGTGCGCGAGCGAGCGGCTCACGATCCGGCGGCGGCGCTGGCGGGCGTTGAGGCCGCGGCCGCCGGGGGCGGCGGGCAGCACCGGCGGGATCTGCTCGAGGCCCTCGAGCCGCAGCACCTCCTCGACCAGGTCGGCGACCATGGTCAGGTCGGGACGCCAGGTCGGCGGGGTCACCGTGAGGCTGCTCTCGCCCTGCACGGTGCAGCCGATCTGGGTGAGGCGGCGCACCGTCGTGCCCGCGGCGTAGGAGATGCCCGCGACGCGGTCGGGGCGGTCCGCGGCGATCGTGACCTGCGGACGGTCGTCGTAGGAGCCGAGGTCGGTGAGGTCGCCGACGACGGTGCCGCCCGCGATCTCGGTGAGCAGGCGGGCCGCCTCGCGCACGGTCCACACGGAGATCGCGGGGTCGACGGTGCGCTCGTACCGCTTCGCGGCGTCCGAGCTGAGCTTGTGCCGCTTGCCCGTGCGGAACACCTTGACGGGGTTCCAGATCGCGCCCTCGAGGATCACGTTGACCGTCTCCTCACCCACCTCGGTGGTCGCGCCGCCCATGACGCCCGCCAGCGAGACGGGGCCGGAGTCGTCCACGATGACCGCATCCTCGGGATCGAGCTTCCGCTCGACGTGGTCGAGGGTCTCCAGCGTCTCGCCGGCGCGCGCGGCGCGCACCGTCAGGCCGCCCCGGACGAGGTCGGCGTCGAAGGCGTGCAGCGGCTGTCCGGTGAGCAGCATGAGGTAGTTGGTCACGTCGACGGCCGCGCTGATCGGGCGCACGCCCGAGGTGAGCAGGCGTCGCTGCAACCACCAGGGGCTCACGGCCTTCGGGTCGATGCCCTCGACGCGCAGCGCGGTGAACCGGGTGCAGCCGGACTCCGGCTCGACGGTCACGTCGACCGCGCCGACGCCCGCGCCCTGCTTGTCCGACGGCGTGGTGATGTCGGTGAAGGGCAGGTCGTACCCGCACGCCAGCTCGCGCGCGAGGCCGCGCACGGAGAAGGCGTAGCCGCGGTCGGGCGTCACGTTGAGCTCGATGACGGTGTCGTCCATGCCGAGCACCTGCTTGGCGTCGTCACCGGGCTGCGCGGTCCCCGCGGGCAGCACGAGGATGCCGGAGTGGTCCGTGCCGAGGCCGAGCTCGGAGACCGAGCAGATCATGCCGTCGGAGATGTGGTCGTAGGTCGTGCGCGTGGCGATCGCGAAGTCGCCGGGCAGCACGGCACCGGGCAGCGCCGCGACGATGAGATCGCCCTCGGCGAAGTTGCGGGCGCCGCAGACGATGTCGCGCGGCTCGGCCTCGCCCACGTCCACCTGGCAGAACCGGATCGGCTTGCGGAAGTTCGTGAGCTCCTCGATCGCCACGACGCGACCGACCTTCAGCGGGCCGGTCACGGTATCGAGCGAGTCGAGCTCCTCGACCTCGAAGCCGACGCGCACGAAACCCGCGTCCAGCTCGTCGGCGGTGACGCCCCAGTCCGGGGTGTCGCGACGGAGGATCTCGGTGAGCCATGACTGTGCAACGCGCACGGTGGAAGTCCTTCTCCTGGAGGTTTGCTGGGGAGCGGGGTCGGGGTTCGGCGCTAGCCGCGCACGCCGAAGGGCAGGGTGAAGCGCACGTCGCCCTCGACGATGTCGCGCATGTCCGACAGGCCGGTGCGGAACTGCAGAGTGCGCTCGAGGCCCATGCCGAAGGCGAAGCCCGAATACTCCTCGGGATCGATACCGCTGGCGCGCAGCACGTTCGGGTTGACCATGCCGCAGCCGCCCCACTCGATCCAGCCGGCGCCGCCCTTCTTGTTCGGGAACCACACGTCGACCTCGGCCGACGGCTCCGTGAACGGGAAGTAGTTGGGCCGCATGCGGGTGGTGGTCTCGGGGCCGAACATCGCCTTGGCGAAGGCCTCGAGGGTGCCGCGCAGGTGCGCCATCGTCAGGCCCTTGTCGACGGCGAGGCCCTCGACCTGGCTGAACACCGGGGTGTGGGTGGCGTCCAGCTCGTCGGTGCGGAAGGTGCGGCCGGGGCAGGCCACGTAGATCGGCACGTCGCGCGTGAGCATCGAGCGCACCTGCACCGGGGAGGTGTGGGTGCGCAGCACCTGCCGCGAGCCCTCCGGCGCCACGTAGAACGTGTCCTGCATGGACCGGGCCGGGTGATCGGGGAGGAAGTTGAGCGCGTCGAAGTTGAAGTGCTCGGTCTCCACCTCGGGGCCCTCGGCGATCTCCCAGCCGATGCCGACGAAGAAGTCGGCGACCTCGTCGGCGATGATGCTGACCGGGTGCCGCGCGCCCTGCGGGGTGCGGGCCGAGGGCATGGTCACGTCGATGGACTCGGAGACCAGCACGGCGGCGTCACGCTCGGCGTCGAGCACGGCCTTGCGCTGCTCGTAGGCCGCGCGGGCGCGGCCCTGCGCCACGTTGACGCGCTTGCCCGCGTCCTTGCGCTCCTCCTTGGGGATGGAGCCCAGCGCCCGCTTGCTCAGCGCCAGCGGCGACTTCTCACCGAGGTGCGCCAGTCGCGCGGCGTTCAGGGCGTCCAGGTCGGTCGCGGCGTCGAACGCGTTCGCGGCCTCCGCGGCGAAGGCGTCGAGCGCGGCTTCGCTGAGGTCGTCGACGGGGGCGTTCTGGGCTTCCGACACGGATCTGAGCTCCTCGGTGAGGGTGGGACGGTACCCGACCAGACTAGTCGACGGCTCTTTCCGATCGGAAACGCATTACCGCTGGTCCGCGCCCAGCGGGTGGTCAGCCGTCGTGCTCGGCGATCCACGCCCGCACGACGGTCTTCGGGGCACACGCGCACCAGGCGTCCTCGATGACTTCGGCCAGCTCGTCCCGGGTGATCTCCCGGAGCCGGGAGGCCCGGATGAGGACCGCGTTGTAGCCGTCGAAGTGCGGGGTGGTGAAGAACGGCCCGTCGGCCTGGACCAGCGCGAGCTTGTCCGATTCGTCCGGGGTGCGGATCAGGATCACGTCGTCGAGCCGGACTCCGTCGGCGTCGATCGCATCGGGCCGCGGAGACCGGTTGCCGCAGAACACCTTCTTGCTCACCTGCCATGCGGTCCGGCCGCCCCACGCGGTGATCTCCACGACCCGCGGCAGGGCGAGCGCGATCTCCGCCACGTCCTCGATCCGCGCCCGTCGACCCATGACCGGAGGGTACGCCCGATGCCCGAGATGCACGACCTGCCTCACGCGGCCCGGCGGAGCGCAACACGGACGTCACGCGAGGGCAATCCGCCCGTACGCCGAGCTGCCTAGCGTCGGCCCATGACAGCAACCACGACGTCGACCGGCCCCGCCCCCGCAGACCTGCCCGGCCGGCGACCGGAGGACGAGTACCTGGGCTTCGGCCGCACCGTCGGCTACGGCCTGCAGCACATCCTGGCGATGTTCGGCGGCGTCATCGCCGTACCGCTCATCGTCGGCGGCGCCGCCGGCCTGGACACGGCGCAGAAGGCCCTCCTGGTCGCGTGCGGACTGTTCGTCAGCGGCCTCGCCACGATGCTGCAGACGCTCGGCGCGCCGTTCTTCGGCAGCCGCCTGCCGCTCGTGCAGGGAACGAGCTTCGCGACCGTCTCGACCCTGCTGACGATCCTCGCGGGCGACGGGGAGCACGGCTTGCGCGTGGCGTTCGGTTCCCTGCTCGTCGCGGCGGCCATCGGACTGGCGATCACGCCGTTCTTCGCCCGCATCATCCGTTTCTTCCCGCCGGTGGTGACCGGGTCGATCATCACGGTCATCGGGCTGTCGCTCATGCCGGTCGCAGCCGGATGGATCACGGGCCCGCGCACGACGACCGTCGGCGGCGTCGAGGTCCCCGCAGCGGGTTTCGCCGCGCCGTCCGACATCGCCCTCGCGCTGTTCACGTTCCTCGTGGTGATCGCGTTGAGCAAGGTCCGCTCGCTGTCGCGGTTGTCGATCCTGCTCGGCCTCGCCGTCGGCACCGTCGCCGCCGTCCTGCTGGGCAAGGCGGCCGTCGGCGCGGTCGGCGCGGCCTCCGTGTTCGCACTCCCCCAGCCGTTCGCGTTCGGCGGGCCGCTGTTCGACTTCGGGGCGATCGCCTCGCTGACCGTCGTCGTGCTGGTCATCATGGTGGAGACGACCGCCGACATCCTGGCCGTCGGCGAGGTCGTCGGCACCCCCGTCGATTCCCGCAGGGTCGCCGACGGGCTGCGTGCCGACATGGCCTCGTCCCTACTCGCCCCCGTCTTCAACTCGTTCCCGGCGACGGCCTTCGCGCAGAACGTCGGCCTGGTCGCGCTCACCGGGATCACGAGCCGGTTCGCCGTCGCGGCGGGCGGCGCGATCCTGCTGCTGCTCGGCCTGTCCCCCATGGCAGCGGCGGCGTTCAGCGTGATCCCGGGGCCGGTCCTGGGCGGCGCGGGGATCGTGCTGTTCGGCACCGTCGCCGCGAGCGGCATCCGCACCCTGTCCACGGTCGACTTCCGGGGCAACAACAACCTCATCATCGTCGCGGCATCGCTGGCCTTCGGCCTGATCCCCGTGGTGTCCACCGACTTCTGGCACGCCTTCCCCGCGTGGTTCGTGGTGATCTTCCACTCCGGGATCAGCGCTGCAGCGATCGTGGCTGTCACGCTGAACCTCCTGTTCAACGTCATCCGGCCGAACGCCGGAGCGCGATCGTCCTCCGATCAGGCGTCCGACGGTGCCTCGCCTCTGCCCGCAACGACGGTGCGGGTGAGCGAGGGCGCCTGATCCGGCCGGCCGACGCCCGACGACGCCGCGGCCCGGGCGAGGACCAGCGCGCTCAGGAAGACCGCCAGGGCCTGCCACCCCGTCGACGAGCCGAGCCCCTCCTTCGCCATGAGCAGAGCGGCAGCGCCGGCGGCGCACACCAGCCCGCCCACCAGCGCACCGCGCTCTCCCGAGGCGCCGACGCGCGCGTCCCACCACGGCAACGGCCGGTGCTCGAGCGGCGAGAGCAGGACGAACAGCGCGAGCATCACCACCGCGAAGACCGCGGCGCGCAACGCCATCACCCCCCAGAAGCCGGGCTGGGCCGGATCGACGGCGTCGATGCCGACGGAATGCAGACTGAACGCCGCGACGGCGATGGCGGGGATGTGCCAGAGGTAGAGCGTCATCGCGCCGCCGTTGCCCACGGCCACCGGGTACCAGACCCGCGGATTCCGGGCCCAGCGTCCGATGGCCGGCGCGGCCGCGACGAAGAGCAGGCTCACCCACACGCAGTGCAGGCCGAGCAGGAACGTGGGCGGCGTCGTGTTCGAGAACGTCTCGGTGCCCGTGACCACCAACGGCACGTCGTACGGGCCCAGAACCACGGCCGCCACCGCCCCCGCGAAGGCGAGCGCCGCGACGACGAGCGCGGCCGGCACCGGGATCATCCGCCGCGCGTAGGCGACGCCGATGACGACGGGGATCAACCACACGATCAGGAAGTTCGGGAATCCCCACTCGATCGCGCCGGTCGCGAGCCGCGCACCGTCGACCAGGGCCGCCGCGGCGAGCAGCCCGGTCACGATCCCGGCCAGCGCGCCGGCCGAACACCGCATGAGGACCGGAACGAAGGCAAGGACCAGGAGGTACACGCCGATGAACCACAGCAGCGCGACGGACTCGCCACCGAGGCGCGCGGCGCTCGACTCCCCCAGCAGCATCCGCGTCGCGCCCAGCGCGAGCGTCCAGAAGGCGAGGTACCAGAACACGGGCCGGGCCAGCCGCTGCGCCCGGGCGAGGAGCCACCCGCCCCACGGCGTTCCCGGCTTCAGCCCGTAGGCCGACGACGCCGCGCCGGCGAGGAAGAAGAGGGGCATGACCTGCAGCACCCAGGTGATCGGCTGCAGCGCGGGTTGCGCGCCGAGGGTGTTGCCCACCCACACGCCCGACGGGGTGACGGTGGCGAGCAGGAGCACGCAGTGGCCGAACATGACGACGAGGAGGCTCGCGAGGCGGGCGACGTCGATCGCCCGATCACGGGCGTCCGGGGTGCCGTCCAGGACGGCGGCGCGGGCGGGCAGGAATCTCATGGTCACCATGCTTCCGGTGCGGGCGCCGTCATGGATGAGTAGTCCTACCCGGAACCGGTGAGGACCTATCCCCGATTCTGCACGCGCGAGCTCGCGTACAGGCAGATCGACGCTGCGGTCGCGAGGTTGAGCGACTCGGCGCGGCCGCGGATGGGAATGGCGACGCGGTGGTCCGCGAGGGCCTGGAGCTGTCCCGGCAGGCCGTGGGCCTCGTTGCCGAACAGCCAGGCGGTGGGGCCGGCGAGCAGGTCGTCGGCGTCGTCGAGCGAGACCTCGCCGTCGGCGGCGGTGGCGAGCACCGTCAGGCCCGAGTCCTTGAGCTGCACGATCGCGGCGGCGGCGTCGCGCTCCTGCACGACCGGCAGGTGGAAGACCGATCCGGCCGAGGCCCGCACGACCTTGCCGTTCATCGGATCGACCGCATCGCCCGCGAGCAGCACGGCGTCGGCGCCGACGGCGTCGGCGACCCGGATGACGGTGCCGGCGTTGCCGGGCTCGGCGACGTCGACGGGGACCGCGACCAGCCGCGCACCGTCGGGCACGACGGCCTGCGGCAGCGCCCGGCAGACCGCCACGATCCCGGGCGGGGTGACGGTGTCCGACAGCCCCCGCATGGCGCGGTCGGTCACATACGCCACGCGTGCGGTGAGCAGTTCCGGATACCGCTCGGCCCCCTCCTCGGTGACGAAGAGCTCGTCGACGAGTCCGGCCTCGAGCGCGGAGGTGACGGCATTGGAGCCCTCGGCGAGGAACAGTCCGGCCTTACGGCGGCCGGCGGCGCGCAGGAGCTTGGATGCAGCAACGACCCGCGGGGTCCGCTCCGTGAAGAGCTGGTCCGCGGGTCGTTGCGAGTGGTCTGCCAAGTTACGCGACGGGCGCGTTCACGTCGGCCGGGAGCGCCTTGCGGGCGATCTCGACGAGCGCGGTGAAGGCGGCCGGATCGGAGACGGCGATCTCGGCGAGGTTCTTGCGGTCGACCTCGACGCCGGCCAGGGTCAGGCCCTGGATCAGACGGTTGTAGGTCAGGTCGTTGGCCCGCGCGGCGGCGTTGATACGCGTGATCCACAGCCTGCGGAAGTCGCCCTTGCGCGCACGACGGTCGCGGTACGCGTAGGTGAGCGAGTGGAGCTGCTGCTCCTTGGCCTTGCGGTAGAGGCGCGACCGCTGACCGCGGTAGCCCTTCGAGGCCTCGAGGATGGAACGACGCTTCTTCTGAGCGTTCACTGCGCGCTTGACGCGTGCCATAGGTCTTCGTCCTTACGTGATGAAAAGTTCGAGCGGGTACCGGGAGCGGCTTACTTGCCGAGCAGCTTCTTGACGCGACGCACATCGGCGGGCGCGACCTCGGCCACACCGTCGAGGCGACGGGTCACGCGCGAGCTCTTGTGCTCGAGCAGGTGGCGACGGCCGGCCTTCTGGCGCAGGACCTTGCCGCTCCCCGAGAGCTTGAAGCGCTTCGAGGTACCGCTGTGGGACTTGTTCTTCGGCATGTGTTTCGTCTCTCTGTCTTGTTCGTTCGCCGGGCGCGACGTGCGTCGCTACTCGGCCGAAGCCTCGGGCGCGGCGGGCCGCGCCGCCGGGGCTTCCTTGTCCTGCTGCGCCTTGGCGCGGGTCTTCGCACCCTTGTGCGGGGCGAGGACCATGGTCATGTTGCGCCCGTCCTGCTTCGCCGACGTCTCGACGAAGCCGTACTCGGCGACATCGGCGCCGAGGCGCTGCAGCAGACGGAAACCGAGTTCCGGACGCGACTGCTCGCGGCCGCGGAACATGATCGTGACCTTCACCTTGGAGCCCTGCTCCAGGAACCGGACGACGTGACCCTTCTTGGTCTCGTAGTCGTGGTCATCGATCTTCGGACGGAGCTTCTGCTCCTTGATCACGGTCAGCTGCTGGTTCTTCCGCGACTCGCGCAGCTTCTGCGCCGCCTCGTACTTGAACTTGCCGTAGTCCATGATCTTGCACACGGGCGGGCGGGCGTTCGGCGCGACCTCGACCAGGTCGAGATCAGCCTCGTACGCCAGCTTGAGCGCATCTTCAACTCGCACGATCCCGACCTGCTCGCCGCCGGGGCCGACGAGTCGGACCTCGGGAACGCGGATCTGACCGTTGGTGCGTGTCTCAGTGCTGATGGGGCCTCCTTGAATAGGTGCTCGTGTCTCGTTGCGAGCGGTCTTCACTCGTAGACCGCCGCGCAGCCGACGAGGCCCACCAAGTCCCACACAGCGAAAAGGCCCCGACCAGACGTTTCGCCTGGCGGGGCCCACACCGACCGATTCGGGCCGCGCCGGCGTGCACCGACGATCGACCTCTCCTGTAACAAGGAGACCGCCACGGGCATTCCTCACGGAAACCGCGGCGGCGACCGGACCAGCCGACCGAAGATCGACGTGGTGGGAGTGGACTCCACTTGCTGCCCCGGACAGAGCCGGAGCGGTCGCACATGACAGTGTAGCAGTCGTGAGTGAGAATCCGAATTCGTCCCCCGAGCCCGACACCCTGGAACGCCTGGTCGCGGAGTCGCCGTCGATCGAGGTCATCTCGAGCGCGTGGATGCTGCTGATGAGCGCGGCGGCGGAGAAGCTCGGCCTGACGTCCGCGGAGGGCGACGAAGCCGGCTTCGACCCGCGCGAGAGCCCGCACTTCGACCTCGATGAGGCGCGACGCCTGATCACCGCGCTCGCCGGACTGACGACCGCCTCGGTCGAGTACCTCGGGCCGCACGCAGGCCCGTACCGCGACGGCCTCAAGTCGCTGCAGCTCGCGTTCCGCGAATACAGCAGTTACCCCGACGAGCCGGGGCAGGGCCCGGGCGAGAAGTACACGGGACCGGTGTACAGCTAACCCTCAGGGTTAACCCCCAAACACACCCTGACCTGTGTAAATAGGTCTAGTGTTCCAGGTCACACCGGGCGTACCGTCCAGGCATGAAACGGATGAGAACGCTCGCGGCCGGCGTATTGGTCGCTGCAGGAGTCATGGCCCCACTCGGGGGCGTCACCGCCGCGACAGCGACGGCCGCCCCGACCCCCGCGGTCTCGCACCCCGGGCACGGGTGGTGCGAACCGGGACGCTGGGTCGGCGGCCACTGGAGTCAGGGCCGCTGGCACAACGGCTGGTGGTCACCCGGCTATTGGCGGCCCGGCTGGGTGGACCGCTGGGGCTGGCATCCGGGTTACTGGGTGCAGCCCCGCTGGAATCCGGGCTGGTGGGAGCAGGGGCGTTGGGTACCGGGCCGGTGGGAACCCGGGCGCTGCTACCCGCACCGCTGACCCGAACGCCTTCGGCCGCACACACGAACGGGCCCCCAGTCGCATCCCCGCGACTGAGGGCCCGTTCGTCGTGGCCGTCGACCGACTACGCGCCGGCGACCGCGGCCTGCGCCGTGAGCGCCTTGATGCGGTCGGGACGGAAGCCCGACCAGTGCTCGGCACCGTCGACCACGACGACGGGCGCCTGCAGGTAACCGAGCGCGAGGACGTACTCCCGCGCCTCTTCGTCGACGCTGATGTCGACCGCGGTGTACTCGATGCCCGCCTTGTCGAGCGCACGGTAGGTCGCGGTGCACTGCACGCACGCGGGCTTGGTGTAGACGGTCACGTTGCTCATGTCAGCAACACTACATCTTGTGTTACAGGCGTGCAATTTGCACAAGATACTGGGTTCGATGCACAGTTTCTCCACAGCTCGATCCCCATCCGAACGGCCGTCGGAGCAGGTCGAAGGCCCCGACCGCCCCGGATTGTGGAGCGATCGCACCTCGGGCGGGTGTGTACCGATCCGGGTGCGGTCACCGGCCGGCCGCGTACCCCTGCGCGCCCCGCGGGTTCGCCGCGGCGTACAGCAGCCCCGTCTCCGGTTCCCGCCCCGCCGCCGACAGCCGGCCCAGTGCCCAGTCCCCCGCACGGACCACGCGGTGTCCCCGCGCCCGCAGGCCGTCGATCACCGCGTCTCCGAGCCGGTCCTCGACGACCACGCCGCCCGGGGTCCACGTGCGCGGCCAGAACGATCCGGGAACGGCGGTGGTGTGGAAGGCGGGCGCATCGATCGCCTGCTGCGGGCTGTAGCCGCCGATGATCGTGCGCAGCAGGTACAGCAGCTGCCACTGGTCCTGCTGATCGCCGCCGGGTGAGCCGAGCGCGGTGACCGGCGCACCGTCGATGAGGACCAGCGTGGGAGTGAGGGTGGTCCGCGGGCGCCGGCCCGGCGTCAGCGTCGCGGGCCCGTCCGGCTCGAGCCAGGTCATCTGCAGCCGGGTGCCCAGGCAGAAGCCCAGCTCGGGGATCAGCGGGGACGACTGCAGCCACCCGCCCGACGGCGTGATGGAGACCATGTTGCCGTGCCGATCGGCCACGTCCAGGTGGCAGGTGTCGCCGCGGACCTCGCCGCTCACGCGGACCGTCGGCTCCCCCGCGCCGCCGTCGGCGGGGGTGTCGTACGCCTCCCGCAGCGGTGGCCGGAACGGCGTGCACCCGTCGACGGTGCCGGGCCGGAACTCGAGCGAGGCCTGCGGTCCGATCAGTGCCCGGCGCTGCGCGCCGTACTCCGGGGAGAGCAGACGGCTCAGGGGGACCTCGACGGCGTCGCCGTAATAGGCCTCCCGGTCGGCGAAGGCCAGCTTCTGCGCCTCGAGGATGCGGTGCGCGCCCGCGGCGGTCGACGGGTCGAGCTCGTGGTCCGCGAAACCCTCGAGGATGCGCAGCGTCTGCAACAGCGCGGGCCCCTGGCCCCACGGGCCGGTCTTGGCGATCGTGCGGCCGCGGAAGACGATGCTGACCGGCTCCTCCTCCCCCGCCCGGAATCCGGCGAAGTCCGCCAGCGTGATCACGCCCGCATGATCGGTCCCGGTCGAGTGACGGTGCGGCGCCGCGACGAAGTCCACCGCGGCGGCGGCGACGAAGCCCGTCGACCAGGCGGCGCGGGCCGCCTCGATCCGGGCGCGACGCGCATCCTCCCCGTCGCCGACGACGGAGGCGCCGGCCTCGATCAGGCGGTCCAGGGTGCGGGCGTACGCGGGGTTGCGCAGCACCTGCCCCGGCTCCGGTACCCGCCCGCCGGGCAGCCACACCGCCGCCGACGTGGGCCAGTGCCCCTCGAACAGCTCCCGCACCGCGGCGATCGTCTCCCCGACGCGACCGACCATGGGGCAGCCGTCGCGCGCGTAGCCCACGGCGTGGGCGAGCACCGCCGACAGCTCCCACGTGCCGTGCTCGGCCAACAGATGCAGCCACGCGTCCACCGCGCCCGGGACGGCGGCGGCGAGCGCGCCCGCGCCCGGCACCAGCTCCAGCCCCTCGGCGAGGAAGTGCTCGCGGGTCGCGCCCGCGGGCGCCGGGCCCTGCCCCATCAGCACCCGCGGCGCGCCGGTGCGGACGTCGAAGAACACGCCGGTGAGATCCCCGCCGGGACCGTTGAGGTGCGGCTCCGCGACGTGCAGCACGAAACCGGCGGCGACCGCCGCGTCGAAGGCGTTGCCGCCGCGCTCGAGCACGGCCTGGGCCGCGGCGGTCGCGAGCCAGTGCGTGGACGCACACATCCCGAACGATCCGCGCAGCGTGGGACGGGTGGTCTCGGCTGTGGGTGGAAGGAAGGTCATGGCTGCTCCGCTCGGCGCCTCAGGCCTTGAGAACCTCCGCGAGGAAGCCGCCCGTGTACGACTCGGGTACCGCGGCCACGTCCTCCGGCGTTCCCTGCGCGACGACGGTGCCGCCGCCGCTGCCGCCCTCCGGGCCCATGTCGATGATCCAGTCGGCGGTCTTGATCACGTCCAGGTTGTGCTCGATGACGATCACCGAGTTGCCCTTGTCGACCAGGCCGTCGATCACCTGCAGCAGCTTGGCGATGTCCTCGAAGTGCAGGCCCGTCGTCGGCTCGTCGAGGATGTAGACGGTACGGCCGTTGGACCGCTTCTGCAGCTCGGCGGCCAGCTTCACGCGCTGCGCCTCACCGCCCGAGAGGGTGGTGGCGGGCTGTCCCAGGCGGACGTAGCCGAGGCCGACCTCGACGAGCGTCTTGAGGTAACGGTGGATCGACGTGACCGCCTCGAAGAACTCCGCGGCCTCCTCGATCGGCATGTCCAGCACCTCGGCGATGTTCTTGCCCTTGTAGTGCACCTCGAGCGTCTCGCGGTTGTACCGCGCGCCGTGGCACACCTCGCACGGGACGTACACGTCCGGCAGGAAGTTCATCTCGATCTTGATCGTGCCGTCGCCCGAGCACGCCTCGCACCGGCCGCCCTTGACGTTGAACGAGAACCGGCCCGGCTGATAGCCGCGCACCTTGGCCTCGGTGGTGGCCGCGAACAGCGTCCGGATCTTGTCGAACACGCCCGTGTACGTGGCCGGGTTCGAGCGCGGGGTGCGGCCGATCGGCGACTGGTCGACCTGCACCAGCTTGTCGAGATCGCCGAGCCCGGTGATGCGGCTGTGCCGCCCCGGGACCTGGCGCGCACCGTTGAGCTTGTTGGCGAGCACCGTGGCGAGGATGTCGTTGACGAGCGTCGACTTGCCGGAGCCCGACACGCCGGTGACCGCGGTCAGCACGCCGAGCGGGAACGCGACGTCGATGTTCTGCAGGTTGTGCTCCCGCGCGCCGACAACCTTGAGCTGGCGCTTCTTGTCGACGGGGCGCCGCACCGCGGGCACCGGCAGGGCGCGGCGACCGGACAGGTACGCACCGGTGAGCGAGTCCTTGTTCTTGAGGAGCTCCTTGTAGGTGCCGCTGTGCACCACCTTGCCGCCGTGCTCACCGGCGTACGGGCCGATGTCGACCACCCAGTCCGCGGTGCGGATCGTGTCCTCGTCGTGCTCGACGACGATGAGCGTGTTGCCCAGATCCCGCAGGCGCACGAGCGTGTCGATCAGGCGGCGGTTGTCGCGCTGGTGCAGGCCGATCGACGGCTCGTCGAGCACGTACAGCACACCCGCCAGACCCGAACCGATCTGCGTCGCGAGCCGGATGCGCTGCGCCTCACCGCCGGAGAGCGATCCCGCCGACCGCGCGAGCGAGAGGTACTCCAGGCCCACGTCCAACAGGAACGCGATGCGGGCCTGCACCTCCTTGAGCACACGGCCGGCGATCGCGGCCTCGCGCGCGCCGAGCTTGAGATCGGAGAGGTAGTCCGAGCACTCGCCGATCGACATCGCCGCCACCTCGGCGATCGACTTCTCGCCGAACCGCGGGTGATCCAGCGTGACCGCGAGGATCTCCGGACGCAGACGCGCGCCCGAGCACGCCGGACACGGCACGTCGCGCATGTAGCCCTCGTACCGCTCCTTCATCTGCTCCGACTCCGTCGACTCCAGGCGACGGTGCAGGAACGGCATGACGCCCTCGAACTCGGCGTAGTACGACCGGGTGCGGCCGTACCGGTTGCGGTACTTCACGTGCACCTGGTGCTCGGAGCCCTCGAGAACGGCCTTGCGCGCCTTGGCCGGCAGGTCCTTCCACGGCGTATCGAGGTCGAAGCCCATCGCGTCGGCGAGGCCGGAGAGCAGGCGCAGGAAGTACTCCGCGCTCTGCCCGGACGACCACGGCGCGATGGCACCGTCGGCCAGCGAGAGCTCCGGGTCGGGCACGACGAGCTCCGGATCGACCTCCTTGCGCACGCCCAGGCCGTCGCACTCCGGACAGGCGCCGTACGGCGAGTTGAACGAGAACGAGCGCGGCTCGAGATCGTCGACCGCGATCGGGTGGCCGTTGGGGCACGCCATCTTCTCCGAGAAGCGGCGCTCCCTCTCGGGATCGTCCTCCTCGCGGTCCACGAAATCGAGCACGACGACGCCGTCGGCCAGCCGCAGCGCGGTCTCGATCGAGTCGGTGAGGCGCTGCTTCGCCGTCGGCTTGACCGCGAGCCGGTCCACCACGACCTCGATGTCGTGCTTCTCCTGCTTCTTGAGCTTCGGCGGCTCGCTGAGCGGGTAGACCACCCCGTCGATCCGGGCGCGGGAGTAGCCCTGCGTCTGCAACTGGTTGAACAGGTCGACGAACTCGCCCTTGCGCGTGCGCACGACCGGCGCGAGGACCTGGAACCGGGTGCCCGGCTCCATCTCGAGCACCTGGTCGACGATCTGCTGCGGCGTCTGCCGCTCGATGACCGAACCGCACTCGGGGCAGTGCGGCGTGCCCGCACGCGCGTAGAGCAGGCGCAGGTAGTCGTACACCTCGGTGATGGTGCCGACGGTCGAGCGCGGGTTGCGGTTGGTCGACTTCTGGTCGATCGACACCGCGGGCGAGAGCCCCTCGATGAAGTCGACGTCGGGCTTGTCCATCTGTCCGAGGAACTGCCGCGCGTAGGCCGACAGCGACTCGACGTAGCGCCGCTGGCCCTCCGCGAAGATGGTGTCGAAGGCGAGGCTGGACTTGCCCGATCCGGACAGCCCCGTGAACACGATCAGGCTGTCGCGCGGGAGATCCACATCGATACCCCGCAGGTTGTGCTCGCGCGCACCGCGCACGATCAGGCGATCCGCCACCGTGTTCCTTCCGTTCGAGCGTGCAGGCCCACAGACGAGCCCGGATCAATGCTAGAGAAGCGCACCGACAAGTTTTTCGCCGCGCGGTACCGTGAGGCGCGTGACCACCACGATCAATCAGATTTCCGTCGGCGGTATGGACAACAACGTGTACCTGGTCAGTGATTCCGCCGGGCGCACGCTGCTCATCGATGCGGCCAACGACGCCGAGCGGATCCTCGAGGTCGCGCGGGAGACCGGCGGTGTCGAACTCATCGTCACCACCCACCGCCACCTGGACCATTGGTACGCCCTGGCCGAGGTCCGCGCCGGTCTCGGCGTCCCCGCGGCCGCGGGCGTCAACGACGCCGAGGGCATCGACGCCCCCACCGATCGCACCCTCGCCGACGGCGAGGTACTCACCGTGGGCGAGCTCACCTTCGACGTCATCGAACTGGTCGGGCACACGCCCGGGTCCATCGCCCTGGCCCTGCGCCCCGAGTTCGACGGTGCGCCCGTGCACCTGTTCACCGGCGACAGCCTCTTCCCCGGCGGCGTGGGCAAGACCTGGGAGCCCGGCGACTTCGACCGCCTGTTCGCCGACGTGACCACCAAGCTCTTCGACCGGTTCGACGACGACACCGTCGTGCACCCCGGCCACGGCAAGGGCACCACCCTCGGCGCCGAGCGTCCGCACCTCGCCGAATGGCGCGAACGCGGCTGGTAGCCCCGCGTGCCCACCATCACGAGGGTCCTCACCCGCGTCTTCGTCGACGACCTGGACCGCGCTCTCCCGCTGTACGAGGAGCTCGCCCGGGAGACCGCGCACCGCTTCGACTTCCGCGACGTGCGCCTCGCCCGCGTCGGGCCGTTCCTGCTGCTCGCCGGCGACACGGACGCGTACCGGGACCGGACCGCCACCGTCGAGGTCTCCGACCTGACGCCCGTGCTCCGCGCGCTCGCCGACGCGGGAGCCGAGATCGTCGAGGGGCCGAACCCCGCCCCGAACGGCGACCGACTGATCGCGCGCCACCCCGACGGTGCGGTGTTCGAGTACATCGAGGCCGGCGTTCGCGGCGTACGAGCGCCTGCTGCGACCCATGGTCGCCGCCAATCAGCAGGTCGCGCGGTGGAACGCGGCGAGCCGCACGACGCCCGGCCCGGGCGAGGAGCCCGCGATCTCGCCCGCGGACTGGGACACGACCGTGATCGAGCGGGCGATCAACGGCATCGACCTGCCCGACTACCGGGAGGGGCTTCCGACGTGATGCCCGACGGGCACGACGACGGGTCACGGGCGAACCCGGCCAGCGCGCGCGAGCGGCTGCGCTCCGGCACCGTCGAGACTCCCCCGCCGGACAACCGCCGCGCCCGGCGGGCCGCGACGATGCTGTTCCTCCTCGGCTTCATCGGCGTGCCGCTCGTCGGCCTCGGCGTGGTCGACAGCGACGGCGGCACGCGGCTCGTCGTCGGGCTGATCCTTCTCGTGTACATCGTGATCACGGGCTACCTCATGGTGAGGACGATCGCTCGGCGTTGAGTCGGGGGCCACACGGGCGCACGCCCCACGCGCCGCGCGGATCGTGGACAATGGACGGTCTGATTCATCGCAGCCGTCCACGAGGAGCCCCGTGAAGACCGACCCTGCAGCAGTTGGCGACCCCCTGCTCGCCGAGGAACAGGCCCACCTCGATCGCGTGTACGCCCGAATCGATTCCCTGCGCAGTACCGCGAACCGGCGCCTGGCCGACAACCTGCAGGAGGTCGGCGAGAACCCGCAGGAGATCTCCGAGCGGGACTCCTACCACCAGCTCTACACCGACGACCTCGCCAAGTACGACGCCGCCGAGCAGAACCTCTACTTCGGCCGCCTCGACATGGACGACGCCCAGGACGGGTCACCGGACGGGGTCCGACGCATCGGCCGTATCGGTGTCCTCGACGACGACGAGGAATTGAGCACCCTGCTGCTCGACTGGCGCGCGCCGCTGGCCCGCCCCTTCTACCTCGCCACTCCCGCCCAACCCGAGGGCGTCGCGGTGCGCCGCCACGTCCGCACCCGCGGCCGCGAACTCACCGGGGTGGTCGCGGAGCGCCTCACGCTCACCGGCGCCGGGGACGACGGTGCCGACGCCGGCCAGGGACTGGGCTCCAACGTCGCCGGGGAGTCCGCGCTCGTCGACGCCCTGAACCGGGCGCGCACCGGGCACATGGCCGACATCGTCGAGACCATCCAGCGGGAACAGGACGCGATCATCCGCTCCGAGCACCGCGGCGTCCTCGTGGTGCAGGGCGGGCCCGGTACGGGCAAGACCGCCGTCGCGCTGCACCGCGCCGCGTACCTGCTCTACACCTACCGCCAAAACCTCTCCCGCACCGGCGTACTCATCGTCGGGCCGAACGAGACCTTCCTGAACTACATCAGCCAGGTGCTCCCCAGCCTGGGCGAGACCGGCGTCCTGCTCAGCACGATCGGCGACCTGTTCCCCGGCGTGATCGCGACGCTGGAGGACACCGCCGCGGCCTCCCGGCTCAAGGGCTCGACCGCGATGGTCGAGGTGTGCAAGCAGGCGGTGCGCGGCTGGCAGAGCGTGCCGGACGAGCCGATCGTGCTGAAGTTCGACGGTTACCCGCTCACGCTGGACAAGAAGATCGCGACTCGGGCCCGAGGCCGCGCACGCTCCTCGCGCCGGCCGCACAACACGGCCCGGGCGATCTTCCGGCAGTCGGCGCTCGACGCCCTCGCCGCGCAGCACGCGGAGACCATCGGCTCGTCGGTCGTGGACGACTCGATGCTGCTCTCGCGCACCGACATCTCGGACATCCGCGACGAGCTCGCGCAGGATCGCGAGGTGCTGGGCGCGCTCGATCAGCTGTGGCCGGCGCTCACCCCGCAGCGCGTCCTGACGGAGCTGCTGCGCGATGAGGACCGGCTCGCCGAGGCGGCCCCCGATCTCACGGACGCCGAACGGGCGGAGCTGCGCCGCGAGGTCGCGACGGGGCCGGACGGCAAGCCCGTCTTCTCCCCCGCCGACGCGCCGCTGCTCGACGAGATCGCCGAGTTCCTGGGCGATGACGACGCGGACGCCGATGAGGCGGAACGGCAGTGGCGCCAGCGGCTGGAGGAGGCTCAGGAGGCGCTCGACATCCTGACCGGTTCGGCCCCACAGGATCTCGACGACGAGTTCGATGCCGAGATCCTCATGGCCTACGACCTGATCGACGCCGAGCAGCTGGCCCAGCGGCAGACGGTGCGCGAGTTCAACACCACCGCCGATCGCGCTCGCGAGGACCGCACCTGGACCTTCGGGCACATCATCGTCGATGAGGCGCAGGAGCTTTCGGCGATGGCCTGGCGAATGCTGATGCGGCGCAGCCCGAACCGGTGGATGACGCTGGTGGGCGATACCGCGCAGACCGGCGATGCCGCCGGGATGACGAGCTGGGGCGCGGCGCTGGACCCGTACGTGCCGGGCCGGTTCACCGTGGCCGAGCTGACGGTGAACTACCGCACGCCCGAGGAGATCATGGATCTCGCGGCCGACGTCCTCGCCGAGATCGATCCCGCGCTGTCGCCGCCCACGTCCGTGCGCTCGGGCGCGGAACCGCCGCGCCTGGTGCGGGTCGACGGTGACCGCCCGCTCGTCGAGGCCGTGCGTGCCGAGCTGCCGCGCGAGGACGACCGCCTGACGGCGGTGCTGGCACCGTCGGAACTGGTGGCACCGCTGCGACGCCTGACGGCTCCGCACGTGCGGGTCATGAGCGTGCGCGACTCCAAGGGCCTCGAGTTCGATCACGTGATCGTCGTGGAGCCGGCGCTGATCGTGGGCGAACCGGCGGAGGTGGAGTTCGACCGGGGCCTGCGGGACCTGTATGTGGCCCTGACGCGAGCGACCCAGACGTTGACCGTGGTCACGTCCGGGTCGCTACCGCGCGCGCTGCGCGCTCTGGAGGCCTGAGGCCGGTACTACGTGGTGTGGACGATGAGGATGTCCACGGAGGTCTTGCGGGCGGCGTCCGAGGGCACCGAGCCCAGCAGGCGGCCGGTGAGCGAGTTCATGCCCTTGTTGCCCACGACCAGCAGGGCAGGCTCCGGCAGCGACTTGACCAGGTCCAGCAGCGCGTCGACCGGCTGCCCCTTGATGGCCCGCTTCTCGACGTTGGCGGCACCGGCCTTGATCGCACGCCCCTCGGCGGTGCGCAGCATGTCGTTGACCGGGTTCGCACCCTGCAGCTGGTACGCGTCGGCACCCAGGATGTCGGCGGCGGCCGGGTCGGCACCCTCGCTCGGCAGGAACGCGCAGGCGATCACCAGCTTCGCGTCACCGGACAGCGCAGCGGCGCGCTCCACGGCGCGCAGCGACGACTCCGAGCCGTCGGTGCCGACGACGATCGTGCTGTAGCCACTCATCGAGTCTCCTCTTTCTCTACGTTTCTCCAGCGGAGTTCTGCCATGGGAACGTCCTAGCAATACTTCTCCGACACAATAGCCTCATTGTCCCCGGGAACAGGCAGTTTGCGGCAGGGAACACACCAGTGTGGGCTGCGTCCCCCGATTCGCAGGTCATTGCAAACCGGCCGCATCCATTCCGCGGAGTTCCTTCTTCAGATCGGCGATCTCGTCACGGATACGGCCCGCGAGCTCGAATTGCAGCTCACGCGCGGCGTGCATCATCTGGTCGGTGAGCTCGGAGATCAGATCCGCGAGCTCGGCGCGCGGCATGGACTTGACGTCCTGCCCCTCGTACACCCCGGCGCTCACCGCCGACGAACGCAGCTCGCCCTGCGCGCGCCGCCCACGGCTGGCGTTGCGACCGGATCCACCGATCGCCTGCTCCGTGTCGTCGGCCTCCGTGTACACCTGGTCGAGGATGTCGGCGATCTTCTTGCGCAGCGGCTTCGGATCGACCCCCATCTCCTTGTTGTAGGCGATCTGCTTCTCGCGGCGACGCTCGGTCTCCTCGATCGCGACACGCATCGAATCGGTGACCTTGTCGGCGTACATGTGCACCTCGCCCGAGACGTTGCGGGCCGCGCGACCGATCGTCTGGATCAGCGACGTGGTGGAACGGAGGAAGCCCTCCTTGTCCGCGTCGAGGATCGCCACGAGCGACACCTCGGGCAGGTCGAGACCCTCCCGCAACAGGTTGATGCCCACGAGCACGTCGTACTCGCCGAGCCGCAGCTGGCGGAGCAGTTCGACGCGGCGCAGCGTATCGATGTCGCTGTGCAGGTAGCGGACCCGGATGCCGGCCTCGAGCAGGTAGTCGGTCAGGTCCTCTGCCATCTTCTTGGTGAGGGTGGTGACGAGCACGCGCTCGTCCCGCTCGGTGCGCTCGCGGATCTCGTGGATGAGATCGTCGATCTGGCCCTTGGTGGGCTTGATGATCACCTGCGGATCGACGAGGCCGGTGGGGCGGATCACCTGCTCGACGAACTCGCCGCCGGTCTGCCCGAGCTCGTACTGGCCCGGCGTCGCCGACAGGTACACCGTCTGCCCGATCCGGCCTTCGAACTCCTCCCACGTGAGCGGGCGGTTGTCGACCGCCGACGGCAGCCGGAACCCGAAGTCCACCAGGTTGCGCTTGCGGGAGGCGTCGCCCTCGAACATGGCCCCGATCTGCGGCACGGTCACGTGCGACTCGTCGATCACCAGGAGGAAGTCCTCCGGGAAGTAGTCGATCAGGGTGGCCGGCGCCGAACCGGCCTCACGCCCGTCGATGTGGCGGCTGTAGTTCTCGATGCCGGAGCAGAATCCGACCTGCCGCATCATCTCCACGTCGTACTGGGTGCGCATCCGCAGGCGCTGCGCCTCGAGCAGCTTGCCCTGCCGCTCGAACTCGGCGAGCCGCTCCTCGAGCTCGGCCTCGATGCCCTCGATCGCGCGGGCCATCCGTTCCGGGCCGGCGACGTAGTGGGTGGCCGGGAAGATGCGCAGGTTGTCGACCTGGCGCACCGTGTCGCCCGTGAGCGGGTGCAGGTAGTACAGCGCTTCGATCTCGTCGCCGAAGAACTCGATCCGGATCGCGAGCTCCTCGTACGAGGGGATGATCTCGACGGTATCGCCCCGGACGCGGAAGGATCCGCGGGTGAAGGCGGTGTCGTTGCGGTTGTACTGCACGTCCACGAGCAGGCGCAGCAGCGCGTCGCGATCGACCTCCTGGCCCACCTCCAGCTGCACGGAGCGGTCCAGGTAGCTCTGCGGGGTGCCGAGGCCGTAGATGCACGAGACGGACGCGACCACGACCACGTCCCGCCGGGACAGCAGCGACGAGGTGGCCGAGTGCCGCAGGCGCTCCACGTCGTCGTTGATCGACGAGTCCTTCTCGATGTACGTGTCCGACTGCGCGATGTACGCCTCGGGTTGGTAGTAGTCGTAGTAGGAGACGAAGTATTCGACCGCGTTGTTCGGCAGCATGGCCCGCAGTTCGTTCGCCAGCTGTGCGGCCAGCGTCTTGTTCGGTGCCATGATCAGCGTGGGGCGCTGCACCTTCTCGATCAGCCACGCGGTGGTGGCCGATTTACCGGTACCGGTGGCGCCGAGCAGCACCACGTCCCGCTCGCCCGCTTTCAGGCGACGTTCGAGGTCGGCGATGGCGGCGGGCTGGTCGCCCGCCGGCTCGTACTCACTGACAACGGTGAACTCCGCCGCCGCCCGCTCGATCTCCCCGATCGGCCGGTGCTCGGAGTGCGCCACCACCGGTTGCTCTGCCGCGAATGCCATACCACCAGGGTAGGCCGACCCACCGACAAGTTCGCCGCGACCGGCGCGCGGCTCAGTCCCTGCGCGCGACGATCACATCGCGGGTGATCGCCCGGTCCACCCGGTGCCGCAGGTCGTCGTAGCCGGGACCGTCGAGCACCGTCAGGCCGGCGGCGGCGAGGGCGTCGGCGACGCGATCGCGGGGCGCGACGCGGACGTTCCACGCGAGTCCGATCGCGCCGCCGGTGCGCAGCCGGCTCGCCCACCCCGGCAGCGCACCGGCCAGCAGCTCGAGCGGGTCGCGCACGAGGCCGCGGGGTCCGCGGCTGCCGTGCTGCACGCCGTACGGCAGGTCGCCCACGATCACGTCGACGGTGCCGGGCCGGATCAACTGCGAGGTCAGCATGGTGTCAGCCGCGTAGCAGGTCAGCGACTGCTTCCGCCCCGCCAGGTAGTCCGCCTTGTCGGCGGCGAAGGCCGCCTCGTACTTCTTGGCGATCACCGACTTCTCCCGGCGCACCGGCGTGGTCGACGCGGTGTGCTTGAACCGGTGGTCCTTGAGCCAGGTGGTGAAGAAGGAGCTGTAGAGCTCGAAGTCCTTGACGTCGACGTCGATGCCCACCGCGTCGAGGCCGTACATGACGGCCTGGCTCAGCGTGGTGCCGCGCCCGCACACCGGGTCGAGCACGCGCAGCGTCCCGTCGAGCACGCCCTCGGGTCGCGCGGTCGAAGCGGCGGTCACGTTCAGCACGAGCCGGGTGAACTGTTCGTTCGTCTTGCCCTGGTACTTGAGGATGGTCAGCAGGTCCGACGGGTAGCGGTCCGGCGACGGCACCGCGACGGGCCGCAGCAACTCACCCTCGTGCGCGAAGAGCGCGTAGAACGCCGAGGTCAGCCCCAGGAAACCGAGGTCGCGCTCGGTGAGCTCGTCGGCCTCGAAGACCAGGTGCTCGACTCCCGCGATCGTCGCGCTCTCGACGGGGCCGATCCGCCCGCCGAGCGCGGCCCTGCTGAGGACCGTCAGTTCGGCGCGCACCATCGAGGCGGTCGCCTCGGCGTAGACGCGGTTGGCGGCGGGCGCGGGCAGGAGGGAGTACTGAGGCACCCGGGAATCCTAGCGAGGCGTCGTATCGTGGACGAATGGACGCGGACGTGACCTTCGAGCTCACCGTCGACGGGGCCGCGGCGCTCGGTGCCGTGCGCAGCGGATGGTTGGACCTAACGGTGCTCGACGCCGCGGAGGACGCGGTGCCGGCGCTGCTCGACGGTGCGCGGGAGCGCGCGGAGGGCCTCGACGGCATCCTGGTGCGCACGCACGACGCGGAGCTGGCGGCGCTGCTGCGGCGCCACGGTTTCCGCCCCTCGGGCGCGGTCGTCGGGCGTCCGCGGGGCCGCACGGAGGTCACCCTCGTCCTGCGGCCGGCGGCGGACGCGGAGATCGACGACGGCGCGATCCATCCGCCCAAGCGCGAGGTCTTCGACCCGCCGGCGCTGACGAACACCGACCCCAAGGGCTTCGTCCGCGAGGTCGAGGAGTTCCGGGAGACGCCCTTCGGCTTGTACCTGTTCCGCCACGCGGATCACCCGAAGTTCGATGCGATCGAGTCGTGGCTGCTGCCGGCGCTGGACCTGCGCGCGACGATCTTCCACTTCACTCCCGGCCACGAGCGCGACCAGCGCGTCTACCTCGACGTCGCGCGGGTGTGGCGCGACGGGGACCGCTGGCACACCGAGGACTGGTACCTCGATCTCGTCGAGCACCCCGGCCGTCCGATCGAGCTCATCGACGTCGACGAGCTGCTCGCCGCCTCCGCCGCCGACCTGCTCGGCGCACGGGACGCCGAGCGGGCGCTGTACGCCGCCACCCGCGCCGTCGCCGGCACCGCCGCGCACGGGCACAGCGTGGACGCCTGGCTCGCCGCCGAGGGCGCGCCGGTCACCTGGCGGTGACGTCACCCCGGCGCATCCCCGGGACACGCGCTTCGATGCCGTCGAGCAGCACGTCGAGCCCCAGCTCGAATCCCGCATCGGGGTCGCCGGGCGCACTGTAGTGCTCCCCCACGGCCGTGCCCACGCGCCCGGCCAGCGGGAACCGCCCGGCGGGCATGACCGCCGCGAGCTCGGGCCCCACGACCTCCCACCACTGCGCGTCGGTCAACGGGCGCGACGCCGCACCGCGTGCGCCGGAGCTGCGAGCGGCGCCCGCCGCGAAACTCTCGAGAAGCACGAGCAGCCAATCGCGCTCGATGTCCCCGATGGGGAGCTCCTCGATCAGCCCCAGCTGAGCCTCGTAGTGGCTCAGCCGTCCCGGCCCGAGCACGTCGCGCCACGAGGGGGCGTCGAGCAGCCACGGATGCGCCAGGTACTCCTCGCGGCGCGCGCGCACGGCGGCGGCGAGCGACGCGCGCACCGTCGAGGAGGGCGCGACGGGCGCCTGCGCAAGGGCGACTGCGTCGACCATGAGTGCGACGAGGACGTCCCGGGTCGGCACGTAGGTGTAGACGCTCATCGGGCCGATGCCCAGCCGCCCCGCGAGGGCGCGCATGGTCACCGCGGCGAGCCCCTCGGCGTCGGCGAGGGCGATGGCGGAGTCCACGATCTCGTCGACCGTGAGCCGCTGCTTGGGGCCCTTCCGGGCGCGAACGGGCTCGCCGGTCTCCGACCGCCACAGCAGCCTGACCAGCGCCCTGCCCTCGTCTTCGGGAGTCATTGGCACCTTTTCTCCGTACGATGTACACTGTTTCGCGTACTCCGTACAACGTACCCTATTGGACTCCTGCGAAGGACGCACCCTGAGCCTCGAAGTCACGTACCTCCCCGATCTGCATCAGTTCGCCCTCTGGTCCTCGCACCACCCCGACGATCCCGCGCGCGGGACCGCCCTCCCCCTCGTCCTGCCGGTCGACGGTGCGCTCGCCGTCGCGGACGTCCGCTGCGACCTCGTCGACGTCGGAGCGCTCCCGCCCGGCACCCGGCGGTCCGCCTCCCACGCGGCGTGGGCCACCGTGTCCGCGGGCGGCTCCGCACTCCTGCCCATCGCCGCCCACGCCGAACCCGACCCCACCGGCACCGCGGTCACCACGGCCGACTACGCCGCGACGGCCTACGCGCAGTCCGCCGCCCTGGAGGACGCGCTCGAGGTCGACGCCGTGTTACGGCCCTACCAGGTCGCGGGCGTCGCGTGGCTGCTGCGCGCGGTGCACCTGTACGGCGGCGCCCTGCTCGCGGACGAGATGGGCCTCGGCAAGACCCTGCAGGCGATCTCCGCTCTCTCGCTGCTCGGCGACGGGCCCTGCCTCGTGGTCTGCCCCACGAGCGTGATCACCAACTGGCGCCGCGAGATCGCGCGGTTCGCACCAGGCCTGGCCGATCGCGTCACGGTCGTCTCGTACGCCCGACTGCGGCTCTCCGCGGTCGAGCTCGCCGAGACCGCCTGGGCCGCCGTGGTCTTCGACGAGGCGCACGCACTGAAGAACCCGCGCACCCAGGTCTCCCGCGCGGCGAAGGCCCTCGACGCCCGCGCCCGGATCGCGCTGACGGGCACGCCCATCGAGAACTCTCTCGACGACCTGTGGGCGATCCTGCGGGTGATCACGCCGTCGCTCTTCCCGGTCAAGGCGGTGTTCCGGCGCCGGTTCACGCGGGCCGTCGCGGCGGGCGACGACGGTGCGCTGCGTCGCCTGCGCGCCGCCGTCTCGCCGGTGATGCTGGCCCGCACCAAGGAACGCGCCGCCGGCGCGCTGCCGCCCAAGCTCGACAACCCCGTCCTGTGCGACCTGACCGACGAGCAGGCGCGCCGCTACGACGCCTGCCTGGCACGGGCGGCCGACGACGGCTTCGGCTCCGGTCTCGCGCGTCACGGCCGGCTGCTCGCGGTGCTCACCGCGCTCAAACAGATCTGCAACCACCCGGACCTGCAGGGCGGCGGCACCGCCGAGGCCGAACCGGGGCGCTCCGGAAAGCTCGACGTCGCCCTGGAGATCCTCGAGGCCAATGTCGCCGCGGGCCGCGCGACGCTCGTCTTCACCCAGTACCGCGAGACGGGTGAGCTCCTTGCGCGGGCGGCGTCACGCATCGTCGGCGCCACGGTGCCCTTCTTCCACGGCGGCCTCGCGCCCACCGAACGGACGGCGATCGGCGACCGCTTCCAGTCGGGTGACGGCCCGCCCGTCCTCGTGATCAGCGTCAAGGCCGGCGGCTCGGGCCTCACTCTGACCCGCGCCACCGAGGTGATCCATTACGACCGGTGGTGGAATCCCGCGGTCGAGGCGCAGGCGACCGACCGCGCGCACCGCATCGGCCAGGACCGCCCGGTCACCGTGACCACGCTGACCACCGCGACCACGATCGAGGAGCACATCGATGAGATGCACCGCCGCAAGGCACTTCTCGGCGTGCACGCCGACGACGACGGGATCGTGACCAGCCTCGCGGCCCTCGACGACGAGCGACTGCTCGACGTCCTTCGACGCAACCGGGAGGCCTGATGGCAGTCTTCACCTTCGGATTCACCGCCTTCGGCGCCGCGATCGTGCGCATCGCCGAGCCGATCACCGCCCGCACCCCGAACACGCACGCCCCGCGCGCCCGCATGATCGCCCGCAACGGCGGCGTAGGCCTCGAGATCGACGGTCGACAGGTGACCGCCCGGATTCACCGCGGCGGTGAGGCGTCGATCGCGCACCTCGAGTTCGCGGCCATGGCACCCGCCACCGTCGCCGCGCTCCGGAAGGCTCTCGGCGCACGCCCCGAGCCGGACGACGCGGTGCTCGCCGCGGCCCGGGCGGAGGGGCACGATCCGGCCCCGGCACTCGAGGCGGCGGACTGCTCGTGCCGCGCCCGCAGCACGTTCTGCGTGCACGTGCTCGCGGCGCTCTACGCCCTGGCCGTCCTGGTCGACAACGAGCCGAACACCGTGCTCATCCTCCAGGACTTCGGGGCCGCGGAGGTCGCCGCCGAGCCGGACGGTGCCGCCGCGGACCGTCCGGTGCCTCGGTGGACGCCCTTGGCCTCGCTCGACGCGCGGGACTACTTCGCGCTGTCGTGAGCGCGGACCCGGACCGTCACCGCCCGGCCGGGGTCGCTGCCGCGGTACTCCCCCGCCCCCACGGGGGCGAAGCCGGCGTCGGCCAGCACGTCCGTCACCGCCGGCTCCTCGACTCCGTCGGCGAGCACGACGGTGGCGGCGGCACCGTCGGCCGTGACGGCGGAGGCCTTCGCGCCGAGCGCGACCCACAGGCGGTTCGTGAGCCGCTCGCCGTACGCCGGATCGTCGAGAAGCGGTGCGCCCTCGGCCGGACGGTGCGCGGCGACGTTCGCGGCGAACGGCGCGATCCGCTCGGCCCACAGGGCACGCACCGCCGCCCGCGTCTGTTCTTCGGTGCCGGTGTTCTCGAGCCAGACGTCGGCGACGGCGCGCCGCTGCTCGTCGGTGGCCTGGGCGGCGATGCGGGCGCGGGCGTCGTCCTCCGCCATGCCGCGCGAGCCGACCAGCCGGCGGATCCGCTCCTGCTCGTCGACCCACACGATGATGACGAGGTGGAACATCGGCGCCACCTTGTTCTCCACGAGGAGCGGGATGTCCTGCACGATCACGGCGTCCGGCCCGGCGGCCTCGATCAGCTCGGCCGAGCGCGCGCCCACGAGCGGATGGGTGATCGCGTTGAGCTTCGCGCGGGACTCGTCGTCGGAGAAGGCGATCGCCGCGAGAGCGGGCCGGTTGAGACTGCCGTCCTCGGCGAGGATGTCATCCCCGAAGGCCTCGACGAGCGCGGCGAGACCGGGAGTCCCGGGTTCGACCACCTCGCGGGCGATCTTGTCGCCGTCCACGATCACGGCGCCGAGGGCCGCGAGTTCCTTCGCCACCGTCGACTTGCCCGCGCCGATGCCACCCGTGAGTCCGATCCGCAACATGCCCTCAGACTAGTGAGTGGCGCTCACCCCGGTGACGCCCGACACCTCGTCGGGGGTGTGCTCGAGAGTGCCGCGCCGGAGCTCCTTGCCCGTCGGAACGTCGATCGCGACGATCGTCTTCGTCGCGGGCTCGGTGACGAAGGCGGTGGAGCCCAGGGTGAAGACCGCGGGGCGCGGCTCCTGCCAGTTCGCATCCTCGGTCCAGGGGGCCGTCGCCTTCACCTCGCGCGCGACCGCACCGGTCTCGGGATCGAGGATGCGCAGCGTTCCGTCGGTGCCGAGCACCAGCGCCTCGCCGAACTGGCCCCGCGCGAGCGAGCGGAAGCTGTACGAGGCGGGCAGGTCGACGAGCTTCATCGCGCCGGTGCGGGTGTCGATGAGGCTGACCCGGGTGGGGCGCTCGGGCTTGGCGGCCTTGTCCACCTTGTAGTCGCCGAGGACCACGGCGTGCGCCTCGGTGGCCGCGACGTTGCCGGTGCGGGCGTAGCCGGGCGTCGGCGCCGCCGTCTTGACGATGTCGTTCCCGCGCACGATGAGCACGCCGTCCTCGCAGCCGAAGAGGACCGCACCGCCCTCGGCCGCTCCCTCCCCGTGCACGCCGGGGCACTGCTCGTTGCGGGCGATCTCCTTGCGGTCCTTGTCGAGGATCGCGACGCCCGTGCGGGTCTTCTCGTCGCCGAGGGTGATGAGCATCGAGCCGTCCGCACGCTCGACCGCGACGCCGTGATGCGCCTTCGGAGCGGTGTAGGTGGTGCGCGGCGCGTTCGGGTCGCCGACCGCGTCCGAGGCGATCGACGTGACCTCACCGGTGCCGTCGGAGAAGAGCACGGTCCGACCGTCGTGCCGTACCACGTGGCCGGGTTCGGGTGCCGCGATGCGGATGTCGGTACGACGGGGCGTCGCGGTGTAGAAGTGCTGGTGATCACCGTGGGGCGCGGACCAGGAACCGAGGTCGAGCAGGCGGAAGCCGTCCCCCTCGGAGAGGAAGGCGTGCCGGCCGTCGCCGGCGGGATTGACCCGGAGGTAGCCCTCGCCCGGGAAGTCCGCTACGCGCTCGAACGTGGCGGCGTCGAGGATCTGCACGCCGCCCTCGTAGGTCACCGCGAGGCGCGGTGCCGCACGTCGCGCTTCGGTGGCGCCGCCGGGGGCATCGGTGTCGGACGCCGCGGACGACGGCGCGGGATCCGGCTGGGACGAGCCGCATCCAGCGGCGAGCAGGGCGGCGGTGAGCAGGGGGACGGCAAGACGCAGGCGCTGGGACATGACGGCATTTCTAATCACTGATGAAAACCATTGTCAAAGATCACCATGGCGATACGTGCATGCGCCGCGTCGGCGTCTGCGATGATCGCGGCCATGCCCCTCGTCGCCGGAATCGATTCGTCCACCCAGTCCTGCAAGGTCGTGGTGTGCGATGCGGATTCGGGCGAGGTCGTCCGTTCCGGCTCCGCTCCGCACCCGCCCGGGACCGAGATCGACCCCACCGCGTGGCTCGAGGCGTTCACCGTGGCCGCGCGGAACGCGGGCGGCCTCGACGACGTCGCCGCCGCCTCGGTGGGCGCCCAGCAGCACGGCATGGTGTGCCTCGACCGGGACGGCGCCGTCGTGCGGGACGCGCTGCTGTGGAACGACACCCGGTCCGCGGCCGCGGCGGATCAGCTGATCGACGACCTCGGCGGGACGGACGGGTGGGCCGACGCGGTGGGGGTGGTCCCCGTGGCCGCCGTGACCGCCGCGAAACTGCGCTGGCTCGCCGATGCGGAACCCGGACACGCCGACGCGACGGCCGCCGTCTGCCTCCCGCACGACTGGTTGACCTGGCGGCTCGGCGGCGGCGGACTCGACACCCTCGCGACGGATCGATCGGACGCCTCGGGCACCGGCTACTTCAGTGCCGCGACCGGCGAATACCGCACGGACCTCCTCGAACTCGCGCTGCGCGGCCGGCGGCCGGCACTCCCCCGAGTGCTCGGCCCCGCCGAGTCCGTACCGGTCGTCGCCGACGACGGCCCGCTCCGCCGGGGAACGCTGCTCGGTGCGGGTACGGGCGACAATGCCGGCGCCGCACTCGGACTCGATGCCCGGCCCGGCGACTGCATCGTCTCGCTCGGCACATCGGGCGTCGTGAGCGCCGTGACGCCGACCGCGCCGCGCGACCCGTCGGGCATCGTCGCGGGTTTCGCCGATGCGACGGGGCACCATCTGCCGCTGGTGTGCACCCTCAACGGTGCCCCGGTCCTGGCCGCGACCGCGCGGATGCTGGGGGCGGACCTCGGGGAGTTCGCGCGGCTCGCGCTGGCCGCGCCGCCCGGCGCGGAGGGCCTGGTCCTGGTTCCCTTCTTCGCCGGCGAGCGCTCCCCCAACCTGCCGGACGCCACCGGCTCGCTGCAGGGCGTGACCGGCACGAACCTCACCCGGGAGAACATCGCCCGCGCCGCCGTCGAGGGCCTGCTCTGCTCCCTGCAGTTCTGCCTCGACGCGATCGCCGAGCAGGGGACGGCGGTCGAGCGCATCCTGGTGGTGGGCGGCGGCGGCCGGTCGCGCGCGGTGCGCGACATCGCCCCCGCGATCTTCGGTCGCGCCGTCGATTTCCCCGCGGACGGCGAGTACGTGGCCCGCGGGGCCGCACGGCAGGCGGCGTGGGCGCTCGGGGGCGACGGCACTCCGCCGGAGTGGTCGCGCCCGAGCGCCGAGTCCCGGACGGCCGATCCCACCCCGGCGGTCTACGCGCGCTACCGGGAGGCGGCAGCGCTGGTGCTCGACCGCCCCTGAGCGGCAGCGGGTCTAGCGTGCGAGCAACTCCTGCAGCACGGCGCGTGCGCCCGACGCGCGCAACGCCGTCAGCGCAGCCAGGTACGGCTCGGTGAACCCGGGGCGGTCGGCGAGATCGCCGAACAGGTCCGGCGCCGCGACGAAGGCGAGCGGCTCCGTGCGCGAGGCCAGGGCGCGCCGGGCGAGCGCGTCCGCCTCGCGGTCGGCCTGCACGATCGGGGCGCCGGCATCGTCTAAACCCTCGCAGCCGCGGGTCCAGGCCGCGACGACGGCCGCGGCGAGGGGCGCCGCGGCACCGGAGTCGAGGCGCGAGACGATCACGGGCACGAGCCATTTCGGGATACGATCCGAGGCGTCCTGGCACAGCCGCGCGACCGTGTCGGCGATGGCGGGGTTGGAGAACCGCTCGAGCAGCGTGTCGATGTAGTCGTCGAGATCGATGCCCGGCACGGGGCGCAGCGTGGGCCTGCCCTCCTCCTGCATGTACCGCCGGAGCAGCTCCCGCACGTGCGGATCGGCGGCCGCGTCGTGGACGTACTCGTAACCCAGCAGTCGGCCGAAGTGCCCCAGCGCCTGGTGTCCCGCGTTGAGCAGTCGCAGCTTCATCAGCTCGTACGGCGCGACGTCGTCGACCACCTGGACGCCCGCCTCCTCGAATCGCGGCCGACCTGCGCCGAAAGCGTCCTCGAGCACCCACTGGGTGTACGGCTCGGCGACCACGGGCCAGCGGTCGTCGACGTCCGCCCGCGCCGCGACCTCGGCGCGCAGGCCGTCGGGGGTCGCGGGGGTGATCCGGTCGACCATCGAGTTGGGGAAGCGCACGTGCTCGGTGATCCAGTCCGCGAGTCCGGGATCGGCGAGGCGGGCGTAGGCGGTGAAGGTGCGCTGCGCGACGTGCCCGTTGCCCTCGATGTTGTCGCACGACATGACGGTGAACGCCGGGACGCCGCGGTCGCGCCGCCGGCGCAGGGCCTCCGTGACGTAGCCGAAGACGGTGCGGGGCGCCGCACCCGGCTCGAGATCGTTTCGGACGTCCGGATTCTCGGCGTCGAACTCCCCCGTGGCCGCGGAGAAGTTGTAGCCGCCCTCGGTGATGGTGAGGGAGACGATGCGGGTCTCGGCCGCCGCGAGCCGCTCGATCACCGCCTCGGGATCGTCGGGGGCGTACAGGTAATCGACGATCGCCCCGACGACGGAGGTCTCCACGGCCCCGTCGGGGTGCTTGAGCGTGAGCGTGTAGAGCCCGCCCTGCGGGACGAGGGCGTCGCGCATCGCCGCGTCGGCGGGCCGGAGCCCGACGCCGCAGATGCCCCAGCTCGCCGCGTCCGGGCCGGCCGCGAGCAGCCGGTCGAGGTAGACGGCCTGGTGGGCGCGATGGAAGCCGCCGACGCCGAAGTGGACGATGCCGGGCCGCAGTACGGCGCGGTCGTAGGCCGGTACGGACGCTCCCGTGATCGCGGGCAGGGCGGCCGGGGTGAGGTCGATGGGTGCGCTCATCACAGCTCCTCTTGCGGTTCGGTTCCGGCGCGGCCGGGATGGACGACGGCCTTGATGCTGCCCGGCTCGCGGTCGGCGTTGAGCGCGTCCTCGGCGCGGTCGAGCGGAAAACGCCCCGTGACCATGCCGTCGAGGTCGACGCGGCCGCTCGCCGCGAGCGCGATGGCGGTCGGCCAGGTGTTCGCGTAGCGGAAGACGCCGGTGAGGAGTAGCTCTCGGGACTGGATCAGAGAGACGGGCAGTTCCAGGTCGTCCGCGCCCATCCCGACCAGCACGACCCGGCCGCCGGGGCGGACGGCGGGGATGCCGGCACGGATCGCGGCGGGCGCCCCCGACGCGTCGACGAAGGCGTCGAAGCCGTCGCCGACTGCGGGCGACTCCGTTCCGGGGTCGACGGTGCGCGTGGCGCCGAACCTTTCGGCCGCGGCGCGCCGCAGGGGGTCGGGGTCGGTCACCACGATCCGCGTCAGCCCGGATGCGCGCGCGACCTGCGCGCTCAGCAGGCCGATCGGGCCCGCGCCGGCGATGAGCACCGAGCCGCCGAGGCCGACGGCCGCCTTCCGCATAGCGGCGATCCCCACGGAGAGCGGCTCGAACAGCGCCGCGGCCTCATCCGACACCGAGTCCGGGACGGCGTGCGCGAAGGCGGATCCGATGGTCACGTACTCGGCGAGGGCACCGTCGACCGGCGGCGTCGCGTAGAACCGCATGGCCGGGCAGAGGTTGTACTCGCCGCGCAGCGATTCCGGGCTGTGCGGGTCGGGGCGCTGCGGCTCGATGGACACGCGCTCGCCGATCCGCTCGTCGGGGACGCCGGCGCCGACGGCCACGATCCGCCCCGACGCCTCGTGCCCGAGCACGATCGGAGCGGTCACCACGAACTCGCCGATCCGGCCGTGGCGCAGGTAGTGGGTGTCGGAGCCGCACACGCCGACGGCCGCGACCTGGACCAGCACGTCGCCGGGGTCGGGCGTCGGAACGGGTCTCGACTCGAGGGCCATCCGGCCCCCGGGGTGCAGCACGCTGGCGCGCATTTCACTCGAAACTGTTGCCTGGGTCACACCCCCGATGTTAGCGTAGTGAGCAGAATCACCGCTAGTGAGCATTTGCTCACGAGACGACGGAGTATCGCGTGACCTCACCACAGCGCACACCCGGGGAGCCCGGCCACGACCTGCGCCTCCTGGTCCGCGCGGCCACCATGTACCACCTCGAGGGCCTCACCCAGGCCCAGATCGCCGAGCGGCTCGGCGTCTCCCGCCCCACGGCCGGCCGCCTCGTCGCCCGCGCCCGCGCCCAGGGCCTCGTCACCGTCACCGTCGCAGCACCCGCCCACCTCGCCGGCTCCATCCATCCCGACCTCGAGCGCGACCTGGAGGCGGCGTTCGGGCTCGCCGAAGCGTTGATCATCGCCGAGGACGCCGACGGAACCCCTTCGGGCGACGCCGCACTCGGCCGCGCGGGAGCCTCCCTGCTCGCCCGCCGCCTGCAGCCCACGGACACGTTCGGTTTCACCTGGGGCCCCGAGCAGGTCGCGGTCGCGGACGCGCTCGGCGGAGGCGCGGCCTGTGCCCGGGTGGTCCAGATGGACGGCTCGATGACCTCCGTCGAGTACCACACCGGCGTCGATCACGCCCTCGCCCGATTCTCCGAACGCCTCGGTGCGCGACCGGTCCGGCTGGTGGCACCGCTGTTCGCCGATCCCGGCACAGTGCGCGCGCTGGAACGCGACTCCATCGTCTCCCAGGCACTCTCGGCGGGCCGCTCCGCCGAGGTGATGCTCTTCGGTGTCGGATCCGTCTCCACCTCGACCACGTTGTTCGAGGGCGCCTACATCGACACCGAGGTCCTGAGCGAACTGCACGAGCTCGGGGCGGTCGGCGAGATCGGCGGGCGGTTCTACGGGCTCGACGGTGCACCGGTCCCGTCGTCGCTCGTCGAGCGCACCGTCTCGGTACCGCTGGAGGACATCCGGCACTGCCCCACAGCGATTCTCACCTCCGGCGGCGAGCACCGCCGGGAATCGATCCTGGGCGCCCTGCGGGGCGGCTTCGCGACCGCTCTGGTCACCGACCGCCCCACCGCGCAGTGGCTGCTCGCCGAACAGAAGGGATGACCGTGATCCGCAGATCCGTACGACGCCGCGCCGCGGCCGCCGGTGGCCTCGCCGCCGTGACGGCACTGCTCGCCGGCTGCTCCGGAGCGGGTGTCTTCACCGACGGGGGCGGTTCCGCCGTCACCGTCGCCATGGTGTCGAACTCGCAGATGACGGACGCGGTGGGCCTGGCCCCCGAGTTCGAGCGCGCCAACCCCGGCGTGAAGCTCAAGTTCATCACGCTCTCGGAGAACGAGGCGCGGGCCAAGATCACCGCCTCCGTCTCCACCGGGGGTGGCGAGTTCGACGTGGTGATGATCAGCAACTACGAAACCCGGATGTGGGCGCAGAACGGCTGGCTCACCGACCTGTCCGCGCTGATGGATCGCGACCCGTCGTACGACCCGGGCGACTTCATCCCCACGCTGCGCGAGGCGCTCTCGTACCAGGACCGGATGTACTCCGTCCCCTTCTACGGCGAGTCCTCCTTCCTCATGTACAACAAGCAGATGTTCGCGCAGGCGGGCATCACGCTGCCCGCCGAGCCCACCTGGCCCGAGGTCGCCGACGCCGCCCGCCGACTGCACTCGCGGGACGTGGCGGGGATCTGCCTGCGCGGCAAGCCCGGCTGGGGTGAGGTGCTCGCGCCCTTGAACACGGTGATCAACGCCTACGGCGGCCGCTGGTTCGACGAGCAGTGGAATCCGCAGTTCGATTCGCCGCAGGTGCGCGACGCCGTGCGCTTCTACGTCGACACCGTCCGGAACTACGGCGAGGCCGGTGCCGCCTCCACCGGATTCCAGGAATGCGGAAACCTGTTGGCGCAGGGCCAGGCCGCCATGTGGTACGACTCCACTGCGGCCGTCTCGTCGCTGGAGAGCCCGGAGACCTCGAAGATCGCAGGCCAGGTCGGCTACCTCCCCGCGCCGAAGATGGCCAAGTCCGGCAACGGTTGGCTCTACACCTGGTCGCTCGGAATCCCGGCCAAGAGCACGCGGACCGACGACGCGTGGAAGTTCGTCTCCTGGATGACGAGCAAGCAGTACATCGCGGGCGTCGCCGACAAGCTGGGGCCGAGCCGGGTACCGCCGGGAAGCCGCCTCTCGACCTACGAGCTGCCCGCCTACAAGGAACTGTCGTCGACCTTCGCCAAGCAGACCCTCGACTCGATGCTGGCCGCCGATCAGTCCCGCCCGACGCTGGAGCCCGTGCCCTACACCGGCATCCAGTTCCTCGCCATCCCCGAGTTCCAGGACCTCGGAACCCGGGTCAGCCAGCAGATCAGCGCCGCCATCGCCGGCCAGATCTCCGTCGACGACGCCCTGGCCCAGTCGCAGAAGTACGCCGAGGTCGTCGGGAAGAGCTACCGCGACAGCCAGGACCGGACGGGAGCAGCACGATGACCACGACCAGCACGCCGCCCGCAGCGCGGCCGGCGACCGCGTTGCGTTCCAAGCGCGACCGGATCACCCGCGCCGAGGCGTGGCGCCGGCGCGGACCGCTGTTGCCCGCCCTGATCTTCATGGTGATAGTCACCCAGATCCCGTTCCTGGTGACGCTGTACTACTCCACGCAGTCGTGGAACCTGGTGCGGCCGGGATCACGGAAGTTCAACTGGCTCAACAACTACGTCGAGGTCTTCCGGGACACCCAGTTCTGGACGGTCACCCTCAACACCGTGCTGCTCATCGTCGGCACCGTCGTGCTGTCGGTGATCCTCGGCCTTGTTCTCGCACTGCTGCTGGACCGGAAGTTCCTGGGGCGCGGCGTGGTTCGCACGCTGTTGATCACTCCGTTCCTGGTCACACCGGTCGCCGCCGCACTGCTCTGGAAGACCAGCCTGCTCTCCCCCACCAACGGCCTGCTGGCGTGGGCCCTCAGCCCCTTCGGTGTTCACGTCGACTTCCTCAGCGAGTACCCGCTCGCGTCCGTCATCGCCGAGCTCGTCTGGCAGTGGACGCCGTTCATGATGCTGCTGATCCTCGCGGGCCTGCAGTCCATGCCGCGCGACGTGCAGGAAGCCGCCCGGGTGGACGGCGCCACCAGCTTCCGGCTGTTCCGCGAGCTGACGCTGCCGCATCTGCGGCGGTTCATCGAACTCGGCGCCGTCCTCGGCGCCATCTATCTGGTCAACACCTTCGACGCGGTCTACATGATGACCTCGGGCGGGCCGGGCGTCGCCAGCTCCAACCTGCCCTTCTACATCTATCAGCGCGCCTTCCTCGGGTTCGACATCGGCCAGGCCGCGGCCATGGGCGTCGTCACCGTGGTCGGCACGATCGTCGTCTCGACACTCGCGATCCGCCTGATCTTCAAGAGTTTCGGCGCCGGAGAGGAAGCAGCCTGATGTCCACGACCATCGTTCCCCGCCGCCGGCGCGACCCCAAGGGCGGCGCGCTGACCGCGCTCACCTGGATCATCGCCATCGGCTTCTTCTTCCCCGTGCTGTGGATGGTGCTCACCGCGTTCAAGCAGGAGAGCGACGCCGCCACCCGTCCGCCGACCGTCTTCTTCGTGCCGACGCTGGATCAGTTCACAGCCGTCTTCGACTCCGGTATCGGGGTCCCGCTGCTCAACTCGGTCTTCGCGACGGTCCTCTCGACCACGCTGGTCCTGGTGCTCGGCGTACCGGCGGCGTTCGCCCTGTCGCTACGGCCGGTCCGCAAGACGCAGGACGCGCTGTTCTTCTTCATCAGCACCAAGATGCTGCCGATCGTCGCGGCGATCATCCCGCTGTACGTGATCGTCGGGCGGATCGGCATGCTCGACAACATCTGGACGCTGGTGATCCTCTACACCGCGATGAACCTGCCCATCGCCGTGTGGATGATGCGGTCCTTCTTCCTCGAGGTTCCGAGCGAGCTGCTCGAGGCGGCCGGGATGGACGGCGCCGGGCTGTGGACCTCGGTGCGCGAGGTGATCCTTCCGATCATCTCCCCCGGCATCGCCGCCACCGCCCTGATCTGCGTGATCTTCTCGTGGAACGAGTTCTTCTTCGCGGTGAACCTCACCGCGGTCAACGCCCAGACCATGCCGGTGGCACTGACCGGGTTCATGTCCGGGCAGGGCCTGTTCTGGGCCAAGCTCTCCGCCGCCTCCGTGCTGGCCGCCCTGCCCGTGGTCATCTGCGGGTGGATCGCCCAGAACAAGCTGGTCCGCGGCCTGTCCTTCGGCGCCATCAAGTAGCGCCTCACTCCCTCGCCATCCCCAGGAGGAACACCATGGCTTCCATCACCTACGACAAGGCGTGTTGCGTCTACCCCGGCGCCGAGACCCTCGCCGTCGACTCCCTCGACCTCGACATCGCCGACGGCGAGTTCGTGGTGCTGGTCGGGCCGTCGGGCTCCGGCAAGTCGACCGCTCTGCGCATGCTCGCCGGCCTGGAGGAGATCGACTCCGGCGCCATCTCCATCGGCGGACGCAGCATGGTGGGCGTGGCCCCCAAGGACCGCGATATCGCGATGGTCTTCCAGAACTACGCCCTGTACCCGAACAAGACGGTCGGCGAGAACATGGGTTTCGCGCTGAAGATGCGCGGCGTGCCGCTCGACGAGCGCAAGCAGAAGGTCGCCGAGGCCGCGAAGCTTCTGGACCTCACCGAGTACCTCGACCGCAAGCCCGCCCGGCTGTCCGGCGGCCAGCGGCAGCGCGTCGCGATGGGGCGCGCCATCGTCCGCGAGCCGCAGGTGTTCTGCATGGACGAGCCGCTGTCGAACCTCGACGCCAAGCTCCGGGTGCAGACGCGCACGCAGATCGCCGCGCTCCAGCGGCGCCTCGGCACGACCACGGTGTACGTCACGCACGACCAGGTGGAGGCGATGACGATGGGCGACCGGGTCGCGGTGCTCAAGTTCGGTGTGCTGCAGCAGTTCGCAACGCCCGCCGAACTCTACGACCGCCCCAAGAACGCCTTCGTCGCCGGTTTCATCGGCTCGCCCGCGATGAACCTGTTCACCGCGCCCGTCCGCGACGGGGCGATCGCTGTGGCGGGCGGCACCGTCGACCTCGACGCGGAGGCGCAGGCGGCCCTCCGCACCTCGGGCCTGGACCGCGTCACCGTCGGGATCCGCCCCGAGAGCCTCGGTCTCGCCGGTCCGGACGCCGGCGTGCCCGGCACCGTCGCGATCCTCGAGGACCTCGGGAGCGACACCTACGTCTACGCGCGCGTGGAGGACCCCGACGTGGCGGGCGTCGACGGTGCCCCCGTCACCCTGGTGGCACGCTGCCCTCGCCGCACGGAGGCCCGCATCGGCGACGGCCTGCGGCTCGCGCAGGTCGAACCGGCGGTGCACCTGTTCCACCCGGACTCGGGCGAACGCCTCAACTAGAGCCGGAGGGCGCTCTGGCGGCAGGCGTTTCGGGTGCGGGAATCCATCCGCACCCGAAATGCGCCGGCGCACCCGGCATGCAGGGTGCGACCGCGCGCGACGGGTGCGGGAGAGCATCCGCCCCCGTGCTGCCCCGCTGAGAACATCCCGGACGCCACTGCTCCCTACCCTCGAAACGGGGAACGCCCCGCATCCAGATAAGGATGCGGGGCGTTCGACGTCGAACTGTGAAGCGGATCAGGCGTTGCCCGACAGCTTCTCGCGGAGAGCAGCGAGCTGCGCATCGCTGGCCAGCGAACCGCCGGTGCTCTGCGGGGCGTCGTTGCCGCCACGGTCGCCGGTCGACTCGCTCGAGTAGTTCGCACCACCCGCGGCCGGACCACCGGCAGCGGCCTCGGCGGCCTCGTCGGCCGCGAACTTCTCCATCTGCGCGGTGTGCATCTTGTGACGACGCTCGGCCTCGGCGTAACGGGCCTCCCACTCCTCACGCTGCTTCTCGAAGCCCTCGAGCCACTCGTTGGTCTCGGGATCGAAGCCCTCGGGGAAGATGTACTCGCCGTTCTCGTCGTAGCTGTCGGCCATGCCGTACTTCGACGGGTCGAACTCCTCGGTGTAGTCCTCGTTGGCCTGCTTGAGGCTCAGCGAGATACGACGACGCTCGAGGTCGATGTCGATGACCTTGACCATCGCATCGTCGCCGACGGAGACGACCTGGTCCGGGACCTCGACGTGGCGCTCGGCCAGCTCCGAGATGTGGACGAGGCCCTCGATGCCCTCCTCGACGCGGACGAACGCGCCGAACGGGACGAGCTTGGTGACCTTGCCGGGCACGATCTGGCCGATGGCGTGGGTCCGGGCGAACTGACGCCACGGATCCTCCTGGGTCGCCTTGAGCGACAGCGAGACGCGCTCGCGGTCCAGGTCGACGTCGAGGACCTCGACGGTGACCTCGTCGCCCACGGTGACCACCTCGGACGGGTGATCGATGTGCTTCCAGGACAGCTCCGAGACGTGCACGAGGCCGTCGACGCCGCCCAGGTCCACGAAGGCACCGAAGTTGACGATCGAGGACACGACGCCCTTGCGGACCTGGCCCTTCTGCAGCTGGTGCAGGAACTCGCTGCGGACCTCGGACTGGGTCTGCTCGAGCCATGCACGGCGCGACAGGACCACGTTGTTGCGGTTCTTGTCGAGCTCGATGATCTTCGCCTCGATCTCCTTGCCGATGTACGGCTGGAGGTCGCGCACACGACGCATCTCGACCAGCGAGGCCGGGAGGAAGCCGCGGAGGCCGATGTCCAGGATGAGACCACCCTTGACCACCTCGATGACGGTGCCCTTGACGGCCTCGTCCTTCTCCTTGAGCTCCTCGATCGTGCCCCAGGCGCGCTCGTACTGCGCACGCTTCTTGGACAGGATCAGGCGGCCTTCCTTGTCCTCCTTGGTGAGGACGAGAGCCTCGACGGCATCGCCGACGTTGACGACCTCGGACGGGTCGACGTCGTGCTTGATGCTCAGCTCGCGGGAGGGGATGACGCCCTCGGTCTTGTAACCGATGTCGAGCAGAACCTCGTCACGGTCGACCTTGACGATGGTGCCCTCGACGATGTCGCCATCGTTGAAGTACTTGATCGTGGCGTCGATCGCGGCGAGGAAGTCCTCCGCGGTGCCGATGTCGTTGACGGCGACCTGCGGGGACGTAACGGTGGTGGTGGGCATTGGGTAAGTTGCTCCGGACAGGGTGCTAGTAGTTTGGGTCGAGATCGCGCACGCATGGGCACACGCGAGGTCCAGGCTACTCCACCGCGTGCAAGCTGGGCAAACCGCCCTGGGAGGGCCCCACCCGTGACCTATCGCCCCAAGCCGGACATGCGGCGCGACAGCGCCGGCTCGGAGGCCGCGAACCGGTCCTGGTGGGACGCGGACGCCGATGCCTACCACCAGGAGCACGCCGCCTTCCTGGGCGTCGACACCGCCGACGGCGAGTTCGTCTGGTGCCCCGAGGGCCTGCGCGAATCCGAGGTGCGCCTGCTCGGCACCGTCGGCCCCGGGACCGTCGCGGTCGAGATCGGCTGCGGCAGCGCCCCCTGCGCCCGGTGGCTGGCGTCGCAGGGGGCGACGGTGCTGGGACTCGACATCTCCGCGGGCATGCTGCGCCGCGGACTCCCCCACGTGCGGGACGACAACCCGCTACTGGTCCAGGCCGGCGCGGAGAACCTGCCCGTCGCCGACGGTGCCGCCGACGTCGTCTGCTCGGCCTTCGGGGCCATCCCGTTCGTCGCCGACTCCGCGCGGGTGATGTCGGAGGCCTTCCGCGTCCTGCGCCCCGGCGGCCGGTTCGTCTTCTCCGTCAACCACCCGATGCGGTGGATGTTCCTCGACGATCCCGGGCCGGACGGACTCGTCGCGACCCTGTCCTACTTCGACCGCTCGCCCTACGTGGAGACCGACGACGACGGGACGGTCACCTACGTCGAGCACCACCGGACGATGGGCGACCGGATCCGCGAGATCGTCGGAGCAGGCCTGCGCGTGGTGGATGTGATCGAGCCCGAATGGCCGGAAGGATTCACCCAGGAGTGGGGCCAATGGAGCCCACTGCGCGGTGCGATCTTCCCCGGAACCGCCATCTTCTGCTGCGAGAAGCCGTCGTCGCCGCGGGCGGCATAAGCACCCTCTACCTGGGTTTCGATCGGGTCGAGTGGGGTTGTTCTTGGCCGCCGGCGCGCTTTCGTCGTTCACCCCGACCCGGTAGTCTCGCTGGGCAGTCGTCACCGCCCGAACAGGAGACAGTCATGAACCGGATCCGGATCGCCGCCGCGGTCGCAGCCTTCGCAGGCGCCGTCGCCTTCGTCCCCGCGGTCGCCTCGGCCGCACCCACCGACAAGGTGCCCGGCACCAAGTGCACCGTCGCGCAGGTCGAGCGCGCGACCCAGGTCATCGCCCCCGAGGCGATCGCCGTCATGGACGCCACCCCCGGCGGTCGCGCCCAGGCCACCGAGCTGCTGACCGCCAAGCCCGAGGACCGGCAGCCGATCATCGACCGCCTGGTCAAGGACAACCCCGCGGCCGCGTCGTACTACAAGGCGAACCGCGCCGACGTGGACGCCAAGATCGCCAAGGTCATCGCGACCTGCGACAAGTACTGACCTCCCCAGCCACCGAAAGGCACACCTGTTCATGACGTTCCGTCGCACCGCCGCCACCGCCGCCGTTCTCGGCGCGATCGCCCTCGCCGGCGCCCCGCTGGCCGCCGCCGCTCCCACCCCGAAGCCCGCGCCCAAGCCGAACGCCGCGTCGACACGCGCGGTGCCGGGCACGTCGTGCACCGTGGGTCAGTTGCGGGTCGCGATCGATCGCTCGTCGCCCGGTCTGGCCAAGCGGCTCGAGGACGCCGCCGGCGGCCCGCAGGAGTTCGCGGACATCGCGGCGTCCGACGGCCTCGAGCGTCAGCTCCGGGTCGCCGCCCTCGCCTTCCGCGGCACGGGCAGCGCCATGAGCCTGATGGGTGAGCAGGCGAACGTGCAGCGCGCGGTCGCGGATGCCTACCGCACCTGCGGCACCGCGAAGGCCAAGTAGCAGCCGCAGATCATCGCTCGTCGAGAGCGTCCTGCAACGCCGCCTCGACCGCCGCGATCGCCTTCCCCGAGGCCTGCTCGGGTGACTTCTTCGCGACGCGGCGGTCCAGGTCCGGCATGAGAAGCGCCGGCGCCACATCCAGCGCCGCCGCGAGCCGGTAGACCGTCGACAGGTGCGGATCCGAGACACCGTCGTTCGAGCTCACGTTCCGCTCGATGTTCGATATCTGGTTGCGATGCAGCCCCGCCAACTCCGCCAGCTTCTCCTGCGAGAGCCCGCGCGCTCGCCGCAACGTCACGAGGCGACGGGCCAACGAGTCCCCGTAGGTCTTCCACTCGATCGTCCGTGCCTTCATCGGATCTACGCTGTCCGATGCGCCCCCCAATGTCTTCCCCATGCGTTATGCAATATCAAACCTCGAAGGGAAAGTCCAGTTCGGAGCCTCCGACACGCGTGAACTCGGGTAGAAGCGGGACGACGTCGGCCAGGGTTGCGACGGTGCGCGCCGCCCCTGCGCGCCGCAGGGCACCCGCATCGAATTCGCCGGTGGTGACCCCGATGAAGGGGCATCCCGCGGCTCTGGCGGCCGCCGCGTCCTCGACGTGATCGCCGAGATAGGCGCGGACGTTCCCGAACCGCCGCAGCGCCTCCCCCTTGCGCTCCCCGAAGTGCCCGCCGACGACGGCCGCGAGGTCCAGCCCGGCCTCGGCCACGGCGCGTTCCGCGGCGGCCTGCTGCTTCGCCGAGACGACCACCGCGGCGCCCCCTGCGGCGCGGATCGCCGCCAGGAGCTCCGTCGCCCCGGGAAGTACCGGCACGGGCGTCGTGTCGTCGGTGGCGTAGTGCCGGCGGTAGCGCCGCAGGAAGCGATCGGCGTCGATGCCGGGGACCAGCGCGCGAGCCACGTCGTCGATCGGCACTCCCATGTGCGGCAGGAGCGCCGCATCGTCCACCGCGTGGCCGAGATCGCGGAACGCGCGCTGCGCGGCGGTGAGAATCCGCTGCCGAGAGTCGATCAGCGTCAGGTCCAGGTCGAAGCCGATGGTGAACACGCCCTGCGACGCTACCTGCGCCAGGTGTTCAGCGTGACAGCACTGTTGACGACGAGCATCACAGCACACAGCCCCCAGAGGATCCGAGCCTCCGCCGACGGACCACCGTCGCGGAACGGCATCGAGATCAGGACGAACGCGTTCAGCAGGGCCTGCACGAACACTATTGCCGCGGCACGCTTCGCATAATCCGAGACCTGGCGTCGACGCCACGCCACGACGACCGAGGTCGCACCGACCGCACAAGCGGCAACCCCGATTCCGACGACCAGCCGCGGAAGGTGAACTGGGGAGAGCGCGCCCGCGAGCAACACCGCAGCCACGGGAATCTGCGCATACCAAGCCACCCGCATCGGATCAGGTTTCGGCAATCGCGGTACTCGGATTCCCGCGATGGAAGCCGCTCTACTGTTCATGCGGAGCAATATGCCACGGGACACTGACGCCGCTCACCATCGAACCCGCTCGGCCATCGCGCGCAGGCGTTCCCGGCGGGCGTCGTTGCCCTGCGCGACCCACGCGATCCGGCCGTACACGTGGGCGCGGAAGTCCTCGTGGCCGTCGCGATTCTGGCTCTCCGGCCCGAATCGGGCGGCGTTGTGCAGCAGCGCCCGCAGCGCGTCGTACTCGGCGCGCGGCACCTGCGCGCGTGCGTTGACGACGACGCCGGCGAGCTCCTGTCGGTCACCGGACCGCATGATGCGCGTCTTGCGCGGGTTCACCGAAAGTTTCTCGGCCGCCACGATCTTCGGCACCACCCCCGCGATCAGCGCAGCGTCCCGGGCATTCGAGAAGGCCAGATCGTCGCCGTAGCGGCTGTACCGGGCGCCCTGAGCCCGGGCCAGCCCCGTCAGCCGCGCATCCAGCCCGCGCAGCACCAGGTTCACCAGCGCGGGTGAGGTGGGCGCTCCCTGCGGGAGGTGCCGCGACCGCAGGACCGCCGCCTGCCACGGGTCGAGGCCGCGCAGTTCGTCCACCGCGGTCGACGTGGTGCACAGGTCCGCGAGCAGCCCGGCGACGGGCACGGGATATCCGAGCCGGCGGAACGCGCCGCGGACGCGGTCGACGGTCACCGTCGAGAAGCAGTCGCGCAGGTCGAGGCGCACGACGGACCGGGCGCCGACGTGCGGAGCGGCGTACGCGAGTACGGAACCGCCGGGCCGGAATCCACACGCCGCCGGGTGGGCGCCGGCGGGGTCGAGGACCCGGTGCAGGATGCGCCGTTGCGCTTCGGCGAGACGCGGTTTCGGCGCCTCGATCACGCGGACTCCCCCGGAGGGCTTGGCCATCCGGCGGACCCGGTAGTGCCGCAGGGGGCCGGTGGCGTGCCGCAGCCACTGGCCGTGATCGACGAACCACTCCAGCTCCGGCGCAGTCACGTCCAGCATCCGTGCGACGGCGGCGACATCGGGCAGCGCGACCCCCGGAACCTCGAGCGGCGCTCGGGCGCCCAATCGTTCGACGGTGCGGACGGTGTCCAGCGCGACGACGATCGCGTCGCGATCCGGCGCGACCGGGGTTCCGTCGATGATCGCGAGCGGCGGCGCGGGATGCGCAGCGAGGAGCTCACGCGCGACGGTGGGCACCAGTTCGCCGGGGACGATCCCGCGGATCGCCACCGCGACGCGGTCGGCGGTCCACATCTCCTCCGTGAACATCTCCACCCGGTCGGCGATGGCGTACCGCCACGCGCGGGGCAGTCGCCGGCTGATCTCGACGGCACTCATGACGGGGATGCGAACGCCGCTCGGGTGACCTGAAACATGTTCCCGGAGCGCCGTCGCGTGCGCGCAGCGCACCGTCCGGCGTGGGACGCGGGGTGTGACTGTGCAGTGCCCCCAGCGGTTGCCGCTGAGACGGATCGCGTGGATCCCACCTCACCCGAGCGACGCCGCATGAATCCAGAGTGCCACAGGCCGGAGCACGGTCCGGAGTTCCCGGCCCGGGTTCACACGAGCTCGCGGATGTAGCAGAGCATCCGGTAGTCGGTGCCCGGCTCGATGTTGTAGAAACCGTGCCGGTCGTAGAACCGGCGGGTATCGACGTCCACCTCGTCCACATTGATGTGCATCTCACCGCCGCCGCGGACGCGAACCTCGGCGATGGCGCGCTCGAGCAGCGCGGTACCGATCCCCCGATCGCGCAGGTGCGGAACGACGTACAGTTCGTCGAGCACCGCCAGCGGACCGTCGCAGTACACCGTCGGACGCAGTGTGACGAGCGCGTAGCCGGTGGGGCCGGCCTCCTCGGCGTCGCCCCAGGAGAACAGAACGAACGCGGCCGGATCGTCCATGAGCCGCGCGTACCGCCGCTCCAGCACTTCCACCGTCGGCACGGGTGAGCCGAACTCCACGTTGAAGTCCACCTGCAGTCGCGCCGCAGTGGCGGCGTGCTCCGAACGCATCAGTTCAACCCGCATGGCCCCAGTGTCCTCGCTGCGCAGAGCCTGCGACAGCGGATTTCCGGTCGTCAGTCGCGCATCCCGCACATCCACCAGCCGCCGCCCAGCGGCACCGGGCCGCGGCACGCCATGCCGTACATGTCGAACCCGTCCGGAGACCCGGACGGCACGTACCAGTAGCCGCCGGCGTCATCGGGGATCCCGGTCCACTGCGGGAAGAAGCGGGCACCGTCGGTCCCGCGCTTCGACACGGTCCCTCCCTCGGTGAGGAAGCGCAGGTGCACGGGCAGACTCGCGTAGTAGTCGTCGCTGATGTCGACGGAGCGCGCCTGCTCGTACAACGGCCTGTGCAGTGAGAACCAGGTCTGCGGGGCGATCCACCACCACGCACCGATCACCGCGGTCACGCCCACCATCACGGGAACGACGAGAAGCCCGACCAGGCCGGCGGCGCCCCCGCGAGCGAATCCGGTGATCACCAGGACGAACCCGAGCGCGAAGCAGATCCAGGCGATCGGCACGATCACGAGGTCGAGGATCCACAGGTTCAGCCGCAGGTACGAGTGCAGCATCGCGACGCCCCAGAGCGCGAGACCCGCGCCGACGGTGCCGCGGCTGACGCGCCGGTTCTTCCACCACGGATCCACGTACACGGATTCATATTGTCACATCAGCATGTGACTAGTGCGCAGCGTCGTCCCAGGTGCGTCCGTAGCCGACGGACACCTCGAGCGGCACGGACAGCTCCGCGGCGCCGCCCATCGTGTCACGCACGAGAGTCTCCAGCTGCTCGCGCTCCCCCGCCGCGACCTCGAGCACCAGCTCGTCGTGTACCTGCAGCAACATCCGCGATCGCAGCCCGGCGGCGCGGATCTGCTCGTCGAGGCGGATCATCGCCACCTTGATGATGTCGGCGGCGCTGCCCTGGATCGGGGCGTTGAGCGCCATCCGCTCGGCCGCCTCACGGCGCATGCGGTTGGTCGAGGTCAGGTCAGGCAGGTACCGGCGTCGGCCGTAGATGGTCTCGGTGTACTCGTTGCGCGTGGCCTCGGTGACCACGTCCTGGAGGTAGTCCCGCACGCCGCCGAAGCGGGAGAAGTACGCCTCCATCTGATCCTTCGCCTCATCGCGCGAGATCTTGAGCTGCGCCGCGAGCCCGAACGCGGAGAGCCCGTAGGCGAGACCGTAGGACATCGCCTTCACCCGACGGCGCATGTCCGGGGTGACCTCGTCGATCGGGACGCCGAAGGCCCGCGAACCGACGAAGTTGTGCAGGTCCTCGCCGGTCTTGAAGGCCTCGATCAGCCCCTCGTCACCCGACAGGTGCGCCATGATCCGCATCTCGATCTGGCTGTAGTCGGCGGTCATGAGCGTCTCGTAGCCCTCGCCCGCGACGAACGCGTGCCGGATCTGCCGGCCGGCCTCGGTGCGCACCGGGATGTTCTGCAGGTTCGGATCGGTCGAGCTGAGGCGGCCCGTGGCCGCCACCGTCTGGTTGAACGTGGAGTGGATCCGCCCGTCCGAGGCGACCGTCTTGAGCAGGCCCTCGACGGTGACCTTGAGCCGCGTGGCGTCACGGTGCTCGAGCAGGTGCTGCAGGAACGGGTGCGGCTCCTTCTCGTAGAGCGCCTCGAGCGCCGCCGCGTCGGTGGTGTAGCCGGTCTTGGTCTTCTTCGTCTTCGGCAGGCCCAGCTTCTCGAACAGGATCACCTGCAGCTGCTTCGGCGAGCCCAGGTTGATCTGCTCACCGATCTCCTCGAACGCGGCGGCCTCGGCGGCACGGATGCGCTCACTGAAGTCGCTGTGCAGCGACTCGAGGTGCGCCGTGTCGACGGCGATGCCCGTGGCCTCCATGACGTCGAGCACGCGCAGCAGCGGCAGCTCCATCTCCGCGAGCAGCGGCCCGGACTCGATGTTGTCGAGCTCGCCGTCGAGCGCGTCCGCCAAATCCGCCACGGCGCGCGCCCGCAGGATCGCCTGCTGCGCCTTCTCCCCCGCGGAGTCGTCCGGATCATCCAGCAGGGAGAGCTGCGAGTCGTCGCTCGCGGTCTCGACCCGCAGCTCACGGTGCAGGTACCGCACCGACAGATCGTCGAGGTTGAAGGTGCGCTGCCCTGGCCGCACCAGGTACGCCGCGATCGCCGTGTCCGAGGTGAGGCCGCCGAGCGACCACCCGCGGCTGGACAGGGCGTGCATGGCCCACTTCGCCTCGTGCACCGCCTTGGGCTGCGCCGCATCGGCGAGCCAGGCGCCGAGCGCGGCCTCGTCGTGCGGCGTGAGCGACGAGAGCTCGATGTAGCCGCCCTCGCCGTCGGGCGCGGAGATGACGACGGCCTCCGCGTCACCGTCGACCACGACCTCGGGCCCGACGACTCCGAGACCGGACCGCGCGCCGGAGGCGCCGTGCTCGGCCAGCCACTCGGCGACGGTGCCGGCCGCGACGATGCCGCCTGAGATCTCGAAGCCCTCGTCCGCCTCGGGCTCCGAGGACGAGAGTTCGGTGAAGATCCGCTCACGGAGCACGCGGAACTCAAGGTCGTCGAAGAGCTGGTGAATGGCCTCGCGGTTCCACGGCTGCAGAGCCAGATCCTGCGGCTCGTAGGGCAGCGTCATGTCCCGCACCATCTCGGTGATCTGCCGGTTGAGCTGCACGGTGGCGAGGTTCTCGCGCAGCGAGTCGCCCACCTTGCCCCTGACCTTGTCGACGTTCGTGACGAGGCCCTCGAGGTCGCCGTACTCGCGGATCCACTTGGCGGCCGTCTTCTCCCCCACGCCGGGGATGCCGGGCAGGTTGTCCGACGGGTCGCCGCGCAGCGCCGCGTAGTCCGGGTACTGCGACGGGGTCAGGCCGTACTTGGCCTCCACCTCCTCGGGAGTGAACCGGGTGAGATCGGAGACGCCCTTGCGCGGGTAGAGCACCGTCACGTCGTCGTTGACCAGCTGCAGCGCGTCCCGGTCGCCCGTGACGATGAGGACCTTGAAGCCCTGCTCCTGCGCGCGGGTGGTCATCGTGGCGATGATGTCGTCCGCCTCGTAGCCCTCCTGCGCCATGGTGGGGATGCCCATCGCGGCGAGCACGTCCTTGACCACGTCCACCTGGCCGCGGAAGTCGTCGGGCGCGGAGGAGCGCTGCGCCTTGTACTCGGGGTACATCTCGGCGCGGAAGGTCTGCCGCGAGACGTCGAAGGCGGCGGCGACGTAGCCGGGCGCCTCCTCCTTGAGCAGCTTGATCAGCATCGACGTGAAGCCGTACACCGCGTTGGTCGGCTGCCCCGCCTTGGTGCGGAAGCGGCCACCGTCGAGCGGGAGCGCGAAGAAGGCGCGGAACGCCATCGAGTGCCCGTCGATCAGGAGCATCGTGGGCTTGGTCGAGGTGTTCGCTGAAGTCACACCGGCAGTCTAGTGATCGCCGCCGACAGCTTTCGTCAGGTCGTCGTAGGCGGCAGCTGGGGCCGCACCACAACCGTGTCGGCGATGCGCCGTTCCAGCTCGGCGACGTCCGCGGTGGCCGCCTCGAGAGCGGGCTCCTTCTCCGTCTCGGGCAGGGCGGCGATGGCGACGAGCCGGTCGTCGATCTCCTGCGCCGTGATGGTGAGCGTCACCTGGGCGTCGAGCTGCGCGGCCGAGAGAACCCCCGCGGGCTGCTCGAAGGCGCGCAACGCCTTCCGGATGCGGCGGTGCAGCCGCGCTTCGGGCACGTGCGAGCCCGACCACGACAACGGCGCGCGCGAGGGGAAGGGCATCGCGGCCTCGGCCTGCTGCTGCCGGCGACTGTTGCGCACCAGCGCGATCGCGAAGCCGGTGGCCGCGAGCACCGCCAGCACGACGATCACGAGCACCACCACGATGATCCACGACATCCCGTACCTCCTCGCCGCCGCGACTATCCGCCGCGCGCCTGCATGTAGAGGTACACCGCCAGCCCGACGAGCAGCAACCCGGCGGTGACGGCGAAGGCGATCTTGATCGCGCTCCACGGCCGCTGACCTTGCACTTCGCCCGTGACGCCGTTGACGAACACCTGGAAGGGCCTGCCTCCGAAGGTGACCGTGAGCAGCCACACCGGCATGAGCAGATAGAGGAAGTCGATGGACTGGTACACCGGGTTCATCCGGCTGATCCGCTGCTCGTCGCCGCCGATGTCGCGGCGCACGGTGTTCTCGATGATCCCCTCGATCCGCGGGCGCGCCTGCGCCTCGAAGACCTGGGCCGCGTCACCGTCGTACGTGCGGGCGAGGTGGCCCGCGACGAACTCGGGCGTGTAGGTGACCGCCTGCTCGGTGGGCCAGGGCTCGAGCTCGCGGACCCGATCGCCGTCGAGGCCCGTGTTCGCGGACTCGGCGAGTTGCCGGATGCTGTCGTGCGCGCGACCGCTCACGGGCCACCAGTCGGTGTAGGTCTCGATGTTGCCGTCGCGGTCGCGGCGGGTGCGGCGGACGCCGCGCGAGCCCGAGTAGTCGGTCGTCACCTCGGCGTCGTAGCTGTAGTACGAGAGGTAGACGCTGCTGAACGAGCCGAGGACGCGGTACTTCTTGAACTCGCGGGGCGCGAACCACCGGCTGTCGACCCACGCCTCGATGTTCCGGCGCGCCTGCTCCTCGGCGACCCGCAGCGGCAGGATCCCGTCGACGGGCAGCCGCGCGGGCGCGACCTGGACGTCGGTGCGCTGGATCGGGGTGTTGCAGTACGGGCACCGCACGGCCGTGAGGGTGCCGCTGAACAGCGTGTGCCCGCCGCAGTTCTGGCACACCACCTCGTGGTCGACGACGGGTACCGGGGCCGCCAACGCCGCCCGCGCGTAGAGCGCGTTCATGGTGGGGCCCAGTGGATGCGGGGTCAGGGACTTGCGGGTGTCGAGCAGCACCGGATAGGTGCTGCCGCAGCTCGGCGAGCGCAGCTGCCCGATCGCGGGGTCGTAGACCAGTGCGTCACCGCAGTTCCCGCACGGGTAGGTGCGGGTCTGCTCGGTGAGCTGCAGCATCTCCCGGTCGTTCGCCGACGGGACGCCGGGCACGAGCGGCCGGGGCGTGTTCCGCCCGGGCGGCGGCTCCTGCCCGGGCAGCGGGGGTGGCACCGTCATCGGCTACGACCGGGGCGGCAGGGGCGGCGGCGTCGAGCCGAACAGGGACGCCAGAGCGGGCACCTGCCCGGCGGGGGTCCAGCCGGTCAGGGCCGGCGACCACACCAGGGTCTGCGGGCTCAGGTTCATGGAGCGCAGTTGCTCGACCGGGAAGGGTCCGGCGGGCTGACCGTTCTGCTCGACGTGGAAGGCCTGCTCGGTCGGCAGCGGCGGCGGACCCGCCTGCCCCTGCGCGCCGGATGCGGGCTGCTGCAGGTTCTGCGCGAACTGCTGGCCCATCGCCATGCCCATGCCCGCGCCCATGAACTGGCCGGCACCGCCGCCGCCCTCGTTTGTAGCCGCACCGAGCATCGAATCGGCCGCCCGGCCCTGCTGGAAGCGGTTCATGTCGCCGACGTTGCCGTAGTACCCCTTCTCCTCGACGCCGCGGGCGACGCCCCGGGTCATGGCCTGCGTGATCTCGTCGGGCAGGGAGATGTTGAGCTCGATCGCCTCGCAGGCGAGGCCGTACTGCTGGTGGATCTTGGACTGCACGTACTGCTGCAGCTGCGCGGCCAGCTCGCGCTGGCGGGCCTGCAGGTCGATCGCGCCGACCCCGGTCTCGATGAGCATCTCGGAGAAGGCGGTGGCGATCGTGCGGCGCAGGAGTTCGGCGATCTCGTCGGAGTCGACGTTGGAGTCGGTGCCGATCACCTGGCGCAGGAAGGTGGGCGCGTCGACGACGCGCACCACGCACAGGCCGTTCGCGCGCACCTGGACCATGCCGAAGTCCTGGTCCCGGATGGTGATGGGATTGGGCGTGCCCCACCGCAGGTCGGTGATGGGGCGCGTGTTGATGAAGTAGACCTCGCTGCGGAACGGGCTCTTGAAGCCGTGCGGCCACCCCTGCAGCGTGGACATGACCGGCATGTTCTCGGAGACCAGCTGGTAGTTGCCCGGACCGTAGCGGTCGGCGAGCTGGCCCCGGTAGACGAACAGCGCCTCCTGGCCCTCGCGCACGATGAGCTGCGCGCCGTTCTTGATCTCGTTGTTGTAGCGCGGGAAGCGCCAGGCCATCGTCGACCGGTTGTCCTCGAGCCACTCGATGATGTCGACGAGCTCGCCGCGGACCCTGTCCATGATCCCCATCTGCGCTGCACCCCTGTCCTCGTTCGTATCGTCGCGATCCACGATAGTCACGACGCTTGGCGACGGCTGAGCGCCGGCTGATAACGCTTCGCCCCGCGCTCACGCGGCCGGCGTCATACGCTGCATCCGGCCCCGAGGACGGGGATCACCACGAGAAAGGTGCTCCACATGGCAGGCAAGTTCGAGGTGTACGAGGACAACGCCGGCAAGTTCCGGTTCCGTCTCAAGGCGGGCAACGGCGAGGTCGTGGCCTCCGGTCAGGCCTACGCCTCGCGCAAGGGTGCGCACGACGGTGCCGCCGCCGTGCAGCGTGCCGCCGAGGGCGCGAAGGTGGTCGACGTCGACGCGGAGTAGGTCCCTGACCTGCACGGGTTGACCTTGACATCGTGACAGGGTCTGGAATCGACGCCACCGACCAACCAAGGAGGTGGCCGTCATGGCCCGGACCCTGCTCGATCATCACAACGCCTCGATCCGCCTGCGCGCGGCGCTCGATGCGGGGACGTCGCCCGGCGACGTCGACGCCGCGGCGCTCGTCGCGCGGTGCGGTGTCGAGCCGGACTTCTTCGTCCGCGACATGCTGACCTGGGCGCTGACCCGCCTGCCCGCATCGACGACGGTGCCGTTGCTGCGGGCCGAGCTCGGTTCCGCGGTGCCGCAGGCCCGCAGCCAGGCGCTGCATTCGCTGTCGAAGATCGGCGGCGCGGAGTCGGCGGCCGCGTTCGGCGAGGTCGTGACGCTGACTGCCGACGCCGATGCCGAGGTGGCCAGGGCCGCGTGGCGCACCGCTGCCGCGCTCGATCCGGACGCGTGGGCCCGACGGTCCGCCGCCCGGGCTCTGGTCGCGCAGTTGGGGCGCGGCGACGCGGAGACCCGTCGCAGCCTCAGCCGTGCGATCCTGGCCCTCGGCGACGAGGGCGTGTCCGCCCTGCCGGACGCGGCCACCGCCGCGGACGAGGTGCGCGAGCACGTGGCGGAGACGGTGCGGCTGCTCGAGGATCCCGACTCCGGCTTCGCGGGCTCGCTGCACGAGGCGCAGCGGGTGGCTGCCCTGGGGCGCCAGGACTGAGGAGGGACGGCCATGCGGATCGGCGAGGTGGCGGAACGGTCGGGGGTCAGCGCGCGGATGCTCCGGCACTACGACGCGCTCGGCCTCGTCCGGCCCTCCCAGCGCTCCTCGACGGGCTACCGGGAGTACGCACCGGAGGACATCCGGCGGATCTTCCACGTCGAGAGCCTGCGCTCACTCGGACTCTCGCTCAAGGAGATCGGGCGCGCGCTCGACGATCCGTCGTTCGCTCCCGAGCGGCTGCTCGAGGACATGATCGCCCGCAGCCGGGAGCGGATCCGCCTCGAGGTTGAGCTGTTCGAGCGACTGCAGCACGTCGCTGCCACCGGGCCGTCGGACTGGGAGCAGGTCCTCGCCGTCGTGGGCCTGCTCTCCCGCCTCGACACCGGATCGCCCGGCGCGCGCCAACGGGCCGTCCTGGCGGCGGGCGGCCGGGCACCGTCGGACGCCCTGGCCGAGGCGCTGCTGCGGGAGGAGAGCACGAACGTCGCCGGCGCGCTGCGCTGGGCGCTGGCCCAGGCGGACGGCCCGGACCTCGCACCGCTGGTGGACGCGCTGGGCTCGGAGGACGCTGCGGTGCGCCGCCGCGCCGTCGAGGCCCTCGCCGAGGTACCGGGACAGGACGAGGCGCTGCGTTCGGCGCTCGAGCACGAGGACGCAGCGGTCAGAGTGCTCGCGGCCGTCGCGCTGGGCCGGCGGGGCGACGCCGCGGCGGTACCCGCGCTCATCGAAATGGTGCGCACCGGCCGCAAGGACGTCGATGCGGCCGAGGCTCTGGGGGTCATCGCGACGATCACGCCCGCGCCGGAGGCGATCAGCACCCGGCTCGCCGACATCGCGACCACGAGCACCGCCTACGACGAGCGGCAGCGGATCGTCCAGGCGCTCGCGGAGATCCGGACCGACGGCGCCGACGCCGCCCTCCGCGACCTCGCCCGCGACGGCGACGCGCGCATCGCCGGGACGGCGGCGTTCATCCTTCGACGGCAGGAGAGGTGACGAACCGCCAGTGCTCACCGGCGGGCCCCAGCACGAGCAGGTCGTAGCGGCCGCCCGGGGCCGGCACGTCGAGTTGCACCTCGCCGAGGACGTCGGCGTGCAGCGGAACGGAATCCGGTGCGTGGTAAGGGAAGACGGTGAAGTGCGCGCTGCGGGATCCGGTGTTGGTCAGGCGCACGCGGACACCGTCGGGCCGGGGAACGGCGGTGGCCCCCGGAACGTAGGGCACGGGGCGCGCCGGGCGCTCCCCCGGCTCCTGCGCGGGGCGCCGTCCCACGGCCGGCGCGTGCGGCTTCCACCGCGGGGAGAGCGCGCCGACGGGCCGCGGGTGCGCCTGCGTCGGGAGTCCCTGCGGCACCTGGAAGTCGAAGGCGCTGGTGAGATCACCACAGACGGTGCGCCGCCACGACGAGATCGCCGGCACCGCGATCCCCAGCCAGCGCTCGAGGAAGCGCAGCGTGGAGGTGTGGTCGAAGGTCTCCGAGGCGACGTGACCGCCGACCGTCCACGGGGAGACCACCGTCATCGGCACACGATCGCCGAGCCCGAGCGGCAGACCGCCGACCCACTCGTCCGCCAGGTCGCGCGGCGGACGCGGCGGCGGGACGTGATCGAAGTAGCCGTCGTTCTCGTCGTAGAGCAGGAACAGCGCCGTCTTGCGCCAGACCGCGGGATTGCGGCCGAGTGCGTCGAGGATGCGGTGCACGAGGTTCGCCGAGGCGCGCGGCGAGGAGCCGCTGGGGTGCTCGGACTCCCGCTCGGAGGCGACGACGTAGCTCACGGTGGGCAGGGTGCCGGCGGCGATGTCGGCGGCGATCCGGTCGGTGAGCGTCCCGGTGGCGGTGCGGCGCAGACCGCGGAAGAACAACTCGCGCTCGGTCCGCGGGAGCGCCCGGGCCCGGGCGTCCACCTCCCCGGATCGACGGTGCGCCTCCGCCTCCGGTAGGCGTCGCAGGCCCTGGTAGAAGTCGTCGATCTCGGTGCCGAAGTCGCCGAAGACCTGCTTGGAGACTCGTTTGAAGCGGCGGAAGAACTCGATGTTGTTGTCGGTGAAGTTGTCCCACTCCTGGTAGACCTGCCAGGGCACGCCCGCATCCTGCAGGATCTCGCCGATGCACGGCCAGTCGTAGCCGGGGTGGCCGCGGTCGTAGGCGCTGTTCTCGACGGCCCGCTCCCCCGTCCCGGGCTCGTAGCCGGTGGTACCGGAGAAGAAGAAGTTGCGATTCGGCGAGGTCGACGTGGGCGAGCTGCAGTAGTAGTGGTCGCAGATCGTGAAGGCGTCGGCGAGCGCGTAGTGGAACGGGATGTCCTCGCGGTCGTAGTACGCCATCGTCGAATCGGTCTTAGCGGCGATCCACCCGTCGTGCCAGCCGTCCGCGAGCGCGGCGTGGCCGCCCTTCCAGGTGTGGTCGAGCGCGTCGATGTTCTCCGCGTCCATCCGCTGGCGGTCGGCGGCCCCGCGCACCGGGAAGGGCGGCACCGTCAGGCCCGAGCGGGTGGGCTGGAAGAAGACGTCCCCGCCCGACCGGAGGCGGATGGCCGCGGGGTCGGCGAAACCGCGCACACCGCGCAGGGTGCCGTAGTAGTGGTCGAAGGACCGGTTCTCCTGCATCAGGAAGATCACGTGCTCGAGATCGGCCAGCCCGCCGGCGGGGGCGGGTTCGGCCAGTGCGTCGGTCAGCGACGACGGGAGCAGCCCCATGCCCGCGACGATACCGCCGCCGAGGGCTCCCCTGAGGAACGTGCGCCGATTAGCGGTGGTCACGGTTCCACGCTGGACCATCGGTTTGAATCGACGGTGGCGCGGCGCTGAACGCGCGTCGACGGTTCGGCGCCGGCCGCCTCACCCCGACGAGCGCCGCTTCAGCGCGGGTAGCGCTGCGCGAAGCCGTCGCAGAGCGCGCCGATGCCGGCGTGCAGCAGGGGCATGGCGGCGCACAGATCCGGCCGGTCCACCGCCACGAGCTCCTGGAGCAGCGGCAGATCCTCGATCACGGGGTTCTCCGCGAGGTCCGCCACGAAACCCGCGCCCTCGAGCGAGGCGCCGGGCGCGAGCAGGAGCCGTCCGACGGCGCCGATCCCGGCTCCCTGGACGTGGTTCCACACGTGCAGCGTCAGCTCGGCCGCATCGGGAACGTTCCCGGTGAGGTGGGTGAACGCTTCGACGAGCCAGTTGAAGCAGGAGACCGCGGACGGAGCCATCGCCGCGCGCGGCATCGAGTGCGCGAGCAGCACCCATGGGTGGTGCAGGTAGAGCCGCATGTCGGCCTCGGCCGCCACATGGGTGCGGGTGCGCCAGTCGGGATCGCCCATCAACTCGGGCGGGTAGAGGTACTCCGCGCCGACGGTGGCGGCCATGTCGCGCACCAGGGCGTCCTTGTCGGGCACGTGGCGGTACAGGGACATGGCCCCGGCGCCGAGAGCGTCGGCGATCCGCCGCATGGACACCTTCTCAAGGCCTCCCTCGTCGGCGAGGCGCACGGCCTCGGCCACGATGGCCTCGCGGGTCAGGGTGGTCTCGGACACCTGCGCCCTTTCTCCGTTGACCGGATTCGACGGTGATGCGTACAGTGTACCCAGTCGTCATGCGTACGCCGTACGCGCCCGCCCCCGCTCTTCTGAGGAGATCGAAGTGTCCACCACCCCGCGCCGCGCCTGGGCCGGCCTCGCAGCACTGCTCCTGCCGGTGTTCCTGGTCTCGATGGACGCGTCGGTGCTCTACCTGGCGATGCCGCACCTGACCGTCGCCCTGCATCCGAGCCCGGAGCAGCAGCTGTGGATCCTCGACATCTACCCGTTCATGCTCGCCGGCCTGCTGATCACCATGGGTAACCTCGGCGATCGCTGGGGTCGCCGGCGCCTGATGACCTGGGGCGCAGGACTGTTCGGCGTCGCATCGGTGATCGCAGCCTTCGCGCCGTCGCCCGAGTTGCTCATCGCCGCGCGCGCCCTCATGGGCGTCGGCGGCGCCACCCTACTGCCCGCGAGCCTCGCGCTCATCGCGAACATGTTCCGCGACCCGAAGGCGCGGGGCATCGCGATCGGCGTCTGGACCGCGGCCTTCTCCTTCGGCATGGCCGTCGGCCCCGTGATCGGCGGCGTGCTGCTGCACCACTTCTGGTGGGGTTCGGTGTTCCTGATCAACGCGCCGGTGTTCCTGGCCTTCCTCATCGCGGGACCGCTGCTGATCCCCGAGTTCCGCGGCGGAGGCGCCGCGCGCTTCGATCTCGTGGGCGTCGGGCTGTCGATGGCGGCGATCTTCCCCCTGGTCTACGCCGTGAAGTCCGCAGCGGGTCACGGGGTGCACGGGAGCACGTTCCTGATCGGCGGCCTCGGCGCGCTGATGCTCGTGGCGTTCATCGCGCAGCAGCGTCGCACGCCGTACCCGCTGATCCCCTTCGACCTGTTCCGCAACCGCGTGTTCACCATGGCCATCGTCGGCACCATCCTGGCGATGTCCACGCTGGGCTCGATGTCCTACCTCACGGGCATCTACCTGCAGTCGGTCGTCGGTTTCGACGTGCTGGCCGCCGCCCTGCTCGGCCTCCCCGCCGCCGCGGTGGTCGCGTACTTCTCGCTGCGGGCTCCGTGGATCGAGCAGTACCTGGGGCGGCGTGCGACCTTCGTGACAGCACTGCTGTTCGCGGCCGCCGGCCAGTTGCTGCTCGTCGGCCTCGGTACGGACGGCCCGTCGTGGCTGTACGTGCTCGGCACGGTCGTGGCCGGCGTCGGCTACGGGACCCTGTTCACCTTCGTCTCCGCGGTCGCGCTCGACGCCGCGCCGCCGGAGCGAGCGGGCCAGGCCTCGTCGATGTCGGAGATGAGTTTCGAGCTCGGCACCGCCCTCGGCCTCGCCGTGCTGGGCTCCATCGCGACTGCGGTGTTCACCCGGCACGACGGCATGTCGCGCACGCTCGGCGACACCCTGGCGCGCGTCGATGCGATGACCGGGCCCGGCGCCCCCGCCCTTGCCGACGCCGCGCGTTCGGCCTGGGTCGATGCGGTGACCACGACGGTCGGCGTATCGAGCCTGCTGCTCGTCGCCACCGCCCTCGCCGCCTTCGTCGTGATGCGCGACCGCACGCCGAGCGCGGAACTCGTGCGCTGCTGACTCGTCCACCATGGAGTTCGTCGATGCGGACACGCTCCGCCGCCTGCTTCCGACCGAGGAGTTCGACATCCCGCTCGGCGTGAGCACCGCGGCGCTGTACCGGCGCTGAGAGGCGCCTCGATAGGCTGGCAGCGTGGATCCCCTCGCCGGCTGGTGCGATGCCCTCGACCGATGGAGCCTCTCCCCCGACGGTGCGCCGTTCGACACGCCCGGCAGCGACCTGCTGCCCGTGCGATGGCGGGACCGGCCGGCGATGCTCAAGCGCGCCAACACCTCCGAGGAGCGGGCCGGGGCCGCGGTGCTGCGCTGGTGGGGCGGCGACGGTGCCGCCGAGGTCTTCGCGCACGACGGCGACATCGTGCTCATGGAGCGGGCGACCGGAACCGCGAGCCTCATGACGATGGCCCTCGACGGTCGCGACGACGAAGCGACCCGGATCCTGTGCGGCACCGTCGAACACCTGCACCGGCCCCGCCCGGGCGCGCCCGACGCCGAGCTCGTTCCGCTGCGCGAGTGGTTCGCATCGCTGGAGAGGGCGCACGGGGACGACCCGCGGTACCGACGCTCATGGGACGCCGCTCTCGGCCTGTTCGCCGACCCGCGCGACCCGGTGGTGCTGCACGGCGATGTGCACCACGACAACGTCCTCGACTTCGGGGCGCGCGGCTGGCTGGCGATCGATCCCAAATGCGTGGTGGGCGAGCGGGGCTACGACTACGCGAACCTGCTGACCAATCCGGACCTGCCCACCGCAGCCGATCCGGTGCGGTTCGCGCGGCAGCTCGCGGTCGTCGTCGCCGCGTCCGGCGTGCCACGCGAACGCCTGCTGCGCTGGGTGCTCGCCTTCGCCGGACTGTCGGCGGCGTGGTTCGACGAGGACGGCGAGAGCGCCGAACGCGAGCGGGACTTCGCCGTCGCCGATCTCGCAGCGGCGCACCTGCGCGGGTCCGCGTCGTGACGGCGCGGCCACCGATCGTGCTGCTGCACGGCTGGCCCGTCACGGACCTGCACTGGCGCCACCTGCTGCCCCGGCTGCGCGACGCGGGTTTCACCCCGCTCCCCATGAGCCTGCCCGGCCTGGGGGTGAGCGCCGACGGCGTGCGCGACTTCCGCAAGAGCACGCTGGTCGACCGTGTGCTCGATCAGCTGGCAGCGCAGTCGGTTCGGCGATGCGCCGTGATCGGCCACGACTGGGGCGGAACCGTCGCGGTGCACCTCGCGGCGGCGTCCCCGGACCTGGTCGGCGCGCTCGTCGTCGAGGAGGAGATCCTGCCGGGGATCGACGTGGGCGTTCCCGCGCCGGGCAGCGCGCACTACCCGGACTGGCACGGCGCGTTCAACCGGGCGCCGGGCCTCGCCGAGGGCCTCGTCCCCGGCCGCGAGGACGATTTCTACGGCGCCTTCCTCCGGCAGAGCGCCGGTCCGGCAGCGCTCGACCCCGCAGTCGTGCGCGCCTACGTCGACGCGTACCGCCCCACCGACGTCCACCGGGCCGCGCTGCAGTACTACCGCACGCGGACCGTCGACCTCGACGACGTGGCACGCCTGCGCACCCACCCGGTCACGGTGCCGGTACTCGGGCTCGGCGGGCGGTACGCGATGGGGACGGCGGTCGCCGAGGGGCTGCGTCCGGTCGCGAAGGACGTGCGCGGGGTCGTCCTGTCCGACTCCGGCCACTACCCCGCGGAACAGGAGGCCGACTGTGCCGCGCGCGCCGTCATCGACTTCCTTCGCGAACGCGATCTCCACTGACCGCGACGTCTCGGCCCAGGGAAACCCGTTGACAGCGAAGGGGCGCCCCTCGGAGAGTCGGATGCGAACACGACAGGAGGACGCACAGCATGAGCCGCACCGTCATCGTTCTGACGGGCCCACCGGGGTCCGGTAAGAGCACCGTCTCCGCAGCGTTGGCCCGCAGCACGACGCCCGGCGTGCACCTGCACTCCGACGACTTCTGGGCCGCCATCGTGGCCGGCGCGATCGCACCGTACGAGCCGGAGTCCGCGCACCAGAACGACATCGTCATGGGTGTCGTCGCGGGCGCGGCGTTCGGTTACGCGCTGGGCGGCTTCACCACCGTCGTCGACGGCGTCGTCGGCCCATGGATGCTCGAGCACTTCCGCGACACACCGCCCGAGGTGGAGCTCCACTACGTCGTGCTGCGTCCCTCGCTCGACCGGACGCTCCAGCGCGCGCAGGCGCGGACGGGCATCGACGCTCTCGTCGACGAGGGGCCGCTCGTGGCGATGTGGCAGCAGTTCGCCGACCTCGGCGGGTACGAGTCGCACGTGATCGACACGTCGGACGAGGCCCCGACGCGCACTCTCGGGCGCGTCGCGGACGCCGTCAGGTCGGGCCGCTTCCGAGTCTGATTGATTTTCGATATCATGCCATCCAATCGAAAACTTGTCGGTGGGTCGGCGTAGCGTCAAGTCATGGAGAAAGTTCATGAAGCGGAGGTTGATCGGCCTCCCGATGGCGGTGTGATCGATCGGTTGCGTTCGAGTGAAGTCCGACGGTGCCGTCTGGTGTTCGAACAGTACGCCCTCGCGGCGTCACTGCTGCGGGAGCGGGTGTGCGAGCGGATCGCCGCCGGTGTGGGCCAGGACCGCTGGCAGCAGGGCGTCGCCGCGGAACTCGCCCTGGCGCTGCACCTGTCCCCGCACACCGCCGCGAAGTTCCTCGCCCGCGCAGTGGAGCTCGAGCGGCACCTGCCGCACACCCGCGCCCGCCTGCACGACGGGGACCTCGCCCCGGAGGCGATCCCGGTGATCATCGGCGGCCTGGCGCACCTGGATATCGCGGATCGGCAGACCGCGGATCAGCAACTGTGCGCCGACCCGGCGACCCTGGCGGGGATGGGACTCAAGCAACTCGCCGCCCACGTCGAGCAGATCGCGTACGCGCTCGATGCGCGGGCCACCGTGGACCGGAACGCCTCCGCGGAGAAGGACCGCACCGTCACCATCCGCCCGCTCCCCGAAGGCATGGCCAGGGTCTCGCTACTGCTGCCGCTGGCGCAGGCGGTCGGCGCGTACGCGCACCTGCGCAAACACGCCGACACCCTCCTCGGCCACGGCACCGAGCTCCGCACGCGCGGGCAGATCATGGCCGACACCGCGTTCGCCCGCCTCACCGGCCGCGCATCGATCGACGGCCAACCCGTGCTGGTGAACCTGACCATCCCCGCGACCGTCCTGCTGGGCGATCGGCCCGGCACCGCGCACCTCGACGGCGGCGGCACACTGCCGGCGGAAATCGCCCGCAACCTCATCGGCCACGCCACCGCCGCGGGTCTCGCGTGGGTCAAACGCCTCTACATCACCCCCGAATCCGGCGCGATCGTCGCGATGGACTCCCGGCAACGCTGCTTCCCCGACGGGTTGGCGGAGATGATCCGCGCCCGGGACCGGTACTGCCGCACCCCGTACTGCGATGCGCCGATCGCGCATTCGGATCACGTGGTCCCCCACGCGAGAGGCGGGCCGACGAGCTTCGAGAACGGGCAGGGTCTGTGCGCGGCGTGCAACTACGCCAAGGAAGCCGAAGGCTGGACGTCCACGGTCGGATCGGACCCGTCGGGGAGGCACACCGTCGAAACCCACACCCCCACAGGACATGTCCACCGATCCACCGCACCGTCGCAAGCGGCTTAAACCGATCCGGAGGACCGCTGCGATCCTGCGGTATCGATCACGCCGTCGAGAACCTCCCTTGCCCGGACCAGATCGCGAATGCCCGCGTCGATGCGGTTGCGCTCCGCACGTAGTGTCTCCGTGAGCCAGGGCGTGGCGCTCGCGTTCGGCGATCCGTCCTCATCGTGGATGCACGGCAGCAACTGAGCGATCACCGTGCTCGTGAGGCCTGCGGCGAACAGTTCCTGGATGCGCACCACCCGATCGACTGCACGGTCCGGGTAGAGCCGCTGCCCCGCGCCCGTGCGCGTCGAGGCCAGAAGCCCCTTCTCCTCGTAGTAGCGCAGCGAGCGCACGCTCACTCCGGTGCGTTGCGCGAGTTCTCCGATCCGCATCTCTTGCCCCTCACACTGGTGTCAGGTTTTAGCGTACGGGCATGTCCCTCCTCACGCCGTACCGCAGCCGCACTCTCGACCTTCCCAATCGCGTCGTCATGGCGCCCATGACGCGATTGCGTTCGGAGCCCGACGGCTCGCCGACGGTCGACGTCGCCGACTACTACCGCCAGCGCGCCAGCGCGGGTCTGATCGTGTCCGAGGGGATGTGGCCGCACCCGTCAGGGCAGAGCGAGGCGTGGGTCCCCGGCCTGGCGACCGATCGGCACGAGCGCGCGTGGGCACGGGTCGTCGACGCCGTGCACGCCGAAGGCGGAAGGATCGTCGCGCAGCTCATGCACGGCGGGCGCAAGGGACATCCCGGCGCCCGGATCGACGGTTCGATCCCCGCCGGTCCGTCGGCCGTGCCCGACGGTGACGTCCTTCACCTGCTGGACGGTTCGAAGACGACGTGGCCGCGCCCCGCAGCGATGACCGCCACCGACATCGCGCGGGCGATCGAGCAGTACGTAGCGTCAGCACGCCGGGCTGTTGCGGCGGGATTCGACGGTGTCGAACTGCACGGCGCCAACAGCTACCTGATCCATCAGTTCCTCGCGGACAACACCAACCTGCGTACGGATCGCTACGGCGGCTCCACGGCGAACCGGCTGCGGTTCGCCCTCGAGGTGGTCGACGCCGTATCCGACGCCATCGGCGCCGGCCGCACGGCGATCCGGCTCTCGCCCGGAAACCCGCAGTTCTCGATGATCGAGCACGACCCCGCCACCCTCTACCGCGCACTCGTCGGGGAGCTGAGCGACCGCGATCTGATGTACCTGCACCTCACCGACAACGACGACTACCCTGCACTCGGCGACCTCCGGCCGCGATTCGCGGGCACCGTCATCGCCAACGTGGGCGAGAACCGCGCACCCACGTCGGCGACAGCGGCGGAGCTGGCCCTCTGCAACGGCGCCGACCTGGTCTCCTTCGGCCGGGCGTTCATCGCGAACCCCGATCTCGTGGAGCGTATTCGGCGATCGCTACCGCTCGCCGCCATCCGGGAGGACGTGCTGTACGGCCGCACCGCCGAGGGTTACTCGGACTACCCCTGCGCCGGGATCTCAGCCGGCGGGGATCGGTAGCGGCGCGGGAGCGGTGCCGGAGCCGAACGGGCTGCCGCCGAGCTTCTCGCGGCCGTGCTCGGTGAACCAGTTCTTCAGGTCCGGCCCCTTGGGGACGATGCCCGACGGGTTGATGTCGCGATGCACCTCGTAGTAGTGCCGCTTGATGTGGTCGAAGTGGGTGGAGTCGCCGAAACCGGGCGTCTGGAACAGATCCCGCGCGTACGCCCACAGCACCGGCATCTCGCTGAGCTTCTCCCGGTTGCACTTGAAGTGCCCGTGGTAGACGGGATCGAATCGCGCCAGCGTGGTGAACAGCCGCACGTCCGCCTCGGTGATGGTGTCGCCCACCAGGTACCGCTGCGTCGCGAGCCGCTCACTGAGCCAGTCGAGCCGGGAGAAGAGCTGATCGTAGGCGGCGTCGTAGGACTCCTGCGAGCCCGCGAAACCGCAGCGGTACACGCCGTTGTTCACGTCGCGGTAGACCAGCTTGTTGACCTCGTCGATCTCACCGCGCAGGTCCTCGGGGTAGAGCTGCGGGGCGCCGTCGCGGTGGAAGTCGGTCCACTCCAGCGAGAAGTCGATCGTGATCTGCGGGAAGTCGTTGGTAACCACGGCGCCCGTCGGCACGTCGACGATCGCGGGCACGGTGATGCCCTTCGGATAGTCGGGGACGCGCTTGAAGTACGCGTCCTGCAGGCGCGGGATCTGCAGCACGGGGTCGAGACCGCCCGGGTCGAGGTCGAACGTCCAGGACCGCTTGTCGTGGGTGGGGCCGGCGATGCCCAGCGAGATCGCGTCCTCGAGCCCGAGCAGCCGCCGCACGATGATGGTCCGGGTGGCCCACGGGCAGGCGTACGAAGCCACCAGCCGGTAGCGCCCCGCCTCCACGGGATAGCCGTCGCGGCCGTCCCTGGTGATGCGGGTCTCGATGTAGCGGGTGTCCCGCTCGTACGGCTTGTTCGCGGTGACGTAGCTGCCCTGTTCCTCGCTCATGTCTCCAGGTTAGTAACCGGGGGCGACCCTCGCGAGGTAACGTCGACAGATCGTTACTCGATACAACCAGTGCCCGTCGATGGAGCCAGCGTCGACCTCCCGTCAAGGAAGGACCGAAGCCATGCGCAAGCCTCTGACCGCACTCGCCCTGTCCGCTGCGGCGGCCGCCACGGGGATCGCGACCGCCACCGTCGGGGCCGGGACAGCGGGTGCCGCGCCCGTCACCTGCCCCGAGATCCCGCAGGACCGGATCGACAGCGCGATCGCCTCGATCGCGCCGCCGATGCCCGGAGTGCCGTGGGTCGTCGAAGCCATGGGCGGGTCGGTGGACTGCACCCTCAACTGGGTATCGCTCGGAATCCACGGCACCGTCAGCTCTCCCCGACAGGTCCTGCTCTTCGACCGTCAGAAGTTTGCCGGGACCCCGACGAAGAAGGCACACGGATACACCTCGGTGGTCGGGAGCAACGGCCCCGGCCAGATCACCGTACGGTTCAAGTGGCTGAACCCCGGTGACGCCAACGCCAATCCCCCGGGCTCGGCCGACGTGCGGTTCCAGACGATGCCGCAGGACACTCCGCAGCCGCTCGACCCGATCCCGCCGCAGGTAGCGGACTAACCCTGGGTCGCCGCCCACTCCTCGACCCGCGCGGCGCTCTCCTCGTCACTGAGATCCTCGACGCGGGTCATGATCGACCAGCGCACGCCGAACGGGTCGCGGATGCTGGCGAACCGGTCGCCGGAGACGAAATTCGCCACCGGCTCCCGGATCGTCGCGCCCGCGGCCTCGGCGCGCGCGACCACGTCATCGACGCTGCTGCAGTACAGCCCGAGCGAGTAGCAGTCGGCGTCGCCGCCGGGCGGCGCGATGAGGCCGAACTGCTCGTTCGGCTCCCCGAGCTGAAGGCGGCCGTGACCGAAGTCCAGCTCGGCGTGCACGACGACGCCTCCCATCTCCGTGACGCCGCGTGAGCGGGCCCCGAAGACCGAGACGTAGAAGTCGATGGCCGCCTTGGCGTTCGGGATCGCGAGGAAGGGCGTCAGCGAGGAGAAGGAGTGCGGGACGCCGTCGGTGGTGTGTGCGCCGTTCGCGGCGGCGATGTTCTCTGTCATGCCGACGACGTTACGAGCGCACCCCGCCGCACCGATTGAACATTCGCGACAGATCCCGCGCGCCTAGGATCGATCCGTGAACCCCCGCGGCATCCTCTACCCGGCGCAGCTGCCGACCTTCGAGCGCCGGGAGCCGTCCCCCGCAGCGGACGCACTGGTGCGCTGGTTCTGGATCTCCCAGTGGGAGATCGCGCCCGGCCGCACCTCGCGCCAGGACGTACTGGCCTTCCCCGCGCTCAACCTCGTCGTCGAGACGGATCTGGTCGGTCTCGCGGGCGCCACGACGGAGCGCTCGCACCGCGACCTCGTCAGCACGGGATGGGCCGTGGGTGCGCTCCTGAGGCCCGCGGCGACCCCCGCGGTCACCGACGACGCCCGCGCGATCCTGAACGGCTACCCCACCGTCGACGCACCGGACCTGCACGCGGACGTCACCGCGGCGATGACGCGCGGGGACCTCGCGGGCGCCTGCCTCGCCGTCGAATCCTGGCTCACGGCACGGGTTCCGACGGTGACCGACGACGCCGCGCTCGCGAACCGCCTCGTCGTCACGATCGAGGAGGACGAGACGATCCTCACCGTGGAGGACGCGGCGGCGACGATCGGAGTCTCGCCGCGGACGGCACAGCGCCTGACCCGTCGTTTCGTGGGCCTGACGCCGCTCGCCCTGATCCATCGCCGCCGGTTGCAGGAGGCGGCGCACCGGCTGAGCACGGAACCGGACACCACGGTCGCCGAGATCGCCGCGGAGCTCGGCTACGCCGACCAGCCGCATCTCGTGCGCGACTTCCGCAAGGTGCTCGGCTTCACGCCGGGCGGGTACCGCCGGACCGCGCGCTGATCAGTCCTTACGCGTCACCTTGTCGGCCACCGCATCGGAGACTTCGCGGGCCGCGACGAGGTTCTCCCCCGCGAGCTTGACGCCCTCGGTGGTCGCCGACGTCGCGATGTCCGCCGCGCTCGCGGCCATGCGGCCCACGCCGCCCTTCACATCGCCGCCTAGCGCCTCGCCCGCGCCCTCGACGATCTCGCCGGACTTGCGCACAGAATCGGCCGCGATCCTGGTGACCGCCTCGATGTTCTCCTGGATCCGCTTGCCGATCATCGCCTACTCCTTCGCCGCGGGTGCGCTCAGTCTAGTCCGCGCTGGTCAGCGCCTTCCAGCTCCGCGCGTGAGGTGTCCTTGAGATCGACGCCGGACCGGCCGAGTCGCCGTGCGCCGACGACGAGACCTGCGGCGATCCTGGCGGCGTCGGGGTAACCGAGGCCCTCGGGCGGGTGGATGTTGGAGATGCAGTTGCGGTGCGCGTCGGTGACCCCGATGCCGAAGTCCTCGGGATCGGCGCGGTGGGTCAGGTAGATGCCGAGGCTGTCGGCGACCGAGAGCCCCGGTCGCTCCCCGATGAGCACGAGGAGGGTCCGCACGCCCAGCGCGCGGGCGACGTGGTCGCCCAGCGCGACGCGGGCCTGCGTCGCGATCACGGGCGGTGCCACCGTGACGTCGGGCGGCAGCGCGGCGATGATCGCGGCGGCCAGCGCGATGCCGTGGTCGGTGAGCGCCTTGGGCGAGAGACCGTCGGCCAGCACGAGCGCGACGTCGGCGTCCGGCACCGTCGACACCCCGGTCAGGTCCGCGGGCACCCGGCCCAGGTCGGGGCGGCGCAGGTACTCGCCGCGGTCGGCCGCCCGGCTGGTGACGACGGCGGGCTCGCCGAGTCCGAGATCACGGGCGCGGGAGAGGAATTCGTCGGCGTCGAGGGGTTGATGCACGGCGTCGCGTGCAGCCGCGTGCGCGGCGGCGAATTCGAGGACCCGCCGTGTGGGCAGCGCGTCGCCGGTGCGCCCCAGCCCGATCCGCGACTGCGTCGTGGTGCGCAGGGCGTCCCAGAAGGCGGAGTCGGTCCGCTGGGGCGCGCTCACCGCGGCACCCCCGCCGCGAGTTCGCGCAGCGGCGACGCCTCGACCGCGACGTCGCGGAGGCCACCGGATTCGTCGGTCATCCCCTGCCGCGCGAGCCAGGCATCGAACTCGGGCGCGGGCCGCAGGCCGAGTGCGCGCCGTACGTAGAGCGCGTCGTGGAAGGCGAGCGACTGGTAGCCGAGCATCACGTCGTCGGCGCCGGGAACGGTGATGACGAACGACACCCCGGCCACGCCGAGCAGCGTGAGCAGGTCGTCCATGTCGTCCTGGTCGGCCTCGGCGTGGTTGGTGTAGCAGACGTCCACGCCCATGGGCAGGCCGAGGAGTTTGCCGCAGAAGTGGTCCTCGAGTCCGGCGCGGGTGATCTGCTTGCCGTCGTAGAGGTACTCGGGCCCGATGAACCCGACCACGGTGTTCACCAGCAGCGGATCGAGGTGCCGGGCGACGGCGTAGGCGCGGGTCTCGAGCGTCTGCTGGTCGACGGGCGCGCCGTCGGTGCCCAGGTGCGTGCCGGACGAGAGCGCCGAGCCCTGCCCCGTCTCCAGGTACATCACGTTGTTCCCGACGGTGCCGCGCCCCAGCTCGCGCGCGGCGGCGTTCGCTTCCTCGAGGAGTCGGATCGTCACGCCGAAGGCGGAATTGGCGCCCTCGGTGCCGGCGATCGACTGGAAGACCAGGTCGACGGGGGCGCCCTGCTCGATGAGCCCCAGCGTCGTGGTGACGTGACTGAGCACGCACGACTGGGTGGGGATGTCGAAGCGGGTGCGCACCTCGTCGAGCAGGTGCAGCAGGTCCGAGGTGGCGTGCGGCGAGTCGGTGGCGGGATTGATCCCGATCACCGCGTCGCCGCAGCCGAGCAGCAGACCGTCGAGGGTGGCGGCGGCGATGCCGCGGGGATCGTCGGTCGGGTGGTTCGGCTGCAGGCGGGTGGCGAGCGTGCCCGGCAGCCCGACGGTGGTGCGGAAGCCCGCGGTGACCCGGACGGCGCGTGCGACGGCGATGAGGTCCTGGTTGCGCATCAGCTTGCTCACCGCCGCCACCATCTCCGGCGTCAGGGCAGGTCCGAGCGCGGCGAGCCGGGCACCGGCATCGTCGGCGACGGCGATCCGCAGCAGGAGGTCCCGCAGGTCCCCGACGGTCAGGTGCGCGATCGGGGCGAAGGCGGACCGGTCGTGGCTGTCGATGATGAGGCGGGTGACCTCGTCGGACTCGTACGGCACCACGAGCTCCTCGAGCAGCGCGGTCAAAGGGACCTCCGCGAGGGCCCACTTCGCGGCGGCCCGCTCGGCGTCGGACGCCGCCGCGCAGCCGGCGAGCTGATCGCCCGACCGCAGCGGCGTCGCCTTGGCCAGCAGGTCGGCCATGGACGTGAAGGTGAAACTCTCCCCGCGGACGGATTGGGTGCGGATCATGCTTGCTCCGTTTTCAGACGTGACTTCTAGTAGACGGTATCCGCGACGGACCCCAACGGGGCGCCGTCGGCGCCGCGGACGGGCACCTTCGCACCGGCGGCGTCGGTGCCCGCGGTCGCGCACGCGTACGGCTTCGCCTGCGGCTTCGGCTCGATGAACATGGGGTTGACCAGCCACTTGCCGTCGGCGTTCGCGTAGGCGGTGCACATCAGCTCGGGGACGTTGCGGTTGATCACCAGCCGCAGGCCGGTGGCGTCGCCGAGGAAGGTGAGGTCGGTGACGGAGTCGCCGGCGGAGAACACCTGCCGCCGGTCCTCCGGCGCTCGCTGCCAGGCCTGCGCACCGGTGATCCCGAGGACCTCCTGGTTGACCAGGCACCGCTTGCCGTCGATGTAGTTGATCACCGAGTCGTCGCCGTCGGGGACGTCGCCGCAGCCGCGCAGGTGCGGAGCGATCTTCCCGTCGGCGACGACGGGGCGGATGCCGATCAGCTTGTCGGGCGCGAGCCCGACCTCGGGCGCCCATGCCCGCACGACGGGCTGTGCGGAGGCGGAGATGATCCGCACGTCGAAGCCGTTGTCCACCAGCGTCCCGATCAGGTCCTTGATCTGGCTGTAGTAGCGCACCCAGGCGGCCACCTCGGTGGTCCCGACGACCTGCTTCGCCCCCTCGGGCGCGGCGAGCGCCTCGGTGCGGGCGGCCTTCGCGAAGTCCTCGACCTCCGCCTCGGTGTACCCGGCCATGAGCTGGACGACCCAGGCGTACGCGGGCTCCATGCGGCGGTGGTCGTAGCCGGCGAACGCGGCCCTGCCGCCGATCTCGCCGTCGTCGACGACGCCGACGAGCGCGTCGGCGCAGCGGGTGTCGCGGTCCGTGGGCAGCGGTGCGCCCGGCGCCGCGAGCGCGGTCGGGCACGCCGCGGCGAGGGCCTGCGCCGCCTCGGGGACGAGGTAGCGGCTGGTGGTCCGCCAGTCGCCGTTCGCGGGCTGGCGGATCTTGCCGGTGCGGATCATCCAGTACGCGGTCGCCGAGCCGATGTCGTTGCGCACCACGGTGTTGTCCCAGTCGAACAGGGCGACGGGGGCGGCACCGTCGTGCCCGGCACCGCAGTGGCCGCGTTCGGCGATGAGCTGCTGGAGGCGGTCGTGGTTGTCGCCGTACCAGCCCGCGTCGGCCGCGAGGCTGCGGCACTCGGCGGCCTCGTCCTGTGCGTCGCTCGTGGTGCAGCCGGCGAGCGGTGCGAGCGCCAGGAGCGCCGCGGCGAGCAGCGCCGCGTGGGTGCGCCTCACTGCAGTTCCCGTTCGGCGTCGGCGAGGGCGGCGAACTCCTCGTCGGGCGAGTTGGCCACCAGGTGGTGGCGACTGTAGACGCCGAAGTAGACGAGGAAGGCGGCGAACGCCGCGAGGGTCAGGCCCGCCGCGGTCGGGTCGACGAGGAACGTCGCGACTACAGCGGCGCACGCGATGACCAGGGCGAACGAGGTGGTGACGATGCCTCCGGGCGTGCGGTACGGGCGCGGCATGTCGGGCTCGCGGCGGCGCAGCACGATGTGGCTGACCATCATGAGCACGTAGCTCACTGCGGCGCCGAAGACGGCCATGTTGAGCAGCATCGCGCCTTTACCGGTGAGCGAGAGGGCGAAACCGATGACGCCGGGGACGATGAGCGCGAGGACCGGCGCCTTGCGCGCGTTGGTGATCGAGAGGCTCTTCGGGAGGTAGCCCGCGCGCGAGAGCGCGAAGGTCTGGCGGGAGTAGGCGTACATGATCGAGAAGAAGCTCGCGACCAGGCCGGCGAGGCCGATGTAGTTGACCACCTTCGCCGCGGTGCCGTCGCCCAGCGCCTCGACCAGCGGGTTGCCGGATCCGGCCATCGCGCTCGCTCCGGCGGCGCCGGGGGCGAGGAGGAAGACGGTGGCGCCGGTGAGGACGAGGATCCCCATCGCGACGATGATGCCGCGGGGCACGTTCTTCTCCGGCTCGCGCGCCTCCTCCGCGGCGAGCGGAACGCCCTCGATGGCGAGGAAGAACCAGATCGCGAACGGCACGGCCGCCCAGATGCCGAGGTAGCCGTACGGCAGCCAGCTCGACGCGCCTGCGGCGTCGGTCACGGCGATGTCGGTGAGGTTGTGAGCGTCGAACTTCCCGATGGCGAAGACCGCGAAGATCACCAGGCCCACCAGGGCGATCGCGGTGATGACGAACATCGCCTTGAGTGCCTCGCCGGCGCCGGTGAGGTGGATGCCGATGAACAGCGCGTAGACGAACAGGTAGACCCACCAGCCGTCGGTGATGCCGAACAGGTTCAGTGATTCGACGTAGGAGCCGATGAAGGTGGCGATCGCTGCGGGCGCGATGGAGTATTCGATGAGGATCGCGATGCCCGTGGCGTAGCCGCCCCAGGGGCCCATCGCCCGTCGGGCGAAGGTGTAGCCGCCGCCGGCCGCGGGCAGCGCCGAGGACATCTCGGCCATGCCGAGCACCATCGCGAGGTACATGCCGGCGATGATCACCGCGGCGATGGCCAGGCCGCCCCATCCGCCCTGCGCGAGTCCGTTGTTCCAGCCGGCGTAGTCGCCGGAGATCACGTAGCTCACGCCGAGGCCCGCGAGCAGCACCCATCCGGCCGAGCCGGAGCGGAGGGTGCGTTTGGCGAGGTAGTCGTCGGATTCGATGGTCGCGTCCACCCCGTCGTGGTGGAGCTGTTGCGGCGCCTGGCGCTCTGTACTCATATCGGCCTTCCTGATCACGGTCGATCCTGTTCCCGGCGTGTTTCCGGGCCGGTATCGGCGTGTTTCACCGACGGTTCCTGTCGGTGTGATCTGGAACACTACGAGTCAAGCGTTGCAGCGGGGTTGCAGCGCAGGTCGCCGACGGCGGGGGCCACCCATCGACGGAGGTATGCGCGCAGTTCGTCCTGCGCGCGGGGCGGGTCGCCCGGGGAGATGAAGAAGGACTGCATGATGCGCAGCTGGAACTCCACGAGCTCGCGCAGCCGCTGCTCGTCGTAGCCGTGGGCGGACCAGTCGACGTCGAAGCGCTGGATCATGGTCATGCCGAAGGCCATGGCCTGCCCGGACGCGATGGCCTCGGTGTGCGAGTACTCGCCCGCCAGCATGAGCCGCAGGTGCGGGGCGCGCGGCACCTGATCGAGAGTGAAGACGATGCCCTCGACCACGGCCTCCGCGGGGTCGTCGATGCCGTGCACGTGGGCCGCGAGCCGGTCCAGGAACGCACCCACCGATTGCACGGCCGCGGCCTGCAGCAGCGCGTCGACGGTCGGGAAGTAGCGGTAGACCGTCTGCCGGATCACGCCGAGTGCGTCGGCCACCTCCGCGATCGACGTGGTGCCGCGCTCGCCGATGATCTCCACCGCGGCCGCGACGATGCGCGCGGACGCCTCCTCGTCGCCGCCCGGCGGCGAACCACCCCATCCCCTGCGTGCCATCGCCCCAGGCTACAGCTTCGCGCGTTCTCAACATACAGAACGTGTTCTATGTGTATGGTCGCCCCATGACGGACCTGCACCCCCGCAAGATGGACTTCCACTTCGACGAGGCGCCCGTGCCCTTCGTGTGGAACCCGGACAACCCCGCCTTCTCGTCGATGATGAACGCGGTCAGCTTCCTCGCCGTCGGCTTCGAGAAGATGATCGTCAAGCTGATCCTTCAGCTGCGAAAGGAGTTCGCCGACCCGGAGGTCGCAGCGGAGGCCAACGCCTTCATGCAGCAGGAGGGGCACCACTCGACCGCGCACCGTCGGCACGTCCAGGCCCTCATCGCCCAGTACCCGGGCCTGGAGAACACCCTCGACGCGGTGATCGGCGAATTCGACCTGCTCACCGAAGCCACCTCCACGGACTACCGGCTGGCGTACACGGCCGATCTCGAGGCGACGTTCACGCCGGTGTTCAAGCTCATGCTCGACAACGAGGAGGCACTGTTCCGCCCCGGCGACGATCGGGTCGCGTCGATGTTCTTGTGGCACTTCGTCGAAGAGGTCGAGCACCGCAGCTCCGCGCTCATCATCTACAACGCGATCGTGGGCAGCGAGGTGTACCGGATGCGGATGGCGCCGTCGATCTTCGCGCACGTGCTCAAGGTGATCCGCATCGCCTGCGCGGGCTTCAATCAGCATGTGCCGCTCAAGGACCGGCACGTCGATGCGTTGTCGATGTTCGGCCGGTACCGGCTCAAGCAGAAGGTGCTCGTCGCCGTCGCGCCGCACCTGACGAAGGGAGCGATGCCGCGCGCCTTCGACGTACTCCCCAAGGCGGAGCAGGCCGTCGCACTCAAAGGCATCATCCGGAGCCAGATGCCGCTGCACGATCCCGCGCACGAGAACCTGCCGGAACTCGCCGGGGAATGGCTGCGACGCTACGACAGCGGCGTGGACTGCACCCGCTGGTACGCCTCCTCCGCGGCGATCGGGGCCTGACCGATGGACCTGTGCACCCCCACGTTCGACGCGCTCGCGCGCCGTATGGGCTTCACCTGCGACGACACCGGCGGGCTGGTCTCCGTCCGCAGCCCGTTCCAGCTCGAGAACTGGACGCTGCCGGCGCTGGAGGTGACGATCATCGTCGGCTCGATCCTGATGCTGGTGCACGCCTTCCGGCGCTGGCGGCAGGGCGATGCGACGAATCTCGCGGTCTGGTTCGGCGCGACGGCGTACCTGTTCGTCATCGAGCCGCCGCTGTACTTCCCGGGCGCGTTCGGCATCGAGGGGTACGTGGACACGATGTTCGCGCACAACCTGTTCACGGTCGAATTCCTGTGGGGCCGGCTGCCGCTCTACATCGTGGCGATCTACCCCCTGATGGCGACGATGTCGTTCGAGATCGTCCGGATGCTCGGCGTGTTCCGGCGGTGCGGCATCATCCTGGGCGCGTGCACCGTCGGTCTGGTGCACGGCGCGTTCTACGAGATCTTCGACCACCTCGGCCCGCAGCTGCGCTGGTGGGAGTGGGCGCCCGACAATCCGATCAACCTGCCGTTCTTCGCGTCCGTCCCGATGGGCTCGGTCGTGGTCTTCGCCGCGCTCTGGCCCATGTCGCTGGCGTTGTGCGTCCAGTTCATGGTCGGCCGCCACGTCGATGCGGGCGTCCGGTTCGCCGGCCCTCAGCTGGTGTGGCGCACCGTCGTCATCGGGCTCGCGGCCTCGGTGGGCACCTTCCTGCTGCCCCTGCCCGCCACGATCCTCGGGCTGGCCGGCGACACGGTGCGCGGCACCGTCTACGCCCTGGAACTGGCGCTGATGGCGGCGGCCGCGCTGTACGCCGTCCGGCGGGCGTCGACGGCGGGCGCACCGTCGATTCCGGCGCACCGCAACCGCCTGGTCCAGACGTACGCGAGCCTGTACGTCGTGGTCTTCGCCGGGCTGTGGATCGCCGCGCTGCCCGACTACTTCCGCGCGGAGAACGGCGTGACCGCCGCGGGCGATCCCGTCGGGAACCTGCCCTTCGCTCTGCTGTGCTTCGCGGTCGCGATCGGCGCCGTGGCGTCGACGTTCCTGCTCCGTGCGCGGGAACCGCTTGCATCCGAGCAGATCGGGAGCACCATGGAGGTGTGAGCACGCTCGCGGACTCATGGATCAGCGCCGGCCAGGGATGGCGCCAGATCGAGCAACTCGTCCTCGCGTTCGCCCTGTCCACCGTGGTCGGGCTCGAGCGCGAGTTCCGCGGCAAGAGCGCCGGCCTGCGCACCCAGGCCATCGTCGGCACCACGTCGGCCCTGATCCTGCTGGTCAGCAAGTACGGCTTCAGCAACGTGCTCGCCCCGGAGACCGTGGTCCTCGATCCGTCCCGCGTCGCTGCGCAGATCGTCTCGGGCATCGGCTTCCTCGGCGCCGGCTTGATCATCACGCGGCGCGGCGCGATCCGGGGCCTCACCACAGCCGCCGCCGTGTGGGAGACCGCCGCGATCGGCATGGCCGCCGGCGCCGGACTGGAGATCCTCGCGGTCGCGGTGACGGGGCTGCACTTCGTCGCGGTTCTCGGATTCACGCCGCTGGGCCGGATGGTCGCGGCGCGCGGCACGGCCGAGCGCAGCCTCACCGTCACCTACCGCGACGGGGCGGGCGTACTACGGGACGTCCTCGCCTCGTGCTCGCGCCGGGGCTGGAGTGTGGCCTCGCTCACCGTCCTCGACGGCCCCGCCGGCGAGGACGGGCCCGACCGGGAGGTCACCGTCGCGTTATCGCTGGTGGGACGGGGTGTGACGGAGGCGGGCGCGACGCTCGGCGGCGTCGACGGGGTGCTCCGCGTCGACCGCGGAGCGGACGAGGACTGAAGGTGAACCGAACGGTTCGTGACGATCCCACAAGAGACGGCTGTGAAGTTCTCACCTGAGAACAGCCGGATGGGCGGTCCGATCCTGTTTCATGGAGGACATGGCAGACATCCGGAGTTTCAGCACGCTCGGCGGACAGTTCCCCAACGTCGTGGTCACCGCGATCGAGATGACCACCTCGATCGGCACCGACACCGAGTCCACGTGGGCCGGCCTCCTGGCCGGCAAGAGCGGCATTCGCGAGCTCAAGGGCGATTTCATCGGCGTGGACATCGCCGATCTCCCGGTCCGCTTCGGCGGCCAGCTGCTCGAGGACCCCACCTCCGAGGTCCCCGAGCGCCCCGACCGCAAGTACGCGGGCGACATCAGCAAGCAGCACGTCAGCAAGCGCCGCATGTCCTACGTGGAGCAGGCCGCACACGTGATCACCAAGCGCCTGTGGGACAACGCCGGACGCCCCGACGTGGACCACAACCGCCTCGCCGCGGTCGTCGGCACCGGCCTCGGCGGCGGCGAGTCGATGGTCGAGGCCGTCGACGCGCTGCGCGACCACGGCGTCCGCAAGGTCTCGCCGTTCACCGTCCAGATGGCCATGCCGAACGGTGCCTGCGCCGTCTCGGCGCTGGAGATCGGCGCCCGCGCGGGCGCCATCGCCCCGGTGTCGGCCTGCTCGACCGGCAACGAGGCCATCGCCCACGCCTGGCGCCAGATCGTCATGGGCGACGCCGATATCGCCGTCTGTGGTGGCATCGAGGGCAAGATCGACAGCCCCGTCATCGCCCCGTTCGCCATGATGCGCGCGCTCTCGACCCGTAACGACGATCCGCTGGCCGCCTCGCGTCCGTTCGACAAGGACCGCGACGGCTTCGTCTTCGGCGAGGCGCAGACGCTGATGATCATCGAGACCGAGGAGCACGCCCTCGCCCGCGGCGCGAAGCCCATCGCCCGCCTGCTCGGCGCCGGCATCACCTCGGACGGCTACCACATGGTCTCCCCCGACGTCGAGGGCGGCGGCGCCGCGCGCGCCATGAAGCGCGCCATGCAGACCGCCGGCCTGCAGAGCTCGGACATCGACTACATCAACGCGCACGCGACCGCGACCCCGATCGGCGACCTCGCCGAGGCCAAGGCCATCAACGCGGTCGTCGGCACCGACGCGGCGATCTACGCCCCCAAGGGCGCGCTGGGCCACTCGATCGGCGCCGTCGGCGCCCTCGAGGCCGCCCTGACGGTGCTGTCGCTGCGCGACGGCGTCATCCCGCCCACCCTGAACCTGGAGAACCAGGATCCGGAGATCGAGCTCGACGTGGTGCACGGCGAGGCGCGCAAGGGCGACTTCACGTACGCCCTGAACAACTCGTTCGGCTTCGGCGGCCACGACGTGGCCCTCGCCTTCGGCAAGTACTGAGCCGCAGCTCTTCTCACGACGCCGCCCGCCCCTGATTCTCAGGAGCGGGCGGCGTCGTCCGTATCAGGCGGCCGCGAGGCGTTCGGCGACGGCGCGGACGTACCTCTCGTCCACGGTCACCCCCGTGGTTGCGATGGCCGCTGTGCGGGCGAGGACACAGAGGCCGTGGATCGCCGACCACAGCTCGATCGCGCGATCGATGCCCCCGAGACGTTCCGCCAGCGCGTCGATCCAGGGGCGGGTGACCTCACGGAGGTTCCCACCGGCACCGTCGAGCAGATCGTGGCGGAAGATCAGATCGAACATGTGCGGGCGCTCCGCGGAAAAGCGCCAGTACGCCACCGCCGCGTCGTCGATGCCGCCCGCCAGCGCGGGTGCCAGGACGCGATCGAGATCGTCGACCCCCTCCCTGGCGATGGCCGCGAGCAGCGAAGCGAGCGTCGGGAAGTACCTCCGTGGGGCCCCGTGTGACAGCCCCGCGGCCGCCGCGACGGACCGTACCCCCACCGCGGCGACGCCCTCCGCATCCACCATGACGGTTCCGGCGCGGATCAGAGCTTCTCGTGTCGCATCCACGTTGACAGTGTCTACGGACTGAGGCAGGCTGGCAAGCACACGTAGACAGTGTCTACGAATTGGAGGAGGTCACCGTGTTCTACTCCCTGTACAAACACGTTCTGATCGGTCCGGCGCTGCGCGCCGTTGTTCGCGTCGAGGCGATCGGTGCCGGAAACATTCCTCGGCACGGTCCGGTGATCCTGGCAGCGAATCACCTCGCGGAGGTCGACTCCCTGGTCCTCCCCCTGGCAGCGCCGCGGGAGATCGCCTTCCTGGCGAAGTCGGAGTACTTCACCGGCACCGGGGTCCGTGGTCGGCTGTCGCGCTGGTTCTTCCAGTCCGCGGGGCAGATCCCCGTCGACCGATCGGGTGGCGGCACCGCCGCGCTGAACGCAGCGGTCGCTCATCTTCGACGGGGCGGCGCCTGGGGGATCTACCCCGAGGGCACCCGCTCCCCCGATGGGCGCCTCTACCGGGGACACACCGGACTCGCGCGGGTCGCCCAGCAGGTGCCGGGCGCAGTGGTCGTACCGGTGGGATTGAGCGGCACGGACACCGTCAACCCGCCCGGCCCGCGACGGTCGCTCCGACCGGGCCGCGTGACAGTGCGTTTCGGCGCTCCGCTCGAAATCGGCGGCCTCATCGACGAGCACGGGATCCGCGATGCGACCGACGAAGTGATGCGCCGCATTCACACGCTCACAAGCCAAACGATCGCGAGCGACTACGCGGCTCCACGACTGCGCTCGTAACGAGCTAACGGACCCCGCCCGCCGTGGTGCCACGCGTCAGTACCTCCAACGCCTGATCGCCGGACCGGATCACATCCTCGGCACTCAGCGGCCGCGGATTACCCTCGAGCGACAACGCGGCCAGCCCCACCCAGGCACCGAACAGGAAGTGCGACATCAAGCGTGCATCCAACGGGAGAACCTCACCGGCGTCGATAGAGTCCTGAATCAGGCCTTCGAACGCGATCCTCGTCGCCTCCAATTGACGGTCGATGCGCGCATCCGTGGGCGACACCGGCTCGTCGGTCCGGAGTTCGCGCGCGATCAGATACCGGGTCAGCGCCGGCCTGTCGACGAGCATGCGCAAGTAGGCGCGCCCGGTCGCAACCACTCGCTCGACCGCGCTCCCCCCGCCGGAACTCGCAGCGGCGACCTCCTCGAACGCCGCCGTCAACAGGCGCTCGGTCGTAGACGCGACGAGCCCGTCCTTGGTACCGAAATGGACGTACACCGTCGCGGGGGCCGTTCCGGCACGAGCAGCAACATCCTCGATGCGGACCGACTCCGGGGCGGTACGCCCGAGTAGGTCCTCGGCTGCGGCAATGATCGCAGCGCGCGTCTTGGCTCGCCGCCGTTCACCGCGCGCCGCCGGGCCCACCGGCTCTTCCATCGTCATCGCCGCTGATCGTAATCGAGCGGGCACTCCCTCCTCCTGACCCGACCACTCCCCGGACCGACACACCGAGCCCCCACCTCCAAATCAGAGTCACACTCTAGACAGGAGTCGGACTCTACTTTAGAGTGAGACTCTGATTAACTGAACCACTCAGCGCAGGAGATGTCATGAACCCCGCCCTCACCCCCACCACGCCCGCAGCGACCGGTCCGCTCGTCGAGCGGGTGACCGAATTGACCGACCTCGCACGCATTCCCGGCGCCGAGGTCTATCTCAGCGCTGACGAGGTCGACTACGAGGCCTGGAATCACGTCGGCGATCCGCTCGCCGAGGATCTGGTCGAGCTGATGCGCAGGAGAAAGATGATGGGTGGCGATCTGTACGCAAACGCGCGGGCCCTCGAGACAGAGGGGGCACCGGAGGCGATCGCGTTCTTCGCGGACGTCGAGACCTTGCCCACCTGGTTCGACATCGATGCCTTGCGCCTCGGGGCCAGCATGGGGCGGCGCAACCCGCTCGGAATGAACATCGGTATGCATTCGGCCCTGCCGTTCACGTACATCGATCCGGCCACCTCCGAGGTCATGGGATCGACGGGGCGCCTTTCCGGCGGTAGCAGCGACTACCGCAGGAGAATGATGGAGACGGCAACCGCCTTCGTGGGAGCGCTCGACGTGGACGGCATGCTCCCCGGCGGCGAGCGGTGGATCGTGTGGGTTCGGATCCGCCTGCTGCACACGATGATCCGCCTCGGAATTCACCGTGGTGGTCGGTGGCCCCTCGCCAACAAGGGCACACCGATCAGCCAGCTCGCCACTGCGGCGTGCACGTACATCTTCGGGCAGCACCGGGTCAACATCATCGAGTTCGCAGGCGGTGTCGTGACCCAGGAGGAGCGCGACGGCTTCGCACTGATGTGGCGCTGGGTGTCGCGCATCCAGGGCGCCAACAATCAGTTGCTGGGCCGCACGCACGCCGAGGAGTTCGCACTCCAGTCCCGTGAGCACCAGTGCTTCTACGAGCCGAGCGCCAGGGGTGCGGAACTCACCGAGTACGTGATCGCCGGTGCCACCGACATGGGGCACTTCCTGGGCTCTCGGGCGATCAATCAGGCGCTCTCCCGGCAACTCCTCGCTCCGAGGATGACGGCGACGATCCCGGACGGGGATCTCCGCGAATGCCTCGACGTCGCACCGCTTCCCTTCGCGGAGGCCGTGGTCCGCACCGTATCCGTCCTGCTGAAGATCCCCAATCAGCTCACCCGACTCAAGGTCGTGCGGGACTACTTCGACAGGAACGGCCAGCAGATCCTCGACCGGGCCGTCGAACGCGGCCTCCAGGGCGTCAAGCCCGAATACCGCGGCACCCCGGTCGACGGCCGCCCCACCGATCAGTGAAGCCGCACCGCGCTGCCTGCTGCCGCACGGATGCGTCGCGGCGCAGCGCGGATCTGCCGGAAAGGAAAGTCATGCCGGAAGTCACCACACCCCACGAGGAAACGGTCACCGTCGAGCAACGCGGTCAGGTCCTGATGATCGGGCTCAACCGCCCCGACAAGCTCAACGCCTTCAACCTCCAGATGATCGATGAGCTCGCCCAGGCGTATCACCGGCTGGAGAACGATCCCGAGATCCGCTGCGGCGTGCTCTTCGCGCACGGCAAGCACTTCACCGGCGGCCTCGATCTGCAGGAAGTCGGGCCGCAGATCGAGGACGGCGGCGTCGACTACGACCGCCCCGGCCGCCTCGATCCCTGGCGACGGTCCAACGTCTGGACGACACCGCTCGTGATGGCCGTCCACGGATGGGTGATGACCCTCGGCATCGAGCTGGCGCTCGCAGCCGACATCCGCGTCGCCTCCTCCGATACGAAATTCACTCAGATGGAGATCAACCGTGGCATCTACGCCTTCGGCGGCGCCACCGTTCGACTCCCACGCGACGCGGGCTGGGGCAACGCGATGCGCTGGCTGCTGACCGGCGAGCCCTACGACGCCGCCGAAGCGCTGCGCATCGGCCTCGTACAAGAGGTGGTCGAACCCGGCCACCAGCTCGAACGCGCCCTCGAACTCGCCGAGTACATCGCGGAGAAAAGTGCGCCGCTCGGTGTGAAGACCACCCTCGAGTCCGCCCACCGGGCCCGCAACGAGGGCGAACAGGCGGCGTTCGCACGCCTCGACAGCGATATGACGGCACTGCTTCACACCGACGACGGCCGGGAAGGCATGCAGTCGTTCGTCGAACGACGAGACGCACGCTTCACCGGCAGGTAGCTACCGAATATCAAGCACGCCCCCCTATCGACCAACGAACCAGGAGCGACACCATGCCCATGATCGACCTCAATCTGCCGGCCGACGCATTGACCCCGGAGCGCGAGCAGCAGCTCGTCGACGAGCTGACCACCATCCTGGTCAAGGCCGAAGGCGCCGACGCCACCAACCCGATCGTTCGGCAGATCGCGTGGGTGGTCGTCCACCACACCCCGATCTACGCGGGCGGGAAGCCGCCCGCCAAACCGCACTACCGCGTCATCACGTCCGTCCCGGAAGGACAGGTGAACACCCTCGACCGTCGCCGGGCGCTCGTCGCCGAGGTCACCGCCGCCGTCGTCAAGGCCGAGGGCTCCGGCGATCCCGATGCACACCACCGCGTCTGGGTGTTCCCCCTCGAGATCCCGGAGGGGCGATGGGGCGCGGGCGGAGACATCATGGGCCTGGCGGACATCATCAACTCCGTGATCGGAGACGAGGAGAAGGCTCGGGAAGCAGCGGGACGGCGTATCGCCCGGAGCCGAGCTGAGCGAGGCATCGGAATCGGCTAGTCACCAGCCACTGGAAAGCGCCGTGCGATCGCACCGGCGAACTCCCCGGGCGCGAACTCCTGCACCGCGTGGCCGGCCTGGGCGATCTCCACGACCTCGATGCCCGCGAAGTCCCGTCGCAGCTGCGGCAGATGCGCGTGCGGCCGGAACACGGGGTCGCGCATCCCCCAGATCGCGAGCGCGGGCTTCCGACCGAGCGCCGCCGGGACCGCACTCTCGAGCCCAGCCAAGAAGGAGTCGGCATCGCGGATCTCCCTCGGCATGACCGCCAAGGCGACGCGTGCCGAAGGCGTCGACTGCACCGCCCGGTAGTGCTCGAGCTCCCGCCTCGCGAGCACCCGGCTCAGCTCGGAGACCAGAATCCGGTCGATCATGAGGTTCTTCTCGAGGATCTGTCGTTGCGCGAATCTGGAACTCATCGCTGCGCTGAACAGACGTTTCGAGAACGCCCGGTTCGGCCCGTACGTCGTGTTCGCGAGAACGACGCCGCGCACGCGGTCGGCACGCTCCACCGCCACGTCCAGCGCGATCGGTCCACCCCAGTCGTGTCCGACGACGACGAAGTCATCCAGACCGAGCCGGTCCACCAGGCGACCGAGCGCGCTCGACAACTCAGGGATCGTGTATCCGCATCCGGCGGGACGCTCCGAAAGCCCGAATCCGAGATTGTCGACGGCGATGCAGCGATATCGCGCCCGGAGCTCGGCGATGATGCGGCGATACAGGAAACTCCAGGTAGGCGTCCCGTGACAGAAGAGCAGCACAGGGCCCCGCCCCTCGTCCACGTAGTGCATTGTTCCCGCATCGGTTTCACACCACCGAGACTCGAACGGGTACAGATCAGGGTCGGGCCGGAAGTCGACGAACATGCCACGCTCTCCTTCTCGCGTGCCGCTACGGGTGTAGCGCCTTGAGGCCGACGCTACACCTGTAGCATGTGTTCATGCCCGACCTACCATCGCGATCGCCAGCCGCGCAGCACCGTCGAGACCTGGTCGCACGAAGTGCGATCGGCATCCTCGCGCAGGACGGCGTGCGCGCGTTGACCCATCGCGCGGTCGACGCGAGCGCCGGACTCCCTCCGGGATCGACCTCCCATGTCGCGCGTACACGCGAGGCGCTGCTGACGTTGGTGGTGGACGCACTGGCCGAATCGACTCTGGTCGATTCCGGGCGCGTCGCGACCTGGCTGGACGACGACTCATCCCCCTTGTCGGTGGAAGAACTCGCCGACCATCTCGCAGGACTCGTCGAGACACTCGCGGCCCGTCACGACGACATGCGCGCGCGGTACGCCCTGATCATCGAACTGCACGACTCCCCGACGCTGCACGCGAAATTGACAACCGGTTCGGAGGTGCACGCGACGGCACGGAGGATCGCGACAGCCGCGCTCCGCCGCGCCGGGCTTCCCCACGCCGGCAGCGATGTCGATGAACTGCTCGGACTCATGGAGTCCCTCGTGTTCCATCGTTCAGCCATCGATGAGCAGTCACCGGCGCACGCCATCCTTCACGCCTACCTGCGGGGTCGCGCGTCGACGCGGACCTGAATCGCCGGAGCACGAGGGGTGCGATGCAGATCAGGCGAAGTCAGGCCGTACCACCGCGTCGAGCCCGGCTCACCGAGCCGACATCGCGATTCTCGCCTACCTTTGAAGTTATGGCCGGTAACAAACGGAAGCCCACCGCACCGTCGACCACGCAGGCCAAGGATGCGCCTCCGGCCTCCAGCGAGGCGCTACGCCGGTTCGTGCGCGCCCGCGCCTCCGACTACCTCGCCGATCCGAACGTGACCTCGGTCGGGATCGGCTACAAGGTCGTCGACGGCAAGCCGACCGACACCGTCGCCCTGCAGTTCACCGTGCGCCGGAAGGCCGCGCCCGAGGCTCTCGAGAGCCTGGGCACCTCGCTGCTCCCGGAATCGGTCGAGGTCGACGGCGTCGCGGTGCCCACCGACGTCCTGGAACGCAGCTTCGAACTCTCGTACCGCGTCGTCGCCGAGCCCGAGGCCGCACCGGCGGAGGCGAAGGCCCGCCTGGACCCGATCCGCCCCGGTATCAGCGTCGGCAACGTGAAGGTCTCCGCCGGCACCATCGGCGCGATCGTCTACGACCGCACCGACGGCACCCCGCTCATCCTGTCGAACTGGCACGTCCTCAACGGTCCCGACGGTGCCATCGGAGACACCGTCGTGCAGCCCGGCGCGTACGACGACGACCGGGTCGACGACAACCGGCTCGGCGTGCTGTACCGCTCGCATCTCGGCGTCGCCGGGGACTGCGCCGTCGCCACCATCGAGGGCCGCGGCTACGAACCCGAGCCCCTCGGGCTGACCGTCGCGCCCACCGAACTCGGCGAGCCCGAGCTGGGCGACAAAGTGATCAAGAGCGGCCGCACCACCGGCGTCACCCACGGCGTGGTGCGCCGGGTGGACGTCGTCGTGAAGATCAACTACGGCGGCGCAGCCGGCGAGCAGCAGATCGGCGGCTTCGAGATCGGTCCGGACCCGCGGAACCCCGCGCCCGACAACGAGATCAGTCAGGGCGGCGACTCGGGATCCGTCTGGCTGTTCAAGGCCGCCAACGGGCGTCCCACCGGCGTCTTCGCCGGCCTGCACTTCGGCGGCGAGGCGGCCGGCAGCCCCGACGAGCACGCGCTCGCGTGCCTCGGCAAGTCCGTGTTCACCAAGCTCGGCATCACCCTCACGCCGCCCGACGGTGCCCCGACGGCGCAGGCCGCCGGCGGCGCTCGGATCGGCGCCGGGTACGACCCCGATTTCCTCAGCACCGCGGTACCCGTGCCGTCGGTGGACGCGAGCCTGAAGGATGACGCCGTCGATGTCGACGGCAGCCCGATCATCGACTACACGCACTTCTCGCTGACGCAGAGCCGGTCGCGGCGGCTCACGCGGTGGGTCGCGTGGAACATCGACGGTGCCAGCCTGCAGAGCATCGATCGGAGCGGTTCGAAATTCGTCCTCGATCCGCGACTCCCCGCGGACACGCAGGTCGGAAACGAGCTGTACGCCGGCAACCGCATCGACCGCGGTCACGTCGCCCGTCGCGCCGACCTCACCTGGGGCAGCAAGGCCGAGGCGGAGCAGGCCAACTCCGACTCGTTCTACTACACGAACATCTCCCCGCAGGTCGATGACTTCAACCAGAGTGCCCGCCAAGGCATCTGGGGCCTGATCGAGAACGCGGTGCTCACCGACGCCGAGGCGGAGGATCTCAAGGTCAGCGTCTTCGGCGGGCCGGTGTTCGGCGACGACGACCGCACCTACCGCGGCGTCGCTCTCCCCTGCGAGTTCTTCAAGGTGGTCGCGTTCGTCGGCGACGGGAAGCTCGTCGCCCGCGGATTCCTGCTCACCCAGAACCTCGATCGGCTCGAGGCCCTCGATCTCGACGAGTTCCGCGCCTACCAGGTGAGCCTGACGACGATCGAAGAGCGGACCAAGTTGCGCTTCCCGGATGAGCTCCGCACCGGTGACACCTACAGCGCGCCGGAGGACATATCTGACTACGAACCATTGGCCAGTCTGGGCGATATCGCCTGGTAGCGACCTTGGCGCCCGTCCGGAATCGCCGCTGTTCTGTCGTCCGCGCCACTCGAAACGCTGACCTGACGTACGCACTCAGCACCTCATCACGTGGCGGCACCTGATCTCAGCCAGCCGCGGACATGGAGTGACTCACCGCCTATTCTGCACGCATGCACCTCACCAACACCTGCTGGTCCTGCGGCGTACTGACCGGACACGTGCTTATCGAAGCGCGAACGGATTCAGACGATGACGGCGAGTACCGAGTGCAGGGTGCGTTCTACTGCCTGTCTTGCAATGCTATGTCGACGGGAACAGTTGAGGTCTACCACACCTACGACGACTTCCGGGTAGATGCATTCAAGGATGTGGACAACGAAATCATTTGGCACCCGACAGCGAACTCGACGCGAGCATACCCAGACGTGCCTGAACACATCGCCAGTCCGGCCACGGAAGCGTTCGAGTGCTGCGCGGCCGGACATCTACGAGCTGCAATTATTCTCGCCCGAGCGGTGATCGAGGCAACCGCGAAAGACAAGGACATCACCACCGGCCAGCTCCACACCAAGATTGATGCGCTTGCGAACCAGGGATTCATCCGAGCACATATCAAGGAAGCCGCTCACGAGATCCGCAACGTCGGCAATGACATGGCACATGGCGATTTCGATGACCCGATCACCCGCCCAACAGCCGACCTCGTGATCGCACTCATGGAGGAGATCCTTAACGAGGTCTACCAGTCGCCGGCGAAGGTCAAGAAACTTCAAGCCGCCCGCGCCGCAGCCAACGCGACTAGATAGGTCAATCTGGATCCGGAGTCCGGCGATCGAGCGATCAGTGATCCAATGGCGGTCAACCATTCGACCGACAAAGGGGCAGCTCTCGGGGGTGTCCTCTTCATGCTCGTCTCGCAGTGGATGGGCCACGCGCAGTACACGCTCACCCTCGACACCTATGGCGACTGGATTCCAAGCCAGGACGGCGGCACGCTTAACACGCTGCCTGCCCCGGCTCCGGCCACGGACACCGCGCCTCTCGCGGAGGCTAAGCCGAACCTTGCTCCGGTGATTCAACTATTTAGGCGATAGATTCAAAGCTCCGAAAGCAAAGTTCACCAATTTAGCCAACTACCAGTCAAGATGTTTAGCGTGAGACTCTCGATGAATACAACCGCCTCTTCCCTGCCGGGCTTATAGCCCGTCGGATGCCCACATCTGTTGCGCAGATTCAAGCGCTCAATCAACACTTGCCGGGCGTTTCTGTTGTACATTCCAACATCCTCGCCCAACTGAATGAACTGGGATTCACTAAGATAAAGCAGGTCATCTGACTTCTTGACCTCACGATAATTCTTAGAACTTCCGTAGCGCGACAGATTCTTGGCCTGAATATCTTTCACGCCATTCTTTCGCCCCGCCACAACGCCATAGAGGTGTTCGATCGTAGCCGCCCAGGTCATGAGAATCGCTGCTCGATAGAGTCCATTCTCGTACGCCGACACCGCTTCTCGCAGGTAGTCTGCATACTTCTCGGGCGCCGCATTCCGCGCCTCCACAAGGGATTGTAGAGCTTTCGCAGGAGACTCATGTTGCGAGTCTCGCACTCGCGCAGGATATAGCTCCTGAAGCGTCTTAAGCTGTGCGACGAGCTCCAACGGTTCAGACCGACTCGGGCGCATCTGCCGGGTTGCTCAGAACATACTTTCGCATATTCTTGAAAATCTCGGCGACCGTCTCTGCGGTAGCATCAGCGGCGATGTGAATTTCTAGATTAACATGTACCGCGGGGCTTGTTTCAACGGAGATTTGTCGTTGATTTCCTTCCGGCTCACTATCGGAAGTAGGCGGGTTCTGAGGATGCTTCGCAGAATCATTATGCTCAGTTCCCTCCTGTGGAGACTTTCCTTGACGAGCCGTCACAAATGCTTCAATCGCGGACGAATCAGTTTTGAAGTATGAGTCGGGCTTTGCTTTAGCGCCCCTGGTGAACTTGCCGAGTCCAGCATCGCCAGCAACACGCATAAAGAAGATTACCGCGTCTGTCAGGGCAGCCCCTTGTGCTCCCTCCAACTGATCCTGGTGTTTGTCGTGCCAGTAGTTGCCGATAACTGTCTTCGAAGGGTCCTGAATCTTGCTGTGATGCATCCACTCGATCGTCTCGACATAGAGGGGAACTTCACGAAGTGCAGCGATCATAAGAGGCTGTTTCACTTCCGCCTCAGTCGCGTCGGCGTAAGCCCGCCCGCGTTCAGAAAGTTTGATGTTTGTGCCATCACGCTCGAGCAATCCGATGCGCTTAAGCGCCTCGAGCTTTCGATTGTCGGCGTACTTGCTGTCAATCGTCTTCTTAACTCTATCGATAGGAACCCAGCCCACTTGGGTCTTGAGGTACCCGCCGAGAGCATCGACGTCCTCGATGGTGGTCTTGATCGGTAGCACGTCTCTCCAATATGGGCTTCGAGGTGGGATGGGGTTCAGAGATTATGGCACGAGATTCCGCCACGGTGCGTACAACGCACCGGGATGGTCACGCTGTGGGTAGCACGGGGTAGCACAGCGGCGGTCAACGCACCCTAGATGCGACCCGATAAGCCGCCTACCTGCGGCGATGTGGTGCCCCCGGTGAGACTCGAACTCACACTGGACGGGTTTTGAATCCGTTGCCTCTGCCAATTGGGCTACGGGGGCGTCCGGCGGACCGTCGGAAACAGTCAGCCGAGCAAGCTTACCGGGCGGGGTCGGCGGCCTCGGACTCGGCGTCCACGGAGGCGAGGAAGCCGTCGATCACGGGCCAGGTCTCGCGGACGGCATCGGGGCCGGCGACGAGGCCGAGGTGGCTGGACTCGACGGTCGCGAACTCCACCCGCGGCGAGCCGGTGAACAGGTCCACGCCGTGGTGCGCGGTCTCCCACGCGCACAGGGCGTCCCGGTGCGAGCCGAACAGCTGCACGGGCACGTCGATGGCGCGCAGGTCCACGACGGTCTCGCCCAGGGTCACACGACCGTCCGCCAGCTCGCCGCGGAAGATCAGCCGCTCCCAGAGCTGGCGAGCCAGCTTGCCGGGGTAGCCCGGGAAGGTGCGCTGGAAGCGGTCGATGACCTCCATGCGTGCCAGCTTCTCGGGCTCGCCGAGGTTCTCCAGCACGAACTTGGGCTTCTTGAGCTCGCGGTCCCACGACGTGGCGCGGTAGGCCACCTGCACGATCGGCGCGGGGATGCCGCCCATGAGCGCGATGAGCACGCCGGGGCCGAAGCCGTCGACGGGCTTCATCAACGACGTCACGAGCGGGTACGGCGGCTGCGCCGCGTACTTGAGCGGCGTCGCGATGGAGACGATCGACCGGATGGGCTCCGTCGACGCGCCGGCGGTGAGGAAGGAGAGCGTGCCTCCCAGGCTCCAGCCGAACAGGTCGACGCCGGCACCGTCGGGCACCTCGCCGCCCCAGAAGTCCTCGAGGGCCCGGGCGATGGCCTGCGGGATGATGTCGAGGGCGAAGTCCTCGAAGCCGAGTCCGCGGTCCCCGTAACCCATCTCGCCGAAGTCGATCACGTACGGAACCCGCCCCGTCGAGGCGAGGTGCGCGACGACGGAGGTCTCGGGCGAGAGGTCGTAGCAGGTGGCGGGCGCCGCGATCGGCGGCACCAGCAGCACCGGCGCGGCGCCGGGCACGGCTGCCGCGGCGCGCGCCTCGTCGGAGGCGAACCGGCGGAGGGTGCGGTGCGCACCGTCGGCGACGACGACGTGCTCGGTCCGCTCGACGGGGCGGATACCCTCGCCCAGAGTCAGGGCCCAGAGGTTGCCGGCACGCTCGCGCAATTGAGTCAGGCTCAATACGTTCATGGGCCTACGATACCGCGCGCGACGTGCCCGATTTCCGCCGCCCGGTAACGTACCCCCTGATGAAGGACACCGAGCCCACCCCGCACCGCGTGCTCGTCGCCGAGGACGAGGCGATCATTCGCATGGACCTCACCGAGATGCTGCGGGAGGAGGGCTACGACGTGGTCGGCGAGGCCGAGAACGGCCAGGTCGCCCTCGAAAAGGCCCGGGACCTGCAGCCCGACCTGGTGATCATGGACGTCAAGATGCCCGTGCTCAACGGCCTGGACGCCGCGCAGGACATCGCCCGCGAGCGGATCGCCCCCGTCGTGATGCTGACGGCCTTCGGCCAGCGGGAGTTCGTCGAGAAGGCCCGCGAAGCCGGCGCGATGGCGTACCTGGTCAAGCCCTTCACCAAGGCCGATCTGGTCCCCGCGATCGAGATCGCCATCAGCCGGTTCGCCGAGCTCAAGGCCCTGGAGAAGGAAGTGACCACGCTCTCCGGTCAGCTCGAGACCCGCAAGCTCGTGGACCGCGCGAAGAGCATCCTCATGCAGGCGCACGGCGTCTCCGAGCCCGAGGCCTTCCGCTGGATCCAGCGGACCGCCATGGACCGGCGCACGGACATGCGCACCGTGGCGCACCTGGTCATCGACACCCTGGGCACCCCCACCGACTCGGCGGGAGCGCCCTAGCGGCCGATCAGACCGCGCGGACGGACCGCGACGGCGGCAGCTGCTGGCCCCGGTAGTACCCGGTGCGCGGCATGTTCTGGAACGCGGGCGCATCGCCCGTGGCCTTGTCGTTCTGGCGGTCGATGACCTTCTTGACCGCCTGCGGCGACGTGCCGGTGTAGCGCGCGATGTGCACGATCGGGATCCGGGCCGCGTAGGCGGCGAGGATCGTCTTGCGGTACTGCTCCTCAGCGTTCGCCTTGAGGTGCGACCAGTGCGAGATCGGGCTGAGGAAGTCGCGGACCTCTTGAGGCGTGGGCTCGGGGACCTTCGGCATCTCTACTCCGTGAGTTCTAGCCCGGGGCGGGGACCCAGGCGGCTGATAGGGGCGTTCGTCCGTACATCGACCGTGCGCCGTGGTTTGTTACACGCCGGTTGGATTAGTTTGCCAGGGGTGGTACAACGGGCATCGATGTATCCCTCAGCAGTGGCGACGGAGTCGCCGGACGTGCTCCACACCTGGGTCTTCACACCCGTGGTGACGGGGCTCATGGTCGTCGCCTCCATTCTCTACGTCTACGGCGTCGTCCGGGCGCGGCGCGCCGGTGTCGCGTGGCCGATCTCCCGGGTGCTGTCGTGGTTCGTCGCGATGGCGCTGCTGGTGTTCTCGGTCAACAGCGTCATGGCCGAACTCGCCAAGCACCTGTTCTGGGCGCACATGGTGGTGCACCTGGTGCTGATCACCGTGGTGCCGATGTTCCTGGTGCTCGCCGAGCCGATCCGGCTGCTGGCGACGGCCACCGGCGAGACCGGCGACCGGCGCGTGCGCGCCGTCCTCGGCAACCGGGTGGTGCGGCTGATCACCAGCCCGATCGTGGGCCTGCCGCTGTACGCGTTCGCGCTGATCAGCACGCATCTCACCGGGTTCCAAGACCTCGCGCTCGACAATCCGTGGCTCAAGCAGCTCGAGTACACCGGCTACTTCGTGGTGGGCTGGATCTTCATGCTGCCGCTCATCGGCAACGAGCTGTGCGGCCCGACGAAGCTCTCGCACCCGCTGCGCTTCGCCTCGTTCCTGCTCGCGATGGGCCCGGACACCCTCGTGGGCGTCACGCTCATGATGACCACCACCGAGCTGGCGCCCGGCTACGCCGCGTCGCGCCTGGGCTGGGGCCCCACGGGCCTCGAGGACCAGTCGGCCGCGGGCGCCATCATGTGGTTCGGCGGCGACGGCCTGATGATGATCCTGCTGCTCGTGGTGGCCTTCCAGTGGATCACCGCGGAGGCCACCGGCCGGCGCGGCGGGGGCATGGGCTCGTGGCTCGACTCCGCCCGCCGCGGCACGCTGATGGGCGAGGGCGACGAGGGCGTGGACGTCGACGACGACGAGGCCGCCCTGGCCGCGTACAACGCGCGCCTACGGGAGATGAACCGCGGGCACTGATCAGCGCAGCTGATAGACCCGCGTGCCCGGGAAGGTTCCGAAGCGCACCGCGATCGCCGCGACCAGCACGGCCGCGATCACCCCGGCGCAGGCCCAGCCCACGGCCTCGACCTGCTGCCGCGTCCGCTTGTCGCGCGGGAGCAACTCGGGGGCGTAGACGATGCCGGCCGTCACGAGCGCACCGGCGACGAAGCCGCCGAGGTGGCCCAGCCACGAGATCCCGGACAGCGTGAACGACGCGACGACGTTCACGCCGATGATCACCAGCAACGACGTGGGGTCGATCTTCATGCGCAGGTAGAGCACGAGCTGCGCTGCGATGAGACCGAAGATGGCGCCCGAGGCTCCCACGGTGATCGTGTTCTCCAGGCCGAACCACAGCACGGCCGCGCTGCCGCCGAGCAGCGACACCCCGTAGAGCACCGCGAACCGCGCACGGCCCAGCGCCTGCTCGATGTTCCGCCCGAAGACGTACAGCGTGAACATGTTGACCAGCAGGTGAATGGGACCGAAGTGCAGGAACCCTGAGGTCACCGCGGTCCACCACCAGCCGTTCAGGGTGGCCGGCTCCGACAGCGCGAGCCGGGCCACCTCCAACGAGGCCATGTTGTTCTCGATGCTGCCCGAGGCCTTCGCGCTGAAGGCGAAGGCGATCACGTTCACCGCGATCAGCGAGTAGGTCAGGACGGGTTGCCAGTCCCGTCGGACCGGCGTTCCGAGTACGGTCACGGGCGGCTAGCCGGCGAGGGACACGAGAACGGTGCCCGACGAAGCCGTCAGTTCCGCGCCCGCCACCGGCGACGCGGGCAAGCCGGCGACGGTGACCGCGTAGTTCACGTCCGTTTCGACGACCTCCACCGAGAAGTCGAACGGCAGCACGCACTTGCCCGAGCGGAGCGCCCCCTCGTCGAGGCGCCCGTCGATGCTCACGCGACCGTCTGCGCTGCGCAGCACCACCCGCGCGCCCTCCTTGACTCCGGCGGCCTCGCCCGTCCCGGCGCACGAGGACTCCGTCGCCCGGTACTCAGGACCCGCGAGCACGACGAAACCCTGTCGCTCGAAGGCAGTGCTCGCGACGCCGAACGAGACGGAGAAGATCCCGACCACCGCCATGACGACGAGCGCGACGGCGGTCACGACGACGACCCAGGTCCGGGAACCGGGTCCGAGGCGACGCCACGGCTGCTGGGGCCCGGCGGCAGCGGGGCGGGCAGCTCCGAACGCCACTCACGGCCCGGCGTGCCCTCCGGCACGGCCGGGATCGGTCGCTGCTGCGTGTCCTGGCTGGTCACTTGGCCCCCTTCGGCGGGAAGTACTTGAGCACACCCTCCTGGGTGGTGCTGGCTACCAGAATGCCTTCTGCATCGAAGAATTGCCCGTTCGACATACCGCGACCACCGTCCGCGACCGTCGAATGCGTGGCGTAGAGGTTGTAGCGGTCGAACCGGACCCGCCGGTGGAACCACAGCGACTGGTTGAGCGTGACGGCCATGATCCGGTCGAATCCCCAGGACAGACCGTGCCGGGTGATGATCGAGTCGAGGATCGTGGTGTCCGAGGCGTAGGCCAGCGCGGCGTCGTGGATCACCTGGTCGTCCGGCAGCTCGCCGGCGGTGCGGATCCAGACGTTGTTGTCCTCCTGGACCAGCCCCTTGCCCTTGGCGATCCACGCGGGATCGTTGGTGAAGCGCATGTCCATCGGCTGCGGCGCCTCGACGAACATGGCGACCACGTCCTCGTAGCCCGCCAGGGTGTCCTGGATGCTCGGCAGGCCCTCGGGGCCCGGCACCTGCGGCGCCGGATCGCCGTGCACCAACGGATTACGGCCGTCGGTCTGGTAGGCCAGCTGCATCAGCGCGAGCACCGTGCCGCCCTGCTCGACCGAGACCAGCCGGTTCGCCACGTTGCGGGTGTCGCGCAGCCGCCGCACCACGAACTCCAGGTCGGCGTTCACCTCGCCGCCGTTGATGAAGTGCGTGTGCGCGGCGTGCAGGAACAGCGACTCGCGCGCGCCCGGGACCGTGTTCCCGGAGGCCACGATCGCCTGCGAGAGGATCTGGCCGCCGAACGTGCGGGCGGCGGTCTTGGCGGGGTGACGACCGAGGAAACGGCCCTCCCCCGCCGCCGCGAGATCCAGGGTGCCGAGGAACTCGTCGAAATCGGTGAGTGTCTCCGTCATGACGACGAGAGTACGGTGCTCGATCGACGGCTCGCCGTCAGTGGTCGTCCTCGCCGATCCGGTGCACCTGGATCAGGTTGGTCGAGCCGATGGTCCCGGGGGGAGCACCGGCGACGATGACCACCTGGTCGCCCTTGGAGTACCGGCCGATGCCCTCGAGCGAGTGGTCGACCTGCTTGATCATCGCGTCGGTGCTGTCGGCGCCGTCGACCAGGAAGGTCTCCGTGCCCCAGGACAGGGCGAGCTGGCTGCGCACCTCCGGCAGCGGCGTGAAGGCCAGCAGCGGCAGGCGAGTGTGCAGGCGCGCGAGGCGGCGCACGGTGTCGCCCGACTGGGTGAACGCCACCAGGGCCTTGGCGTTGAGGCGCTCGCCGATGTCGCGCGCGGCGTAGGAGATGATGCCGCGCTTGGTGCGGGGCACGTGGTTGAGCGGCGGCACCGACGGTCCGCCGTCCTCGACCGCGCGGACGATGCGGGACATGGTCTGCACCGTCTCGATCGGGTACTTGCCCACGGACACCTCGCCCGAGAGCATCACCGCGTCGGCGCCGTCGAGCACCGCGTTCGCGACGTCCGAGGCCTCGGCGCGCGTGGGACGGCTGTTCTCGATCATCGACTCGAGCATCTGCGTGGCCACGATGACGGGCTTGGCGTTCTCGCGCGCGATCTGGATGGCCCGCTTCTGCACCAGCGGCACCTCCTCGAGCGGCAGCTCGACGCCCAGGTCGCCGCGGGCCACCATGACCGCGTCGAACGCCAGGATGACGGCCTCGAGGTTGTCGATGGCCTCGGGCTTCTCGAGCTTCGCGATGACCGGGACGCGGCGGCCGACCCGGTCCATGACCGCGTGCACCCGCTCGATGTCGGCCGGCGAGCGGACGAACGAGAGCGCGATGAAGTCGACGCCCAGCTCGAGCGCGAACTCCAGGTCCTCGATGTCCTTCTCCGACAGCGCGGGCACGGAGACGTTCATGCCGGGCAGCGAGACGCCCTTGTTGTTGGAGACGGGGCCGCCCTCGGTGACCCGGCAGACGACGTCGTCGCCCTCGACCGAAACGACCGTCAGGCCGACCTTGCCGTCGTCGACGAGCAGCCGGTCGCCGGGGCGCGCGTCCTGCGCGAGCTCCTTGTAGGTGGTGGAGACGCGGTCGTGCGTGCCGACGACGTCCTCGACCGTGATGCGCACGGTCTCGCCGGTCTCCCAGACGGTGCGGCCGTCGCCCGTGAAGCGGCCGAGGCGGATCTTGGGGCCCTGCAGGTCGGCGAGGATGCCGACGGCACGGCCGGTGGTGTCGGAGGCGGCGCGGACGCGGCCGTAATTCACCGCGTGGTCGGCGTGTTCGCCGTGGCTGAAGTTCAGGCGCGCGACGTCCATGCCCTCCTCGACGAGGGCGAGGACCTTCTCATCGGTTCCGACGGCGGGGCCCAGGGTGCAGACGATCTTGGTTCGACGAGTCACGGCGTCCACGTTAGTCCTCCTTATTCCGCTCTGTGGAGTCTCCTGTCAACCCGCCGGTTTCCATCTGGCGAACATCAGTCTGCTCGCCGGCGACGGAGGTCGGGGCCGACGCCGATCCCGCCTGCTCGGGGTCGCTTTCCGACGGTGCGCCCTCCGGCGCGTCGAGCAGGACCGAATCCTCGCGCCCCTTCGGGGCGAGGAGGAAGTAGGCGATGGCCCCGGCGAAGACGAGCGCCGCGGTGAAGACGTTGATGCGCACGCCGAAGATCAGCGTGGCGTGATCGTCGCGCATCATCTCGATGAAGAAGCGGCCCAGGCAGTAGCCGGCGACGTAGAGCGCGAACAGCCGGCCGTGACCGATGCGGAAGCGCCGGTCGACGATCACCAGGAACGCCGCGACCAGCAGGTTCCAGATCAGCTCGTAGAGGAAGGTGGGCTGCACGACCGCGAGCACGACGCCGGTGCTGTGCCCGTCGAGCACGTCGGGCCCGCGCTGGCCCACGTCGTTGGCGCGCTCGTAGATCTCCAGGCCCCACGGGAGCGTGGTCGGCGCGCCGTAGAGCTCCTGGTTGAACCAGTTGCCGAGCCGCCCGATGGCCTGCGCGACCACGATGGCGGGCGCGATGGCATCCGCGAACGGGCCGATCTTGATGCCCATCTTGCGGCAGCCGATCGCGGCGCCGACGCCGCCGAGGGCCACCGCACCCCAGATGCCGAGGCCGCCGTCCCAGATGCGGAAGACGGCGCCGATACCGCGGCCGTCGGGGCCGAAGTAGGTGCTGAAGTCGGTCAGCACGTGGTAGAGCCGGCCGCCGACGAGGCCGAACGGGACGGCCCAGACGGCCACGTCGACCACCTGGCCGGGCTTGCCGCCGCGCGCCACCCAGCGGCGGTCGCCCCACCAGCAGGCGACGACGATGCCGATGATGATGCACAGCGCGTAGGCGCGGATCGGGACGGGCCCGAGGTGCCAGACGCCCTGGGCCGGGCTCGGAATGCTCGCGAGGATCACGCCCGTCACCCTACTGACCGCGACGGGGCCGCGTTCACTGCGCGCGCAGCCGCTCCCACAGCACGGGCCAGTCGACGGTGCGCCCGGCGTAGAGCACCGCGACCGGGTCGCCGTCGTCGCCGGGTGCGGGCACCGCGCGACGGTGGGTGAACGCCGCGTCGAGCACCGGGGACGGCTCGCCGATCCAGAACACGGAGCGCGCGCCGTCCGCGGGGCGGCCGAAGTAGTGGTACGCGCGGTGGCCGCTGTAGGCCCGGGGCAGCCCCGCGTCGCGCCCGAAGTAGTCGACGGCGGCGGCGAACGGATAACTCTCGGCGACGATGACGGTGCCCTCGCGTTCCGCGGGGGTGAGCGTCGCGTAGGCGGCGACGACGCTGGTCGAGAGCCGCTGCAGGAGGCGGTCACCGTCGACGAGCATCGTGGCCGGCGCCCGCAGCGGCGGCGCGCCGATCCGCTCCGCCACGGCGGGCGACCACACCGGGGAAGCAGCGACCCAGCTCGCGGTGGAACCGATCAGCGCCACGACGGCGACGGCACGGAGCGCGCGGCGGGCCCGGAGCCGTCGGCGGCGGCACCAGTGTTCGACGGCGACGGCGCCCGCCGCCATCGGCAGCGCGTACACCGACGCGAGGTAGTAGGCGCGGCCGTGGGTGAGCACGATGGCGGCGACGACGAGCAACAGCGCGACGCCGAGGAACCGGTACGGCCGCAGGTCGCGCGAACGCAGGAGAGCGACGGCGCCGGCCAGCAGCAGCGGCAGCCCGATCAGCAGGCCCGCGCCGAAGATCCCGACGAGCGCGAATCCCGCGCCACCGGGCCATTCGGCGCGCACGACGGCGCCCATCCGGGTGTACGCCCAGTCGTGCCCGGCCTGCCACCACAGCGTCGGCGCCACCGCGGCCCCCGCGAGTGCGGCGCCGCCCCACAGCGCGGGGCGGGTCAGCAGCCGCCGCGGGCCGCAGGCCAGGGCGCCGAGCGCGACGGCGATCCACAGGGCCGGCACCAGGAACTTCGTGAGCAGCGACAGCGCGGTCACCGCGCCCACGAGCAGCAGCAGCCGGTCCTGGCGCGTGCGCACCCACCGCACCAGCAGGTACACGATGAGCGTCCACCACAGCGGGTCGAGCGAGTACGTCGCGAGCCAGTGCCCCACCGCGCTCACCAGGGACATCGCGACGGCCGCGGCGGCGAAGACCTGTGCCCACGCGCGCCCGCCGAGCTCGCGGGCGATCAGTCCCGCGAGCACGGTGATCGCGGCGACGGCCAGCGTGGCCGGGAGGCGCAGCACGACGAGGTTCCCGTGCGCGAGGGAGTCGAGCGCCGCGGCGAGCAGCGGGACCAGCGGCGGCTGATCGAAGTAGCCGGCGGACGGGTGGTCGCGGCCGGCGACGACGAAGTAGGCCTCGTCGAAGAAGTGGCCGTAGTTGCGGCTGCCGATCAGCATCACGGCGAGCACGACGGCGCCGACGACGGCGAGCGGGAGCCGGGCGAGCGGCGGCGGCGCGGACGGCCGTGCGGGCGCATCTGCGGGCGTCGATGGATCTGCGACGAGCGGGGATGTCATGGCATCGACGTTCGCGCAGCGGTCCTACCCGCGGTAGCGCCGTTCGGCGGCCCGTCGACCGACGAAAGGAGGTACCGGTCCCGTCGGGCCCGTCCTTACGATGACTGCATGCACGTCGACCCCGGTCCCCGCATCCGCGCCGCCCAGGCGGCGCTGCTGGTGGTGTCGGCGATCGGCACCCTCGGCCTGGTGATGGCGCTCTTCCCCGCGCTGCGCGGCGCGGATCTCGGGCTCGGGGCGGCGGTGATGCTCGCCGCGTCCGCGGCGGTCGGGCTGCTGCGTCCCGTCCCGGCTGCGCCCGTCGTTGCGGCTGCCGGTTGCTACCTCGTGCTCGGGCCCTGGTCCGAGGCCACTCAGGCCGGCGCGACCGTCTGGGTCGCGGTGGCGGTCTCGCTGGTCTCGTCCGCGGCGGCGCAGGCCGCCCGGGACCGCCGCGAGGCCGTCCTGGCCTTCGCACCGTTCGTGGTCTTCGCGGCCGCAGTGGCGGCGTCGTCGCACTCCGTGTGGGGCGCGCTCGGCTCGCTCGCCCCGGTGCTCGGCGGCTCGACCGTCGGCCTGGGGATACGGCTGCGCGACGCCGGGCGGGAGCGGCGCGCCCTCGCAGAGCGCCAGGCCCGCGCCGACGAGCGGCTCGCGCTCGCGGCCGAGCTGCACGACCTCGCCACCGCCCGCCTGACCCGGATCGTGCTCGCCGCGCGGACGGCGGACGAGCCCGGCATCGAGGAGGACGCGCAGGCCGCGCTCGCCGACCTGCGGCGCGTGGTGGTCGGGCTGCAGACGGTGGACGCACCGTCGGTCCCGCTGGCGACGAGCGGCGTGGTGGCTCCCGCCGAGGTCGGCGGCGCGATCACCGACGCCGTCGGCCGGGCCCGCGACGCCGGGCAGCACGTCGACCTGTCCGGGACTGTGTCGCAGCCGCTCCCCCGCGCGACGGCCGACTGTCTCGCCCGGGTGCTGGAGGAGGGCCTGACCAACGCGCGCAAGCACGCGGCGGGCGCGCCCGTCGACGTCGAGGTGAGCGCACGCGGTGTGCGTGTGCACAACCCGGCGTCCGCCGCGGACGCACGACTCGCGGCGACCGGCAGCGGCACCGGCCTGCGCGGCCTGGCCGCCCGCACCTCCCTGGTCGGGGGCACGTTGCGGCACGGGCCGGCGCCCGACGGTGGCTGGACCCTGCAGGCCGAGTTCCCGGCGGCGGCCCGATGACGGTGCGCGTGCTGGTGGCCGACGACGACCCGATCGTGCGGGAGTACCTGCGGTCGGTCCTGTCGGCGGAGCCGGACCTGGAGGTGGTGGCGACGGCCGCGGACGGCGCCGCCGCGGTGGAGGCCGGGATCGCGCAGGCACCGCAGGTCGCGCTGCTCGACGTGCGGATGCCCGGCGTCGACGGGATCGTGGCGACGCGGGCGCTGCGCGAGCTCGATCCGCCCGTCGCCGTCGTGCTCATCACCTCGCTCGACACCGACGCGGTGCTGGTCGACGGGCTGGCCGCCGGTGCGGCGGGCTTCGTGGTCAAGACCGCCGAGCCCGCGCTGCTGGCGGCGGCGGTGCGCACCGCCGCCGGCGGCGGTTCCCTGCTCTCCCCCGACGCGCTGGCCCGGCTGGTGCGGCTGGCCGGGGATCGCCCGCGCCGCGACGCCCGGGTCGACGCGCTGGGTGCGCGGGAACGCGACGTCCTGCGCGAGCTCGCGACGGGCGCCACGAACGCGGAGATCGCGGCGCGGCTCTTCCTCGCCGAATCAACGGTGAAGGGCTACGTTTCGACGTTGATGACCCGTCTGGACTGCGCGAACCGCACCCAGTTGGCCCTGCTCGGGGCGCCGCTGTGACGCCGGACGTGGTGGTGCTGGGGCTGGGGCCGGCCGGTCGCGCCCTCGCGCACCGGGCGGCGGCCGCGGGGTTGACGGTGCGGGCGTTCGACCCGGCGCCGGACGCGCGATGGCGGCGCACCTTCGGGCTGTGGGCGGACGAGCTCCCCGCGTGGCTGCCGACGGGGGTCGTCGCCGCCGTCGGAAGTCCCCGGGTCATCGCCCGGAGCCGACGCGCGCTGCGGCGCGAGTACGCCGTGCTGGACGTCGATGCGCTGCAGGACGCGATGCACCTCGACGGTGTCGACGTCCGCGCGGAGCGGGCCGGGCGCGACGGGCACGGCGCCGCGTTCGTCATCGACGCGCGCGGGCCGGCGCCGGCGAGCGGGGCCGGGGTGCCGCGGCAGACCGCGGCCGGGGTGCTGGTGCCCGCCGACGCGCACGAGCAACTCTGGATGGACTGGCGGCCCGCGCCGGGCGTGCCCGAGGGCGCGGCGGCGTCGTTCCTCTACGCGGTGCGGGTCTCGGACCAGGCGCTCCTACTGGAGGAGACCTGCCTGGCGGGGGCGCCCGCGCTCACCGTCGACGAGTTGGAGGTGCGGCTGCGCGCCCGGCTGGCCGCGCGCGGGATCGTGGCGGGCGCGCTGCACGAACGGGTGGACTTCCCGCTGCTCGCGCCGGGTCCGCGGCGGGGCCGCGGCTGGTGCGGTGTCGGCGTGCGCGGGAGCACGCTGCACCCGGCCACGGGCTACTCAGTAGCGGGTTCGCTGGCCTTCGCCGACGAGGCGGTCGGGGCGCTGCGGGCGGGGCGGAACCCGGTCGACGCCGACGCGATAGCGGCGCACCGGCTGCGGGCGGCGGCGTTGACAGCGCTGCTCGGTATGTCCGCGCCGGAACAGCGCGACTTCTTCGAGGTGTTCTTCGGCCTGCCCGAGCGGCATGTGCGCGGTTTCCTGGCCGGACGGTCCTCGGCGACGACGAACGCCGCAGCGATGGCTGCGGCGTTCGTGGCGGCGCCGTGGGGGCTGCGCCGGCGCCTGGCTCGCGCGATTACTCCGCGGACTCCTCGCGGGCCGCGCTGAAGTCGGCCTGCTCGATGTCGAGAGCGCGGGCCTGACCGATGAGGTCCTCGAGCGCGGCGGGCGGGAGCGCACCGGCCTCGTTGTAGACGAGGTTGCCCTTCTTGAAGACCATCAGGGTCGGGATGGAGCGGATGTTGGCGGCCGCCGCGAGGCTCTGCTCGGCCTCGGTGTCGACCTTCGCGAAAACCACATCGGGATGATCCTCGGATGCCTTCTCAAAGGTCGGGGCGAAGGCCCGGCACGGCCCGCACCACGAGGCCCAGAAGTCGACCAGCACGATATCGTTGCCGGTCACGGTCTGATCGAACTTGTCTGCGGTCATATCAACTGTTGCCATACTCTCCCCAACGATTTTGCCGACTCCATGATTCCCATTCGCCGAAATGTCGGATGGGATGGCTATTGTCTACTCGGACGCGCACCCGCGCGTCGCATGTACACCGAGTACATCGACTAAGGGGATACACATGACCGACGTGCTTCGCGCAGGTAACCAGCTCGGCCTCGGGGAGACTCTCGACTCCCTCAACGGCGGCTACACGCTGACCCTGCAGAGCGATGGCAACCTCGTACTCACCGAGGGCGCCGGCACCGTGGTGTGGGCCAGCGGCACCGATGGCAAGGGCGTCGAGCGCGCCAACTTCCAGACCGACGGCAACTTCGTGCTCTACAACGGCGCCGGTGAGGGCGTCTGGTCCACCCAGACCGAGGGCTCCGGCGCCGACCGCATCGTCCTGCAGGACGATCGCAACCTCGTCGTCTACGCCGGCGATGCCGACAAGTGGGCCTCCAACACCGCCACCGACCAGCCCGCCCCGGCTCGTCAGGCCGCTCCGGAGCCCGAGCCCGTCGCCGCCGAGGCGCCCGCCGCGCCGGCCGCTCCCGCGCCGCGCACCCACACCGTCGTCTCGGGCGACACCCTGTGGGCCATCGCCGAGCAGTACCTGGGCGACGGCAACCGCTACACCGAGATCGCGCAGCTCAACAACATCGCGAACCCGGATCTGATCAACGTCGGCCAGGTCATCACCATCCCCTGATCCACCGACGCTCAGACGCGAACCGGCCGGCCTCCCGCGATGGAAGGCCGGCCGGTTTTCGTTCACGGCGCGCTCAGAGGCTGCGCGGATGAGCGCCGAGCGAAGCCGAGATGACGGCCAACGGCGTGCTCGTCAGGCGCAGGTTGTGCCGTTCCTGCGGGGTCATCGTCCACCGCGCGTACAGGTTCCGTGCGAGTGCGAACATCATGGCTCACCTTTCCTACGAGCCGCACGGACGCCGGCGAAGCCGAAGTCTGTGCGGCAATGAAGTTTTCAGCGGCCGGACGCGCCGGCCGGGGTTCGAACCACAGCCAGTATCACCCCGCGACGACGGCGCGGCAACCACTTCCGCGTCAAGATCCCGTCATCATCGCGCTACCTGTTGTTCACTCGCCGCGCAGCAGCCCCTTCGCCACGTGCGTCACCTGGATCTCGTTGCTCCCCGCGTAGATCATGAGCGACTTGGCGTCGCGCGCGAGCTGCTCGACGCGGTACTCGGCCATGTATCCGTTGCCGCCGAACAGCTGCACGGCCTCCATCGCCACCTCGGTGGCGGCTCGCGAGCTGTAGAGCTTCATGGCCGAGGCCTGTGCCAGCGTCGGCGGCTTACCGGCGCGCGAGGCCTCAATGGCCGTGAACAGCATGTTCTGCACGTTGATCCGGGCCACCTCCATCTCGGCCAGCTTCAGCTGAATGAGCTGGAACTTCCCGATCTCCTGCCCCCACAGTGTGCGCGAGCGGGCGTAGTCGATGGACAGCCGCTGCGCCTCGTTGATGATGCCCAGCGCGAGCGCCGCGATGCCGATCCGCTCGGCGGTGAAGCCGGCCTTCGCCGAGGCCCCGCCGCCACCGGGCGTCTCCTCGGTCCCGCCGAGCAGGCGGTCCGCGCCGAGGTGCACGTCGTCGAAGAACAGCTCACCGGTGGGAGAGCTCATCATGCCCATCTTCTTGAAGGCCTTGCCCTGCGTGAGCCCCTCCATGCCCGTGTCCAGCACGAAGGTGAGCACCTTGCGGTCGCGGATCGGCGTGCCGTCACCCTCGTCGAGTTTGGCGAAGACGACGATCGTGTCGGCGTGCGGGCCGTTGGTGATGAAGGTCTTCTGCCCCTTGAGGATGTAGCCGCCCTGACCGTCCCGGCGCACCGTCGTCTTCATGCCGCCGAGGGCGTCGGAGCCGCTGTCGGGCTCGGTGATCGCCCACGCGCCGACCTTCTCCATGGTGACCAGCTCGGGCAGCCAGCGCTTCTTCTGCGCGAGGGTGCCGCGGGACTTGATCGTCGACACCGTCAGGCCCATCGAGACGCCCATCGAGCCGATCAGGCCGAGGCTGACGCCGGCCATCTCGACGTTGAGGATGAGGAACATCGACGAGCTCAGCGTGCTGGAGCCGCCGGCCTTCGGCTTCTCCCCCGCCTCTTCCGCGGCCAGCTCGGCCTCGAGGTTCTCGCGGTTGACCTGGTCGATGCCGAAGGTCTGCAGCATCTTCCGGGTGATGTCGTAGGGCGGCAGCGCGCCGGTCTCCAGCTCGTCGACGTGCGGGCGCACCTCCTTGTCGATGAACGCCCGCAGGGCGTCGCGCACCATCAGGTCTTCGTCGGACCACTCGAACACCGGCAACCTCCGTCAATAGAACGTGTTCTACATATTGGGGTCCATCCTCGCACCTCCGCCGCCCGACGGTGCGCGAACCCCCGGGAAGCCCTTGACCTCAACCAACGTTTAGGAAATACCGTCGGGGCATGGAGGACTACACGGACGACCGCATCCTGGGACAACCGATCGGCTACTGGGCCAGCATGACCGGACGATCCGCCGTCCGGTTCATCCGCGCCACGCTCGAACGCCACGGGCTCACCCAACCGCAGTGGTGGGCGCTGAACTACATCGCCGACCGCCCCGACGGCGTCGGGATGGACGAGGTGGTCGAGTATCACCGCGGCTTCGTCGACACCGACGACGCGCTGCGCCCCGACGTCACCTGCCTCGTCGCGACCGGGCTGCTCGACGACACCGACGGCGCCCTCACCGTCAGCCCCGCGGGCCGGCGGCGCCGCGACGAGACCTGGCCGGACATCCGCTCCGCCCTCGCGCAGATCCGCGCGGGCGTCACCGACGACGACTTCATCACCACGATCCGGACCCTGCAGCGGATGATCGACAACATCGGCGACCCCGCCTGGCACGCCTGAGTCAGTTGACCTTGCGCTCCAAGGCGTCCCAGAACGGCGCGCGGAGCACGAACTTCTGGATCTTGCCCGTCGCGGTGCGCGGGAGCGAGTCGACGAAGTCGATCCGCTTCGGGCACTTGTACCCGGCCAGGTGCTCGCGGGTGTGCGCGATGAGTTCCTCGGCGGTCACCCCGTCGGCGACGACGATCGCGGTGACGAGCTCGCCCCATTTCTCGTCCGGGATGCCGATCACCGCGACCTCGCGGACGGCCGGGTGCAGGGCGAGAGCGTCTTCGACCTCGATGGAGGTGACGTTCTCACCACCCGAGATGATCACGTCCTTCTTCCGGTCGGCGATGGTCAGGTAGCCGCCCTCGAAGGTCCCGCGGTCGCCGGTGTGGAACCAGTCGCCCTCGAGTGCCGCGGCGGTCTCGGCCGGCTTGTTCCAGTACGCGGTGAGCGCATGGTTGGTGCGGGTGAGGATCTCGCCGTCCTCGTCGATCTTCAGCGTCACGCCGAGCGCCGGCGCGCCCGCGCGGCCGAGGCGGCGGGCCACCTCCATCGGGTCGTCGCCGGCCCACTCCGCACGCTCGCGGTTGACGGTGATCAGCGGCGAGGTCTCGGTGAGGCCGTAGATCTGGATGAACTCCCAGCCCAACTCGTACCGCACGCGGTGGATCACGCGGGTGGGCGGCGGTGCGCCCGCGCAGATGACGCGGACGGTGCCGCTGCCCGGGATCGGTCCGTCCCACTCGGCGGCGGCGTCGAGCGCCGCGGTCACCACGGCGGGCGCCGCGCACATGACCGTCACCCCCTGGTCGCGGACGCGGCGCAGGATCTCGCCACCGTCGACCTTACGGAGGACGACATGCTTGATCCCGACCCCGGTGGCGGCGAACGGCATGCCCCAGCCGTTGGCGTGGAACATCGGCAGGGTGTGCAGCAGGACGTCGTTGTCGGTCAGCGCGACGTGCATGCCGAAGACCGTGGCGTTGAGCCAGAGGTTGCGGTGCGTGAGCTGCACGCCCTTCGGCCGAGCGGTGGTGCCCGAGGTGTAATTGATGGTGGCGGTGGCGTTCTCGTCGCCCGCCCAGGGCTTCGGCTCGGACGGTGCGCCGGCCCGCCCGAAGATCTTCTCGTCGTCGCGACCGAGCACGAAGACGTGCTTCGCGGTCACGGTCTCCGCGAGGTGCTCGACCTCGGGGTCGAGCAGCAGCACCTCGGCGCCGGAGTCCTCGACGATGTACTCGACCTCGGCCGGCGCGAGCCGGAAGTTGACCGGCACCAGGATCCGACCCCAGCCGGAGACTCCGAAGAACGACGTCAGCAGGCGGGCGGCGTTCTGCGAGACGATGGCGACGCGGCCGCCGACGGGAACGCCCAGCTCGTCGAGCCGGGCGGCCTGCCCGCGCGCGAGGGCCGCCATCTCGGCGTAGGTCCTCTCGCCCCACGATGGTGCCGGTTGGTCCGGCTCGTCGACCATCCCGACGCGGTCGGGGTAGACGATCTCGGCCCGGTCCAGAAAGTCACGTACACCCAGATTCACGAACATGCGGCCCAGGCTATTGCCGTCGCACAGGTCCGCGGGGCGAGTCGGTCAAACGGGAGCGGGTTGCATCCCATTGCCCTCGATCACTCCTCTGACTAAAGTCAGAGAAATGAACGATCAGGTGGACGGCGTCCGGCGATTCAACCGCGCGGTCACGCAGCGGCTCGGCGTGCTGCAGGATCGCTACCTCGCGCGGGACCGCCCACTGGGGCAGGCGCGGCTGCTGTGGGAGATCGGCCGCGCGGACGGCGGCGTCGACCTCCGTGACCTGCGCTCGCGCCTCGATCTCGACTCCGGGTACCTCAGTCGCCTGCTCCGCGCGCTCGAGTCGGACGGGCTGGTCACCGTCGGGCAGGACGACGGTGACGGTCGCGTCCGGACCGCCCGCGTCACCCCCGCCGGCGCGGCCGAGTACGACGAGCTCGAAACCCGATCCCACGACGCCGCGCAGGCGCTGCTCGATCCGCTCTCGACGGGGCAACGCGCGCGGCTCGTCTCGGCGATGGAGGAGGTCGAACGGCTGCTCGTCGCCTCGCTGGTGCGGGTCGAGGAGGCCGACGCCGGCTCCCCCGCGGCCCGATTCGCGGCCCGGGCGTACTACGGCGAGCTCGGCGCGCGCCTGCAGGACGGCTTCGATCCCGATGTGGGCGGCGCGATCCGTGACGCGGCGATCACGCCGCCGGCGGGGCTGCTCCTGGTCGCGACGCTGCGCGAGGAGACCGTCGGGTGCGGGGCGCTCACCTTCCAGGACGACGGCTTCGCCGAGGTCAAGCGCGTGTGGGCGGCGCCCACGATGCGCGGCCTCGGTCTCGGCCGCCGGATCATGGCCGAGCTGGAGGATCGCGCTCGCGCGGCGGGCGTGCGGACCGTGCGGCTGGACACGAACGCCGATCTCACCGAGGCGATCGGCCTGTACCGCGCGCTCGGGTACGCCGAGGTCGAGCGCTACAACGACAACCCCTACGCGCAGCGCTGGTTCGCGAAGGACCTGCGGTAGACGCTCCGCCGTGCGGCGGCGATCAGCGCATCTGGAACCGTCCCGTGCAGACCGCCTCGGGCGCGCTCCCCGGCTTGACCTTGACCGTGACGACCAGGGGGCCGGGCCCCGGCCGAGCGGAACCGCTGGTCATCACGGTGCTACCGGGCTGGAACAGCTCGCGACGCTCGACGGAGGTGTTGATCGGCACCGAACCCTGCTTGCCGGTGACCTCGTTCTTCCAGGTCATGGTTCCGACGACGGGGAACGTCCGGAAGTAGGTCCTGCCGTGCTGGACCAGGATGCCGACGTCCTCGCCCACCGTCGGCTCGACCGTCTGGGTCACGCGGATGAAGATTCCGTACCTCTCGGCGAAGTTCGGGCTGGCGAACGAAGGGCAGTCGTGGCGTTGTTCATGTCCGATGGTGTCCGCGGAGGCCATGCCCGCGCCCAGAGCGACCCCTGCGGTGGCGGCGACGACGACGGATCCGACGATGCGAGTAACAGTTTGCGTAGCCATGCTTTGAATATCGCGACCGCAAGCGCCGTCATTACCCGCGCAGGTCAGCGGTCGTCTCGGCCCGTTCCGTTGCGGCGCTGTTTCAGGGTGGCGGTAACAAGTACTGAGTGGGAATCGACAGGATTGGTGAGGCTCGAGAAAGCGGTCGCGATCGACGTGTTCATTCGAATCGAAAGGTTCTCCGATGTCTCGTTACACCAAGGTCGTCTCGTTCGCCGGCGCGCTCGCGCTGTGCGGTTCCGCCGCGGGAGTCACCGGCGCTGCCGCGGAACCCACGGGCTGCAACGTCGGCAACGACCTCCTCGTCACCGCCGGGCAGTCCCAGTCGGTGCCCGCAGCGGCGGACTTCTTCTCGACCTGGCCCAGCACAGCCGATCCTGCGGTCACGAGCACGGTCGTCGACTGGCGCAACACCACGACGGGGCAGGTCGGCTCGCAGCGCGCACCGGGGGCACCGGGCTTCATCGCCGGGCAGCTGTCGTCCTCGATCAACGGCGTCCCCACCGGGGTCGGCACCGTCGAGTTCACGGTGCACGTCTCCGACACGTCGTTGAACCGTCCGTACCTGGAATGCTCCGGGGCGACGGTCATCCACTGACCCCGCAGTCGGGCAGCAATAGGGTCTGCGTCAGTCCTCCGTGTCGAGATCGACCACGAGCATCTCCTGCCACATCACGCCGTCGTCGCCCTGGAGATCGCCGTGCCGCAGTTCGCTGGGCGGTCCGTCGATCCGTGTGACGAGCTGCGATCCGCGCACGGGTGCGAGGTCGAACCACTGTCCGACGCGTCCGTCGAACTCGATCGGATCGCCGGACTCGACCACGTAGTCGTAGGGCATCGAGGCGAGCCGGAGACCAGTGACCGTCGCCGTGACGAAGGCATTTTCGCTGGCGGGGTCGATCACGTCTCGCCGTTGCCCCTCGCGAACGGCCATTGGTCCGTCGACGATCACCACTGTTCCGGTGAGCACTTCCCGGCCGGCCGCGTCGGTCTCGGGCGCCTTCGCGCAAAGAATGCGCCCCACCCCGATATCGGCAACCAGCGGAACACCTGTGGCGCTGCGATCCACGGCGTCGACCGCGGCTGTCCACCCTTCGCCCACGTACCCCAGGTGTTCGGCCGATTCGACGGTCCACCGCAATCGCCACCGTCCGTGGAGACCGAGATGCGGACCGACCAGTCGCCGGTAAGTATGGATCTGCATGACAGCGGGGATGATCATTGCGCGCCAAAGTACAACGGCCGATGACCCGATGACCAGAGACGGGCCCGGTGGCGCTCACGACCTCCCCTCAGGTCGTCGCCGGTCGGCGGGTACGTTGGCGAGAGATGCACGACGACACCGACGGGGCGCCCGAGTCTGCCTGGCAGAAGTTCTGGCCGGGTGCCTTCGTCGGCATCGTGCTCTTCTTCCCCGCGTATCTGCTCGCGACGATCGTCTACGCCGTGATGGGGCGGCACGGGATTCCGCTCGGCCCGTTCCTCTCGCTCCCCATCGGAGCCGTCCTCCTCGGGATCGCCACCTCCGTCGAGGACAGCGTGCAGTCGGCCGCCTTCTGGCCGAAGATCGAGGACGCCTGGTACCTGCTTCCCGGTCTCGCGACGCATGTACTGCCCATCGCGCTCGCCGTGGTTGCGCCGTATCCGATTGCGACGGGCGTTCCAGGCGGAGCGTCCGTCCTCGTGGCGGGAGCTCTCGTCTTCGTCCCCGCGGGGCTGGCGATCGGCCGGGCGCGGCGCAAGAACAGGCGCGATCAGAACTAACTAGGTCGGCTGCCCGAGTTCGGCGTTCTCGGCGGAGGGGTGGGCGGCCACCGGTAGGCCTGCTGCCAGCATGCGGACGACGGACGGCGGGGTGAGCAGGCGCAGTTCGCCCGTCGGGAGGCCAGGTGTGTAGCCCTCGAAACTCCAGCGCAACCACGCGTCGTTCCAGCGGAGGAAGGCATCCGTGCCGTCGGTGACCACGGCACCGTCGGGCGGCGGCGCGGTGACGACGGCGGTCCCGGCCCGACGCTCGGCGCGCAGCGCCCGGTCCATCGCCTTCGGCGTGTTCTCGACGCCGGGGTTCGCGACGGCCCAGAGCCGCTTGAACTCCCGGTAGTCGGCGTTGCGGCACTCGCCGCACGGGCGGTGCCCCGCGGCGTACGCAGTGGCCTCGTCGAAGAGGAAGAGCTGGGTGTACTTGCGCGGCTCGGGTTCCCGCGGCGAGCGATACCGGCCGTTGAAGTCGAGCCGGCACGCGATCCACATGGCGTTCGCGTGCTCACGGACGACGGTGCCGCTCTCGTCGTGCAGGATGCCACGGTTGCCCAGGAAAGCACCGCGGGCCGGATCGGCGACGATCCGGCCCCACGGGTCCACGCGATTGCGCAGCGGCATCGCCGACGCGGTCCTAGACGGTGAAGCCCAGTGCGCGCAGTTGCTCACGACCGTCGTCGGTGATCTTGTCCGGGCCCCACGGCGGCATCCACACCCAGTTGATCTTGGCGTCGGTGGCGAGGCCGGACGAGACCAGCGCGGCGCGGGTCTGGTCCTCGATGACGTCGGTCAGCGGGCAGGCCGCCGAGGTCAACGTCATGTCGATGGTGACCGCGGCGTCGTCGTCGACCCGCAGGTCGTAGACGAGGCCCAGATCCACCACGTTGATGCCCAGCTCGGGGTCGACCACGTCGCGCATGGCCTCCTCGACGTCGAACAGGGTGGGCAGGTTCAGCGGGTTGTCGCCGGCCTGCGCCTGGTCGGCCGCGGTGCCGGCGGCCTCAGCAGCGTTCTCGCTCATGCCGTCTTCTCCTCCGAGTCGATGATCTGGGACAGCGCGTCCTTGAACGCCATCCAGCCGAGCAGTGCGCACTTCACGCGCGCGGGGTACTTCGAGACGCCGGCGAAGGCGATGCCGTCGCCGATGAGGTCCTCGTCGCCCTCGACCTGCCCCCGCGACTGCAGCATCTCCGTGTAGGACTGCAGCATCTTCAGGGCCTCGCCGACCGGCTCGCCGATCACCTGATCGGTGAGGACCGAGGTCGAGGCCTGCGAGATCGAACAGCCCTGCCCGTCGTAGGAGACGTCGACGACGGTCTCGTGGTCGTCCGACAGGTGCACCCGCAGGGTCACCTCGTCACCGCACGTGGGGTTGACGTGGTGCACCTCGGCCTCGAAGGGCTCGCGCAGCCCACGGCCGTGCGGGTGCTTGTAGTGGTCCAGGATCACGTCCTGGTACATCTGCTCCATACGCATCAGATCACCCCGAAGAACTTCTGGGCCTTGACGATCGCGTCGCCGAGTACGTCGACCTCGGCGATCGTGTTGTACACGCCGAACGAGGCGCGGGCGGTGGCCGCGACGCCGAACCGGCGGTGCAGCGGCCACGCGCAGTGGTGGCCCACGCGGATCGCGACGCCCTCGTCGTCGAGCACCTGCCCGAGGTCGTGGGCGTGGATCCCGTCCACCACGAAGGAGACGGCGCTGCCGCGCTCGTCATCACCGGTGGGGCCGACGATCCGCAGCCCCTCGATGGCGTGCAACCGGTCGAGGGCGGCGACCACCAGGGAGTGCTCGTGCGCGGCGACCTCGCGCATGCCGAGGGCGCCGAGGTACTTCACGGCGGCGCCGAGGCCTACGACTTGCGACGTCATCGGCACACCGGCCTCGAAGCGCTGCGGCGGTGCCGCGTACGTCGAGCCCTCCATCGTGACGGTCTCGATCATCGAGCCGCCGGTGATGAACGGCGGCAGCTGCGCCAGCAGCTCGCGCTTGCCGTAGAGCACGCCGACGCCGGACGGGCCGTACATCTTGTGGCCCGAGAAGGCGGCGAAGTCCACGTCGAGGTCCGCGAAGTCGACGGGGCTGTGCGGCACCGACTGGCACGCGTCGAGCACCACGACGGCGCCGACCGCGCGGGCCCGCGCCACCAGCTCCGGCACCGGCGCGATCGCACCGGTCACGTTGGACGCGTGGGTGAACGCGACGATCTTCACCGACTCGTCGAGCTCCAGCGAGTCGAGGTCGATCCGGCCGTCGTCCGTGACGCCGTACCACTTGAGTGTGGCGCCGGTGCGGCGGCACAGCTCCTGCCAGGGCACGAGATTCGCGTGGTGCTCCAGCTCGGTGACGACGACGGTGTCGCCCTCACGCAGCCGGTGCCCGCCCAGCACTGCGGCCGAGCGATCGTCGCCGAGGGTGTACGCCACCAGGTTCAGCGACTCGGTCGCGTTCTTGGTGAACACCAGCTCGTCGGGCGAGACCCGCACGAACTCGGCGATCGCGGCGCGCGCGTCCTCGTACGCGTCGGTCGCCTCCTCGGCGAGCTGATGCGCGCCGCGGTGCACCGCCGCGTTATGCGTGGTGAGGAACTCCCACTCCGCGTCGAGCACCTGGCGCGGGCGCTGCGAGGTGGCGCCCGAGTCGAGGTAGACCAGGGGCTTGTCGTCGCGGACCGTGCGGGCCAGGATCGGGAAATCCTGCCGCACGGCGGTCACGTCGAAGGTCGAAGTGGTCATGTACCCACGGCCTGGGTGAACCGCACGTAGCCGTTCTCCTCCAGCTCGTCGGCCAGCTCCGAGCCGCCCGACTCCACGATCCGGCCGTTCACGAAGACGTGGACGAACTGGGGGTGGATGTACCGCAGGATGCGGGTGTAGTGCGTGATGAGCAGGACTCCGCCGTTCTCGCGCTCGGCGTAGCGGTTCACGCCCTCGGAGACGACGCGCAGGGCGTCGACGTCGAGGCCGGAGTCGGTCTCGTCGAGGATGGCGAACTTCGGCTTGAGCAGGCCCAGCTGCAGGATCTCGTGGCGCTTCTTCTCGCCGCCCGAGAAGCCCTCGTTGACCGAACGCTCGCCGAACTGCGCGTCGATGGACAGCTCGCCCATCGCCTCCTTGACCTCCTTGACCCAGTGCCGCAGCTTGGGGGCCTCGCCGCGCACCGCGGTGGCGGCGGAGCGGAGGAAGTTCGACATCGAGACGCCGGGCACCTCGACGGGGTACTGCATGGCCAGGAACAGGCCGGCGCGGGCGCGCTCGTCGACGGACATCGCGAGGACGTCCTCGCCGTCGAGGGTGATCGAGCCCTGGGTCACCTCGTACTTGGGGTGGCCGGCGATGGCGTAGCTCAGCGTGGACTTGCCGGAGCCGTTGGGCCCCATGATCGCGTGGGTCTCCCCCGACTTGATCGTCAGGTCGACGCCCTTGAGGATCTGGATCGGCTCGGCGTTCTCGTCCGCCTGCACGACGTTGACGTGCAGATCGCGGATTTCCAAGGTAGACAATTCGGTTCCTTCTCGTCTTAGACGCCGGCGGTGGCGAGTTCGTGTTCGATGGCCGCGGCGAGTCGATCGCGCAGCTCGGGGACGGAGATCCGGTCGATGAGCTCCTGGAAGAAGCCGCGCACGACCAGGCGGCGGGCCTCGTCCTCGGGGATGCCGCGCGAGCGCAGGTAGAACAGCTGCTCGTCGTCGAAGCGACCGGTGGCGGAGGCGTGGCCCGCGCCCTCGATCTCGCCGGTCTCGATCTCCAGGTTCGGCACCGAGTCGGCGCGGGCACCGTCGGTGAGCACCAGGTTGCGGTTGAGCTCGAAGGTGTCGGTGCCCTCGGCCTCGGCGCGGATCAGCACGTCGCCGACCCACACGGTGTGCGCGTCGGGCAGCTTGGACGACGGATCGCCCTGCAGCGCGCCCTTGTAGACGACGTTCGACTTGCAGTTCGGCACCGAGTGGTCGACCAGCAGGCGCTGCTCGAGGTGCTGGCCGGCGTCGGCGAAGTACAGGCCGAAGAGCTCGGCGTTGCCGCCGGGCGCGTCGAACTGCACGCGCGGGGTCATGCGCACCAGCTCGCCGCCGAGCTGCACCGCGAAGTGCTTGACGTGCGCATCGCGGCCGACGCGCACGTGGTGCTGGGTGACCCAGACCGCGTCGTCGGCGAAGTCCTGCGCGTCGATGACCTGCAGCGACGCCCCGTCACCCAGGATGACCTCGACGTTCTCGGCGACGGTGCCCGAGCCGGTGTGATCGAGGACGACCACGGCACGCGCGTGCCGCTCCAGGCGGACCTGGATGTGCGAGAACGCCGTCTTCCCCTCGCCGGGGCCGGCGATGCGGACGAAGATCGGCTCGGCGACCTCGGCCTCCTTGGCCACGGTCAGCACGACGGCCTCGGTCATCGAGGTGAACGCCTGCGCGGCGACCCGATCGAACGGGATGCCGCCCTGGCCGAGCCGCTCGTCGCCCTTGGCGACGGTCTCGAAGGACACGCCCTCGGGCACGGCGTCGACGGTGGCGGTCACGGCCCCGTCGGCCTGAGCGGACCCGTCGTGCAGGCCCCGGAGGCGACGCAGCGGGGTGAACCGCCACGCCTCGTCACGGTGGCTGGGGACCTCGAATGCGGCTGCGTCGAAGGACGTGAACAGCTCGCCCTTGTTGGCGACGGGGTGCGCCTCGACCGCCTCGTTGAGAGTGTTGCTCACTAGCCCACGGACCCTTCCATCTGAAGCTCGATCAGGCGGTTCAGCTCGAGCGCGTACTCCATCGGCAGCTCCTTGGCGATGGGCTCGACGAAGCCGCGCACCACCATGGCCATGGCCTCGTCCTCGGTGAGACCGCGGCTCATCAGGTAGAACAGCTGATCATCCGAGACCTTCGAGACGGTGGCCTCGTGGCCCATCGTCACGTCGTCCTCGCGGATGTCCACGTACGGGTACGTGTCCGACCGGGAGATCGTGTCGACCAGGAGCGCGTCGCACTTGACGGTGGACTTGCTGCCGTGGGCGCCCTTGTTGATCTGGATCAGGCCGCGGTAGCTCGCCCGGCCGCCGCCGCGGGCGACCGACTTGCTGACGATGTTGCTCGAGGTGTTCGGCGCGAAGTGCACCATCTTGGAGCCGGTGTCCTGGTGCTGGCCCTCGCCGGCGAACGCCACGGAGAGCACCTCGCCCTTGGCGTGCTCGCCCATCATCCACACGGCGGGGTACTTCATGGTGACCTTGGAACCGATGTTGCCGTCGATCCACTCCATGGTGGCGCCGGCCTCGGCCTTGGCCCGCTTGGTAACCAGGTTGTAGACGTTGTTCGACCAGTTCTGGATGGTCGTGTAGCGGCAGCGGCCGCCCTTCTTGACGATGATCTCGACGACCGCGGAGTGCAGCGAGTCGCTCTTGTAGATCGGCGCGGTGCAGCCCTCGACGTAGTGCACGTAGGCGTCCTCGTCGACGATGATCAGCGTGCGCTCGAACTGGCCCATGTTCTCGGTGTTGATCCGGAAGTAGGCCTGCAGCGGGATGTCCACGTGGACGCCCTTGGGCACGTAGATGAACGAGCCGCCCGACCACACGGCGGTGTTCAGCGCGGAGAACTTGTTGTCGCCCGCGGGGATCACCGAGCCGAAGTACTCCTCGAAGAGCTCCGGGTGCTCACGCAGACCGGTGTCGGTGTCCATGAAGATGACACCCTTCTCCTCCAGGTCCTCACGGATGGAGTGGTAGACCACCTCGGACTCGTACTGCGCGGCGACGCCGGCGACGAGGCGCTGCTTCTCCGCCTCGGGGATGCCGAGCTTGTCGTAGGTGTTCTTGATGTCCTCGGGCAGGTCCTCCCAGGACTCGGCCTGCTTCTCCGAGGAGCGCACGAAGTACTTGATGTTGTCGAAGTCGATGCCGTCGAGGTCACTGCCCCAGGAGGGCATCGGCTTCTTCTCGAAGATGCTCAGCGCCTTGAGGCGCTGGTTCAGCATCCACTCCGACTCGTTCTTCTTCGCGGAGATGTCGGCGACCACGGCCTCGGAGAGGCCGCGCTGCGCCGAGGCGCCGGCGGCGTCGGAATCGTGCCAGCCGTAGCCGTAGGTTCCCAGGGACGCAATGGTCTCCTCCTGGGACAGCGGGCCGTTCTCGACCGTTGTCATCGAAGCTCCTTAGCGGGTTGCTCGCGGACCACGCGCTCAAGGGGCACGTGGGTGGTGCATGCGCGGTCACCATTGGCGATGGTGGCCAAACGCTGTACATGAGTTCCCAACGCCTGTTCGATCGCCGAAATTTCGGCCTCGCACAATTCGGGGAACTCGGAAGCGACCTCCGACACCGGGCAGTGGTGCTGGCAGATCTGAACGCCGTTGCCCACTTCTCGGGCATCGGCGGCGAATCCGGCGTCCGAGAGGGCCGCCGCGATCCTACGGGCACCGTCCACCGGGTCTGCGGACTCGGTGGGGCTGACGGTGCCGATGGCCTTATCGGCCCGGCGGCGCGCGAAGGTGCGCACCGCCTCCTCGCCGCCGACCTCGCGCAGGGCGCGAAGCGCGTCGACCGCCAGGGCGTCGTAGCCCTGGCCGAGGCGACGCCGACCGGAGGGCGTGAGCAGGAACTCCTTCGCGGGACGTCCCCGCCCGCGGCCGCCCAGGCCCGACGGTGGCGCCACCGTCACGTCGCCCGCCTCGAGCAGATTGTCGAGATGGCGGCGCACGGCGGTGGTCGTGATCCCCAGGGCCTCGCCGATATCGGCCGCGGTGGCCTGGCCCCGGTTCATGAGCAGCGCGACCACGGCGTCACGGGTGTCCCCGTCACGCTGGGTTTCGTGCTGCTCGTATTTCACAACACGATTGTTTCTTAATTCGCCCGACACTTCCAGCAAGGTCAGGCTAAGCTCAACCCCTACCCGGCACGCCGCCGGACGCACACCGTCTACTCTTGCGGACGTGCGCGCCGCCCCTTCCCTCCCCGCCCCTGTGCGCACGTTCGCGGACTACCTCGGCCTGACCAAGCCCGGAGGGGCACCGTCGGGCATCGCGGCGAACGGCCCCGGCGGCACGGTGAACCGCCTGCACACCGACGAGCAGCAGTACCCGGACCTGAACGCGCAGGAGAAGCGCACGGTCCGCCGGATCGCCACCTTCGGCGGCGTCGGCGCCGTGCTCATCGCGTTCGGCGCGCTCGGCGTCGGCTCGTTCCCCGTGGTGCAGAACCCCATCGCCGGGCGCCGGCTGCTCGGCCTGATGTTCCGCATGCAGTCCACGGCGCTGACGGTCACGATGGTCGGCACCGCGATGCTGATGATCGCGTGGGTGCTGCTGCGCAGGTACACCATCGGCTACCTCAACCCGAACGCGCACGCCGAGCCCGCGCCGCCCCGGCGGCTCACGCGCCGCGGCTTCGACCGGATCCTCGCGCTGTGGGTGCTGCCGTTCCTGTTCGCGCCGCCGATGTTCAGCAAGGACGTCTACTCGTACCTGGCGCAGTCGGAGATCACCGCGCGCGGCCTCGACCCGTACAAGATCGGCCCCGCGGCGGCGCTCGGCATCGACCACGTCTTCACCCGCTCAGTGCCCAACATCTGGCGCGACACCCCCGCGCCCTACGGGCCGCTGTTCCTCTACATGGGCCGGGGCATCACGTGGCTGACCGGCGAGAACGTCGTGGCCGGCGTGGTCCTGCACCGCGTGCTCGCGCTCGCCGGCGTGGCGATGATCGTGTGGGCACTCCCCCGGATCGCCCGCCGCTGCGGCGTCAACGAGGTGGCCGCACTGTGGCTGGGCGCGGCGAACCCGCTGGTCATCTTCCATCTCATCGCCGGCATCCACAACGAGGCGCTCATGCTCGGCATGATGCTCGTCGGCATCGAGTGGGCGCTGCGCGCGATCGACTCCGGCCTGCCCTTCCTCACCGGGTTCGCCCCCACCCGGACCGGGGGCCTCCTCACCGCCGGGGCGGCGATGATCGCGCTCTCCGGCCTGATCAAGATCACCTCCGTGCTCGCCCTCGGGTTCATCGGGATGGCGCTGGCCCGCCGGCTCGGCGGCAGCTTCCCCAACATCGGCGGGCGGCTGCGCGACTGGCGCACCGCGCTGGCCGAGTGGAGACCGAACGTGGGTCGCACCCTGATCGCGCTCGCGATCTCCGCCGGCTTCCTGGGCGTCGTGCTGGTCGTCGTGGTCGTCGTGGTCTGCCAGGCGACGGGGCTCGGCTACGGCTGGCTCGACGCGGGCACGCTCGGCACGGCCAACAAGGTCCGCTCGTGGCTGTCCATCCCGACGGTGCTGGGCCTCGGCACCGGGCAGGTCGGGGTGCTGCTGGGTCTCGGCGACCACACCACCGCGATCCTCGCGATCACCCGGCCCATCGCGGCCGCGCTCGCCGCCGTGATCGTGCTGCGCATGCTCATCGCGACGCTGTCGGGCCGGATCCACCCCGTCGGTTCGCTGGGCATCTCGATGGCGGCGCTGGTGCTGCTCTTCCCGGTCGTGCAGCCCTGGTACCTGCTCTGGGCGATCGTCCCGCTGGCCGCCTGGGCCACGGCGCCGGGCTTCCGGCTGGCCGCGGTCATCGTCTCCAGCGTGATCTCCGTGATGCTCATGCCCAACGGCGGCGAGATCGAGCCCTACGTCATCGCCAAGGCCGGGATGGCGACGGTCGTCATCGTCGCGCTGGCCGTCTACCTCGCCTTCGAGCTCCCCCGCCACCGCGAACGGCGGCGCCGCGCGGGCCGAGTAGTCTGACTACCCGTGCCCGCACTGTCCGCGACCTCCGTCACCAAGCGATTCGGCGACGTCGTCGCCGTCGACGGACTCGATCTCACCGTGGAGCGCGGCAGCGTTCTGGCCCTGCTCGGCCCCAACGGCGCCGGCAAGACGACCACCGTCGAGCTGTGCGAGGGCTTCGGCTCCCCCGACTCCGGCACCATCGAGGTCCTGGGGCTCGATCCCGTCGCCGACGCCGCGCGGCTCAAGCCCCGGATCGGCGTCATGCTGCAGGGCGGCGGCGCCTACCCCGGCGCGAAGACGGGCGAGATGCTGCGCCTGGTCGCCGCGTACGCCGCGAATCCGCTCGACCCCGACTGGCTCCTCTCCACCCTGGGCCTGACCGACGTCGTGAACGTCGGCTACCGCCGGCTCTCCGGCGGCCAGCAACAGCGCCTCTCGCTCGCCTGCGCCCTCGTCGGCCGCCCCGAGCTGGTCTTCCTCGACGAGCCCACCGCGGGCCTCGACGCCCAGGCGCGCCTGCTGGTGTGGGACCTCGTCGCCGCGCTGCGCCGCGACGGCGTCACCGTCCTGCTCACCACCCACCTGCTCGACGAGGCCGAGGCGCTCGCCGACCGGGTCGTCATCATCGACCGCGGCCGCGCCGTGGCCGACGGGACGCCGGAGGAGCTCACCCGTCTCGGCGCGGAGCACGAGCTGCGGGTGAGCGCACCGTCGGGCCTGGACCCCGCGGCGCTGGCCGCGCGGCTCGGGCCCGGCTTCACCGCGACGGTCGACACGACCGACGTCCACGGTTCGGTGTACGTGATCCGGGGCGCCGAGGTGACGCCGACGGTGATCGCCGACGCGGCCGCGCACTTCGCCGCGCAGGGCGCGCTGCTGACGGACCTGCGCGTGGGAACGCGCACGCTGCAGGACGTCTTCCTGGACCTGACCGGCCGCGATCTGAGGGGATGACGTGACCCGAACCGAGCCCCGATTCGCCCGCGGCACCTTCCTGCCGAACCCGGAGGCGGCGCGCCCCTCGGCGATGCTCGCGGCGCAGACCCGGATGGAGCTCACGCTCCTGCTGCGCAACGGCGAGCAGCTGCTGCTCACGATGTTCATCCCGATCGCGCTTCTCGTCGGCTTCGCGATCCTGCCGATCGGCGGCGACGCCACGCGCATCGACGCCCTGGTCCCGGCCGTCATGGCCGTCGCGGTCATGTCGACGGCGTTCACCGGCCAGGCCATCGCCGTCGGCTTCGACCGGCGCTACGGGGCGCTCAAGCGGCTCGGCGCGACGCCGCTGCCGCGCTGGGGCGTCATCGGCGGTAAGACCCTCGCCGTGATCATCGTGGTGATCCTGCAGGCGCTCATCATCGGCGGGATCGGCCTCGCGCTCGGCTGGCGACCCGAACCCGTCGGGGTGCTGCTGTGGGTGCCGATCCTCGCGCTCGGCGTCTTCGCCTTCGCCTCGCTGGGCCTGCTGCTGGGCGGCACGCTCAAGGCCGAGATCGTACTCGCGCTGGCGAACCTGCTGTGGTTCGTCATGGCCGCGGTCGCCTCGCTCGTCGTCGTGCGCGAGCACGTGCCCGATGCCGTCGTGCTGATCGCACGCCTGTCCCCGTCGGGTGCGCTCACCGAGGCCCTGACCCGCGCCGCGGCGTCCGGTGCGGTCGACTGGTTCGGTCTCGCGGTCCTCGCGGTGTGGGGCGTGATCGGCTCAGCCGCGGCCGTGCGGCTGTTCCGGTTCACCGGTTAGCCACTACAGGCCGTAGTAGCTCCGGGGCGCCCACGTACGATGATCGGCGTGTACCAGCTCTTCCTGCGCCTCGTCGACCGCCTGCCACTGCCCAGTGTGAAGGCGCAGCGGCGGTTCGCGCTCGCCGCGCTGCTCTCCCAGGCGCTGATCGCCGTCACCGGCTCGGTGGTGCGCGTGACGGGATCCGGGCTGGGGTGCCCCACCTGGCCCAAGTGCTTCGACGATTCCCTCCTGCCGATCCCGCAGGACGAGGTCCCCTGGTGGCACCAGGCCATCGAGTTCGGCAACCGGCAGATCGCGGTGTGGATCGTGGTCACCACGTCGATCGCGATCGTGCTGGCCGTGACCCGCGCCCGGCGCCGCCGCGAGATCCTGGTCTACGCCTGGATCCTGCCCTTCTCCACGTTCGCCCAGGGCATCCTCGGCGGCATCACCGTGCTCACCGGGTTGCGCTGGTGGGTCGTCGGCGCACATATGCTGGTCTCCTGCGCCATGGTCTGGATCGCCGCGACGCTCTACGCGAAGGTCGGTGAACCCGACGACGGCGTCGAGATCGAGGCGGCGCCGGCCGGAGCGCGCCGCCTCGTCGCCCTCTCCGCGGTCGTCATGGCCTTCGTCCTCGCGGCGGGCGTGGTCGTCACCGCCGCCGGCCCGCACGCGGGCGACCGGACCAACCCCAAGGCCATCGACCGGCTCGACGTGTCGATCCCGGCGCTCTCGCTCACCCACGGACTACTGGTGGCGGTGTACGTCGCGATCCTCGTGTGGGCCGCGGTGCTGATCGTCCGTGGACCGTCGAGCGAGGCCGTGCGGCGACGGGTGAAGATCGTCTTCGCGGTCGTCGCGGCGCAGTCGCTGATCGGCGTGGTCCAGTACTTCACCGGCGTTCCGGCGCTCCTGGTGGTCCTGCACGTCGCGGGCGCCATGTCGGTGATCGCGGAGACCGCGATCCTCTACCGACTGATGTCGGCGCGGGTGCTGCGCGGCTCGGACGTCGCGCCGGATAAGCTGGCCGCATGAGTGATCAGGCACCCGGCAACGTCGTCTCCCGCCTGAAGGGCTTCGCCGCCAAGCACGACGGTGCGACCGCCGTGCTGCAGAACATGGGCGAGGAGGGCGTGCGCATCACCCTCGTCGGCGGCGACGGGGTGATGGGCGATCAGATCGTCGCGAACCCCGCCCAGGCGAAGGACGCCGCCGAGAAGGCCGGCCTGGACACCTCCGAGTGGGACCGCGAGCTGGTCAGCAAGGCCACCACGGCGTCCGGCCACCACGAGCGCATGGCCGGCTACCGCGCATTCGGCCGCTAGGCCACCACGGGCTCAGGCCCGTTCGTACTGCGCCAGGATCACGCCGATGTCGAAGGCGCGGTGCGAGGTCAGCTTCCACTGCTGCGGCGCGAACCCGCCCGCGAACAGCGGCACCCCGTCGCCCGCGGTCACCGGGTAGATCTTCAGCGCGAGCCGATCGACCTCGGGCGCGAGCGTCGCAGCGAGCGCTCCCCCGCCGCACAGCCAGATGTCGCCGCCCTCCTGCTGTTTGAGCGCGCGCATGTGCTCGACGGGATCGTCGGCGACGATCTCCACCTCCGGGAAGTCCGCGGCGTTCAGGGACCGCGAGTAGACGATCGTCCGCAGATGCGAGTACGGATCGTTCACGCCCACGTCGGCGCCGATCCGGTAGGTCGTGGTGCCCATGACGACGGTGTCCCACTTGGTCCGGGGCGGCGTGATCCCCAGGGCCTCGTGCAGCCCCGTCGGCAGGCCGTCGCCCCACTCCTCGTTCATCTGCCGGGAGTACTCCTCGTCGACGGGGTAGAAGTCGTACTGGCCCTCGGGGCCGGCGATCCGACCGTCGAGCGAGACGGCGACGTAGTAGACGAGTGAACGCAACGAGGAACTCCTCGGTCGAGGTGGATGTGCCGCCGGATTCCGCGGCCCCGTCGACCCTGTCACACCCCGTGCGGTAGAGAGGACACATGCGCGCGATCACTGTGACCGAACACGGCGGCCCCGAAGTCCTGACCTACGGCGAGGCACCCGACCCCGTCCCGGGCCCCGGCCAGGTGCTGGTGCGCACGTCCGCGATCGGCGTGAACTTCATCGACACCTACTTCCGCGAGGGCATGTACCCCACGACGCTGCCGTACGTCCCGGGCAGCGAGGGCTCGGGCACCGTCGTGGCGCTGGGCGAGGGCGTCACGGGCCGCGCCGTGGGCGACGTGGTCGCCTGGTGCGACGGCCCGGGCTCGTACGCGGAGCTGGTGAACGTCCCGGCCGACCGCACCGTCGTCGTGCCCGACGGGGTGGCGCCCGAGGTCGCGGCGTCGGTCCTGCTGCAGGGCATGACCGCCCACTACCTCGCGCACGACTCGCACCCGGTGACGGCGGGCGAGACCGTGCTGGTGCACGCCGGCGCGGGAGGCACGGGCCTGCTGGTGACGCAGATGGCGACCGCGCTGGGTGCCCGCGTGATCACGACGGTCTCGACCGACGAGAAGGAGCGGCTCTCGCGCGAGGCGGGCGCGTGGCAGGTGCTGCGCTACGACGAGGACGTCGCGGCCCGCGTGCGAGAGCTGACCGACGGCGAGGGCGTGGCCGCCGTGTACGACGGCGTGGGTAAGGACACCTTCGAGGCCTCGCTGCTCGCGACGCGGCACAAGGGCATCGTCGTGCTGTTCGGCGCGGCGTCCGGCCCGGTGCCGCCCTTCGACCTGCAGCGGCTCAACCCACTGGGCTCGCTGTTCGTGCAGCGCCCGACGCTCGCGCATCACGTCGCGACGCCGGAGGACTTCGCGCGGCGCAGCGGCGCCGTCCTCGACGGGCTGCGCGACGGCTCGCTGACGTTCACCGTCGGCGCGACCTACCCTCTGGCGGAGGCCGGGCGCGCCCACACGGACCTGCAGGCACGGCGGACGACCGGCTCGGTGGCGCTGCTCCCCTGACACGGCATGTAAGCGGTGTCAACACGGTGTTGTATTCTGAGCCCATGCCCACGACCTACCACCACGGCGACCTGCCCGGCGCCCTGGTGAGCGCCGCCGTCGAGATCCTCGACGAGGAGGGCGGCGCCACCGATCTGTCGTTGCGCGCCGTCGCTCGCCGCGCCGGTGTCTCCACCGCCGCGCCGTACCGGCACTTCCCGGATCGTGGCGCGCTGATCTCGGCGGTCGCCGCCGTCGGCTACCGCGAGCTCGCGGCCGCGCTCGCCGCCGCCAGCCCCGCACCGTCGGGCCCCGAGGACCTGCCCGACATCGCGATCGCCTACGTGGACTTCGCCCTGCACCGCACCGGACTCTTCCGCGCCATGTTCGCCGAGCCGTGCGGCACGGAGCCCGACCGGGTCGAGGCCGTCGAGGCCGTCAAGACCTATCTCACGGGGCTGATCCAGCAGACGCTGCCGGGCTCGGCCGATTCCACGGACACCGCCACGGCCGTGTGGGCGCTGGTCCACGGGCTGGCCTTCCTCCACCTGGACGGCAAGTTCGACGCGTCGCCGGCCGAGGAGGTGCACCGTCGGGTCCGCGCGACGGTGACCGCCGCCCTGGGGATCGCGCAGGCCTGAGCACGCCTCGCAGATCGGTCAGCGCGCGGCGAACTCCGCCACTCCCGGTCCACTCAGCTCGCCGAGATAGTCGTCGCGCCCGGTCAGCGCCATGATCAGCGCGAGGGTGGGCCCGGCGACCTCGGGGCCGTCACCGGCGGCGAAAGCACCGTCGACGGCCCGCAGGCGCAGCCCGCGCGCCCGGGTGGCGGACGGCAGCATGAGATCCGAGCCGGCGTAGAAGGCGGCGACGCGCTCGAGCACCTGCGCCGGATACGCGCGGACGATGCCGAGCGGGCGCCGGATGTCCTCGCCGTGCACCACGATCTCCCCGAGCATCGCGGACACCGGGATCGGCGCCTTGGTCCGGCTGGAGCGCACGCCGCGGAACCGCTGCAGCGTCTCGGCGGGGTCGTCGCCCAGGCGCTTGGCGAGCCGCTGCGCGACGTTGGCGTCGAAGTCGAAGCGGTTGCGCAGCACGCCCGCGAACCAGACGACGGGATTGTCGGACGCCCCGGCGGTGAGGTGGGCCAGGACCTCGCGGACCGTCAGCCCCGCGCACAGCGACGGGGTGCTCCATTGCTCGTCCGTGAGAGCGTCCACGTCCTCGGCGAGCGCTGCGCGCTCGGCGAAGATCAGCGGCCAGACGTCACGGTCGGAGGCTGCCATGTCAGTGGCCGAGCAACTGCCAGACGGTGCTGTAGTTGAGGATCGAGTCCACCGAGAGGGCGCAGAACAGCACCGCGAGGTAGTTGTTCGACTGCAGGAAGACCTTGAGCGGCTTGATCTCCTGACCGGCCTTGGTCTGCGAGTACAGCTTGTGCACGGCGTAGAGGAACCAGCCGCCGCACACCGCGGCGGCGATGGCGTAGACCAGGCCCGCGGCGGGGATCAGCACGAGCGTGGTGATGACGGTGGCCCAGGTGTACCAGACCATCTGTCGCGCGACGGTGGTCTCCGGCGCCACGACGGGCAGCATGGGCACGCCGGCGGCCTTGTAGTCCTCGCGGTAGCGCATGGCCAGCGCCCACGTGTGCGGCGGCGTCCAGAAGAAGATCACCAGGAACAGCACGATGGCCGGCCACTCGATGGTGCCGGTGGCGGCGGCCCAGCCCACGAGGGTGGGCATGCAGCCCGCGGCGCCGCCCCACACCACGTTCTGCGAGGTGCGGCGCTTGAGCAGCATCGTGTAGACGAAGAGGTAGAAGGCGATCGTCACCAGCACCAGCACGGCGGCGAGGAGGTTCGCGCGCCACGTCAGCCAGGCGAACGAGGCCGCGGCGAGCACCAGACCGAAGATCAGGGCGTGCCGGACGGGCACCGCGTGCCGCGCGAGCGGGCGGCGCTCGGTGCGCTTCATCTTCTGGTCGATGTCGGCGTCCGCGACCATGTTCAGCGTGTTCGCCGACGCCGCACCCAGCCAGCCGCCGAACAACGTCGACAGGATGAGCGGCAGGTTCACGTGGCCGCGGTCGGCCAGCAGCATCACCGGGATGGTGGCGACGAGCAGCAGCTCGATCACCTTCGGCTTGGTGAGCGCGATGTAGGCGAGCACCGTCTGCCAGGCCCGGCCCGCGAACGAGGCGGGAACCGGTGCGGCCGCCGAGCGAGCGTCTGGGGTGTTGGTCCCGTGCCCGCCCTTGAAAACCATGTGTGCCGCACTCTCTTCTTCGCACGCCCGACGCCGCCGGACTCGTTTCCTCCCCAGCCGGGGCTGACCGACCGCGGGCGGTGGGACTCATCGGTCCCGCCGCGGGCCCGCGACCGGCGCAGACCCCATCTACTACGAGCCATGGTAGTCCTCCGGCCCCGAGGTGCCGAATCGGGTTGGCCACCGGGGAACCGCGACCCCCGCCGCCCGACGAGCCAACCGGTAGTTTCCGCAGACCGTGCGTCGGCGCCGAGTAGGGTTCACACTTGAGCACGTACGCCTACACGACCAGGAGAGTCCGCCCGCCGTGACCAGCACCGCCGAGATCCACGCACTCACCACGCCGCACCACCCCGCCGACTGGACCGATCTCGACACGCGTGCGGTGGACACCGCCCGAGTGCTGGCGGCCGACGCGGTGCAGAAGGTCGGCAACGGCCACCCGGGCACCGCCATGAGCCTCGCTCCCCTGGCCTACACCCTGTTCCAGAAGGTGATGGTGCACGACCCGTCGGACACGCACTGGATCGGCCGCGACCGGTTCGTGCTCTCCTGCGGCCACTCGAGCCTCACCCTGTACCTGCAGCTGTACCTCGGCGGCTTCGGCCTCGAGCTCAGCGACATCGAGGCCCTGCGCACCGAGGGCTCGCTGACCCCCGGGCACCCGGAGTACGGCCACACCCGCGGCGTGGAGATCACCACGGGTCCGCTGGGTCAGGGCCTCGCCTCGGCGGTGGGCATGGCGATGGCCTCGCGCTACGAGCGCGGCCTGTTCGATCCCGAGACCGCGCCGGGCCAGAGCCCGTTCGACCACTTCGTCTACGTCATCGCCTCCGACGGTGACATCGAGGAGGGCGTGACCTCCGAGGCCTCGTCGCTCGCCGGCACCCAGCAGCTGGGCAACCTGGTCGTCTTCTACGACGACAACAAGATCTCGATCGAGCACGACACCGACATCGCGCTGTCCGAGGACGTCGCGAAGCGCTACGAGGCCTACGGCTGGCACGTGCAGTACGTCGAGGGCGGCGAGAACGTCACCGCGATCGAGGAGGCCGTCGCCGCCGCCAAGGCGGTCACCGACAAGCCCTCGATCATCATCCTGCGCACCGTGATCGGCTTCCCCGCGCCGAACAAGATGAACACCGGCGGCGTGCACGGCTCCGCGCTCGGCACCGACGAGGTGGCCGCCGTCAAGGAGATCCTCGGCTTCGACCCGGCCAAGAACTTCGACGTGGCCCCCGAGGTGATCGCCCACTCGCGTGAGCTGATCAAGCGCGGGCAGGCCGAGCACGAGGCCTGGAACGCGAAGTTCGGCGCCTGGGCCGCGGCCAACCCGGAGCGCAAGGCTCTGCTGGACCGGCTCGAGGCGGGTGCGCTGCCCGAGGGCTGGGACGCCGAGCTGCCCACCTGGTCGGTCGACGACAAGGCCCTCGCGACCCGCGCCGCGTCGGGCGCCTTCCTCGCGGCCGCTGGCCAGACCCTGCCCGAGCTGTGGGGCGGCTCCGCCGACCTGGCCGGCTCGAACAACACCACGATCAAGGGCGCCGATTCGTTCGGCCCGACGTCGATCTCGACCAACGATTGGAACGCGCAGCCCTACGGCCGCACGCTGCACTTCGGCATCCGCGAGCACGCCATGGGCTCGATCCTCAACGGCATCGTGCTGCACGGCAAGACCCGCCCCTACGCGGGCACCTTCCTGCAGTTCGCGGACTACATGCGCCCCGCCGTGCGCCTCGCGGCCCTCATGGACATCGACCCGATCTACGTGTGGACGCACGATTCGATCGGCCTCGGCGAGGACGGCCCCACCCACCAGCCCGTCGAGCACCTGGCCGCGCTGCGCGCCATCCCGGGCCTGAACGTCGTGCGCCCGGCGGACGCGAACGAGACCGTCGCGGCGTGGAAGGCGACCCTGGAGCGCAAGGGCGGCAACGGCCCCACCGGCCTCGTCCTGACCCGCCAGGGCGTGCCGATCCTCGAGGGCACCTCGTCGGAGGGCGTCGCCCGCGGCGGGTACGTGCTCCGCGACACCGACGGCACCCCGGACGTGCTGCTCATCGGCACCGGCTCGGAGGTCCAGCTCGCGGTGCAGGCCGCGGATCTGCTCGCCGCCAAGGGGATCGCGGCGCGCGTCGTCTCCATGCCCTCGGTCGAGTGGTTCCACGCGCAGGAGCAGGCGTACCAGGACAGCGTGCTGCCGCCGGCGGTCAAGGCCCGCGTCGCGGTCGAGGCCGGCATCGCCCAGTCGTGGTGGCGCATCGTCGGCGGCTTCGGCGAGGTCGTCTCGCTCGAGCACTTCGGCGAGTCCGCCTCCGACAAGGTCCTGTTCGCCAAGTACGGATTCACCGGCGAGAACGTGGCCCAGAAGGCCGAGCAGTCCCTCGCCAACCTGAAGGGATAACCACACCATGGCTCAGAACCCGAACCTCGCGGCCCTCTACGAGGCAGGCGTCTCCGTCTGGCTCGACGACCTGTCGCGCAGCCTGATCGAGTCCGGCAAGCTCAAGGAGCTCACCGAGACCGACTCCGTCACCGGCGTCACCACCAACCCGGCGATCTTCCAGTCCGCGCTGTCCAAGGGCACCGAGTACGACGGCCAGGTGGCCGAGCTCAAGGCCCGCGGTGCGGGCGTGGACGAGACGATCCGCACCGTCACCACCGACGACGTGCGTGCGGCGTGCGACGTGCTCGCGCCCGTCTTCGAGAAGACCGGCGGCGTCGACGGTCGCGTCTCCATCGAGGTGGACCCGCGGCTCGCGCACGACACCGAGGGCACCATCGCCCAGGCGATCGAGCTGCACCGCATCGTCGACCGGCCGAACGTGCTGATCAAGATCCCCGCCACCCTGGCCGGCCTGCCCGCCATCACGCGCGTCATCGCCGAGGGCATCTCGGTGAACGTGACGCTGATCTTCTCCGTGGAGCGGCACCGTCAGGTCATGGACGCCTACCTCGACGGCCTCGAGGAGGCCGCGGCGGCCGGGAAGGACGTTTCCGAGATCTACTCGGTCGCTTCGTTCTTCGTCTCCCGCGTGGACACCGAGATCGACAAGCGGCTCGAGGAGATGGGCACCGACGCCGCGCAGGCGCTGCGCGGCAAGGCGGGCCTGGCCAACGCGCGCCTCGCGTACGCCGCCTACGAGGAGATCTTCGGCGCCGCCCGCTTCGCCGCGATCGAGGGCGCCAACGTCCAGCGGCCGCTGTGGGCCTCGACCGGCGTGAAGAACCCGGACTACCCGGACACGCTGTACGTGGCCGGCCTGATCGCGCCGAACACCGTCAACACCATGCCGGGCGCCACGATGGCGGCCTTCGCCGACCACGGCGAGGTCACCGACGGAACGATCCTCGGCCGCGCCGAGGAGTCGGCGCAGGTCTTCGGTGATCTGCAGGGCGCAGGTGTGGACCTCTCCGAGGTCTTCGAACTGCTCGAGACCGAGGGCGTGGAGAAGTTCGAGAAGGCCTGGCAGGAGCTGCTGGACGCGACCGCCGAGCAGCTCAAGGCCGAGGCCTAACCCGCGGTGCGCCGGATCCGGAGCGGCATCGCCGCGAGCAGCCGGCACCGCCCGGACGGGGAGGCATGATGCCCGGAAATCCGTTGCGCGACCCCAAGGACCGGCGGCTGCCGAGGATCGCGGGGCCGTCGTCCCTGGTGATCTTCGGCGTCACCGGCGACCTCTCGCGGCGCAAGCTCATGCCCGCCGTGTACGACCTGGCCAACCGCGGCCTGCTGCCGCCCGGCTTCTCGCTGGTCGGTTTCGGTCGCCGCCCCTGGACCGATGAGGACTTCGCGGCGACGGTGCGCGAGGCGGCGAAAGCCCACTCGCGCACCGAGTTCCGCAACGACGTCTGGGAGCGCCTGGCCGAGGGCATCCGCTTCGTGCAGGGTGAGTTCGACGACGACGACTCCTTCGACCGGCTCTCCGCCGCGTTGGAGGAACTCGACCGGGTGCGCGGCACGGGCGGCAACACCGCCTTCTACCTGTCGATCCCGCCGGACGCCTTCCCCACGGTGTGCGAGCAGCTCAAGCGCTCCGGGCTCGCCGATCAGTCGCACGGCTGGCGCCGCGTGGTGATCGAGAAGCCCTTCGGGCACGACCTGGAGTCGGCGCAGAAGCTCAACGCGGTGGTCAACGACGTCTTCCCCGAGCAGTCCGTCTTCCGGATCGACCACTACCTCGGCAAGGAGACGGTGCAGAACATCCTCGCGCTGCGGTTCGCGAACCAGCTCTTCGAGCCGACGTGGAACAGCCACTACGTCGACAGCGTGCAGATCACCATGGCCGAGGACATCGGCCTCGGCGGTCGCGCCGGCTACTACGACGGCATCGGCGCCGCCCGCGACGTCATCCAGAACCACCTGCTCCAGCTCATGGCGCTCGTCGCGATGGAGGAGCCGACCAGCTTCCACCCGGCCGAGTTGCAGGCGGAGAAGATCAAGGTCCTCTCCGCGACCTCCCCCGTCGAGCCGCTCGCGGAGACCTCCGCGCGCGGCCAGTACGGTCCCGGCTGGCAGGGCAGCGAGAAGGTCGTGGGCCTGCTGCAGGAGGAGGGCTTCAGCGCGACCTCCACCACGGAGACCTACGCCGCGATCACCGTCGAGATCGCGTCCCGGCGCTGGGCCGGCGTGCCCTTCTACCTGCGCACGGGCAAGCGATTGGGGCGGCGGGTCACCGAGATCGCGCTCATGTTCAAGCGCGCGCCGCACCTGCCCTTCGACGACACCATGACCGAGGAGCTGGGCCAGAACGCGCTCGTCATCCGCGTCCAGCCCGACGAGGGCGTGACGCTGCGGTTCGGCTCGAAGGTGCCGGGCAGCTCGATGGAGGTCCGCGACGTCAACATGGACTTCAGCTACGGCGAGGCGTTCACCGTCAGCTCCCCCGAGGCGTACGAGCGCCTGATCCTCGACGTGCTGCTCGGCGAGCCGTCGCTGTTCCCGGTGAACGACGAGGTCGAACTGTCCTGGAAGATCCTCGACCCGGTGCTCGAGATGTGGGCCGAGGGCGGCAGGCCCGAGGAGTACGAGTCCGGGTCGTGGGGCCCGGCGTCGGCCGACGAGATGCTGGCCCGGACCGGAAGGACGTGGCGTCGCCCATGATTCTCGATCTGCCGGACACCTCCACCCAGGACGTCTCGAAGAAGCTCGTCCGCCTGCGCGAGTCGGGCGGCGCGGTGACCCTGGGCCGCGTCCTGACGCTCATCATCTCCGCCGAGGAGGGCGAGCCCACCGAGAGCGCGATCGAGGCGACCAACGCCGCCTCGCGCGAGCACCCGTGCCGCGTCATCGTGGTCGCGCGGGGCCCGCGCGCCGAGCGGACCCGCCTCGACGCCCAGATCCGCGTGGGCGGCGACGCCGGCGCCTCCGAGGTGGTCGTACTCCGCCTCTTCGGCGAACTGGCCGACCACGCCGCCTCGGTGATCGTGCCGTTCCTGCTCCCCGACACCCCCGTCGTGGCGTGGTGGCCGGGCGCGGCCCCGGCGGTGCCCTCCGCCGACAAGGTGGGCGCGCTGGCGACCCGCCGCATCACCGACGCCACCGCCTCCGACGACTCCGTCGCCGTTCTGGCCCGGCGCCGCGACGGCTTCGCGCCGGGCGATTCCGACCTCGCCTGGTCGCGGATCACCCCGTGGCGCGCACTGCTGGCGTCCGCGCTCGACCAGCCGCCGTTCGAGGCGATCACCTCCGCCGTCGTGACCGGGCCGTCGAACAGCCCCGGCATCGATCTGCTCGCCGGGTGGCTGCGGGCGCAGCTCGACGTACCCGTGCAGCGGCGCGCGGGCAGCTTCGAGGTGCAGCTGGACCAGCCGAGCGGCCCGCTGCGCCTGGAGTTCGATCAGAACTCCACCGCCGTCCTCGTGCGCCCCGGTCAGCCCGACGGCCGCGTCGCGATCCGCCGGCGGGATGTGGCGGACTGCCTGGCGGAGGAGCTGCGCCGCCTCGACGACGACGACATCTACTTCACGGCGTTGGGCGGCGTGTCCGACGTGGACCGATCGGAGATGCCCTGATGACCGAGCCCACCGTCCGCACCTTCGACGACGCCGCGGCCCTGGTCGCCGCGGCGGCCGACGACGTGGTCGCCGTGATCGAAGCGGCCCAGGCCGAGCGGGGCTTCGCCTCGATCGTGCTGACCGGCGGCACGAACGGCAACGCCCTCTCGGCGGCGCTGCGCGAGAAGGTGATCGACTGGTCGCGGGTCGACGTGTTCTTCGGCGACGAGCGCTTCGTGGCGGGAGACGATCCCGACCGCAACGTGCTGCAGGCCGAGGACGCGCTGCTGGCGCACGTGCCGATCCCCGACGCCAACGTCTACCGCTTCCCCGCCTCCGACGAGTTCAGCGGCGACGGCGAGCTGGCCGCCCGTGTCTACGCGAAGCGCTTGGCGGACAACGCCGCTGCCCGCGGCAACGCGGTGCGGGTAGGGGCGGCGACCGTGCCCCGGTTCGACCTGCACCTGTTGGGCATGGGCGGCGAGGGCCACATCAATTCGCTGTTCCCGCACACCGATGCGGTGCGCGAGACGGAGGAGCCCGTCGTCTCGGTGCGCGACTCCCCCAAGCCGCCCCCGCGCCGGCTCACGCTGACGCTGCCCGCGGTGGCCGCGGCACGGCGCGTGTGGTTCCTGGTCTCGGGCACCGATAAGGCGGAGGCGGTCGCGGCCGGCGTCGGCGGCGCCTCGCCCGAGGACTGGCCCTGCGCCGGTGCCCACGGCTCCGAGGCGACGGTCTGGTACCTCGACGGTGCCGCCGCGTCCCGGCTCGGCTAGGCCTGCTCCAGCACGATCGTCGGGACGCCCAGCGCGGGGTCCTTGACCGTGGCGACGCGTGTGCCCGGCTTGGCGCCGCGCCGCACCTCGCTCACGGTGATGCCCTGCTCCGTCAGGCGGGCGTGCGTCGCATCCGCGTCGACGGTGCGCCAAGCGAGGCCCCACAGCGCGTCCGGGCCGGCGGGGTCGACGCCCTCGCCCTCCTGCAGCACGACCTCGATGAGGAGGTCACCACGGCGGAAGAAGAGCTGGTGCACGCCCCACGACTGCACGCGGTCGAGGCGCAGGTCGAAGTCCAGGCGGCCGCAGAGCGCCGCGATGATCCGGTCGCGGTTCGGCGAGGTGAGGACGACGTGGTCGACGCCGGTGATGTCCGCGCCCGGTGCGACGGCGGGCTCGGTGGGCCCGCCGAGGCCGAGCACGAGTCCGTCTGCGACGCCGGCGAATCCGCCCTCCGCTTCCTTCAGTGGCAGGCCGCGTCGCTCGACGAGCCTCGCCTGCGCGGCGGGGTCGTCCGACGCGACCAGCAGCCCCGACGAGGCCGCCCACGGCGGTGCGCCGACCACCACATCGATGCCGCCCGTGGTGTACCGCTCCGCGGGCTCGGCCCCGAGCAGCCGCGCGTGCGCGGCACGCGCCTCGTCCGGGACGTCGAGGATCACCAGGTCACGTGCCGATGCGATTGTCACCCCGCCATAGTGCACCAATCACTCAGGCGGGTTGCGATCCGGCCCAGCTGCTCCACCCGTCCCCGGTCGCCTTGATCGCACTCGTTCCAGCAGAGGCCGCCACTTCAGTGGCGGACGAGATCGGACTCTTGCCCATCAAGTGAAAAGCGGTCTGCACCACGATCCCGTCGTCGACGGCGCGCGTCGTCGACGCGGCCACGTTGTCGATACCAGTGCTCGCACGCTTCAACGCTCGGGCAGCAGTTCCGAGGGAGGCGAACTTCTCAGCGAGGGATTCCAGCTTGGTGGTCAACTTCCGCAGGACTCCGGCGAATCGCTGCGCGAGCGCAGCGCCCCGGAGCAGGATCGTGTTCGTCGCCGCGACAACGGAAGCACCGCCCGTCGGGATCGAGGACGCCGTGGCAACGGCGTACGCCGCAACGGCCCAGACGAGCAGTTTCGACAGCTCGTCCCGGATGAAGGTCCGGACTTCCAGGACGAGAGAACCCGCGAAGCTCATACCTGCGGCGGTCGCCCGGGCCGCGGTTCCCAACGCTTCGCTGTGCTCGGCCAACGCCGTGGTCGTGGTGCGATACGCAGTGGCGTCGACTCCGGACCACCCCGAGGCCGTCGCGACGGCGGCGCTGCGCACGTCGTCGGCGACGCCGGCGAGGGGCTTCGCGATCTGTTCCGTCCACAGCTTGTTCAGATCTTCGATGTTCTCCTCATTGCCTGACACCGCGTCCAGCGCGGACTGCAGCGCGGGGATGGCCTCGATGATCCAGCCCACCCCGGAGGCGAAGAAGCTCCCGATCGGATCGTCGATGATGCCCGACACTTCGGAGGTACCGCTCAGGACCGCGGCGATCAGCCCCATGGGGCTCTGGTCTTGGAAGACGGCCTCGGCCGCGTCGACGACTGCCTCCGCGAGCGGAACTCCGGCGACCGCGTCGCCGACGGTGTCGATCACGCCGTCGCCGCTCATCGCCGGCCCGTTTCGGTCAGCGCCGTCGCGCCGCCTTGATCGGCCTGCTGATTCACGGCGACGTTGCGCTGGAACTCGGCACGGTGCGTGCCGAGTTCTCCGCTGTGCGTGGTGACGGATTCGGTGAGGTCGTCCAACGCGTTGTTGACACGCGTCGCGAGCCATCCGAACAGTGCTCCGTAATCACCGTCTCCGACCCGGTTCGATGCCGACGTGCTACCGGCGGCGCTCACCGTGGCCGCCACGTCGTTCAGCACCTTCTCGTGCGCGGCGACGGTGGCCGGGTCGATTCGGCAGTCGGTCATTTCTCCCCCGCTCCCGTGTACTGATCCCAGAAGTCCAGGTCCGGGTAGAACTCGGTGGCTATCGAGTGGACCTCCCTGGCCGCGGCCTTTTCGGCCAGGGAGGCCGCCGTCATGATCTCCGCGCCGAGAGCCTCCCCCGAGAGCTCCATGGCGCGTCCAGCGATCACTACCCCCGTGAGCCGTCCCCCCATTCCGACGGTGACCCGCACGCCCCCACGCGCGGCCGTCCCGGTGCCCGTTACCCGGGCCAATCGCTCACGGACCTCGTTTGCCTGCTCGAACGTCTTCTCCGCCCCCGCGGCGTCCGACCAGAACTGCGGTGTCGCCTCCAACTCGTCCCCCCGATCTCGTTGGTTTTTCCTCCGCATCAATTAGACGCACCGGCTCGGGGAACGGTTCCGAAAAAGTTTCGCGCCGGCCGTCGGGCGGCGCAGGCCCTGCCTGGGACGCGCGCCAGCGACACCGAGTTCCGGCGCTGACCTGCACGTTAGCCGGTAATCAGTCAGTCGTGCTTGTTTTCGACGAGACGGTTCTGATTAAGTGGTGTTCAACAAGCCCGCAGAACCCCTGCAGAAAGGTGGTCACCCCATGGCCGCACGCCGCCGCTCGAGCTGGATGAACGAGGAGCTCGACGCCCTCCGCGACCTCGCGGACAAGTTCCTGGCCAAGGAGCTCACGCCGAACGTCGAGAAGTTCGCCGAGCAGCACCACGTAGACCGCGACCTGTGGAACAAGGCCGGCGAGCTCGGCCTGCTGTGCCTGTCGATCCCGGAGGAGTACGGCGGCGGTGGCGGCGACTTCCGCCACGAGTCGGTGCTCATCGCCGCGCAGGCGCAGGCCTTCGACACCAGCTGGGGCGTCTCGCTGCACAACGGCATCGTCGCGCACTACATCCTCGCGTACGGCACCGAGGAGCAGAAGCAGCAGTGGCTGCCGAAGATGGCCTCCGGCGAGGCCGTCGGCGCCATCGCCATGACCGAGCCCGGCACCGGCTCGGACCTGCAGAACGTCAAGACCCGCGCCATCAAGACCGGCGGCGAGTACGTGATCAACGGCAGCAAGACCTTCATCACGAACGGCCAGCAGGCCGACATCGTCGTGCTGGTCTGCAAGACCGACCCCGATCAGGGCGCCGCCGGCATCTCGCTGATCCTGGTCGAAGCCGACCGCGAGGGCTTCCGCAAGGGCAACATCCTCAACAAGATCGGCCAGAAGGGCCAGGACACCTCGGAGCTCTTCTTCGACGACGTCCACGTGCCCGTCGAGAACCTGCTCGGCACCGAAGAGGGCCAGGGCTTCTACCAGCTCATGCAGCAGCTCCCCCAGGAGCGCCTCATCATCGGCCAGGCGTGCGTCGCCGGCATGGAGGTCATCTTCGAGGAGACCCTGCGCTACACCAAGGAGCGCGAGGCCTTCGGCCGCCCCATCTTCGGCTTCCAGAACACCAAGTTCAAGCTCGCCGAGGCGCTCACCGAGGCCACCATCGCGCGCGTCTTCGTCGACGACTGCATCGAGAAGCACGTCAAGGGCGAGCTGGACATCCCCACCGTCGCCATGGCGAAGTGGTGGACCTCGGACCGCGCCCAGGAGGTCGCCTCCGAGTGCCTGCAGCTCTTCGGCGGCTACGGCTACATGGCCGAGTACCCGGCGGCGCGCTTCTGGGTCGACAACCGCGTCCAGATGATCTACGCCGGCACCAACGAGATCATGAAGGAGATCATCGCGCGCACCCTCTGACGCGCACGATCCCCGACGAGGGGCGTCGCGGCCACCGGCCGCGGCGCCCCTTCCTCGTATCCCGGCTCCGCTACGCCGGGTCGCCCGGGCGCTGCAGCGGCGTCATCGGACGCTGCGCGGCGGGGATCACCAGCGCCAGCACGCCGCGCACGATGCCCTTGAACACGTCGACGTTGTCGAAGTAGTCGCGCCACAGCACGATCCGGCCGTCGCGCACGTCGAACCGGCCGCACACCCAGAACCGCACGCGCAGCGGCCCCACCCGGAGCTCGTCGATGCGCTCGGTGAGGACGAGCGCACCGTCGGACGCGATCGAGGTGACCTCGACGCCGAAGCCGAGAGCGGGCAGGGAGAGCAGCCTGATCACCCGGCCGGCGCGCGAGCGCCCGCGCAGGGTGGGCAGGCCCACGTTCGTGTAGACCACGTCCTCGTCGAAGGCGGCGATCGCCTCCTCCGCCCTGCCGTCCGCCATGTCGGCGAGGAAGTTCAGTACCGTCGCCCGTTCGTCCTGCACCACTACGTCAGTCATGCGGCCGACAGTACCGCCGGTGGCGCGCCACGTCCTCCGTCCTGGGGCGGAGACCTAGCCGGAGTTGCGCAGGGCGGTGGCGAGGCCGTTCATCGTCAGGAGGATGCCGCGCTGCACCAACGGATCCTCGTCGCCGGACCGGTACCGACGGAGCAGCTCGACCTGCAGGTGATTGAGCGGCTCGAGGTACGGGAATCGGTTGAACACCGAGCGTTTGAGGGCGTGGTTGTCGGCGAGCAGATCGTCGGTCTCGGTGATCGCGTAGTACATCTCGATCGTCCGCCGGTGCTCGTCGGCGATCTTCCCGAAGACCCGCTCCCGCAGTGCGGCATCGGGCACGAGATCCGCGTACCGCGCGGCCAGACCGAGGTCGGACTTCGCGAGTACCTGCGCCATGTTGGAGAGGACCGACCGGAAGAAGGGCCAGCGCCGGTACAGCGCGCGCAGCCGCTCGAGCCGCTCCGGGTCGCCGCCGATCCACGCCTCGAACGCGGAGCCCGTGCCGTAGAAGCCCGGCAGCATCACACGTGAGAGCGACCAGGCCATCACCCACGGGATCGCGCGCAGGTCCGAGATCTTGGACGTCTGTTTGCGCGAGCTGGGGCGCGAGCCGATGTTCAGCGAGCCGATCTCCTCCACCGGCGTGGAGGTCTTGAAGTACTCGACGAAGCCGTCGGTGCGGTGCACGAGATCGCCGTAGGCGTCGCGGGCGAGCGCGGCGAGCTCGTCGAGGACCGCGTAGGCCTCCTCGGCGTCGTCGCCGAGCCCCTCGACATCGAGCAGCGAGGACTCGAGTGTCGCCGCCACCAGCGACTCCAGGTTCCGCACGGCCAGCGCGGGTTCGGCGTACTTGGCGGCGATGATCTCGCCCTGCTCGGTCAGGCGCAGCGAGCCGCGGACCGCCCCCGGCGGCTGCGCGAGGATCGCCTCGTAGCTCGGGCCTCCCCCGCGCCCGACGGTGCCGCCGCGACCGTGGAAGAGCCGCAGCGTGATCCCCGCCTCGCGCGCCATCGCGACGAGGTCCAGCTCCGCCCGGTACAACGCCCAGTTGGCCGCGAGGTAGCCGCCGTCCTTGTTGGAATCGCTGTACCCCAGCATGATCTCCTGCAGCCCGCCCTTGCCGTCGACGAGCGCGCGGTACACCGGCACGGCCAGGACGGCGCGCATCGTGGCAGCGCCCTGCTGCAGGTCCTCGATGGTCTCGAACAGCGGGACGATGTTCACCGGGCAGTGCGCTCCGCCGTCGGTGTCGGGCCGCAGCAGTCCCGCCTCCTTGAGCAGGACCGCCGTCTCGAGCAGGTCGGAGACCGAGGTGCACATCGAGATGACGTAGTTCGGGATCGCCCCGGGCCCGAGCGCCCTCACCGCCCGCGCGGCGGCGCGGAGCACGCCGAGCTCCTTGTCCGTCTGCTCGGAGAACTCGGCGCCCGGCCCGACGAGCGGCCGGCGCAGCCGCAGCTCGTCGGTCAGCAGGCGCACGCGCTCCTCCTCGCCGAGGGCCGCGTAGTCGGGATGCACGCCCGCCCAGGCGAACAGCTCCGCAATGGTCTCCTCGTGCACGTCGGAGTTCTGCCGCATATCGAGCCCGGAGAGGTGGAAGCCGAAGGTGTGCACCGCCTCCCGCAGCGCCTGCAGGCGGTCGTCGGCGATCAGGCCGTCCCCGCCGGTCCGCAGCGAGGCGTCCACCACCCCCAGGTCCGCGAGCAGCTCCGACGGTGCGCCGTAGGCCTGCGCCCCGATGTCGGTGCGCGCCTCGAGCGGCTCGTCCAGCAGCTCGTCCGCAGTGGCCGACAGGCGTCCGCGGATACCGTGCAGCGCGCGCCGGTACGGCTCGTCCGCGCGCTTGGGCGAGTCGTCCCAGGCGGCGAGCGCGAGCAGTTCGTCGGAGACCGTGGTGAGCCGGGAGCTGAGCGCCAGTTCCTGCTCCAGCTGCAGCAGTTCCCGCAGGTAGTGCCCGAGGGCGGTGGCGGCGGCGCGCCGCGAGGCCATTGTGACCACCTCGTCGGTGACGTTCGGATTGCCGTCCCGGTCGCCGCCGATCCACGATCCGGGCCGGACGATGGGATCGGACAGGAGGGCGGTCCCGGGGTACAGCGCCCGCAGCCGCGTGCGCGCCTCGCGGTTGATCTCGGGCATGACCTGCAGGAAGGCCGCGTCGAAGTAGCGCAGGCCGTTCTCGATCTCGTCCTGGATGCGCAGGCGCTCGAGCCGCACGAGCGCCGTGTCCCACAGGGTGAGGATCTGGCGCCGGAGCGCCACCTGGGTGCGCTCCTCCTCACGCGCGTCCAGCTCGGTGCGATCGCGGTAGCGCATGAGCTCGGTGATCCGGTGCTGGGTGTCGAAGACGGTCCGCCGCCGGGTCTCGGTGGGGTGCGCCGTGATCACCGGTACGACGAGGGCGTGCCGCAGCGCCGCGGCCACATCGGCACCGTCGAGCCCGGCCGTCTCCAGCAGGCCGTAGGTGTGGGCCAGCGATGAGGCTTGCGGCGGCTCCCCCGCCCGCACGTGGAGGGCGCGGCGGCGCTCGCGGTGCAGGTCCTCGGCGAGGTTGGCGAGGAGCGCGAAGTGGGAGAAGGCGCGGATCACCGGGATCGCCTGCGCGGTGGGCAGGTCGGTGAAGAGGGCGGCGAGCTGCTCGCGGTCGATCTCGGAGCGGCGGACCGCGAAGGACTCCTGGCGCGCCCGCTCGACGAGGTCGAAGATCTCGGGGCCGGCCTGCTCCCGGACGGTGTCGCCGAGGATCCCGCCGAGGAGGCGGATGTCGTCGCGGAGGGGTTCGGTGGCGGACCGGGCTGGCTCACTGGTCATGACAACTCATTATGCCGCGCGTCGACGCTTCCCGCAGAGCTCCCGCGGACGCGAAAGCGCCGCGGAACCCGAGGGGTTCCGCGGCGCTCGACGCGGTGTTGGGCGCGGCTCAGGAACTGAGCTTGATGCTCAGCGTGACGCCGACGATGCACACGGTCCAGATGATGCCGACGAAGATCGTCACGCGGTCGAGGTTCTTCTCCACCACCGACGACCCCGAGAGCGAGGACTGCACGCCGCCGCCGAACAGTGACGACAGGCCGCCGCCCTTACCGCGGTGGAGCAGCACGAGCACCACCAGCAGCACGCTCAGCACGACGATCGCGATCTTCAGCACCAGCTGCAATGTTTCCACGAGGATCCAGTGTACCTTCCGGTCGACGTCGTTCGATCAGGGCGTTCGGCCGCGCCCGGCCCGGCCCGCCGCCGCCTGTTACAGCGGCCCGCCGGCCGCGATCGCGCTGAGCGCGGCGAACTCGTCGGGCTTGAGCGAGGCGCCGCCCACCAGGCCGCCGTCCACGTCGGGCTGCGCGACGAGCTCGCCGACGTTCTTGCTCGACACCGATCCGCCGTAGAGCACGCGGATCCCGGCCGCGACCTCGGCGCCGCCCAGCTCCGCGACGGCGGCGCGCACCGCGGCGCACACCTCCTGCGCGTCCTGCGGGGTCGCCACCTTGCCGGTGCCGATGGCCCAGACGGGCTCGTACGCGATCACGATCTTCGACAGCTCGTCGGCGGTGAGCCCCGCGAGCGACCCCGAGAGCTGATTGACGCAGTGGGCGACGTGGCCGCCCTGCTCACGGACGTCGAGCCCCTCGCCGATGCACACGATCGGGGTCAGGCCGTGCCGGAGCGCCGCCTTCGCCTTGGCGAGCACCACCTCGTCGGTCTCACCGTGCAGGGTGCGGCGCTCGCTGTGGCCGACCACCACCCAGGTGCAGCCGAGCTTGGCGAGGAAGGCGCCGGAGATGTCGCCCGTGTACGCGCCGGAGTCGTGCGGGGACAGGTCCTGCGCGCCGTAGGTGATCTTCAGATCGTCGCCGTCGACGGCGGTCTGCACCGAACGCAGGTCCGTGAACGGCGGGATGACCGCGACGTCGACGTGCGCGAAGTACTTGTCCGGCAGCGCGAACGCCAGCTTCTGCACCACCGCGATCGCCTCGAGGTGGTTGAGGTTCATCTTCCAGTTGCCCGCGATGAGCGGCTTACGGCTCATCGATCAGCCCTCCAGGACCTTCAGCCCCGGGAGCTCCTTGCCCTCGAGGTACTCCAGTGAGGCGCCGCCGCCGGTGGAGATGTGGCTGAAGCCGTCCTCGTCGAGGCCCAGGGTGCGCACCGCCGCAGCGGAATCGCCGCCGCCGACCACGGTGAACGCGCCGTTGCTGGTGGCCCGGATGACCGACTCGGCGACGGCCTTGGTGCCGGCCGCGAACGCCGGGAACTCGAACACACCCATGGGGCCGTTCCAGAAGACCGTCTTGGCCTGGGTGAGCACGGCGCCGAAGCGCTGCGCCGACTCGGGACCGACGTCCAGCCCCATCCAGCCGTCCTCGATCGCGTCGGCCGCGACGGTCTTCGACGCGGCGTCCGCGGCGAAGGCGTCGGCGACCACGACGTCGATCGGCAGATGCAGCACGTCGCCGAACTCCTCGAGCAGCTGCTCGCAGGTCTCGATCTGGTCCTCCTGCAGGAGCGAGTCACCGACCGAGTAGCCCTGCGCGGCGAGGAAGGTGAAGGCCATGCCGCCGCCGATGACGAGCGTGTCGACCTTCGGGGCGAGGGCGCGGATGACGCCCAGCTTGTCGGAGACCTTGGAGCCGCCGAGCACGACCGCGTAGGGCCGCGACGGGTTCTCCGTGAGCTGCGCGAGGACCTTGACCTCGGCGTCCACGAGGCCGCCGGCGTAGGCCGGGAGCAGCTTCGCGACGTCGAAGACCGAAGCCTGCTTGCGGTGCACGACGCCGAAGCCGTCGGAGACGAAGGCGCCCTCACCCGCGTGCGAGGAGACGTCGACGAGCTCGGCGAGGTCGCGCGCGAGCGCCTCGCGCTCGGCGTCGTCCTTGCTGGTCTCGCGCGGGTCGAAGCGCACGTTCTCCAGCAGGAGGACGTCACCGTCGGTGAGGCCCTCGGCGCGCGCGAGCGCGTCCTGGCCCACGACGTCGCCGGCGAGCTGGACGTTGCGCCCGAGGCGCTCCGCCAGTTCCGTCGCGACGGGCGCGAGGGAGAACTTCGGGTCGGGCTCGCCCTTGGGGCGGCCCAGGTGCGCGGTGACGATCACCTTGGCGCCGGCTTCGGCGAGCGCCTTGAGCGTGGGCACCGAGGCGATGATGCGGCCGGCGTCGGTGATCACGCCGTCGTCGTCGAGCGGCACGTTCAGGTCGCTGCGGACCAGGACGGTGCGTCCCTCGACACCCTCGGAGAGCAGGTCGGAAAGAGTGGAAACGGTCATCAGAGCGATTTACCTACCAGATCAGTCACGTCGACGAGGCGGTTGCTGTAGCCCCATTCGTTGTCATACCAGGACACGACCTTAGCCTGATCGTCGATGACCTTGGTGAGCCCGGCGTCGAAGAGCGAGCTGTGCGGGTCGGTGACGATGTCCGACGAGACGATCGGGGCGTCGTAGTACTTGAGGATGCCCTTGAGCCGTCCCTCGGCCGCCGTCTTCATCGCGGCGTTGATCTCCTCGACGGTGGCCTTCTTCGCGAGCTGCACCGTCAGGTCCGTGACCGAGCCGGTGGGGATCGGCACGCGCAGCGCGTAGCCGTCGAGCTTGCCGTCGAGTTCCGGCAGCACGAGGCCGATGGCCTTGGCGGCGCCGGTGGAGGTGGGCACGACGTTGATGGCGGCGGCACGCGCCCGTCGCGGGTCGCGGTGCGGCCCGTCCTGCAGGTTCTGGTCCTGCGTGTAGGCGTGGACGGTCGTCATCAGGCCCTTGACGATGCCGAACTCGTCGTTGACCACCTTCGCCAGCGGGCCCAGGCAGTTGGTGGTGCACGAGGCGTTGGAGATGACGTGCTGGCTGCCGTCGTACTTGTCGTCGTTGACGCCCATCACCACGGTGAGGTCGGCGCCGGACGCCGGCGCCGAGACGATGACCTTCTTGGCGCCCGCGTCGATGTGTCCCTGCGCCTTCGCGCGGTCGGTGAAGATGCCCGTCGATTCGATGACGACGTCCACGCCCAGGTCGCCCCACGGCAACGCTGCCGGGCCCTCCTTCACGGCGAGGGCCTTGATGACGCGATCACCCACGCGGATGGTGTCGCCGTCGGCGACCACCTCTTCGTCGAGGCGCCCGAGGATGGAGTCGAACTTGAGGAGATGCGCCAACATCGCGTTATCGGTCAGGTCGTTGACCGCCACGATCTCGACGTCGGTGGTACCGAGTGCCCGCTGGGCGTCGACCGCCCGGAAGAAGTTGCGGCCGATGCGGCCGAATCCGTTGATACCTACGCGAACCGTCACTGTAGTGCTCCTTCGAGTCAGGAATACCTGCTCGTCAACGGTAGCCCCGGAACACCCCGCCTGCTTGGTTATTACCAGTTCTGCTTTTGATGCCGATCATGCCCGTTCACTCGGCTTTTGCGCCCCGTCGGCGGCGCGCGAGGCGAACACACCCGGCGCCCGTTCATCACTGAGATAGACCAACGCCACGAGGACGAAGATGATCAGCCCCGAGGGCGTCGAGGTCAGGTCGGCACCCGCCGCGACCCACGGCCCGAGCGTGGCGACGACGCCGATCAGGAACAGACCGCGGCCGAGCCAGGGCGGCGTCCGCGCGGCCCACAGCCGCCGGATCGACTTCTTCGTCGAGTCGTTGGTCCCGGCCCTCAGTGCCGCCCAGCGCCGCACGGGCCCGATTCCGGCAGCAGCCGCGATCGACCGCCAGCGCCGCACAGCACGGAGTCGGTGCGTGCACCAGTAGAGCCGGCGTACGGACGCCATCAGCGCATAGCCGTAGATCACCGCGAGGACCACGAGGTGCCCCGCCGCCAGCACACCGGTCACCAGCCAGAGACACACGGCGAGCCACGCCGGCCATTCCCGGCCGAACCACCGGCCACCGGGCTCACGGATCCGGCGCGACGCCTCATGCAGTTCCGGCGCGTAGATGACGACGAAGACCGCGACGAGAAGTGCAAGTAGCAGGGCCGCCAGCGACAGCACTCTGAGGACACATCCGGCCGTACCGATCCCGCGCGTCGAGTCGTCCGTTTCCGATTCGCCCACGAGCCCATGGTATCCACACGGGCGAATTGACTATTTGTTAATACGCTCAGCCCTCGTCGAGCATGTCGGCGGTGACGGCGGATTCGGTGTCCGGCACCCCGTCGGTGGCGGCGCGCTTGTCCGCCATCGACAGCAGGCGGCGGATCCGGCCCGCGACGGCGTCCTTGGTCATGGGCGGATCGGCGAGCTGCCCGAGCTCCTCCAGGGAGGCCTGCCGGTGCTGCACGCGCAGCGAGCCGGCCTGGGCCAGGTGGTCGGGCACGTCGGAGCCCAGGATCTCGAGCGCCCGCTCGACGCGCGCGGCGGCCGCGACGGCGGCGCGGGCCGACCGGCGGAGGTTGGCGTCGTCGAAATTGGCCAGACGGTTCGCGGTGGCCCGGACCTCGCGACGCATGCGCCGCTCCTCCCAGACGAGGCGGGTGTCGTTGGCGCCCATGCGGGTGAGCAGGGCCCCGATGGCCTCGCCGTCGCGGACCACGACGCGGTCGGCGCCGCGCACCTCGCGGGCCTTGGCGGTGACGCCGAGTCGGCGCGCGCAGCCGACGAGGGCGAGCGCGACCTCCGGGCCCGGGCAGGAGACCTCGAGCGCGCTGGAGCGGCCGGGCTCGGTGAGCGAGCCGTGCGCGAGGAACGCGCCGCGCCAGGCGGCCTCCGCGTCGTGCACCGAGCCGCCGACGATCTGCGAGGGCAGGCCGACGACCGGGCGGCCGCGCATGTCGAGCAGGCCCGTCTGCCGCGCGAGCGCCTCGCCGTCCTTGACCACCCGGACGATGTAGCGGGCGGCCTTGCGCAGCCCGCCCGCGCTGAGGACGTGCACGTCGGAGTTGTAGCCGTAGAGATCCAGGATCTCCTTGCGGAGGCGCCGGGCGGTGATCCCCATGTCGACCTCGGCCTCGACGATCACGCGCCCGCCCTGGATGTGCAGCCCGCCGGCGAAGCGCAGCAACGAGGCGACCTCGGCGCGACGAGCGCTCACCTGGGTGATGGAGAGCCTGCTCAGCTCGTCCTTGACCTGGGATGTCAGCGCCACTGCGGGCCCCTCCTAGGGAAATGTCGACTACATCGGATGGGAGACGGGAAAGGTTGCCTATTCGCGGTCCGGGAGTTCACTGTAGGCCACTTTCGCGATCGCGGCTGCCAGTGCCTCGGGGTCGTGCTGATGCGTACCGGGGACGCCCACGTCCACGAAATGGGGCGTCGCCCCCAGGAGCGCGGTCGCGCGGATCAGGTGCTCGCGTTCGGCCCCCGGCGGCACCGTCCGCGCGTCGACGAGGACGTCGTCGAAGCGCAGCCCGTCGGCGTGCGCGGCGAGAACGTGCAGGTGCCGCTCGGGCGAGTACCCGCCCGTCTCCTCGGGCTCGGGGGCCAGGTTGAGGATCAGGACGCGACGGGCGGAGGTGCGCCGCAGCGCATCCACCTGCTCGGGCACCAGCACGTGCGGGATGACGGAGCTGAACCACGAGCCCGGGCCGAGGGTCACCACGTCGGCGCCGAGGATCGCCTCGACGGCGTCGACGCAGGCAATCGGGTTCGCGGGCAGCAGCCGCACTCGGCGCACGTGTCCCGGCGTGACGGCGACGGCGACCTGCCCGCGGATCACGCGCGAAAGCCGGGGGTCGTCCTCGAGCCCGGTCACATCGGCCTCGATCCGCAAGGGGCCCGGCACCATCGGCAGCACGCGCCCCTGGACGCCGAACCGGTCCGCGATCGCGTCGAGTGCGTCGACGGGATCGCCCAGCACCTCGCACAGCCCCGCCAACAGCAGGTTCCCGACGGGGTGCCCGGCCATCGCCCCGCCACCGCCGAAGCGGTGCTGCAGGATCCCCGCCCAGAACTCGCCGCGGTCGTCGTCGGGCATGAGCGCCGCCAGCGCCATGCGCAGGTCGCCCGGCGGGATGATGCCGAGCTCGCTGCGCAGCCTGCCGGACGATCCGCCGTCGTCGGCGACGGTGACGATCGCGGTGATCTCGGCCCCGAGCGCGCGACCGGCGCGCAGGGTCGCGAACAGTCCGTGGCCGCCTCCGAGCGAGGCGAGTCGCATCGCGCTCATTCGAGCCCCAGATCCCGGTGCGCCGCACGCACTTCGATCCCGGGGCGGCCCGAGAGCCGGCGCACCAGCTCCTCGGTCATCGCCACGCTGCGGTGCTTGCCGCCGGTGCAGCCGATCCCCACCGTGAGGTAGGTCTTGCCCTCTCGGCGGTAGCCGTCGAGCACCGGGTCGATCAGTTCCGCGTAGGTGTCGAGGAAGTCGGACGCGCCGGGCTGGCCGAGCACGTAGCCGGAGACCTCTTCGGTGAGCCCGTTGAGCGGGCGCAGTTCCGGCACCCAGAACGGGTTGGGCAGGAACCGCACGTCGAGCACCATGTCGGCGTCGAGCAGGATGCCGTTCTTGAAGCCGAAGGACTCGACGGTGACGGTGATCGTGCCGGAGCGCAGCGTGCGGAACGAGTTCTCGATCGTCTCGCGCAGGCGCGCGACGGAGAGCGTCGAGGTGTCCAGCACCAGGTCGGCCGTGGAGCGGATGGGTTGCAGGATGCGGCGTTCCGCGGCGATGCCCTCGGCGAGGGTGCCGCTGCCCTGCAGCGGGTGCTTGCGCCGCACCTGCTCGAACCGGCGGATCAGCGTCTCGTCGGAGGCGTCGAGGAAGAGGACCCGCGGCTCGATGTCCTTCTCCGCCAGCTCACGCCGGATGTTGGCGAAGTCGCCGGTGAACGTGCGGCTGCGCACGTCGGTGACGATGCACAGGCGATGGATGCGCGACTCGTCGGCGAGGGAGATGTCGACCATGTTGCTGATCAGCGCGGGCGGTAGGTTGTCGGCGACGTACCAGCCGAGGTCCTCGAGCACCTTGGCCGCGGTGCCGCGCCCGGCGCCGGACAGGCCGGTCACGAGGAGCACATCCATCGGGCCGTCGCTGCGGTGTTCGCCGACGGTCCGCTCCTCGGCTCCACTGTCCGGATTCCCGGTCGGGCGCACGGCCCCTCCTCCTCGATCGTCGGTACCGCTTCAGGGTAGCCATCGCCGACGGTTCCCGCGGAGGTCTCGGCGGGCTCCCCGAGGCGACGCGCGAGCGCCTAGAGTCGTGACGATGCGCACTCCCCGTACCGCCGTCCTGCCCGCCGCGGCCCTCGCCGTCGCCGCGTCCGCGCTGGTGACTCCGCCGGCGTCGGCGGACACCGCGCCCGGTACCGCGGGTCTCGATCCCGCCCTGGCGAACGCCTACTCGGCCGCGTACCGGAGCGCCGCGGCGTCGGGCGTGGTGCTGCGCATCACGTCCGGAGCACGCTCCTGGTCGCAGCAGCAGTGGCTGTGGGAGGACGGGATCGCCCGGTACGGCTCCCCCGACGCCGCACGGCGGTGGGTCCTCCCGCCCGGCGAATCCACCCACGTCACGGGCGCGGCGATCGACGTCGGCCCCTGGGAGGGTGCGGCGTGGCTGCAGGCGAACGGGAACCGGTGGGGCCTGTGCCGCACCTTCGACAACGAATGGTGGCACTTCGAACGGGTGACCGCGCCCGGCGGCGCTTGCCCGCCGACGGTGCCCGACGCAGCGCACCGCTGACCTCCCGCGAACGCTCCGCGCGACCCGCGGCCCGGTGTTAGGTTGCGAGAACCCCGATCGACGTGGAGGACCGCATGTTCCGAATCAGGTCGGCGGCCGCGGCCGCGTTCGTGATCCCCCTGACCCTGGCCGGCTGCGGGTCGCCCGGAACCGACGCGGGCCCCTCGTCGACGGTGGCGGTCGCGGCGGGCGGCTGCGCCGCGACGAGCCCGAACGGCACCATGTTCCGGCCCTCTGCCACCGCCGATCCCAACGGGCCGCGCGACATCAGCACCAACCCGGAGGGCGCCTCCGGGTACCGGTCCGGCCTCCCGGTCACGCACACCAAGAACTACGCCGCCGCCACCGCGAACCCGATCGCCACGCGCGCCGCCTGCGACGTCCTCGCCCAGGGCGGCACCGCCGCCGACGCGCTCGTTGCGGCCCAGACGGTGCTCGGGCTCGTCGAACCGCAGTCCTCCGGCATCGCCGGCGGCGCGTTCCTGCTCTACTACGACGCGGGCTCGAAGAAGGTGCAGGCCTACGACGGTCGCGAAACGGCGCCCGCGAGCGCCGACGAGAACTACCTGCGCTGGATCTCGCCCGAGGACCCGACGGCGCCGAAACCCGATGCGCGGTCGTCCGGGCGCGCGATCGGCATCCCGGGCGCCCTGCGCCTGCTCGAGGCCGTGCACGGCGAGCACGGCGACAAGTCCTGGCGAGAACTCTTCGATCCGGCGGTGCGGATCGCCGACGACGGCTTCGAGATCAGCCCCCGCCTGGCGGGCGCTATCGCGGACGAGGCGAAGAACTTCGGGAACGACGCCGATCTCAAGGCCTACTTCCTCGAGCCCGACGGCGCGCCGAAGAAGGCCGGCGTCAGGCTCACCAACCCCGCGTACGCGAAGACCTTGGGCGCCATCGCCTCCGAGGGCGCGAAGGCCTTCTACACCGGCCCGATCGCCGAGGCGATCGTCGCCTCGGTGCGCGACACCACCGGCGGTCGCACGGCGGGCACGATGTCCGTGGAGGACCTCGCGGGGTACGCCGTGAAGACCCGCGAGGCGGTCTGCACGCCTTACCGCGACCGGGAACTGTGCGGCATGCCCGCGCCGTCGTCCGGCGGGATCACCGTGGCGCAGGCGCTCGGCATCCTCAACTCCTTCGACCTGTCGACTCTCGGACCGGCCGCAGTGCACGGCGGCGACCCGGGCCCCGACGGCGGCATCCCCACCGCCGAGGCGATCCACCTCATCTCCGAGGCCGAGCGCCTCGCCTACGCCGACCGCGACAAGTACATCGCCGATCCCGACTTCATCCCGCTACCCGGCGGTTCCCCTGCCGCGCTGGTGGACCCGGCGTACCTCGCCGGTCGCGCGAAGCTCATCGACCGGGGCACGACGATGGGCACCGCGAAGCCGGGCGAGTTCCCCACCGCGACACCGGGGGTGACCCCCACGCCGGAGCACGGCACCAGCCACATCACGATCCTCGATCAGCACGGCGACGTCGCGTCGATGACGACCACCGTCGAGTCGGCCTTCGGCTCGTACCACATGGTCGACGGCTTCCTGCTCAACAATCAGCTCACCGACTTCTCCGCCGAGCCCGTCGATCCCGCGGGGCAGCCGGTGGCGAACCGGGTGCAGCCGGGCAAGCGGCCGCGCAGCTCGATGTCGCCCACGATCCTCTTCGGCCGCGGTGCCGACGGTGCCCGCGGCGAGGCGATCGGGGCGCTCGGCTCCCCCGGCGGCGCCGTCATCATCCAGTACGTGATCAAGACGATCATCGGGCTCACCGATTGGAAGTTGAACCCGCAGCAGGCCGTCGGGCTGGCGAACTTCGGTGCGGCGAACTCGCCGAAGACGAACGTCGACAGCGCGCATCCCGTGCTGAGCACCGACGAGGGCCGCAAGGTCGTCGAGGAGCTGCAGCGGCTCGGACACACGCTCAACCTCGCGCCGCAGGTGTCGGGCCTGTCTGCCATCGTCAAGCAGGGCGACGTCTACGCCGGCGGCGCGGATCCGCGTCGCGAGGGCGTGGTGCTCGGCGGCAGCTGATCCCCGCCCGAGGACTGGCTCGCGCCAAGCCGCCCGCAAGGCCGCGCTCGTAACCTCGGTGGCATGGGAATTAAGTGCAATTTCATCGTGGCGTCGAGAGGCGATGCCGCAGAGCGGCTGCGGGACCTGCCGCCGCTCGACGTCGCGGCGTCGGACGCGCTGGCGACGGAGATCCTCGGCAAACGCTCCTGGGGACGCCGACGCCGCTCCCACCGCACCGGCGACCTCGTACGGGACGTCTACCCGCGGGACGGTGAGATCGCCGTCGCGGTGTACGGCGACCTGATCATCGCCGCGTACGAAGACGTGTCCGTCGAATGGACCATGGAGGCCGTCCCCGACTGGGGCTACCCGATTCTGAAGGATCACGACGTGGACGCGTTCGTGTTGCACTCGGTCGTCTCCATGGGCGTCTTCGCGTTCTGGCGCAACGACGAGACGGTGCGCGTGTTCGGCGGCGCCGACCGCGAGCTCTTCGTCGACGAGGGGACTCCACTGCCCTTCGAGCACGGCTTCGACGCCGAGGAGGACACCTACGGTTCGCTCACCGAACGCGCGATCTTCGACCGTCTCGGCTACTCCTACGAGGGACCACGATCGGCGGACGGGTTCGATCCCGCGTCCGTCCCGCTGCTCGTCTACCGCTGAGCCGCAGCGTCATCCAGGAGCACGGCGGCGCCGGTCACCCGCAGCCGCACCTCGTCGCCGGGCGCGGGCAGCTCGGTGCTCGGGTGCCGGATCTCGATGCCCGTGCCGTCGGCGAGCGTCAGCGTCACCGTGGCGTCGGGGCCGAAGAACTCGACCCGGACGACGGTGGCGGGCACGCCCTCCCCCGCGATCCGGATCTGTTCGGGGCGCAACAGCAGTGGCACCGGGCCGGGTGCGACGGCACCGTCGGCCCCGGCGACGGGGATCCAACCCAGCACCGTCTCGGCGGCGGCGCCGTCGAGCGCACCGTCGAGCACGACGACGTCGCCGAGGAAGCGCGCTACGGACTCGGAGGCGGGCCGCGCGTAGACCCGCGCCGGCGGACCGACCTGCGCCAGTGCGCCGTCGCGCAGCACCGCGACCTGATCGGCGAAGGAGAGGGCCTCCGCCTGGTCGTGGGTGACGAGCACCGTGGTGATGCCCGCGGCGCCGAGCACCTCGGCGACGGCGGCGCGGGTCGCCACCCGTAGCCCTGCGTCGAGCGCGGAGAAGGACTCGTCCAGAAGCATGATCCGCGGGCTGCCCGCGAGCGCCCGGGCGAGCGCGACGCGCTGCTGCTGGCCACCGGAGAGCTCGTGCGGATACCGCCGCGCCAGAGCCGGATCCAAGGAGACCGTCTCGAGCAGCTCCGCGACCCGGCCCGCCGCGGCGCGGCGGCGCACCGGCAGCGAGGCCCCCAGCCCGAAGGCGATGTTGCGCGCCACCGACAGGTGCGGGAACAGCGCACCGTCCTGCGCGACGTAGCCCACGCCCCGGCGATGCGCGGCGACCCACGCGGCGCCGGAGGCGAGTTCATCGCCCCCGAGGCGCACGGAGCCGGCGTCCGGCCGCGCGAAACCGGCGACCAGGCGCAGGAGCGTCGTCTTGCCCGACCCCGACGGGCCGACCACGGCGGTGATCGAGCCCGCCGGCACCGTCAGGTCGACGTCCCGCAGGACCGTGTCGGCACCGTAGCGCTTGGTGAGTCCGCGCAGCGCGAGTTCGGTGCTCATGCGGCTCCTCTCGTCCGGGTGGTGCGTCCGGCCGTCCGGCGGGACTGGCGGAACAGCAGGTAGGTGGTGGGCAGCGAGAGCAGCACCATCGCCAGCGCGTAGGGCGCCGCGCCCGCGTAATCGATCTCGCTGCTCTTGGCCCAGAACTCCGTAGCGAGTGTCCGGGTTCCGTTGGGCGCGAGGAGGAGCGTCGCGGTGAGCTCGTTGGTGACGGCGAGGAAGACGAGGGCCGCGCCCGCGGCCGAGGCGGGAGCGGTGAGCCGGAGGGTGATGCGCGCGAACGCGATCGGCGGCGGCGCCCCGAGCGCGCGGGCCGCCTCCTCCAGCGAGACCGGCGCCTGTGCCAGCCCGGCGCGCAGGCCCACCGCAGCGCGCGGCAGGAACAGCAGCACGTAGGCGAGGACCAGCACCGTCGCGCTCTGATACAGGTCGGACACCGCGCGGATCGACACGGTGACCAGCGCGAGGCCGATGACGATGCCGGGCATCGCGCTGCTCACGTAGGTCGATGCCTCCAGGGCACGGGTGGTCCTGCTCGGCCGGCGCACAGCGAGGAAGGCGAGCGGGAAGGCGGCGGCGACCGTGAGGGCGGCGGTCACCGCGCCGTAGCCGAGTGACGTGCCGAGCGCCTCGAGAAGGTCGGCCGGCACCGTCTGCGCGGCACCGCGCACGGTCCACCGGACGACGAACCACAGCGGGAGCCCGAGAGCGGCGGCGACCAGGGCGAGGAGCCCGAGCTGCGCACCGGCCTGGTAGCCGCCCAACGGGATCCGCTCCGGTGTCGCGACGGCGCCCGATCCGACCCGGGCGTAGCGGGCCCGTCCGCGCGCCGCCACCTCGGCGACGAGCAGGAGCAGGCACAACAGCGCGAGCACACCGGCGAGCATCGAGCCGGCCGCGCCGTTGAAGGTGGACTGGTACTGGACCATGATCGCGGTGGTGAAGGTGTCGAACCGGATCATGGCGAAGGCGCCGTACTCGGCGAGTAGGTGCAGGGCCACCAGCACGGCGCCGCCGAGCGCCGCGAGCCGCAGCTGCGGCAGGACCACCCGCGCGAACACCGCCCACCGACCGAGGCCGAGCGCCGCCGCGGACTCCTCCAGCGCCGGATCGAGGCGGCTCAGCGCCGCGGCGACCGGGATGTAAACGAGCGGGTAGTAGAACAGCACCGCGATGAGCACGCCGGACCACAGACCGCCCAGCGACGGGATCGCCGAGACCCAGCCGTAGCTGCCGACGAACGCGGGGATCGCCAGTGGGGCGGCCAGCAGCAGCGACCACGCCCTGCGGCCCCACAGCGCGGTCCGCTCGACGAGCCAGGCACCGCCGACACCGACGATCACGCTGAGCGGCACCGCGATCACCGTGAGCAGCACCGTGTTGCTGAGGAGCTCGCCGACGCGGGGCCGGAACACGAGCCGGGCGGATTCCACCCAACCCGTGTCGATCGCCGTGTAGACGACGAAGCCCAGCGGCACCGCCGCGACCGCCGCGATGGCGGCGGCCGCGAGAGTGAGCAGCCTCAGAGCAGGCCCGCCTCGGTCATCAGCGTCACGACCTGCGGACCGTTGAGCTTCGCCGGGTCGACGGTCGGCGCCTGCAGGTCCGCCATCGGGACCAGGTTCTGATTGGCGGGCACCCCGGTGCCCACCGGGTACTCGAAGGACGTGCCCTTCTCGAGCACCTCCTGGCCCGCCGCGGACGTGATGAACTTGAGCAGCTGCTGGGCCTGCGCCTGCTTCTTCGACGACTTCAGCACACCACCGCCGGAGATCGAGACGAAGGCGCCCGGGTCCTGGTTCTTGAAGTAGTGGGTGCCCACGTTGCCGGAGTTCTCGCCGGTCTTGGCCTGGTCGCCGTAGAAGTAGTAGTGGTAGATCAGCGCCGTATCGACCTCGCCGGCGTTGACGGCCTTCATCGCGGCGCCGTTGCCCTTGTACGCCTTCGAGTTCTCCTTCATCGCCGTGAGCCAGTCCTTCGTGGCCTGCTCGCCCTTGAGCTGGAGGTAGGCGGAGACGATGGCCTGGAAGTCCGCGCCGGACGGCGAGGCGCTCCACCGGTTCTTCCACTCCGGCGCGGCGAGGTCGGCCATCGACTTCGGCAGTTGCTCGGGCGTCACCTTGCGCTTGTCGTAGACCAGCACCGTCGATCGGGCGGCGATGCCGGTCCACTTCCCGGTCGAGGGCTTGAGGCCGGCACCGACCTGCGCGAGCGTCGCGGGATCGACGTCGGCGAAGAGCCCCTTGTTCTCGACCTGGGTCATGGCGGGCGAGTTCTCGGTGAGGAAGACGTCGGCGGGCGAGCGGTCGCCCTCGGCGATGATCTGCTGCGCCAGTTCGGAATCCTTGCCCTGCCGGATCGTGACCTTGATGCCGGTCTCCACGGTGAACTTCTCCACCCACTCCTTGGCGAGGGTGTCGTGCTGGGCGTTGTAGAGCGTCAGGTCGCCGCCCGCGGCGCTCGAGCCCGACGGGGCCGCACCGTCGCCGCTCGAGCCGCAACCGGCGATCGTGAGGGAGGCCATCGTCACCAGTGCGGCGGCCAGTGTGGAGCGCTTGCGCAGAGACATCGTCGAATCCTTTTCTTGAGCAACGAAATCACTCACGGCGGGCGAGAGTAAGGCGACGCTACACTAAGTCCCACCGCCCTGGGAGCGACCGGATTTACTTGACGCGTCAGAGAACCAGGACGGCCGCGACGGTGGCCGGCACGGCGAGGAGCAGGCCGTGGATCGCGAACCGTCGGGCATCGATCCGCACCCCGGCGCGGAGGCACCGCTCCCGCCACAGCAGCGTGGCGAGCGAGGCCCACAGGGTCACGATCGGGGCCACACCGACGCCGATCAGGAGGGCCATGAGCCGCACCGGGTCGCCGGACACGGCGGGCTCGAGGGCGAGGTACGCGGGCAGGTTGTTCACGCCGTTCGCGGCGACGGCACCGACGCCCGCCACCCGCAGCAGGTCCGACGGCGCCGTTCCCGCCCCCGCGACATCTCGCAGCACGCCCTCCAGGCCGGCCGCGAGTGCCACCTGCACCGCGGCGAACACGGCGGCGAGGATGAGGACCATCCGCCACGGCACCACGATCTCCCGCAGGCGCCCCGGCGCCCGGACCGCGACGGCCCCGATCAGGACGAGGGCGGCCGCGGTCGCCGCGGCCGCGGGCGGGACGCCGAGGGCGAAGGCCGGGCCGAGCGCGACGCAGACCGCCGCGGCGACGCCGAACAACACACGATCGTCGGGCACCTCGAACGCGGGAATCGTGTACCGGCCCCGCAGGTCCCGCCGGTGCAGCAGCCACAGCACCACGACGGTCACGACGATCGCCGCGAGCGCCGGCCGCCAGGACAGCGCGAGGTAGGCCCGCACGCCGCCGTCGAGGTGGTACACCGCGAGGAGGTTCGTCAGGTTCGACACCGGCAGCAGCAGCGAGGCGGTGTTCGCGAGCCACACTGTGGTCATCGCGAAAGGCAAGGGGGCCACCCCGAGTCGCGCGGCGGCCGCCAGCACGACGGGGGTCAGCAGCACCGCGGTGGTGTCCAGGCTGAGGACGATCGTCGCGGCGCACGCCAGCCCCACCACGCCGAGCCACATCAGCAGCACGCTGCCGCGCCCCAGCCGGGCGGCGAGCACGCCCATCGCGTCGAAGACGCCGGCCGACTGAGCGATCTCGGCGACGACGGTGATCGCGAGCAGGAAGATCAGGACGGGGGCGACCTGCGCCACCACGTCGGCGGTGTTCACGCGTCGGCGCGCAGGCCGTCGAGCACGGCGCGGGCGGTCCCCAGACCGACCCCGGGGACCTCGACGATCTCCTCCAGGCTGGCCTCGCGCAGCTTGGCCACGGACCCGAAGTGCTTGATGAGCGCCGCCTTCCGGGTGTCACCGAGCCCCGGGATCGCGTCGAGTGCACTGACGGTCATCCGCTTGGACCGCTTGCTGCGGTGGAAGGAGATCGCGAAGCGGTGCGCCTCGTCGCGCACGCGCTGCAGGAGGAAGAGGGCATCCGAGCTGCGGGGCAGGATCACCGGATCCTCCTCACCCGGTACCCACACCTCTTCGAGCCGCTTGGCGAGACCGATCACCGCCACGTCGGTCACGCCGAGCTCGTCGAGCACCTCCTGCGCCGCGGCCGCCTGCGGGGCGCCACCGTCGACCACGTAGAGGTTCGGCGGGTAGGCGAAGCGGCGCGGGCGTCCCGTCTGCGGGTCGATCGCCGCCTCCGGGGCGAGGTCTCCGCCGTCGCTCCCCTCGTCCTGCACCGCGTCGGCCTTGTAGCGCAGGAAACGCCGGCGCGTGACCTCGGCGATGGACGCGACGTCGTCGCTGTGGCCGTCGCCGGCGGCCTCCTTGATCCCGTAGTGCCGGTAGTCGGACTTCTTCGCCAGGCCGTCCTCGAAGACGACGAGGGAGGCCACCACGTCGGAGCCCTGGATGTGGCTGATGTCCACGCACTCGATCCGCAGCGGCGCCGCGTCGAGGTCGAGGGCGTCCTGCAGCCCCTGCAGGGCCGCCGAGCGCGCGGTCAGATCACCCGAGCGCTTGAGCTTGTGCTGGTGCAGCGCCTCGACGGCGTTGCGCTCGACCGTCTCCATCAGGGTGCGCTTGTCCCCGCGCTGCGGGATGCGCAGCGAGACCCGCGCGCCGCGCAGCTCGGAGAGCCAGTCCTGGAGCTCGTCGGCGTCGTCCGGGAGGACCGGGACGAGCACCTCGCGCGGCACCGGGGTGGCCGACGGGTCGCCCGCCTGCTTGGCCCGCTCGACCTCCTCGCCGTAGAACTGGGTGACGAACTGCTCGAGCAGTTCGGCGTGCTCGTTCTGCTCCGCGTCCCCGGGCTTCTCGACGACCCATCCGCGCTGGCCGCGGACCCGGCCGCCGCGGACGTGGAAGATCTGCACCGCCGCCTCCAGTTCGTCCGAGGAGAAGGCGATGACGTCGGCGTCGGTGCCGTCGCCGAGCACCACGGCCTGCTTCTCGACGGCCTTGCGCAGCGCCGAGACGTCGTCGCGCAGGCGCGCGGCGCGCTCGAAGTCCAGTTGATCGCTGGCCGTGAGCATCTCGTTCTCGAGCTGCTTGATCAGGTTGTCGGTCTTGCCGGCCAGGAAGTCGCAGAAGTCCTCCACGATCTCCCGGTGCCGCCCCGGGGTGACGCGGCCGACGCACGGCGCCGAGCACTTGTCGATGTAGCCGAGCAGGCACGGACGGCCCATCTGGTTGTGCCGCTTGAACACGCCCGCCGAGCACGTGCGGGCGGGGAAGACGCGCAGCAGCAGATCGAGGGTCTCGCGGATGGCCCAGGCGTGGCTGTAGGGGCCGAAGTACCGCACACCCTTGCGCCGGGGGCCGCGGTAGACGTACAGCCGCGGGAACTCCTCGTGCAGGGTGACCGCGAGCATCGGGTAGGTCTTGTCGTCGCGGTAACGGACGTTGAACTGGGGGTCGAACTCCTTGATCCAGTTGTACTCGAGCTGCAGCGCCTCGACCTCGGTGCTGACCACGGTCCATTCGACGGACGCGGCGGTGGTCACCATCTGGTAGGTGCGCGGGTGCAGGCCGTGGACATCGGCGAAGTAGGAGTTCAGTCGGCTGCGCAGGGACTTGGCCTTGCCCACGTAGATGACGCGGCCGTGCTTGTCCCGGAACTTGTACACGCCGGGCTGCGTGGGGATGGTGCCCGGTGCGGGGCGGTAACTCTGCGGATCGGCCACCCGTCCAGATTAGGACGGGTGGCCGACAGGTTCGGGTGCGGGCGGGCGCCGGGCTCAGCCGACGGGAACCCACAGCGGTCCGAGCCAGAAGCCCCAGTGGTTGCGGCCGGCGTCCCAGACGGGGGTGTGCCAGGCACCCTGCCGGTAGACGGGGCCGGGCCGCCAGTTCGGGTTCTGCCCGTCGGAGCGGGGCGTCGCCCGCTGCGGAACCCGGTTCGGGGCCTGCTTCGCCGCCGGCCGCGGGGCCGGTTTCGCGGCCGTCGGTTCGGCCTGCGCCTGGGTGGCCTGGGGCGTGCCGGTGCGGCCGGGGTCCGGTGCCGCCGCGGCGGCACCGGACCCGACGGTGGCGATCCCGCCGAGAACCGTGGTGCCCAGGAGTGCGGATCCGATCATCTTCTTCATCGTGGTCATGCTTCGAGCCTCGGCCCCGTACCTGCGCGCGGGCCGACGACGGCCTGGGGATCTCCTGGCGGCCCGATCAGGCCGGCACGACGGGCGAACCGGCCGGGCCGGGTGTCGCGGTATCGCGGCGCGGGGCCCGCCGACGCACCGGGATCATGCTGCGCGAGGCCAGCGGATCGTCGATCGCGAGATCGAACCGCAGACGGTAGGTGGCGGCGGCCATGCGATGGAGAGGCAGGTGCGGCGAGAGCATCGGCATCCACAGCCCGCAGAGGTGACACTGGACGCGGTCGCCGTCGTCGTGGAGCCTGCCCGCACGCGAGTGCACCAGGTCCCCGAGCGCGTCGATGTACGTGGGGTGCGCCGACACCCGCTCGAGGATCTCGGCGACCCGCTCCGGCGTGCCGTCGATGCGCGTGCGGAATTGCGCCGGGCTCAGATGCTCCAGGACGCACCGGCGCAGCTCCAGGTAGGGGTCGAGCAGCCCGTCGCTCTCCATCGCGTGCTCGAAGGCCGTGCGGGGCGCGGCGTGACCGTCGTGGTCGGGCGGAACGCCCCAGCGCGACGGGGTGCGGGCGGCGCCCCGTCGACGACCGCTGATCCGGCCGTGCGCGGCGACGTGGTTGTCGACGCTGGCGAACCACAGGCCGCACGCCGGACACTGCTTGAGCGCGCCCCCGGGGTTGCTCACGGCGGCCGGGACGGTGAACGCGGCCGGGTCGTGGCTCCAGGCGTCGATGATCGCCACCGTCACCGACGCGGCGTCGGTACCCACGCGGTCGGCGAGACGGCTCGGACCGAAGCCGTTCGCGGCGGCCCAGTTGGCGGCCTCGGCCCAGGTGTTCCACGGCGCGTCCTCGGGCAGCTCGGTCAGCGGCACCCCGCGCCCCGCCGGCGGGGGCTCCTGGCCGTCGCCAAGCCGGCGCGAGGCTGCGCGGGGCCGGACGGCGCGCCCCTGTCCCCGCACCGCGTCGCCGGTCGCGCGACGATTGCCGCGCCGCTCCCGCTGCGCCGCCTCGACCCGCCGGCGACCGCGGCGGTGCACCGCGCGGTGCGCCTCCACGTCGGAGAACCAGATGCCGCAGTCCGGGCACTGCGCGACGCCGACCGGCGGCACGGCGGCGGGCGGGGTGGTGAACAGGTGCGGATGCCGCGTCCACTCGTCCGCGATCGCCAGCAAGGCGTCGATCCGGGTGACCCCCTCGCGCTCGGCGATCGCGCCCACGCCGAAGCCGCCGGCCGCCGCCCAATTAGCAGCGGCGACCCAGCGCGGATCGTGAGACTGCTCGGGCACGCCTTTCAGAATGCATCATCATGTCAACCCCGGGTGTTCTGACACGCCCGTGCGGGTCCTCATTCTTGGAGGACGGAGAGATCGCCGGCCGCGTGCTGGGCCCGCAGAACCTTCTTGTCGAACTTACCGACGGAGGTCTTGGGCACCTCGGCGATGAACGACCAGTTGTCGGGGATCTGCCACTTCGCGAACTTCCCCGCGAGGTGTTCCCGCAGTTCAGCGATGGTGACCTCGGCGTTCGGCTGGAGCACGACGGCCACCAGCGGGCGCTCGTCCCACTTCGGGTCGGGCACCCCGATCGCGACCGCCTCGAGCACCGCGGGGTGCGCCATGACCTCGTTCTCGAGCTCCACCGAGCTGATCCACTCGCCGCCGGACTTGATCACGTCCTTCGACCGATCCACGAGGGTCACGTAGCCGTCGGCGGTGAGCTTGCCGATGTCACCGGTGCGCAGCCAACCGTCCTCGAACTTGTCCGCACCGACCGGTTCGGCGCCCTCCGGGCTGTAGTAGCTGCCCGTCACCCAGGGGCCGCGCACCTGCACCTCGCCCTGCGAGACACCGTCAGCGGGGACGACCTCACCGAGGTCGTCGACGAGACGGCCCTGCACGCCCGGCAGGAAGCGCCCCTGCGTGTTGCGGTACGCCCAGGCGTCCTCGCCGGTGACGCCGCGCGGCGGCCAGGCGATGCTGGCGAGCGGCGAGGTCTCCGTCATGCCCCAGGCCTGCACGATCTGCACGCCGTGCCGGTCGAGTGCCTTCGCCAGGCTCAGCGGGACCGCCGAGCCGCCGCACGCGATGTGCCGCAGGTGGCTGATGTCCTGCGGGTTCTTGTCCAGGTGGTTGACGATGCCGATCCACACCGCCGGGACCGCGGCGGAGATGGTGGGCTTCTCCCCGGCCAGCAGGCGCGCCATCGGCTCGGGCTGCAGGTACCGGTCGGGCAGGATCAGCGAGGCGCCGGACATGAGAGCCCCGAACGGGGTGCCCCAGCTCATCGCGTGGAACATCGGCACGATCGGCAGGACGGTGTCGTTCGGGCCCATGCCGAGGCCGTAGCTCGCGCAGACGGTGCTCGAGTGCAGCCAGATGCTGCGGTGGCTGTACATGACGCCCTTGGGGTCGCCCGTGGTGCCGGACGTGTAGCAGGCCGCGGCCGCCGCCCGCTCGTCGATGTCCGGCCAGTCGTACTCGTCGCTCTGCGCGTCGAGCAGGTCGCGGTAGTCGTGCAGTTGCACGCCCGACGGTGCCTCCACCTGAGACTTGTCGCCGTCCACGACGATGACGTGCTCGATCGTCGTCATCCCGCCGATGGCGGCGTTGAGCTGCGGGATCAGGCTGCCGTCGGCGATGATCACGCGGTCGGCGGCGTGGTTGGCGATGTAGGTGATCTGATCCGGGAACAGGCGGATGTTGATCGTGTGCAGCACGCTGCCCATCGCCGGGATCGTGACGTAGGCGGTCATGTGCTCGTTGTTGTTCCACTGGAAGGTGCCCACCCGGTCGCCCGGCACCACCCCCAGCGCCTTCAACGCGTTGGCGAGGCGCCCCGCTTCGCGGCCCATCTCGCGAAAGCTCATCCGGGTGGTCTTCTCGGGCGTCCACGTGGCCACCTCCGCCGCGTCCGCGTACCAGGTGGTGGCGTGGCGCAGCAGCGTCGCCAGCGACAGGTGCTCGTCTTGCATCGTGGACGTCAAGGGCAGGATCCGCTCAGGCATGGACCATGACTACCGCATCCCCGACGGTCCGCGGCCCGGTTTCGGCCAGCCCACCGGGATCGCTCAGGCGACCGAGCGGAACAACTGGAGATCCGTCGCGCCGCCGAGGCCCTTCCGCTCCGCCGGGCGCCAGTCGTCGAGCAGGACGCGGACCGTCCAGCCGGTGAACTGCCCGCTGTCGCTGTCGAAACCGGCGGGCTGCGAGACCTCCAAGCGGATCGCCGCACCGTCGTCGCGGTAGAGGAGCACCCAGGCGCCGGCGAGCACACCGTCGACTCGCGGGGGCGGCGCGAACGCCGCGAGTGGGAAGAGCGCCTCATCGGGCTGGAGGGAGTCGGCGGTCGCGCGCCCCTTGCGCCGCACCGTGTGCGGACCGAACGCCGAGTGCGGGCTGCCGGTGGAGACGTCCCCGCTCATGACCGTGAGCGTGCGGCGGCTCTCCCGATGGCGACTGAGCGGCTGGCCGCGGCGATCGTCCGGGTACCAACGACCGGTGGCCGCCAGCCTGCGGCGCAGCTCGGCGACCACCCCGAACCAGCGCAGGAGGCCGGGCGCGGTGAGTGGTGCGAAACGATCGAACTCCCCCGCCGTCGCCTGCCCGGCCGAGATCGCGGAGTACAGGTCCTCGACCGCGATGTCCATCGCGCGCAGGTAATCCGGTGCTCGCTCGGGCGGGATGATCTGCGCGGCGACGAGTGGTTGCAAGTCCGGCATGGCGCCCCCTTCGACGATGCCCGAACGGTAGCTCCGGGGTACGACAGGATTCGCCTCGTGCAGGCCGTTCCCAGCCCCTGAGGGGACGATCGGCGCGGACATTCCACCACGGGGATCACAAAGGTGTCGCTCGCCGGTGGGTGCCCGAAGACTGCTGGGACGTACCCGACGGAAGGAATGTCATGTCCCGGCAGCTGCACCTCGGCGGTTTCCAGATCGCCTCGCACGTCACCCATTCGCATGCCGCGTGGCGCCACCCCGCGTCCGACCCGGCGTTCCTCACGCCCGAGTACTACCACCGGATCGGGCGGATTCTGGAGCGCGGAAGGTTCGACTTCCTGTTCTTCGCCGATCTGCTGTCGATCCCCACGCGGTTCGGCAACGACATCGACGAATCTCTCCGCCGCGGAACACAGGCCTCGGCGACCCTGGATCCGTCGATCGTCGCGGCGTCCATCGGCGCGGTGACATCGCACTTGGGGATCGCGATCACCAAGTCCACGACGTACTTCCACCCGTTCGAGCTGGCTCGGATCTTCTCCAGCCTCGACCACATCACCCGCGGGCGGATCGCATGGAACATAGTGACGTCGCTCAGTCAGTCGGAGGCGCTGAATTTCGGCCATGACGAGCACCTCGAGCACGACCTGCGGTACGTGCGGGCGCAGGAGTTCGTGGAGACGGCCGTCGAGCTCTGGTCGTCGTGGGAGCCCGATGCGCTGGTGCAGGACAAGGAGTCCGGTGTGTTCGCGGATCCGTCACGGATTCATGCCGTGGATCGCAGGTCGGAGCATTTCCGCACGCGAGGCCCGTTGCCCACGCCGAGATCGCCCCAGGGACGGCCGGTACTCATCCAGGCCGGATCCTCCGCACGCGGGAAGGATTTCGCGGCGCGGTGGGCCGAGGCGATCTTCGAGATCGACCCGACTCCGGAGGGCGCCGGGCGTACTACGACGACGTGAAGTCGCGGGCGACGAACTTCGGGCGCAATCCCGACCACGTGAAGATCTTCCCGTCGTTCATCCCCTTCGTCGGCGAGACCGAGTCGATCGCACGGGAGAAGCAGGCCTTCCACAACGAGCTGGCCGACCCGATCTCCGGGCTGATCACACTCTCCGTGCACACCGATCACGACTTCTCGCAGTACGACCTCGACGAACCGGTGGAAGACGTCGCCGTGGGCGGCACGCAGGGGCTGTTCGACGTGGCCCGGCGCCTGTCCGAACGCGACAACCTGACCCTGCGGGACATCGGCAAGCTGTACGCGCAGGGCGTGCTGCTCCCTCAGTTCGTGGGCACCGCCTCCGACGTAGCGGACCGGATCGAGGACGGGTTCACCGGCGGCGAGGCCGACGGCTACATCCTCTCCGCCGCCAGTTCCCCCGGGACGTTCAACGACTTCGTCGACTTCGTCGTCCCCGAACTGCAGCGGCGCGGGCTGTTCCGGCGCGCGTACACGGGACGCACCCTCCGCGAGAACCTCGGCCTGCCCGCCGATCCGTTCGCGCCGCGCGCGATCGCGAAAGCCGGCTAGCAGCGTCCACCGGTCCGCGGACCGTCGCCACGGTCGCGAGCGGATACCCCCACGGCACTCCCCAGTGCCCTCGTGGACTCCAACGGAACGCACCCCCTTCTCCGCCGCACGCGACGCCCCTCAGGCGTCGGACGTCGGTACATTCGGAGGGAGCAGGAGGGGGTTCGAGATGGCGGATACGGTTCCTCAGGAGATCGCGGAGCGCGTGAGCACCGCGGCGGACGCGGTCCCGGTCGGGCGGGAACAGGCGCAGGTCGCCGCCCGGGATGCAGCGGCCTATCTGCACGGCCTGCGGCCGCACGCCATCGACGACGCCTTCCGCCGCTACACGTCGAGCAACAACCCCGCGTACCTGGCCTCGATCCCCCAGCGCCGCGCGCCGTCGACCACCCCCAAGTGGGTGTGGGTCCTGGCGGTGGTCGCGGTGTTCGCGATGGGGTACTCCGCGGTCTGGTCGGTCGCGGTACTCCTGTTCGTCGCCTCCGTCGTGGGGGTCCGGGTGTGGCAGAACAACCGGTACAAACAGCAGCTCGCGGCCCGCGAGCAGGCCCGTCAGGCGTCGAACCCGTGGCCGTTCCTGGCGGAACGCACGCCGGCGTGGAACCCCTCCGCGGAACCCGGCGGCACCCGGGTGGAGACCCGGCTGCTCGGCCTGGCGGTCCTGCTCACCGAGGAGATCCGCCGCTCCCCCGCGTGGAACAACCCGATCCTCGATCAGCACCGAGTCCGCATCAACCTCGACGCCACGCTGCACGACGTCAGCCACCGCGCGTACCGGGTGTGGCGCATGCGGACCGACACCCCGCGTCCCTCGGGCGAATCCCCCGTCTCGCAGGCGCTCGCCGACCAGCTCGACGAGTACACCCACGCCGCCCGGATGGCGGAGAACGCGCTCCGCGACCACGTGGCCGCGCTCGCCGAGTACCTCGGTGAGCTCCGCCCCGTCGAGCGACTGCTGCGCGACCTGGAGCTGCTCGACCGCACCAGCACCGGTGCGCACCGCGAGCTGCTGGATCAGCTCTACCGCGACGCCGTCGGTAACGAGGCCGACGCCCGCCGCCTGCAGCACCACGCCGACGAGCTGCGCGATCTGCAGGCCAGCCTCGACACCCAGTTCCACTTCCTGCGCGAACAGGTGGCCCGCACCAATCTGCTGCGCTGACCACGCCGGACGACGAAAGGCACCATGTCCCACCCCGCACGCAGCGGCTCCCCCGCCGCGGCGAACGCCGACCTCACCGTCGATCCGGGTGCGGTCGACGAGGCCGTCCTCGCGCCCGGGGACCTCTTCTGCTCCCTGGCCTGCCTGCGCTACGGCACGACGGACGCGCCGCCGCGGTGGCGCGCCGCCGCCGACCTGCACGCGGGAGATCCCGGCATCGTCGACCGGAGCATCTGGGCGTGGCCGCCGCGGCCGACCCCGAAGCGCTCGCGGCGCACCTCGCCGCCGATCCGCGCCTGGTCACCGCCTCCAGCGGGCCGTTCGGCTGGCACCCGCTCACCTACCTGACCTACTCGCGGGTCCCGCTCGATTCCGCACAGCACCGGGCGCCGGAGGCCGCGGCGCTGCTCCTCGACGCCGGCGCCGACCCGAACACCGGATTCCTGCACTCCGGGCTGCCGACCCCGTTCACCGCCCTGACGGGCGTCTTCGGCGAGGGCGAGCAGGGTGCGGGCCGGCAGCCACGGCACCCGCGCTGCGACGAGCTCGCCACACTGCTGCTCGACCGCGGGGCGCACCCCGTCGACCAGCAGACCCTCTACAACCGGATGTTCCGGCCCGACGACGCGCACCTGCGGCTGCTCTTCGCGCACGGGCTCGCCGACGCCGGACCGAGTCCGTGGGAGGCCCGGGAGGGCGCGGAGACCGAGGACCGCACGCAGGTGTGGCGCCGCCAGGTCGAGTGGGCGGCGCAGCACGGCTTCGCCGACCGCCTCGCGCTGCTCGCCGCGCACGGCATCGACGTCGCGGGCGTCACCGTCGCAGCGCCGTCCTTCCCCGACGATCCGAACGCCCGCGACGAGGACGGCGCGACGCCGCTGCACCACGCGGCGTGGGACGGCGACGTCGACCGGATCCGTGCGCTGCTCGACGCGGGCGCGGACCGCACGCTCGTCGACGCGCACCACGGCGCCACGCCCGGCGAGTGGGCCGAGTACGCCTACCAGCCGGACGCGGCGCGACTCCTGCGCTGAGCTCACCCACGGCGCGGTCTCCGCGTGGTTACATCGACGAATGACCACCACCCCCGGTTACAAACCCGACACCCGCTTCTTCGGACACCCGTGGCCGCTGGTGAACCTGTTCGGCGTCGAGATGTGGGAGCGCTTCTCGTTCTACGGGATGCAGGCGATCCTCGCGTACTACCTGTACTACTCGGCCTCCGAGGGCGGGCTCGGCTTCGACAAGTCGACCTCGCTCGGGATCGTCGGCGCGTACGGCGGCTTCGTCTACCTCTCGACCATCGCGGGCGCCTGGGTCTCGGACCGCCTCCTCGGCGCCGAGCGCACGCTGTTCTACTCCGCCTGCCTGGTGATGGCGGGCCACATCGCGCTCGCGCTCGTCCCCGGCGCGACGGGCGTCGCGATCGGCCTGGTGCTCGTGGCCGTCGGTTCCGGCGGGGTGAAGGGCAACGCCACCAAGGTGGTCGGCGATCTGTACCCGAACGGCGACACCCGCCGCGATGCGGGCTTCTCGCTGTTCTACATGGGCGTCAACCTCGGCGCGTTCATCGGCCCCCTGCTCACCGGCTACCTGCAGGAGAGCGCCGGCTTCCACTGGGGCTTCGGCCTCGCGGCGGTGGGCATGGCACTGGGCCTGATCCAGTACGGGCTCACCCGCAAGCTGCTGCCGCGGATCAGCCAGGAGGTGCCGAACCCCGCCTCGCGCAGCGAGATCCAGCGCGTCGCCGCGGGCGCCGTGGTCGCGATCGCCGTCTTCGTCGGCCTCATCCTCCTCGGCGTGATCACGGCGGACAACCTGGTGGACGCGGTCATCATCACCGTCGCCGCCCTCTCCCTGGCCTACTTCGTCTTCCTCCTGCGCAGCAGCCGGGTCGACGGTGCCGAGCGCAACGGCGTGAAGGCCTTCATCCCGCTGTTCCTCTCGCAGGTGGCGTTCTGGGCGCTGTTCCAGCAGATGTTCACCTTCGTCGCGGTCTACGCCGACGAGCGACTCGACCGCACCCTGGGCGGCTGGGAGTTCCCCGCCTCGTGGATCCAGTCCGTCGACCCGGTCTACATCCTGATCTTCGCGCCGGTCTTCGCCGCGCTGTGGACCAAGCTCGGCCCGCGCCAGCCCAGCACCCCGATCAAGTTCGCCATCGGCACCATCGGGATCGGCGTCGCCTTCCTGGCCTTCCTGCTCATGCCCGCCGGCGTGAACACGGCCCCGCTGATCGGGTTGCTCGCGATCATGCTGATCTTCGCCCTCGCCGAGCTGTGCATCTCCCCCGTCGGGCTCAGCGTGTCCACCAAGCTCGCGCCGCGCGCGTTCGCCGCGCAGATGGTGGCGCTGAACTTCCTGTCCATCAGCCTGGGCACCGCGCTCGCCGGCCGCCTGGCGACGTTCTACGACCAGAACGACGAGGCGCCGTACTTCCTGATCCTCGGCGGCACTGCCATCGCGGTCGGGCTCGTGGTGGTGGCCCTGACCCCGACGATCAAGCGCCTGGCCCCCGCGGTCGGCTGACGCGACGGGCTCGGGCCCCGGCACCGTCGAACCTGCCCAAACCCCTCCGCGCCCGCGAGACTTCCGAGTAACTTCGGGGTCGAGCACTTCAACGACGCGAGGAGCGGCATTGGCGGCGGACGAGTACGACTACATCGTGGTGGGAGCCGGCAGCGCGGGCGCCGTCATGGCGGCGCGACTGTCGGAGGATCCGGGCGTGAGCGTCCTGCTCCTCGAGGCGGGCGGCGAGGCCGATGCGGACGAGATCCACATCCCGCTCGCGTTCTCCGCGATGTTCAAGACGAAGTGGGACTGGAACTACACCACCACGCCGCAGAAGCACCTGGCCGACCGGCCGGCGTACTGGCCGCGGATGAAGGCCCTGGGCGGCTGCTCGTCGCTCAACGCGATGATCTACATCCGCGGCAACCACGCCGACTACGACGGCTGGGCCGCGCAGGGCGCGACGGGATGGTCGTTCGACGAGGTCCTTCCGTACTTCCGCAAGGCCGAGGGCAACACCCGCCTGGCCGGCCCGTACCACGGCACCGACGGTCCGCTCAGCGTCGAGGACCGGCGGTTCAACCACCCGCTGACGAACGCCTTCGTCGACGCTGCGGTCGCGTGGGGCCTCAAGCCCACCGACGACTTCAACGGCGCCTCGCAGGACGGCGCAGGGCTCTACCAGGTCACCTGCAAGGGCGGGCGCCGCTGGTCCACCGACAAGGCGTACATCGAGCCGAACCGCGGGCGCCCCAACCTCACGGTCGCGATCCGGTCCACCGCCCAGCGCATCGAGTTCGACGGTGACCGCGCCTCGGGTGTCGTGCTCCGGACCGGGGGCTCCGAGCAGACGGTCCGCGCCCGCCGCGAGGTGATCGTGAGCGGCGGGGCGATCAACTCGCCGCAGCTGCTCATGCTCTCGGGCATCGGCCCGGCCGAGCACCTCGCCGAGCACGGCATCGACGTCCGCTCGGCCCTGCCGGGCGTCGGCGCCAACCTGCACGACCACCCGATGGTCCCCGTCGACTTCGACGTGCACGGCAGCTACGACCTGCTGGAGAAGCAGGACCTGGGCAATCTGCTGCGCTGGAAGCTCACGGGCACCGGCCCGCTCGCGTCCAACGGCGCGGAATCGGGGGCGTTCTTCCGCTCGCGGGACGACCTCGAACACCCCGACCTGCAGATCCACGTCATGCCGGCGGGCGTCTACGACAACCTCCTGCACGAGACGCATCGCCGCGGCATCATGCTCGGGCCCACCCTGGTCGATGTCGCAAGCCGCGGCACGCTGCGGCTGCGCTCCGCCGATCCGAACTTCAAGCCCGCGCTCGAACCGAACTACTACGACGCCGCTCAGGACGTCGAAGCGATGGTCACCGGGGTGCGTGCGGTGATGGAGATCGCGCAGCAGGGGCCGCTCGCCCGCTACCTGGGCAAGCCCTGGCACATCGCGGAGGACCCGTCGGAGGACGAGATCCGCACGCTCATCGCGAACTACACGCAGACGCTCTTCCATCCCGTCGGCACCTGCCGGATGGGTACCGACGACGACGCGGTCGTCGATCCGCAGTTGCGCGTGCGCGGTGTCGAGGGACTGCGCGTCGTCGACGCCTCCGTCATGCCCGCCGTCACGCGCGGCAACACGAACGCCCCCACCATCATGATCGCCGAGAAGGCGGCCGACGAGATCAGGAAGTCAGCATGACCGCAGCGAACACGAAGACCTTCGACTCCCTCGATCCCCGCACGGGCGACGTCGTCGAGACCTACCCGATCCACTCCGCGGATCACGTGCACGCCGTCGTCGCGCGGGCCCGCGAACAGGCCGACTGGTGGCAGGAGATCGGGTTCGAGGGCCGCAAGAAGGCGCTCAACACGTGGAAGGGCGTCATCACCCGCCGGATCAACCAGCTGGCGCAGATCGTCCACGACGAGACGGGCAAGCCCCACGGCGACGCCCTGCTCGAGGCCGCCCTCGGCATCGACCACCTCTCCTACGCCGCCTCGCACGCCAAGAAGGTCCTCGGACCCAAGCGCGTCGGGTCGGGCCTGGTCATGGCGAACCAGTCGGCGACGGTGCGCTACCACCCGCTCGGCGTCGTCGGGGTGATCGGCCCGTGGAACTACCCCGTCTTCACCCCGATGGGCTCGATCGCCTACGCGCTCGCTGCGGGCAACGCCGTCGTCTTCAAGCCCTCGGAGTACACGCCCGGCGTCGGCGTGTGGCTGGCCCGCACTTTCGAGGAGGCCGTCGGCCGCCCCGTGCTGCAGACGGTCACCGGCCTCGGCGAGACCGGCAACGCGCTGTGCACCTCCGGCGTGAACAAGGTGGCCTTCACCGGCTCCACCGACACCGGCAAGAAGGTCATGGCCGCCTGCGCCGAGACGCTCACCCCCGTGGTGATCGAGGCCGGCGGCAAGGACGCCTTCCTCGTGGACCGTGACGCCGACCTCGACGCCGCCGCCGACGCCGCGGCCTGGGGCGCCTTCGCCAACGCGGGGCAGACCTGCGTCGGCGTGGAGCGCGTCTACGTGCACAAGGACGTCTACGACCCGTTCCTGGAGAAGCTGGTCGCCAAGGCCCGCGAGGTCACCGCGAACGATTCGGACGACTCCAAGATCGGCCCGATCACCATGCCGAGCCAGCTGCCGATCATCAAGGCGCACATCGAGGACGCTCTCGCCCGCGGCGGCCGCGCCCTCGTCGGCGGGATCGACGCGGTCGGCGAGCGGTTCGTCCAGCCGACGGTGCTCGTCGACGTGCCGGAGGACTCGATCGCCGTCACGGAGGAGACCTTCGGCCCCACGGTGACCGTCGCCAAGGTGGACACCATGGACGAGGCGGTCGAGCTCGCGAACGCCACCAGGTACGGCCTCGCCGCGACGGTCTTCTCCAAGGCCCGCGGCATGGAGCTGGCGGATAAGATCCGCTCGGGCATGGCGGCGGTGAACGGCATCATCACCTTCGCGGGCGTGCCGAACCTGCCGTTCGGCGGGGTCGGTGAGTCGGGCTTCGGCCGCATCCACGGCCCCGACGGCCTGCGCGAGTTCACCTACGCCAAGGGCATCGCCCGCAAGCGGTTCACGCCGCTGCTCAACCTGACCAGCTTCGCGCGGACCGCGGCGCAGGAGGGTCAGCTCACGCAGCTGATGACCCTGCTGCACGGCCGCGGCGGCACGATCAAGTAGCGCTCAGCGCTGGTACGCGGCGGCGACCTCGCGGACGCGGTGCAGCGACTGCACCGCGAGCTCGCCGTCGCGGGCCTGGATGGCCCAGATCGCGACGAACTCGTCCTGCGGCAGATCCAGGTGGGCGAACTGCGCGCCCTCGGGGAACGAGAAGCCCTCGACGATGTCCCACGGATAGGTGTTCTCGTTGAGAAGGTTGCGCACCGTCACCCCCTCGGGGCCCAGGCGCAGGCGCGGGCGCGTGAACAGCAGCGCGCCGCAGGCCAGGATGATTCCGATGCCCACCATGCCCGCCTGATCGCCGGTCTTGAAGGCGATCCCCGAGTCGCCGCCGGCCTTGAGCAGCCAGGCGACGAAGGCGTGGCCCAGGACCAGCACCACCGCGAAGGACCAGGCGTAGATCTTGATCCTGCGCGGGGTCACTTCGAGCACGGGCTGCGTGGTGGCGTCGGTCATCACGGGGCCATTCTACGTAAACCGGACCGCGGTGCCCCGGGCGCGTGCACGGGCTAGGCGGTCGGGAGGGTCGCGTGCAGCGCCAGCGTGGTGTCGACGGCGCGCGCGGCCTCGGCGCCCTTGCCCACGAAGTGCCGCTCGAAGTAGGCGGTGTGCTCGTCGTGCTCGTGGAAGTGGTGCGGGGTGAGCACCACGGAGAACACGGGGACATCGGTGTCGAGCTGCACCCGCATGAGGCCGTCGATGACCGCGGTCGCGACGAACTCGTGGCGGTAGATGCCGCCGTCGACGACCAGCCCGGCGGCGACGATCGCGGCGTACCGTCCGGTCGCGGCGAGCCGCTTGGCCGTCAGCGGGATCTCGTACGCGCCGGGCACCTCGAAGACGTCCACGTCGGCGCCGTCGTGGCCGAGGCGGGCCCACTCCGCGACGAAGCCGTCGCGGGCCCGGTCGACGATGTTCCGGTGCCAGGTGGCCTGGACGAGGGCGATGCGGCTCATGCGTTCGCCCGCAGCCTGCGCAGGGTCAGCGCGGTGTCGAGCGCGGCGGACGCGGCCTGCTCGCCCTTGTCCTCGGCCGAGCCGGGCAGGCCCGCCCGGTCGAGGGCCTCGGCCTCGGTGTTCGTGGTGAGCACGCCGTTGCCCACGGGCACGCCGGCGTCGAGCGAGACGCGCAGCAGGCCGGCGGTGAGCGCGTCGCAGACGTACTCGAAGTGCGGGGTGCCGCCGCGGATCACGACGCCCAGCGCCACGACGGCGTCGTGGCTCTTGACCAGTTCCTGCGCCACGACGGGCAGCTCGACCGCGCCCGCGACCCGCTCGACGGTCACGTGCCGCACCCCGGCCTGCTCCGCGGTCCGCAGTGCGCCCGCGAGCAGGGCCTCGCACACGGTGTCGTGCCAGCGCGAGGCGACGACGGCCAGCCGCAGGTCGGCGGCGCCGTCGAGGGCGATGTCGGGGATTCCAGCGCCGCTCACGCGGTACCTCCCTGGTCGAAGTGGTCGAGGTCGCGCAGGTCGTGGCCCATGCGGTCGCGCTTGGTGCGCAGGTAGTGGATGTTCTCGGCGTTGGCGCGCAGCGGCATCGGCACCCGCTCGGTGATCTGCAGGCCGTAGCCGTCGAGCCCGACGCGCTTGGCCGGGTTGTTGGTGAGCAGGCGCATCGAGGTGATGCCGAGGTCGACGAGGATCTGCGCGCCGAGGCCGTAGTCGCGGGCGTCGGCGGGGAGGCCGAGCTGGAGGTTCGCGTCGACGGTGTCGGCGCCCCCGTCCTGCAGCTGGTAGGCCTGCAGCTTGTGCATCAGGCCGATGCCGCGGCCCTCGTGCCCGCGCATGTAGAGCACGACGCCGCGCCCCTCCTGCGCCACCATCTCCATCGCGGCGTCCAGCTGGGGACCGCAGTCGCAGCGCAGCGAGCCGAAGACGTCGCCGGTGAGGCACTCGCTGTGCACGCGGACCAGGACGTCGGCACCGTCGTCGGCGGTGACGTCGCCCTTGACCAGCGCGACGTGCTCGACGTCGTCGTGGATCGAGGTGTAGCCGACGGCCTGGAAGTCGCCGTAGCGGGTGGGGATGCGCGCGGACGCGACCTGCACGACGTGCTTCTCGTTCTTGCGGCGCCAGGCGATCATGTCGGCGATGGAGATCATGGCGAGGCCGTGCTCGTCGGCGAAGACCCGCAGCTCCTCGGACTTGGCCATGCCGCCCGGGTCCTTCTCGGAGACGATCTCGCAGATCACGCCGGCGGGGGCGAGCCCGGCCAGGGTGGCGAGGTCGACGGCGGCCTCGGTGTGGCCGGGGCGGCGCAGCACGCCGCCCTCCTTGGCCCGCAGCGGCACGACGTGGCCGGGGCGGGTGAAGTCGTCGACGGTCGAGCTCGGGTCGGCCAGCTTCAGCATGGTCGTGGCGCGGTCGGCGGCCGAGATGCCGGTGCCCACGCCCGCCTTGGCGTCGACGGTGACGGTGTACGCGGTGCCGTGCTTGTCCTGGTTGGTGGCGTACATCGGCGGCAGGCCCAGCTTGTCGCAGGTGGCGCCGTCGAGCGGGACGCAGAGGTAGCCGGAGGTGTAGCGGACCATGAAGGCCACCAGCTCGGGCGTCGCCTTCTCGGCGGCGAAGATGAGGTCGCCCTCGTTCTCCCGGTCCTCGTCGTCGACCACGACGACGGCCTTGCCGGCCGCGATGTCCTCGATCGCACGCTCGATGGAATCGAACCTGGTCATGGCTACTTCTCCTCCTCGCGCCCGGCGAATCCGGTCAGGCGCTCGACGTACTTGGCGACGATGTCCACTTCGAGGTTGACGACGGTGCCGGGCTCGGCCCCGCCGAGGTTGGTGAGCTCGAGGGTGGTGGGGATGAGCGAGACCTCGAACCAGTGCTGCGCGTCGTCGCCGGTCACCCCCTGCCCGAGCGCGGAGACGGTCAGCGAGACCCCGTCGATGGTGATGGAGCCCTTCTCGACGACGTACCGGGCCAGCTGCTCCGGCATTCCCAGCCGCACCACGGTCCAGTGCTCGGACGGGCTCAGGCTCAGGACGTGGCCGGTGCCGTCGACGTGGCCCTGCACGATGTGGCCGCCGAGGCGCGAGTTCACCGCAGCGGCGCGCTCGAGGTTGACGCGGTCGCCGGGGCCGAGCTTGCTCAGCGAGCTGCGGCGGAGCGATTCCTCCATGACGTCGGCGGTGAAGGCCCCGCTCTCGACGGTGACGACCGTGAGGCAGACGCCGTTGACCGCGATCGAATCGCCGTGTTTCGCATCGGAGGTGACGAGATCGCCCTGGACCGTGAATCGGGCCGCATCCGGCAGATCCTCGCGGGCGGTGATCACGCCCAGCTCTTCGACGATGCCGGTGAACATCCGCCGCTCCTGCCACTTCGGCCTCAGGGCGGCACGACAGCACGGGAACGACCCGTGCAGTTCTCTTTCATCCGGACTATGACCGTCGGCTCCGGGATCGCACCGGAATCTGCTGTCCCCCACCTCGCGGTGGGGCGCTCGCGGGCTCGAACACCGGGATCGCCCGGAGTCCATCACCGCCGGTGGGGAATCGCACCCCGCCCTGAGAACTTCCGCTTCCGAAGGTAGCACTCACCGGGCGGCGCCCCAAGTGTTGGGCTCAGGAAGAACGCAACAGTGTGACCAGCACGTCGTCGCCGAGTCGCTCGACGCTCTCCAGCCGGAACCGCGTCGCGTCGGCGAGGGTGCCCACGCCGGGCACCGTGAGCGCGGGCAGCCCGGCCCCGAGGAGGACGGGCGCGATGTAGGCCTGGACGCGGTCGACGAGCCCGGCGGCGACGAAGGCGCCGATCACCGTCGCGCCGCCCTCGACCTGGATGTGGACGGCGTCGCCCGCCGCGGCCAGCGCTGCGTGCGGGTCGCGTCCCCGGACCAAGTGCGCCGCCCCGGGGCCGGTGAGCACCTTCGCGTCGGCGGGGATCTCCCGCTCCCCCAGCACGATCCGAGTCGGCTGGTGCTCGAGCGGCTCGCCGTCGGCGTTGCGGGCGGTGAGGGCGGGATCGTCGGCGAGGACGGTGCCCGTGCCCACGATGATGGCGTCGAGCTGTGCGCGCTCGGAGTGCGCCCGCGCCCGCGCGGCGGGCCCGGTGATCCACTGACTGGTGCCGTCGGGGGCCGCGATCCGGCCGTCGACGGTGGCCGCCAGCTTGACGGTGACCATCGGGCGCCCGTGCCGCTGCCGGAAGAGCCATTCGGTCAGGGGCCAGGGCTCGACGTCGAGGTGCTCGACCTCGACGCCGCCGGCGCGCAGGGTGTGCGCTCCCCCGGCGGCGACGGGGTTGGGGTCGGCGGCGGCGTACGCGACGCGGGCGACGCCGGCCGCGAGGAGGGCCTGCGTGCAGGGGCCGGTGCGGCCCGTGTGGTCGCACGGCTCGAGGGTGACGACGGCGGTGCCGCCGCGCGCGGCCTCGCCCGCCTCGGCGAGGGCGACGACCTCGGCGTGCGGACCCCCCGCGGGGGCGGTGCGACCCCGTCCGGCGACGGTGCCGTCGGCCGCGAGGATCACGGCGCCGACGGGCGGATTGGGAGTGCTGATCCCGCGGGCGGCCACCGATTCCTCGACGGCGAGCGCGAGCGCGGCCTGCAGGTCCACCGTCAGTCGCGCGGCGTCGCGGCGGCCTGGGCGCGGAGCTTGCGCAGCGCCTCGGCGGGGTCAGCGGCGTTGTACACGGCGGAGCCGGCCACGAAGCAGTCGACGCCCGCCGCGGCGGCCTGCTCGATGGTGTCGGCGTTGATGCCGCCGTCGATCTCGACGAGCAGGCGCAGCTCGCCGGAGTCGACGAGGCGGCGGGCGGCGCGGGCCTTGTCGAGCACATCGGCGATGAAGGACTGGCCGCCGAACCCGGGCTCGACGCTCATCACGAGCAGCGTGTCGAAGCTCTTGAGGATCTCGATGTAGGGCTCGAAGGCGGTGCCGGGCTTGATCGCGAGGCCCGCCTTGCCGCCGGCGGCGCGGATGTCCTTGGCGACGGCGACCGGATCGTCGGTGGCCTCGGCGTGGAAGGTCACGTTGTACGCGCCCGCCTCGGCGTACGGCGGTGCCCAGCGACCCGGGTCGTCGATCATCAGGTGGCAGTCCAGCGGGATCGTGGTCGCCTTCAGCAGGCTCTGGACCACCGGAAGTCCCAGCGTGAGGTTCGGCACGAAGTGGTTGTCCATGACGTCGACGTGCACCCAGTCGGCCCCCTCCGGCCCGCCCACGGCATCCACTTCGGCCCCGAGCCGGGCGAAGTCGGCGGAGAGGATGGACGGCGCGATCATCGGCGAAGACATGCGCAGCATTGTAGGTCGCGCCGGCGCCCCGCCCGGCGGCGCTCGCCACGCCGGACCGGCAGCGCATTGAATTCGACTAATCACTTTAGTAACATCAGCATCATTAGTCACACGAGTAACTCTCGTGCCGTCGATTGTTGAGAGGTCGTCATGCGGATCGCACGCACCACCGTGACCACGCTCGTGGCGCTCGCCGCGGCCACCGTCTTCGCCGCGGGCCCCGCCCTGGCCGACCCGGCCGTGCCGGCGGTCCCCGTCGCCCCCGCGGCCCCGGCTGCCGCTCCCGCTGCACCGGCGCCCGCGGCTCCCGCTGCTGCGGCCCCTGCCGCACCGGCCCCCGCAGCGGCTCCCGCGGCGAACACCCCGCTGGTCTCGACGGCCAACGCGGTCCCCGCCTCGGCGCAACCGGCACTCACCGAGCTGGCGAAGATCCCCGGCGTGCAGCAGATCCTGTCCACCGGTCAGCTGCCCACCACGGACGTGGCGACGCTCGTCAAGATGTTCGGCAGCGATCCGAACGCGCAGAAGCTGCTCGGCCAGCTCCTCGCCGGGCAGGCAGGTGCCACCGCGCCCGCCGCCGACACCACGCCGGACGAGCCGCTCAAGTTCGCCGTCACCGGGGCCATCAACGACACCTTCACCAAGGACGGCGGCCAGAAGAAGTACGGCCAGCCCCTCGGTGTCGAGAAGGACATCGCCGGCGGCGCGAAGGCGCAGGAGTTCACCAAGGGCACCATCTACTGGAACCCGAAGGTCAACGGTGGCAAGGCGGCCGGCGTCACCGGCGCGATCCGCGACTTCTACCTCAAGCAGGGCGGCCCCACCGGCAAGCTCGGCTTCCCGCTCATGAGCGAGCTCGCCGTGGGTGGCCCGACCCCGGGCTCCGTCGCCGGTGCCTACAACGACTTCGAGCACGGCTCGATCGTCTGGTCGCCCGAGGCGGGCGCGCACGTCGTCTCCGGCAAGATCAAGGACCAGTGGGTCAAGGGCGGCGGCGCCTTCGGCATGGGCTACCCCAAGGGCGATGCCAAGCCCGGCCCCGGCGGCGTCCTCACCCAGGAGTTCACCAAGGGCGGCGTCCTCAAGGCCTGACGCCCGACGGCACGACGCACCACGGCCCGCCTCCACCGATGGGAGGCGGGCCGTCGCGTCGTCTCACCGCTTGCGCAGCGCCTGGAAGAACATCCCGTCGGTGCCGTGCAGATGCGGCCAGAGCTGCACGTGCGGCCCCTCGCCCAGCGGCAGATCCGTCTCCGGGATCAGGGGGCGGGTATCGATCCGCTCCAGCCCGGCGGACGCGAGCAGGTCGTCGTCGCCGACGACACCGATCGTCTCGGCCACGTGCGGCGAGCAGGTCGCGTAGAGCACCACGCCGCCCGGGCGGGTCAGCTCGGCGGCCGCGACGAGCAGCTCGCGCTGCAGCACCGTCAGGCCCTCGACGTCCGAGGGCTGCTTGCGCCAGCGCGCCTCGGGGCGGCGGCGCAGTGCGCCGATTCCCGAGCAGGGCGCGTCGACCAGCACGCGGTCGTAGCCCGGCTCGAGGCCGCTGTCGCGCCCGTCGGCGACGTGCACGTCGACCGGCAGCCCCTTCACGGCCTTGCGTACCAGCTCGGCGCGGTGCTCGGCGGGCTCGACGGCATCGACCCGGGCACCGTCGATGGACGCCAGCGAGCCGAGCAGCGCGGCCTTGCCGCCGGGACCGGCGCACAGGTCGAGCCAGCGGCCGGCGTCGTCGCCCTCCAGCGGCGCGACCGCCGCGGCGCGGGCCACCAGCTGACTGCCCTCGTCCTGCACGCCGGCGAGGCCGTCGCGCACCGGATCGAGCGCGCCGGGATCGCCGCCGGACAGGTGCACCGCGTAGGGCGAGAGCTCGCCGGGCTCCCCCTCGACCACCAGCGCCAGCTCCTCGGCCGAGATCTCCCCCGGCCGCGCCACGAGGTGCACCGGCGGCCGGGCGTCGTCGGAGGCGAGCAGCGCCTGCAGCTGCCCCATCGACGTGATGCCGTTGGCCCGCAACGACTCCCAGAAGGCCTCGGCGATCCAGCGCGGATGGGCGTACTGCATCGCCAGGTGCCCGAGCAGGTCGTCGGCGGCCGACGGCGCGATCCGGCCGACCCAGGTGTCCTCGTCGTCGCGCGAGACCTTGCGCAGCACGGCGTTGGCGAAGCCCGCCGCGCCGCGGCCCGAGCTCTCCTTCACCGAGTCCACCGTTTCGGAGACGGCGGCGTGCGCGCCGACGCGGGTGCGCAGCAGCTGGTAGACGCCGAGCCGCAGCGCATCGAGCACCGGCCCGTCGATGTCGGAGACGGAACGGCCCGAGGCGTTCTCGATCACCGCGTCGAGCAGGCCCTGCGCGCGGCTGGTGCCGTAGGTCAGCTCGGTCGCGAAGGCCGCGTCGCGCCCGGTGAGACGCTTGTCGCGCAGCAGGCCGGGCAGCACCAGGTTCGCGTACGCGCCCCGCTCACGGACGGCGGCGAGGGTCTGCAGCGCGGCGCTGCGCGCGGGATCGGTCATTGCTCCACTCCGATGATCGTGCCGTCCTCGATACGTGCCCCGCGCGCCCAGTCGGCGGCGGGCATGGGCTTCTTGCCCGGCGGCTGCACGGAGCCCAGCCGCAGTGCCGCGGTGGCGGTGCCCACGAACACGGCGCGCTTGGTCACGTGCAGCTCGCCCGGCGCCAGACCCACGGGCTCGGCCTCGACGGTGACCGGCCCCAGCTTGAGCCGCGCGTCGCCGAGCGGCACCCACGCGCCGGGAGCGTCGGTCATGGCGCGGATGTGCCGGTCGACGGCGACGGCGGGCCGGTCGAACCGGACCCGCGCGCCGTCGACGGTGACCTTCGGCGCGTGCGAGACCCCGTCGGCGGACTGGGGCTGCGCCTGCAGCGCCCCGGCCTCCACCCCGTCGACGGTCCGCGTGAGCAGTTCCGCACCGTGCTCGGCGAGGCGGTCGAGCAGCACCGACGCGGTGTCGTCCGGGCGGATGCGCTCGGTGAGCACGCCGAACACGGGGCCGGTGTCGAGCCCCTCCTCGATCCGGAAGGTCGACGCGCCGGTCACCTCGTCGCCGGCCTCGATCGCGGCCTGGACGGGCGCCGCGCCGCGCCACGCGGGCAGCAGCGAGAAGTGCAGGTTGATCCAGCCGTGGGCGGGCACGTCCAGCAGGTCCGGCGGGATCATCCCACCGTAGGCGACCACCGGGCAGCAGTCCGGCGCCAGGTCCACGATCGCCGCGCGCGCCTCGCGATCGCGCAGGGTCGCCGGGGTGAGCACCGGGATCCCGGCCTCGTCGGCGACCTGCCCGACGGGCGAGCGACGCACGCCCCGGCCGCGACCGGACCGCGCGTCGGGGCGGGTCAGCACGCCCACGATCTCGTGCTCGGAGGCCAGCAGCGCGCGGAGCGCCGGCACGGCGGGCTCGGGAGTCCCCGCGAACAGCAGCCGCATCAGCCGCGTCCGCCGCTCGCGCCCGCGCTCAGCGTGGTCGCGGGATCGGTGAACCAGGGCGAGCTGCGGATCACCCGCATCACGGCCTTGCGCTCCTCGGGCTCGAGGCGGCTCAGGTAGAGCACACCGTCGAGATGGTCGCTCTCGTGCTGGATGCAGCGCGCCAGCACCTCGGTCGCCTCGAGGGTGACGGGCGCACCGGTGAGATCGACGCCCTCGGCCACGACGCGCATGTGCCGGGTGCAGTCGCCGCGGACCTCCGGGATCGACAGGCAGCCCTCGGCGGCCGTCTGCATCTCGTCGCCGACGGCGCGCCACACCGGATTGATCAGGTGCCCCTCGCGCCCACCGCAGCCGTAGACGAAGACCCGCTTGCTCACGCCCACCTGGGGCGCGGCCAGGCCGGCGCCGTTGTGGTGGTGCATCGTGTCGATCATGTCGGCCACCAGCCGGGCCAGATCGGCGTCGAAGACGGTCACCTCGTCCGCGGGGGTCCGCAGCACGGGGTCCGGATAGATCCGAATGGGGAGCACGCTCATTCCCCCATTATCCAGCCCCGACCGGTCGCCCCGGCAGGTGCTCCGATCACAGCGGCGCGCCCGCACTAGGAGTTCGACGCAGGGTTGCCTTAGGATTCCGGACGGAAACGCCACGAACCGCCCCGCCGGGCGAGAGAGGGTCGACGTGCAGCTCGCGCGCGCCCGGCGGCCGCTGATCGGCGCCGCCGTCTGCCTTTCCGTGCTCTTCGGCACGGCGTGCACCCCCACCGTGCAGAACGGGGCGGGTGCACCCTCGTCGTCGGCGCCCGCGGCGCCGTCCGTGTCGTACCCGCCGGTCAACCCCGCGACGCTGGTGGGCAAGTTCCCCGTCACCCAGCCGCAGCGCATCGTCTACCCCGTGCCGGACGGCGTCTCCGACCCCGAGCAGAACTACGGCGAGCTGTACCTGCCTGCCAACCCGGCGATCGCGCAGAACCCGTCGGGCGGCCCGCTGAGCGCCCGCACGGCCATCGAGTTGCCCGACCGGATCCCCGTCGTGGTGCTGCTGCACGGCGGCGGCTGGCGCACGCCGTCGGCCGCGGGGTCGATGTCGGAGATGGCCCGCTCCCTGGTCAGCCACGGCGTGGCGGTGTGGAACGTCGAGTACCGGCGGATCGGCGCCGGCGGCGGCTACCCCATCACGCTCACCGACACCGCCGCGGCGATCGACTACCTGCAGACGGTCAAGGCGCAGTACGCACCGAACCTCGACCTCGACGACGTGGTCGTCGCCGGGCACTCGGCGGGCGGCCAGCTCGCCGTCTGGGCCTCCGCCCGATCGATGCTGACGCCGGGCGCGATGGGCAGCGTCCCCGCGGTCACCCCGGCCGCCGTGGTGTCCATGGGCGGCGTGCTGGACATGCGTCGCGCGGTCGCCGACGGCAACGTCAACACCCGCCTGTTCCTCGGCCTGCCCGACGAGTTCCCGCAGCAGTTCGCGGTGGCCGACCCGATCCAGAACATCAACCCCCAGGTCCCGGTGACGTGCTTCAACGGCACCGCCGACCGCATCGTCCGGCCCGCCGGATGTGAAGCCTTCATCACCGCTCTGCGTGCCAAGGGCGGCCGTGGCGAGACCGTGCTGCTGCCCGGCGCGGGCCACAACATCTACCTCCCCTCGCAGTCCCAGAACCGCTACTGGCCCGTGGTCCAGAAGGCGATCCTGGGTTACATCGACGAGTTCCGGCCGCGCGGGGGGCGGTGATCCGTTCCTCGACGACGAGGCGGATCGAACGGCTGGAGAGAAGGGAACGTGTGATGGCGCACGCAGAAACCACCTTGGACGGGCTGTACAGTGAAGTGCTGCACCGGAATCCGGGTGAGACCGAGTTCCACCAGGCGGCGAAGGAAGTTCTCGAGAGCCTCGCCCCGGTGGTGACCAAGCACCCCGAGTACGTCGACGCGGCCGTCATCCGCCGCCTCTGCGAGCCGGAGCGCCAGATCATCTTCCGTGTGCCGTGGCAGGACGACCAGGGCAACGTCCAGCTCAACCGCGGCTTCCGCGTCGAGTTCAACTCGGCCCTCGGCCCGTTCAAGGGCGGCCTGCGCTTCCACCCGTCGGTCTACCTCGGCATCGTCAAGTTCCTCGGCTTCGAGCAGATCTTCAAGAACTCGCTCACCGGCCTGTCCATCGGCGGAGGCAAGGGCGGCTCGGACTTCGACCCCAAGGGTCGCAGCGACGGCGAGATCATGCGCTTCTGCCAGTCCTTCATGACCGAGCTCTACCGCCACATCGGCGAGTACACCGACGTCCCCGCGGGCGACATCGGCGTGGGCGGCCGCGAGATCGGCTACCTGTTCGGCCAGTACAAGCGCATCACCAACCGCTACGAGTCGGGCGTCCTCACCGGCAAGGGCCTGACCTGGGGCGGCTCGCAGGTGCGCACCGAGGCCACCGGGTACGGCGCGGTCTTCTTCCTGAGCGAGATGCTCAAGACCCAGGGCCAGTCGTTCGACGGCAAGCGCGTCGTCGTCTCCGGCTCCGGCAACGTGGCGGTCTACGCCACCGAGAAGGTCGAGCAGCTGGGCGGCACCGTCATCGCCTGCTCCGACTCGTCGGGCTACGTGGTGGACGAGAAGGGCATCGACCTCGAGCTGCTCAAGGACGTCAAGGAGCGCCGTCGCGCCCGCATCGACGTCTACGCGGCCGAGCGCGGTGCGATCTTCGTGCCGGGCGGGTCCGTCTGGGACGTGCCGTGCGACATCGCGCTGCCCTGCGCCACCCAGAACGAGCTCGACGGCGACGCCGCCGACCGGCTGATCAAGAACGGCACGTCCTACGTCGCCGAAGGTGCCAACATGCCGTGCACCCCGGACGCCGTGAAGCTCTTCTCCGAGGCCAAGGTCGCGTTCGCCCCCGGCAAGGCGGCCAACGCCGGCGGCGTCGCGACCAGCGCGCTGGAGATGCAGCAGAACGCCTCGCGCGATTCCTGGTCCTTCGACTACACCGAGGACCGCCTCGCCGACATCATGCGCGGCATCCACGACCGCTGCCTGGAGACCGCCGACGAGTACGGCAGCCCGGGCGACTACGTCACCGGCGCCAACATCGCGGGCTTCATCCGCGTCGCCAACGCGATGCTCGCGCTGGGCGTCGTCTAGTCGCCCGTCACCGCACCCGGAGCGGCCCGGTCCACACGTAGTGGCCGGGCCGCTCCTGTGCGTAGCCCACCCGGTACACGCCGGTCGGCAGCTCCCGTACCGTCACCGCGGCCGTGAAGGCGCCGGCGCGTCGGGTCCACGACAGCTCGGTCGACGGGGCGTCGTCGTCGGCGACGAGCGTCCAGGCGTCGCCGTCGCGCCGCTCGACCCGCAGGTAGCTCTCCGGGATCACCCGGTTCGGGTGCGGGCACGCGAATTCGACGGTGAGCCGTCCGTCCGGGCCGGGCGTGTGCACGGCCGTCACCCGGACCGGGCGGGGACGGCTGAGCACCGTCGAGCCCGACGGTGACCCGAGCCTCCCGGGACGCTGCCGGGGCGGGGGCGTCCCCCGCTCGCTCGGGCGGGGGACGGCCATGTCGGCGGCCAGGCGCTGCGCCGCCTCGACGAAGGCCGCGAGCTCGTTGCGCCCGAACACGGTGCTGCCCGCCTCGTAGCGCTGCGCGTCGTACTCCTCCGGGGTGGTGAGGTAGTGCGCGTAGCCGTTGGCGTAGCCCTGCACGAGCACGTCGCCGGCGTCGATCCCGGCCGCCGCCGCGACGGCGTCCCGCAGCCGGGCGCCGGCCGTCACGGTGACCTCGACGGGCACGCAGAGCAGGTGCAGCTCCCCCAGCCGGACCAGTTGCACCGGCAACCGTTCCTGGACCCATCCCAGCGCGCCGACCGGGAGGAACATCTCCTTCGGCGCCTGCCGGGCGGCCAGCTCCGGGCGGCGGCGGTAGAGCGCGCGACTGATCGCGCCGATGCGGTTGCCCGGTCCCTGATGGAACGCCGGGGAGCCCAGACCGTCGGAGGTGCCGGCGGCGAAGGCCGCGCCGAGCACGGCGCGGCCGGTGGGGCCGGCGGCCGTGTGCGCCGCGCCGAAGTCGACGTGGGTCAGTCGGTGATCGACCACCGGGGCGAGGTCCCGGCCCGGGCCGGCGGCGAGCCGTCGCGCCGCCGCGAGCTGGCGACGGCCGATCTCGGCGGTGTTCTCGCGCTCGTCGTCGGTGGGACCGTGCCCCGCCGCGCCACCGAGGTTCGGTGACATGTCGCCGGAGTTGGTCTGTGCGAAGGCCGCCACGAAGTCCGGATGCCGCGTGCGCTGCGCGGCCTCCCACGCCGCGGCCGCCCAGCCCTTGTTGTCGGAGCTGATGAGGCGGTTCCCGTTGCCCATCGACGTGCAGTGCACGGCGAACCACTCGATCGCGGCGCGCAGCTCGCCGTCGCGCTCGATGCGCAGCAGGGTCACGGCGGGGTCGATCCGGCCCGGGAGGCGGTCGCGGTCCGGGTTGCGGTCGAACGAGCTCGCGCTGCGGTTGACGGAGGCGTCGTGCAGCTCGCCGCGCGCGAGCGAGAGCCGCGCGGGCGCCAGGGCGGCTTCGGCGTCGAGGACGGCGCGCACCACCCCGTCGACGAGCCGGTGGAAGGTGCGCCGGTGCCGGCCGAGGGTGGTGATGTTGTAGAGCGCGTGCCGGCCGTGGCCGCCCGGACCGCAGTGCGTGTGGGTCGCCGTGAGCACGACGTTCGCGGCGGAGAGCCGCCCGCCGGTGACGGCGGCGAGCCGGTCGGTGATCTCGTCGACGGCGGCCTGGAAGAACATGCCGATGTCGGCGACCACGACGGCGACGCGCTGCTCACCGGCGGCGACGACGACCGCGCGCGCCCACTGCCGGCTCAGCAGCCCGCGGCCCCGCTGGCCCGGCATGCCGTACCCCATCAGGCCGACGCCCCACGGCTCGCCCGTGATGTCCGCTTTCGCCCAGCCCGTCCGCATCGTCGTCTCACTCACCGGTACGAGGGTAGAACCCGGGCTGCGCTCCGGCGTCGACCGGCGTAGGGTCGGCCCCGCGATGAAGGAACGGTCGCCCTCCGAACGCCGCCGAGCTCAGGACTTCGACATGCGCACTCTCGCAACCATCGTGGCCACCGCCGCCATCTCCTTCGCCGGTTCCGGTCTCGCCCTCGCCGCGGACGAGCCCGACGCGCCGACCGCGACGAGCGAATCCGCGGACTCCCCGCGCGAGGTCGGCGCGACCGCAGAGGGGGCCTCCGACCCGCGGTCCGACCCCGAGTACTCGCCCTCGGACGAGATCCTCGTCGTGGGCCCGGTCGGCTCCGAGGAGTGAGCCGGCGCGGGACTCAGTCGTCCAGCCGCGGCGGCACGGTGTCCGTGAGCCGCGCGTCCGGTGCGCCGCCCGCGGTGCGCAGCGCCCCGACGACCACCCGCGCGAGCGTGAGCAGCCCCTTCGGGCTGCGCGGGTTCAGGCCCGAGATCAGCTGGCGCAGTACGGTCAACTGGTCGAAGTAGATCCGCTCCGCGACCAGCCTCTCCTGCTCGTCGAAGACGAAGTAGGCCGTCATCCTGGTGCGGTGCCGCCCACCCGTGGGCGGGATCGCGCCGAGCCGGCCGCGCTGGGTCCCCAGTAGCCAGAACTCGACGATGACCGCGTCCACGCTGTGCCGCAGGGCGATCAGTTCGTGGTCCTGATCGGGGAACGCCGTGCGGGTCTGCGCGTAGTAGCCGCGCACCGCGTCGTCGCCGTCGTGGACCGCCATCGGGGCGATGAGCTCGTAATGCGGGTGCGGGAAGGTCGCGAGTGTGGCGTCCCAGTCCTGGCGCACCTCGTCCCGGAAGTGGTCGAGCACGAGTCGCTCGCGGGCGCGGAGCACGGACTCGGGCGGCATCACGAAGCGGGAGCTGTGGGCGATCATGCGAGGATATTACCCACACCGTGGATAATGTGGAGTGCCGAAGGTAGGGAATGATGGGGTTCATGACCACTGAGCGCCCCCGCCGCGGCCGCCCCGCCCTGGGTGCGCCGAAGCTGAGCCGCGCCGCGGTCGTGGACGCCGCACTCGCCCTGATCGACCGCGACGGTGTCGCCGAGGTCGGCATGCGCTCCATCGCGCGACATCTGTCCGTCGATGCGAAGAGCCTCTACAACCACGTCCGGGACAAGGACGACCTCCTCGACGCCGTCACCGAGCACCTGCTCCGGTCGATCGTGGTGCACGTGCCCACCGGCGACCTGCGCACCGATCTGGCGGGGATCGCGCACGCCTTCCGCGCCGCCGCCCAGGCCCATCCCCGGGCCGCGACGCTGGTGCTGACCCGGCAGGTGCAGTCCGTCGCCGCCCTGGCGCCGACGCAATCGATCCTCGACGTGCTGCTCGCGGCCGGCTTCGCGCCCGCCGAGGCCGTGCACCTCCTGCGTTCGCAGCTCGCCGCGCTGATCGGCGCACTGCTGCGTGAGTTCGAGGCGGCCCCCACGTTCGGGATGACCGACGCGGAGGCGATCGCGCGCCGGGAGGCGAGCCTCGCGGCCTGCGGACTGCCGGCGGTCCAGGCCGTCGCCCCGGAACTCGCCCGGTTCGACGCGGACGCCGAGTTCGAGTACATGATCGGGCTCTCGATCAGCGCGGTCGAGGCCCGGCTCCCCCGTCGCTGATCAGCCGATCCGCAGCGGGTCGATCTGGATCCGCACGGGATCGCCCTCCCGCCGCAGGCTCCGCCCGACCTGCGCCTGGAACAACGCGTGCGCGAGGGCGCGGCCGTCGCGCCGTGCCACCCGCACCAGCAACCGCTGCGGCGGCGGGCCCGTATCGCTCGCGCCCGGGATCCGCACCCCGGGCGGCAGGTCGACGGGGCCGAGCACCTCGGCACCGTCGGGCAGCGCGGCGGCGTCCACGACAGCCCGGATGTCGCCCTCGGCACCGTCGAGCGCCGCGAGGTGGGTCGCCGGAGGGAAGCCGACCTCGGCGCGTTCGGCGAGCTCCGCGGCGGCGAAACCGGCCGCGTCCCAGCGGATCAGCGCCTGCACCGCGCGGATCCCGGCGTCCGCGCCGCACACCACCGCCCCGTCGGCGGCCACGAGCGCGGTGGCGTTCATCCAGCGGCGCAGCGTCTCCTCGGCCGCGCGCAGGTCGGCCCGTCCGAGCAGCAGCCAGCCGTCGAGCAGCAGCGCCGCGCCGTAGCCGCCCTCGACGACGGGCTCGGCGCCGGGCGTGGCGACCACGATGCGGCGACCGCCGGGCGCCTCGGCGAGCACCGTCGCGCCGCCGGAGACCGTCACGGCCGCCCCGGGGAAGGCGCGCCCGAGCTCCTCGGCGGTGCGCATGGCCCCGATGATGACCGCCCGCACCGTCGTCCCGCCGCACGCCGGACACCGGTATCCCGGATCGGCCTGCGCGCACCAGCGGCAGCGCAGCACTCCCCCGTCCGCCTGCTCCAGGGGCCCGTGGCACCGCCGGCAGCGCGCGGGCGTCCGGCACCGTTCGCACGAGAGCGCCGGCGCGTAGCCGCGGCGCGGCACCTGCACCAGGACGGGTCGCTCGGCGTCGAGGGCCTCGCGCGCGGCGGCGAAGGCGGCCGCGGGCAGGCGCGCCGACCGGGCCAGCGGATCGCGCGCGAGCGCCACGTCCGAGTCCGCGGTCCCCGCGATCCGGGGCGAGCGACTGCGCACCAGCTCGCGCGGCGCCGTGATCTCCGCGGCCCAGCCCGCCTCGACGAGAGCCTGCGATTCGGGGGTGCGGGCGAAGCCGCCGATCACCAGGGCTGCGCCCTCCTGGTGCGCGCGCAGCGCCAGCACCTCGCGCGTGTGCGGGTAGGGGGCGCGGGGCTCGACGAGCGACTCGTCGCCGTCGTCCCACAGGACGATGAGGCCGAGATCGGGCAGCGGCGCGAACGCCGCGCTGCGGGTACCGATGACGAGCCGGGCGCGGCCGAGCAGGGCGAGCAGCCAGCGCCGGTACCGCGCGGAGGGCCCCAGGCCCGCGGCGAGGACCGCGGGGTCCAGGTGCGCGCACGCGGCCGCGAGCCGATCGAGGTCCGTCTGGTCCGGGACGATCAGCAGCGCCGTACGACCGGAGGCGACGACGGTGGCGGCGAGCTCGGCGAGGCGGGCCGCCCAGTCCTCGCCGGGAAGGGCCTGCCAGACCGCCCGCGGGGCCCGGCCCGCGACCGCGGCCGCCGCGAACTGCCCGCCGTGGGTGTACTCGCCGAGAACCGCCTCGGGGACGTCCGGCGGCGTGGGCGCGACGGGCTCCTGCTCGAGGAGGGTCTTCTCGACCCGGGCGTGCCGCGGCGGGATCGCCAGCCGCAGCACGTCGGCGCGTGTCCCCGCGTACCGGACGCCGACCTCGGTGATCAGGCGCAGCACCGGCTCGGTGAGCACGGGGAGCGGCGAGACCACGCGGTGCAGGGACGCGAGCCTGCCCTCGTGTTCGGTGCGCGGGAGCCGCTCGAGCAGGTAGCCGTCCACCAGCCGGCCCGAGAACCGCACGCGGACGCGGACGCCGGGCTGCGCCTGGGCGTCGAGATCGGGCGGCACGAGATAGTCGAACTCCCGATCGAGGTGGCTGACCTGCAGCAGGGGCAGGATCCGGGCGATCGGGAGTTCGACGGCCGCTTGTGCGGCCTCGGCGGGGCCGGGTGCGGTCACACCGGTGGAGGCGGGTGTCAGAGGCCGGCCGCGGCGCGCAGGGCGTCGACGCGATCGGTGCGCTCCCACGGCAGGTCGATGTCGGTGCGGCCGAAGTGCCCGTACGCCGCAGTGGGCGCGTAGATCGGGCGCAACAGGTCCAGCTCGTTGATGATGGCGCGCGGGCGCAGGTCGAAGACCTGGGCGATGGCCTGCTGGATCTTGATCGGGTCGAGCTGCTCGGTGCCGAAGGTCTCGACGAACAGCCCCACCGGTGCGGCCTTGCCGATCGCGTAGGCGACCTGGACCTCGATGCGCTCGGCCAGGCCCGCGGCGACCGCGTTCTTGGCCACCCACCGCATCGCGTACGCGGCCGAGCGGTCCACCTTCGACGGATCCTTGCCGGAGAAGGCGCCGCCGCCGTGGCGGGCCATGCCGCCGTAGGTGTCGACGATGATCTTGCGGCCCGTGAGGCCCGCGTCGCCCATCGGGCCGCCGAGCACGAACTTCCCGGTGGGGTTCACCAGCAGCCGCACCTCGGAAGTGTCGAGGCTGGGCAGGTTCAGGTCGGCGATGACCGTGTCGAGCACGTGCGAGCGCAGGTCGGGCGCGAGCATGCCGTCGATGTCGATGTCGGCCGCGTGCTGGCTCGAGATGACCACGGTGTCCAGGCGCACGGGCTGCTCGCCCGCGTACTCGATGGTCACCTGGGTCTTGCCGTCCGGACGCAGGTACGGCAGCGTGCCGTTCTTGCGGACCTCGGTGAGCCGGCGCGAAAGGCGGTGGGCCAGCGAGATCGGCAGCGGCATCAGCTCCGGGGTGTCCGAGCAGGCGTAGCCGAACATCAGGCCCTGATCGCCCGCGCCCTGCGCGTCGATCTCGTCCTCGCCGCCGTCGACGCGGTGCTCGTAGGCGCGGTCCACGCCCTGGGCGATCTCGGGGCTCTGCGCGCCGATGGCGATGTTCACGCCGCACGAGTTGCCGTCGAAGCCCTTGGCCGAGCTGTCGTAGCCGATCTCGAGCACCTTGTCGCGCACGATGTGCGGGATGTCGGCGTAGGCGGAGGTGGTCACCTCACCCGCGACGTGCACCTGTCCGGTGGTGACCAGGGTCTCCACGGCGACGCGCGAGGAGGGGTCCTCCGCCAGCAACGCGTCCAGGATCGAATCGGAGATCGCGTCACAGATCTTGTCCGGATGGCCTTCGGTGACCGACTCACTGGTGAACAGGCGATGGGCGGAGCTGGCGGAACCGGAAACCACTTCGGACGTCCTCTCGATCACTTTTGCGATGGGGAAAAATCTAGCGGGTGGCGTGCACCCGCGCGGCGGCGGCATCCAGTATGCGCGCGGCCATCGCGGTCTTGGAGCCGAGGGGCAGGGCGCTCTCGCCGCCGTCCGCCCCGAGCAGCCACCCGGAGTTCTCGTCGACCTCGAAGGCCCGGCCGTCGCCGACGGCGTTGAGGACCAACAGATCACAGCCCTTGCGCCGCAACTTGGCCCGGCCGTAGTCGAGGACCGTGCCACCCTCGTCGCCGGTCTCGGCCGCGAAGCCGACGATGACCGACTCGGAGCGCAGGGCGCCCTCCCGGCGGGCGGCGACCAGGCCGGCCAGAACGTCGGGGTTTTCGATCATGGTGATCGATTCCAAGGCCTCGCTACGGCCGTCCGCGCCCTTCTTGAGCTTGGTGGTGGCGACGTCGGCGGGCCGGTAGTCGGCGACGGCCGCGGCCATGATCACCAGATCCGCGTCGGCGGCGTGCTCGGCCATGGCGGCCTGCAGATCGAGTGCGGAGGCGATGCGCACCACCTCGACCGCGGACGGGTCCGCGAGGCCGACGGTGTTGCCGGCGACCAGCGTGACGCGGGCGCCGCGTTGCGCGGCGAGCCGGGCCAGCGCGTAGCCCTGCTTGCCGGAACTGCGATTGGTCAGGTAGCGGACGGGGTCGAGCGCCTCCTTGGTGCCACCCGCCGAGACGACGACCTTCCGCCCCTCGAGGTCGCGCCGCAGGGCGCCGGGGTGCTCGAGCAGTACGTCGGCCAGCGCGCCGATCTCGTCGGGTTCGGGCAACCGGCCCGCGCCGGTGTCCGCACCGGTGAGGCGGCCCGAGGCGGGCTCGATCACGACGGCGCCGCGCTCGCGCAGGGTGGCGACGTTGGCGCGGGTGGCGGGGTGCTCCCACATCTCGGTGTGCATCGCCGGGGCGAAGACGACCGGGCAGCGCGCGGTGAGCAGGGTGCCCGTGAGCAGGTCGTCGGCGCGCCCCTGGGCGGCGCGCGCCATCAGGTCCGCGGTGGTGGGGGCGATCACGACGAGGTCGGCGTTCTGTCCGAGCCGCACGTGCGGGACCTCGGGGACGGACTCGAAGACCCCCGTCTGCACGGGGTTGCCCGACAGCGCCTCGAAGGTCGCCGCGCCGACGAACTTGAGCGCGGACTCGGTGGGGATGACCCGCACGTCGTGCCCGCGCTCAGTGAAGTGCCGGACCAGAGCGCACGCCTTGTAGGCGGCGATGCCGCCACCGACACCGACGATGATCATGTGGCCGTCAGCTCACTCGCCCTCGGTGTGCTCCAGGAGATCCTCGTGGATCTCACGCATCGCGACCGACAGCGGCTTCTCGTGCAGGCCCGGCTCGACGAGGGGGCCGACGTACTCGAGGATGCCGTCGGAGAGGCTGTTGTAGTAGTCGTTGATCTGGCGCGCACGCTTGGCCGCGTAGATCACCAGGGCGTACTTCGAGGAGGTGCGCTCGAGCAGCTCGTCGATCGGCGGGTTGGTGATGCCGAGCGGCTGGTCGTACACGGTCTCAGTGGTGGTGCTCACGCGTCTCCTACGTCACAAAGTTCATGAATTCGCTTCATCGGCCAGTCTACGCGCTGGGCGCGACCGGGCTACGCCCGCTTGTCGCCGGCGCCGACCAGCAAGGATACCAAATCTGACACCGCGCGGTCCAAGTCGTCGTTCACGACGACCGCGTCGTAGTCGTCGCGGGTGGCCATTTCGGCCCGCGCGGTCTCGAGCCGGCGCGCGATCTTCTCCGCGCTCTCGGTGCCGCGGCCGCGCAACCGGCGCTCGAGCTCGTCCCAGCTCGGGGGACTGAGGAAGACGGTCACCGCTTCGGGCAGCGCCGCTTTGACGCTGGCCGCACCGGCCAGGTCGACCTCCACGAGAACGGGGCGCCCGGCCTCGAGCGCCTCGTAGACCGGGCGGGCCGGCGTGCCGGAGCGCTGCAGCCCGCCGTGGATCTCCGCCCACTCGAGCAGGTCACCGTCGGCGATCAGGCGATCGAAGCCCTGGTCACCGACGAAGTGGTAGTCCCGGCCGTCCACCTCACCGGGGCGCGGATCGCGCGTGGTGGCGGAGACCGAGAAGAACAGGTCGGGCACCTCCGAGCGGAGACGGCCGACCACTGACGACTTACCGACGGCGGAGGGGCCGACCAGTACAACCAGTCGGCCCCTCCGGCCCGCGGGAATTTCTCCGGACACTACGTGTCAGGCGGAGAACTTCTCGAGCAGCGCCTTGCGCTGCCGGTCGCCCAGACCGCGCACGCGGCGGGTGGGGGCGATCTCCAGCTCGGTCATGAGCTCCTGAGCCTTGACCTTGCCCACCTTGGGCAGGGCCTCGAGCAGGGCCGAGACCTTCATCTTGCCGAGGACCTCATCGGTCTCGGCGTCCTTCAGCACCTGCTGCAGGGTGGTGCCGCCGCTCTTCAGTCGGTTCTTCAGCTCGGCGCGTGCGCGGCGAGCGGCAGCTGCCTTCTCCAGAGCAGCGGCGCGCTGCTCGTCGGTCAACTGGGGAAGGGCCACGATTCCTCCGTCTTCGATGTACTAGGTCTTTGCCGCGTACTTGCGACTCCTGCGACGGTACCCACGTTTCGCTCGGGATGGGAACCCCACCCCCCTCTCACCTGCGGTTTGGCGGTGCTGTAGGCGTCCTCGCGGCACGACGGCGCCACCACACTTCCGACGCTCGCGTTGCAATCGAGAAGCGTTGTACCGCAATGCTTTCAGAACGTTTCGATCGCGCCGAAGTCGATCCACGGCTGTGACAGGTGAAACTCATGTGACCTGCGAAAATACCTGGACCCCGCAACCGCGCCGGGCGTGTCGCCGGTGGCGGCGCACGGCGCTCATCCCGCGGGCGGCGCCGGCGTCGCCCGCACGCGCGCCGCTACCCGCTCCCCCAGCCGCACCGCGGGCTCGACGAACCGAGCGATGATCGGGCCGAGCACGGCCATGATCAGGACGTACGTGGTCGCCAGCGCGGCCACGCGGCCGTCCACCGCGCCCGCCGCGACCGCCAGGCCGGCGATGACGATCGAGAACTCCCCGCGCGCCACCAGGGCCGCGCCGGCCCGCGCGCGGCCCATGCGCTTGACCCCCACGCGCCGGGCCGCCCACCACCCGGTGACGAGCTTGGTCGCCGTGGTCGCGATCGCGAGGAGGACCGCCCAGCCCAGTACCGGCGGGATGGCCCGCGGATCGGTGTTCAGGCCGAAGACCACGAAGAACAGTGCCGCGAACAGATCGCGCAGGGGCTCGAGCAGCCGCGTCGCCTCGTGCGCGATCGACCCCGAGATCGCGATCCCGAGCAGGAAGGCGCCGACGGCCGCCGACACCTGCAGGGCGGAGGCGACGCCCGCGACGAGCAGGGCCGCACCGATCAGCTTGAGCAGGAAGACCTCGCGGTCGTCGCTGTAGACGAGCGCCGAGACGCGGTGGCCGTACTTCACGGCGGAGATCAGCACGACGCCGACCACCACCACCGCGATGGTCACCGCGGAGACCTCACCGGCGAGGCCCAGTCCCGCGAGAATGGCGGTCAGGATCGGGAGGTAGACCGCCATCGCGAGGTCCTCGAAGACCAGCACCGACAGCACCACGGGCGTCTCCCGGTTGCCGAGGCGCCCGAGGTCGCTGAGCACCTTCGCCGCAATACCCGAGGACGAGATGTAGGTGACGCCCGCGAGCACCAGTGCGCCCGTCGGGCCCCAGCCCAGGACCAGCGCCACGACGACGCCGGGAGTGGCGTTGAGAACGATGTCGAGGACGCCGGCCAGCCAGGACTGGCGCAGCCCGGTGATCAGCTCGGTGGCGGTGTACTCCAGCCCCAGCATGAGCAGCAGGAGCACGACGCCGATCTCGCCGGCGGTGTGGCTGAACTCGCTGGCCTCGCCGAGCGGGATCACCCCGCCGACGCCGAAGGCCAGGCCGCCGATGAGGTAGAGCGGGATCGGCGAGATCCCGAACCGGCTCGCGGTGCGCCCGAGGAAGCCCAGTGCGAAGAAGATCGCGCCCAGCTCGATCAGGGCGACAGTGTTCTCGTCGAGGTGGAGCGTCACCCGTTCGACAGGATCTGCGCGGCGGCCTCGATGCCCTCGGCCGTTCCGACCACCACCAGCAGATCACCCGCCGTGAAGACGAATTCGGGCCCCGGCGAGGGCTGTACCTCACCGGCGCGCATCACCGCGACGAGCGAGACCTTGGTCCGGGTCCGCATCTGGGTCTCCCCCAGCGTCCGCCCGTCGTAGGGAGAACCCGCCAGGATCGGCAGCTGCCGGGTGTTGATCCCCTCGAGCTCGCGCTGCTCGGAGCGCAGCTGGTTCACCAGCTGCGGCGCGCCCAGCAGGTTGGCGAGCACGCCCGCCTCCTCACCGGAGAGCGGGACCTGCGCCGCGCACGCGTCGGGATCGTCGCGTTCCGAGAGGAACAGTTCGACGGTGCCGTCGCGGTGCGCCACGACTCCCACGCGCCTGCCGGTGCCGAGTTCGAAGTCCTTGCGCACCCCGATGCCGGGGAGCGGTGTCACATCGACGTTCACGTCCCCGACGATAGCCCCCGGGGCAACGGCCCGCGACGGGCTCAGCCGAGCGCGCGCTCGACCTCGTCGCGCACCGTCAGCGCCGCGGATCGCAGCGCCGCGGTGTCCGGCCCGGCGGCGAGCACCTGTCGCGAGGAGTTGGGCAGCACCGTCGCGCCCGCGCCGAAGATCGACGCCAGATCGGCCGGGGTGGCGCCCTGCGCCCCCAGTCCGGGCGCCAGGATCGGGCCGTTCAGCCCGTCGAGGTCGAGCCCGTGCTCGCGGGTCGCGCCCACCACGAGTCCGACGGTGCCGCTCCCGTCGGCGTTGTCCGCCCGGGCGTCGTCGACGATGCGCTGGCCGACCCCGTCGGCCTGGACCTGCGCGCCCTCGGGGTTGGAGGTGCGCGCTAGCACGAAGACGCCGCGCCCGGCGGCGCGGGCGGCGTCGATCGCCGGCCGCAGGGAGCCGTAGCCGAGGTACGGCGAGAGGGTGACGGCGTCGGCGGCCAGCGCCGAGTCGCCGAGCCAGGCGCGCGCGTAGCCGGCCATGGTGGAGCCGATGTCGCCGCGCTTGGCGTCGGCGATCACGACCGCGCCGGCCTCCCGACAGGCGGCCATGACCTCCTCGAGGGCGAGCATGCCGGCGGCACCGAACTGCTCGAAGAAGGCGACCTGCGGCTTGATGAAGCCCACCTCCCCCGCGAACGCCTCGGCGCAGCGCAGCCCGAACGCGCGCACACCGGCGGCGTCGTCCGACAGGCCCCACGCGGCGAGCAGCGGCGGGTGCGGGTCGATGCCCACCACCAGCCGACCGCGCGCCGCGACGGCCTCGGCGACCCGGGCCGCGAAGGTCACCGGTTCACCAGGGCCGCGTGCATGTCCTGCAGGCTCTTGACGCCGATGCCGCCGCGCAGCGCCGCCTCGATGCCCTGCACGGCCGCCGAGGCGCCCTGCACGGTGGTCACGCACGGCACGGAGGCCTGCACGGCGGCGGTACGGATCTCGTAGCCGTCGATGCGCGGGCCGGCGTTGCCGTACGGGGTGTTGATGATCAGGCCCACCTCGCCGGCCTTGATCTTCTCCACGATCGACTGTTCGCCCTCGGGGATGACGTCCGAGTGCTTGAGCACCGTCTCCACCTCGACGCCGTTGCGGCGCAACACGTCCGCGGTGCCCGCGGTCGCCACGATGGTGAAGCCGAGGTCCGCGAGTCGCTTGACCGGGAAGATCAGCGCACGCTTGTCCTTGTTCGCGACGGAGACGAAGACGTTGCCGGTCGCGGGCAGCGAGCCGCTGATCGCGGTCTGCGACTTGGCGAACGCCGTGCCGAAGTCGCGGTCCACGCCCATCACCTCGCCGGTGGACTTCATCTCCGGGGAGAGCAGGGAGTCCACCCCGGTGCCGTCGGCGCGGCGGAAGCGGTTGAACGGGAGCACCGCCTCCTTGACCGACACGGGTGCGTCGATCGGCATCTGGGAGCCGTCGCCCTCGGCGGGGAGGATCTGCTGCTCGCGCAGCTCGGCGATGGTCTGCCCCAGCATGACCCGGGCGCAGGCCTTGGCGAGCTGCACCGCGGTGGCCTTGGACACGAACGGCACGGTGCGCGAGGCGCGCGGGTTGGCCTCGAGCACGTAGAGCACGTCGTCCTTGAGCGCGTACTGCACGTTCATCAGGCCGTGCACGCCGATGCCGCGGGCCAGCGCCTCGGTGGCGGAGCGCACGGCGTCGATGTCTGCGGGTCCCAGCGTGGTCGGCGGCAGCGAGCAGGCCGAGTCGCCGGAGTGGATGCCGGCCTCCTCGATGTGCTCCATGATGCCGCCGATGAACACCTCGCCGGTGGCGTCGCACAGGGCGTCGACGTCGATCTCGACGGCGTCCTCGAGGAAGCGGTCCACCAGGACCGGGCGGTCGGGGGCGAGCTCCGTGGCGCGCGAGATGTAGTCGAGCAGCGCCTGCTCGTCGTAGACGATCTCCATGCCGCGGCCGCCGAGCACGTACGAGGGGCGCACGAGCACCGGGTAACCGATGCCGGCGGCGACCTCGCGGGCACCGTCGGCGGTGGTGGCGGTGCCGAACTTCGGCGCCGGCAGGCCCGCCTCGGTCAGCACCCGGCCGAACTCGCCGCGGTCCTCCGCCAGGTCGATCGCCTCGGGCGAGGTGCCGACGATGGGCAGGCCCGCAGCCTTGAGGCGGGCTGCCAGGCCGAGCGGCGTCTGCCCGCCCAGCTGCACGATGACGCCGATCACGCCGGGGCCGCCCTCGCCGGAGGCCTGCTCCGAGTGGTAGACCTCGAGCACGTCCTCGAAGGTCAGCGGCTCGAAGTAGAGCCGGTCCGCGGTGTCGTAGTCGGTGGAGACCGTCTCGGGGTTGCAGTTGATCATCACCGTCTCGTAGCCCGCCTCGCTCAGCGTGAGCGCGGCGTGGACGCACGAGTAGTCGAACTCGATGCCCTGGCCGATGCGGTTCGGGCCGGAGCCGAGGATGAGCACCTTGGGCCGATCCGTCTGCGGGGCCACCTCACTGGTGGCCGACGGGTCGAGCTCGTAGCTGCTGTAGTGGTACGGCGTCTTCGCCTCGAACTCCGCGGCGCAGGTGTCGACCGTCTTGTAGACGGGGCGGACGCCGTGCTCGTGGCGGAAGGCGCGGACCTCGTCCTCGCTCGTGCCGCGCAGCTCGGCGATCTGCAGGTCGGAGAAGCCGTGGGTCTTGGCCAGCCGCACCAGGTCCGGCGTCAGGTCCGCGTCGCGCACCTGCGCGCCGAGGTCGATGACGGCCTTGATCTCCTCGAGGAACCAGGGGTCGATCGCGGTCGATGCGAAGACCTGCTCGACGGTGGCGCCCAGCTCGAAGGCGCGCCCGATCAGGTAGAAGCGGCCGTCCTTGGGGACCTTGATCTGCTCCAGCAGCTCCTGGAGCGTGGCTCCGTCATCGAGCCCGCTCGCGGTGCTCCCGGCGCTCCCGACGGTGGCGCCCGTCCAGAAGCCGTGGCGCTTGGTCTCCAGCGAGCGCATGACCTTGCCGAAGGCCTCGGCGAAGCTGCGGCCCAGGCTCATCGCCTCGCCGACGGACTTCATCGTGGTGGTGAGGGTGTCGTCGGCGCCCGGGAACTTCTCGAAGGCGAAGCGCGGGGCCTTGACCACCACGTAGTCGAGCGTCGGCTCGAAGCACGCCGGGGTCTCGCCGGTGATGTCGTTGAGGATCTCGTCGAGCGTGTAGCCCACGGCGAGCTTCGCGGCGATCTTGGCGATCGGGAAGCCCGTGGCCTTGGACGCGAGCGCCGAGGAGCGCGAGACGCGCGGGTTCATCTCGATGGTGACGAGCCGGCCGTCGCGCGGGTCCTGGGCGAACTGGATGTTGCAGCCGCCGGTGTCGACGCCCACCTCGCGGAGGATGGCGATCGACTGGTCGCGCATGATCTGGTACTCGCGGTCGGTGAGCGTCATCGCGGGGGCGACGGTGACCGAGTCGCCGGTGTGCACGCCGACGGGGTCGACGTTCTCGATCGAGCAGACGACCACCACGTTGTCGCGACCGTCGCGCATGAGCTCGAGCTCGTACTCCTTCCAGCCGAGGATCGATTCCTCGATCAGGACGTTCGCCGTCGGCGAGGCCGCGAGGCCGGAGCCCGCGATGCGGATCAGGTCGGCCTCGTCGTAGGCCATGCCGGAGCCGAGGCCGCCCATGGTGAACGACGGCCGCACGACGACCGGGTAGCCGAGCTCGGCGACGGTCTCCTTGCACTCGTCGAGGGTGAAACACACCTTGGAGCGGGCCGATTCGCCGCCGATCTTGGCGACGATGTCCTTGAACTTCTGCCGGTCCTCACCGCGCTGGATGGCGTCGAAGTCGGCACCGATGAGGTTGATGCCGTACTTGTCGAGGATGCCCTGCTCGTGCAGGCCGACCGCGGCGTTGAGCGCGGTCTGGCCGCCGAGGGTGGCGAGCACGGCGTCGATCGGGAAGCCCTTGTCGCGCTCGGCGACGATGACCTTCTCGATGTACTCGGGCGTGATCGGCTCGATGTAGGTCGCGTCGGCGAACTCCGGGTCGGTCATGATCGTCGCCGGGTTCGAGTTGACCAGCGAGACGCGCAGGCCCTCGGCGCGGAGCACGCGGCAGGCCTGGGTGCCCGAGTAGTCGAACTCGCAGGCCTGGCCGATCACGATCGGGCCCGAGCCGATCACCAGGACGTGCTGGATGTCTGTGCGGCGCGGCATTACTTGTCTCCCATGATCTGAGCGAACTTGTCGAAGAGGTAGGCGGCGTCGTGCGGACCCGCCGCGGCCTCCGGGTGGTACTGGACCGAGAAGGCGCGGCCGTCGAGCAGCTCGACGCCCTCCACGACCCCGTCGTTGGCGCACACGTGGCTGACGCGGCCGCGGCCGAACGGGGTGTCGAACTCGGCGCCGCGCTCGCCCTCGAGGGCGAAGCCGTGGTTCTGCGCGGTGATCGAGATCCGGCCGGTGGTGTGCTCCACGACAGGGATGTTGATCCCGCGGTGGCCGAACTTCATCTTGTACGTCTCGAGCCCGAAGGCGCGGCCGAGCAGCTGGTTTCCCAGGCAGATGCCGAACAGCGGCAGGCCCGCGTCGAGCACTCCGCGCGTCAGCTCCACCTCGTGCTCGGCGGTGGCGGGGTCGCCGGGGCCGTTGGAGAGGAAGAAGCCGTCCGGGTTGAACGAGCGCACCTCGTCGAGCGTGATCGTCGAGGGCACCACGTGCACCCGCATGCCGCGCTCGGCGAACATCCGCGGCGTGTTGGTCTTGATGCCCAGGTCGACCGCGACCACGGTGAAGCGGGGATCGCCCTCGGGCTCGATGGTGTACGCCTGCGCGGTGGAGACCTCGCCGATGAGGTTCTGCCCCTTCATCGACGGCTGCGCGCGCACCCGGTCGAGCAGCTCGGCGTCGGGCGCGAGCGCCTCGCCGGAGAAGATCCCGGCGCGCATGGAGCCGTGGTCGCGCAGGCGGCGCACCAGGGCACGGGTGTCGATGCCGCCGATGCCGACGACGCCCTGGTCCACCAGCTCGCCCTCGAGGGTGCCGCTGGCGCGCCAGTTGCTCACGCGGCTGGTGGGATTGCGCACGGCGTACCCGGCGACCCAGATCTTGTCGCCCCGGGACTCGTCGTCCTCGTCGTTCCAGCCCGTGTTGCCGATCTGCGGGGCGGTCGCCACCACGATCTGCCGCGCGTACGACGGGTCGGTCAGGGTCTCCTGGTAGCCGGTCATCGCGGTGCAGAACACCGCCTCGCCGAGGGTCTGGCCGACGGCGCCGTACTCGACCCCGCGGTGCACCGTTCCGTCTTCGAGAACCAGCAGTGCTTTGTTGTCGGCAGCCATCTAACTTTCCCTCACGTCCATCAGTTTTCGATACGTCGTCTTGTCGTCGGCGCGGAAGCCCGTGTCCACGACGGTGCCGGTGGGCAGCTCCCAGCGCAGTACCAGCAGGCCGTCGCCGGGCATGACCTTGCCCGCGAGCTTGGAGGCGCGGCGCACCTCGACCAGGTGCTCGTCGGCGATCCACATCGGGTTGCCCCGGCCGCGCTCCATCAGGTAGCCGTCCGCGTAGCGGCTCAGGTTCACCGTGGCCCGGTAGCCCCAGTCCCCCACCGCGACCCGGTCCTGCCAGTGCGGCGCGACGGTGCTGCCGACGTACACGCCGGAGACCGGGCCGAACACCAGCTCGCTCAGCTTCTCCGGCGTGCTGGGGATCTCGCCCACCGCGGCCGCCTGCCGGCGCCCGCGCCGGCGCCAGCCCAGCGCCATCAGCCCGAACAGGCCGGCCAGCACCACGAGCACCAGCAGCAGCGTGGCGAGGTCGCTGACGCTCACGCCCGCACCCCGGTCCCCGGCTCGGCGGCCACGCCGTCCCGCGCGGTCACCCGGCCGCGGAGCACCGTCAGCACCGGCTTGGCCCGGAAGTCCAGCTCGGCGAACGGGGTGTTGCGCGAGCGGCTGGCGAGGTCGTCCGCGCGCACCGTCCAGCCCAGGTCCGGGTCCACCAGCGTCAGGTTGGCGGGCTCGCCCACGCCGATGGGGCGTCCCTGGTCGTCGAGCCGGGCGATCTGCGCGGGCTTCTCGCTCATCACCCGGGCCACGTCGCGCCAGCTCAGGTCACCGGTCTCCACGGAGACCTGCGCGACGATCGCCAGCGCCGTCTCCAGTCCGAGCATGCCGGGCCGGGCGGCGGCGAACTCGCAGCACTTGTCCTGCTCGGCGTGCGGCGCGTGATCGGTGGCGACGCAGTCGATCACGCCGTCCCGCAGCGCCTTCCGCAGCGCGGCCACGTCGGACGCCTCGCGCAGCGGCGGGTTGACCCGGTTCACCGCGTCGTAGGTCTGCAGGCGCGAGTCGTCGAGCAGCAGGTGGTGCGGCGTCACCTCGGCGGTGATGTCGATGCCCTGGCCCTTCGCCCAGATCAGCAGCTCGACGGTGCCTGCCGTGGAGGCGTGGCAGATGTGCACGCGCGCACCGGCGTCGCGGGCCAGCAGCGCGTCCCGGGCGACGATCGCCTCCTCGGCGGCGCGGGGCCAGCCGGTGAGGCCGAGGCGCGCGGCCTCGGGGCCCTCGTGCGCCACGGCGCCCTGCGTCAGGCGCGGCTCCTCGGCGTGCTGGGCGATGACGACGCCCAGCGAGGCCGCGTACTCCAGTGCGCGGCGCATCAGCAGCGGGTCGGAGACGCACACGCCGTCGTCGGAGAAGATCCGGACGCGGCCGGGACCGGCGGCCATCATGCCCATCTCCGCGAGCTTCTCGCCCCCCAGGCCGACGGTGACCGCGCCGACGGGGTGCACGTCGACGAGGCCGACCTCCCGGCCGCGCCGGTACACGTGGTCGGTGATCACCGCCGAGTCGGCGACCGGGCTGGTGTTGGCCATGGCGAAGACGGCGGTGTAACCACCGAGCGCCGCAGCGGCGGAACCGGATTCGATCGTCTCGGTGTCCTCCCGCCCGGGCTCGCGCAGGTGCGTGTGCAGATCGACGAAGCCGGGCAGCAGGACCTTGCCGCCGCCGTCGATCACCTCGGCGCCCTCGGCGGGCGCGAGACCGGCGCCGATGGCCGTGATCTCGCCGCCGGCGATCGCGACGTCGACCGGATCGCCCTCACCGTAGGGGCGGACGTTGGTGAGCAGCAGGCTCATTCGGGGCTACCTTCCTTCTGAGGAGATGGCAGGGTGGCACAGACGCGCGTCGCGATCACTCCGAGCCCCCGTCCTTGGCCAGCAGATGAAAGAGCACCGCCATCCGCACGTGCACACCGTTGTTGACCTGCTGCAGGATCGCGGCCTGCGCCGAGTCGGCCACCGAGTAGCCGATCTCCATGCCGCGCAGCATCGGTCCGGGGTGCAGCACCACCGCGTGCTCGGGCAGCAGCGCCGCGCGCTGCGGGTTGAGGCCGTAGCGCACCGAGTACTCGCGCTCGCTCGGGAAGAAGCCGCCGTTCATCCGCTCGGCCTGCACGCGCAGCATCATCACCGCGTCGGCGCCGGGCAGCTCGGCCTCCAGCGAATCGGCGACGGTGACCGGCCAGGTCTCGACGCCCACCGGCAGGAGCGTGCGCGGCGCGACCAGGACCACCTCGGCGCCGAGGGTGGACAGCAGCAGTGCGTTGGACCGGGCGACCCGGCTGTGCAGCACGTCGCCGACGATGACCACGCGCCGTCCCTCGATGCCGCCGAGCCGCTGGCGCAGCGTCAGCGCGTCGAGCAGGGCCTGGGTGGGGTGCTCGTGCATCCCGTCACCGGCGTTGACGACGACGGGGCCCGGCAGTCCGCCGAGCGCCGAGGCGGAGTTGGTCCACGCCGCGATCTGCTGCGCCGCACCGGAAGCGGGGTGGCGGACGATCAGCGCGTCGGCGCCCGCGGCGTGCAGTGTGAGCGCCGTGTCGCGCAGCGACTCGCCCTTGGCGACGGAGCTGCCGGAGGCGGAGACGTTGATCACGTCCGCGCTCATCCACTTGCCCGCCACCTCGAAGGAGACGCGGGTGCGGGTGGAGTTCTCGTAGAAGACCGTCATCACAGTGCGGCCCCGCAGCGTGGGCAGCTTCTTGACCTCGCGGCCGAGCAGCGCCTGCTGCAGCCGGTCGGCCTCGTCGAGGATCTCCTCGGCCTCGGCGCGGCTGAGGTCCGCGGCCGAGAGCAGGTGCCGGGTCACTGGTCGCCGCCCTTCGTCGTCGGGTCGCTCTCCGGCAGCTCGGAGATGACCACGGCGTCCTCGCCGTCCTTCTCCTGCAGCCGGACCTGCACGTCCTCCTGGCGGGAGGTGGGGATGTTCTTGCCGACGTAGTCGGCGCGGATGGGCAGTTGCCGGTGGCCGCGGTCGACGAGGACCGCGAGCTGCACCGCGGCCGGCCGGCCGATGTCGCGGAGGGAGTCGAGGGCGGCGCGCACCGTCCGCCCCGAGTACAGGACGTCGTCGACGAGGATGACCAGCGCACCGTCGACGCCCTCGGGCGGCACGGTCGTGCGCTCGAGAGGGCGGTGGGGTTTGTGCCGCAGGTCGTCGCGGTAGAGCGTGATGTCGAGGTGGCCGACGGGCACGGCCACGCCGGAGAACTCCTCGATGTCGGCCGCCAGCCGGGCCGCGAGAACCGCGCCGCGGGTGGGAATGCCGAAGATCACGACCCGGGGGTGAGCGGGATCCGCTCCGCCGCTCGCCTGCGCGGTGTCCAAAGCCGTCTTCTCGATGATCTGATGCGCGATCCGTGCCACCGTGCGGGTGACATCGGCCGCGGACATGAGTTCCCGAGCCACGTGGACCTCCTTCTCCGCCTCTCCGGACGGCTCGCTCCGCCTCGCTGGACGGACTGAAAAGGATGCCTTGATGCAGCACGAAGCATACCAGTACGTTCAGGTCATGGAATTGTCGACCAGGCAACGCACCACGCTGTCCGCCATCGTCGACGCCTTCGCCCCGGGAGACGGGGTGGCCATCCCGTCCGCGAGCGACCTACGGGCCGGTGACCTGGCCGTTTCCTATGCCGACCGCAGCCCCCGCGACAGCGACGGGGTCACGCTCTCGCAGTCGCTGTCGCTGTTCGACAACCGGGTGTTCTGCACCACCGTGCTGGGCACCCGCGGGCAGCGGTTCGCCGACCTCTCGCCCGCCGATCGCGAGCGCGTGCTCGTCGACCTGTCCCGGTCGCGCTTCGTCCAGAAACGGATGCTCTTCAAACGGCTGCGCAACATCGCCCTGCTCGCGTACTACGCGGCCGGCGGCGCCGACGGCGAGCACGGGCCCGGCGCCGAGCTGATGGCCGGGATCGGCTATCCGCGGCAGGCCCCGCTCCGCAAGCCCCGGGCCCGGGCGCTGCGCGCGCAGCGCCCCCTCTCCCCCGCACGCTACGAGATCGACGCCGCCACCGCGTGCGACGTGGTGGTGATCGGCTCGGGCGCCGGCGGCGCCGTGGCCGCCGCCGCGCTGGCGGAGGCCGGCCTCGACGTGCTGGTGCTCGAGCGCGGGGACTACGTCTCACCCACGGAGGCGGGCGATTCCGACCTCGACAGCCTGGGGCAGCTGTACGCGCCGGGCCCGTTCTGGACCGAGAACGCGCAGTCCTACCTGCTGACCGCGCGGTGCCTCGGCGGCGGCACCGCCGTCTCGTACGGCGGCTACTTCCTCCCGCCCGAGGAGGTGCGCGCCGACTGGGCCGCGCGCGGGATCGAGACCGGGCCCGCGCTCGACGCCGCGCTCTCCGAGGTCTGGCATCGCTCGGGGGTCGCCGAGGCGGCCGGCACCCCGTCGCCCCGCGATCTGATCCTGGAGAAGGGCTGCCGCGCGCTGGATCTGCCGGTGCGCACGGTCAGTCGCACCGACGACGCCGAGACCGACGGCCGCTGGGGCCCGTACAGCCGGGTCGCCGGCAAGCAGGACGCGAGCCGCACGTGGCTGCGCGACGCCGAGAAGAAGGGCGCCCGGATCGTGACCGGCGCGCAGGCCCGCTCGATCGAGACGCAGGGCGGTCGCGCCCGCACCGTCATCGCGCGCACCTCCGGCGGCTCGTGGCTGACGGTGCGCTGCAGCGCCGTGGTCGTCGCGGCGGGCGGGTTCCAGACGCCGGCACTGCTCGCCCGGTCGGGGATCGGCGGGCCGCACGTGGGCAAGCACCTGCACCTGCACCCGACGGCGACGGCCGTCGGCCTGTTCGGCGAGGCCGTCAGCCCGTGGGAGGGCGCACCGTCGACCCGCCTGAGCGATGCGCACGCGAACCTGGACGGCAACGGCTTCGGCGTGCGCTACGAGAGCGCGCCGCTCACGCCCGCGCTCGCCGCGAGCTTCGTCCCGTGGCGCAACCCCGTCGAGCACCTCAACGTGATGCGGCAGTTCCCGCACCTGTCGATCGTGCGCGCCGTGCTGCGCGACCGGGGCGCCGGCGAGGTCGTGATGGACGCGGCGGGCGAGCCGTCGGTGCGCTACGACCTGGCGGAGGCCGACCGGGCGCACCTGCGCACCGGCGTGGACACCGCGGTCCGGATCCTCGAGGCCGCCGGCGCGCGGCGGATCTTCACCGGCCAGCAGCGCGGTGGCGATCACGTGCCGGGCGACCAGGCCGTCGAGCAGTTCCTCGAGCGCTCGCACGCGGCCGGGTACGGCGTCGGCGAGATCGCCCTGGGCGCGCAGGACCCGATGAGCACCGCACGGATGGCGTCCTCGGAGCGGCGCGGCGCGGCGGACCCCGAGGGCGCGCTGTGGGACGTGCCGAACGTGGTGATCGCCGACGCCTCGATGCTGCCGACGGCGAGCGGGGTGCACCCCATCGGCGTGGTGCAGGCACTCGCCCTGCGCAACGCCCGCGCGCTCGCCGCCCGCCTGAAGGGGTAGCCGGCTACTCGGGGCGTTCGGCGGGCTCGGCCGCCGCGGCCGAACGCACCTGCGGCGCGAGCGTGGCGACCTTGCCCAGAACGCCGTTGAGGTACGTCGGCGACTCGTCGGTGGAGAGCTCCTTGGCGAGCTCGACCGCCTCGTCGACCACGACGGCCGGCGGCACGTCGACGGCGTTGAACAGCTCCCAGACGGCGATGCGCATGATCGCGCGATCCACGGCCGGCAGGCGCGCGAGCGTCCAGCCGGTCAGGTGCGAGGAGATCACGGAATCGATCTGGTCGCGGTCCAGGCCGACGCCGGTGACCAGCGTCGCGGTGTACTCGGAGACGGGCGCGACCGCCGCGTCGTCGGCGGCGAGCTGCCGCCGGTCCGCCAGCAGGCCGTCGAGGTCGGTGACGTCGCGCGCCTCCGCCTCGAACAGCAGGTCGACGGCGCGCTTGCGCGCCCGGTGTCGGGCGCCCGACTTCTTCGGGCGCCGGTTGTCAGACTGCTCGGGCACTTAGGAGTTCACGCGCCCCAGGTAGCTGCCGTCACGGGTGTCGACCTTGAGCTTGTCGCCGGTGTTGATGAACAGCGGGACGTTGATCTCGGCACCGGTCTCCAGCGTCGCGGGCTTGGTGCCGCCGGTGGAGCGGTCGCCCTGCAGGCCCGGATCGGTGTGCTGCACGACGTACTCGGCCGAGATCGGGAGCTCGACGAAGAGCGCCTCACCCTCGTGCATCGAGACCTGGACCTGCATGTTCTCCAGCAGGAACTTCGCGCCCTCGCCGACCTTGGCCTCGTCCAGGTTGATCTGGTCGTAGGTCTCGCCGTCCATGAAGACGTAGTCGGAGCCGTCGTGGTAGAGGTAGCTGAAGTCACGGCGGTCGACGGTGGCGACCTCGACCTTGACGCCGGCGTTGAAGGTCTTGTCGACCGTCTTGCCGGAGACGACGTTCTTGAGCTTCGTACGCACGAAGGCGGGGCCCTTGCCCGGCTTCACGTGCTGGAACTCGATGATCTGCCACAACTGGCCCTCCTGGTTGAGGACCAGGCCGTTCTTGAAATCAGCAGTCGATGCCACGGTGTGTCGATTCTCCTAGAGTGCGATCAAGTCTTTGGTGGTGCGCGTCAGCAGTTCCGGCCCGTCCGCACGGACCACGAGGGTGTCCTCGATGCGGACTCCACCACGACCCGGGAGGTACACACCCGGTTCCACGGTGACCACAGCACCGTCGGACAGTGTACCGCTGCCGAGTTTGCCCAGCGTCGGGGCTTCGTGGATCTGCACACCGACGCCGTGGCCGAGTCCGTGCAGGAACTGCTCGCCGTAGCCGGCGGCCTCGATCACGGCGCGCGCGGCACCGTCGATCTCCCGCACGTCCGCTCCCGGGACAAGGGCCTCGCGCCCGGCAGCCTGAGCGGCGCGGACCACGTCGTAGATCTCGCGCTGCCAGGCGGCCGGCTCACCGAGGACGAAGGTGCGGGTCTCGTCGGCGTGGTAGCCGCGATAGCGGGCGCCGAAGTCGATCTTGACGAAGTCGCCCGCCTCGAGCCACGCGGTCGTGGGCCGGTGGTGCGGGATCGCCGAGTTCGCCCCGGCGGCCACGATCGTCTCGAACGCGACCGCCTCCGCGCCGAATTCGTGCATCAGGTTCTCGAGCCGGCGGGCCACCTGGGCCTCGGTCACGCCCGGGCGGATCGCGCCCTCCGCCACGAGTTCGGCGAGGGCGCGGTCACTGATCGCGCAGGCCTCTCGGAGCAGGTCGATCTCGCCGTCGTCCTTGACCTCGCGGAGCGTCTCGACCAGGCGCGTCGTCGGGACCAGGTGCGCCTCGGGCGCGAGCCGGGCGTGGTCGGCGTAGCTCAGCGCCGTCGCCTCGAAGCCGACGGTGCCGCCGGCCTCCGCGAGGAGGGCCTTCGCGACGTCGCGCTCGATGATCGCGCGCAGGTCGCCGGACTGTTCGGCGACTTGGGTGAGGTAGCGGCCGTCGGTGGCGATGGCATCCCGCGCGGGGTCTGCCGCGATCAGCAGGGCGCCGTTGGAGCCGGTGAAGCCGGCGAGGTAGCGCACGTTGTCGAGGTCGGTGACCAGCAGGGCGTCGAGGGCGGGGTCGTGGCTCGCGAGCGCGGCGCGGAGCCGGTCGCGGCGGCGGGCGTGGTCGGCGGTGGTCTGCGGCATCCCTCCACGGTATCGCGGCGGCGGGGCCGTCACGACCGCGTCGCCGGGCTCAGGTCGTGGCGCGCGCGACGACGGTGACCTCGTCGGCCACCTGCAAGGTGCCCATCATCAGCGAGAAGGGCTTGATCCCGAAGTCCGTCTGCCGCACCGGGACGGCGACCGACAGCGCCGGCGCGGGCTCGGCGTCCTGGTAGAGCAGCGCGAAGTCGCAGGGCTTCGTGGTGCCGCAGATCGTGAGCTCGCCCTGGACGCGGAAGCCGTTCTCCGTCGGCTCGATCGACGCCGAGCGGTACTCGATCGACGGGTTCGCCTTCACCTTGAGCGAGCGGTGCGCGTTGGCGGTCGCCACTGCGCGCTCGGGCGCGCTGAGCGGGGTGAGCCCGCCCTCCCCCGAGACGACCTCCAGCGAGGCCGCGTCGACGGTGACCGCGATCGAGACGGGACGGTCGCCGTCGATCTCGACGGACACCCGCCACGTCGTCGGCGCGAGCACGAGACGGTGCCCCAGCCGGGCGGACCGTCCGGCCACGCCGGTGTGCACCTCCAGCACGCCGCTGGACTGATCGATGACCCTGCTCTCGCTCACGCCTCGACGGTACCGGCGCGCGGCCCCGCGGGCAGCGTCATCGGGTCCGCGTCAGCGCGAACACCGGGTAGCGGCCCGCAGCGGCGGCGAGCACCCCGTCACTGCTGTCGGCCGTCAGGCCGGGGAAGAAGGCGCCGACCTCCCAGGCCCACTTCCGGAGGTAGGCGCGCAGCACCGCGACCTTGGCGGCCGGATCGGTGACCTCGGTCGCGGAGAAGGGCTCGACGGTGCGCCCGAGCCGCAACTCACCGCAGCCCGCGACGCGCATGTTCCGCACCCACTGGGTGACGCCGCGCGCTGCGACGAGGTACTCGGCGCCGTCGACGCGCAGGACGTTGACGGGTACCGTCCGCCATTGGCCCGACGTCCGCCCGCGGACCGCGAGTTCCCGACTGCCGTACACGGACACGCCGCGGCGGGCGAGCCAGGCGACGGCGCTGTTGAACGCGCCGGCGACGCGACCCGGACGGACGCGATCGACGGTGGGTGCGGTCACGAAAAGCCTCCAAGTGTGAGCACTGCTCTTGTCATGAATCAATGCTCCACCTCTACGGCGCACTTGTCAAGAGCGGTGCTCTCGTTTCCGATCAGTGCAATGATCGAGGCGTGAACGCCTCTCAGACCGCCCGCGAGCGCGCCCGCGCCGAGCTGACCGCCGAGATCACCCGCAGCGCCCGGGAGCAGCTGCAGGAGGTGGGGGCCGCGGCCCTGTCGCTGCGCGCGGTGGCGCGCGATCTCGGCCTGGCCTCGTCCGCCGTGTACCGCTACTTCCCCAGCCGGGACGCGCTGCTCACCGCCCTCATCACCGAGGCCTACGCCGCGCTCGGCGACGCCGTCGAGGCCGCGGACGCAGCGGCGACGGGAGGCCCGCGCGAGCGATGGCGCGCGGCCGGGCACGCCGTGCGCGACTGGGCCCGCGCGCACCCGCACGAGTACACACTGCTCTACGGTTCGCCGGTTCCCGGGTACCACGCCCCGGCGGAGACGACCGCGGCGGCGATCCGTACGTCCGGCGCCCTCGCCCGGATCGCGGCGCTCGGGCACGGCGAGGCGCCGGCACCGTCGGGCGCCTACGCCGAGCAGCTGCGCGCCGTGGCCGAGGCCGTGGCGCCGGAGGCCGAGCCCGCACAGCTCGCGTTGGCGCTCCTGGCCTGGACACAGCTGTTCGGCGCCGTGAGCTTCGAGCTGTTCGGCCAGTTCGCGAACACCCTCGAGCCCGCGGACGCGATGTTCGACTACACCCTCGAGCGCATCGCGGACCTGCTCGGACTCTGAGGCGTCAGAGCAGGATCGAGCCCGACGGCTCGGTGCCCTCCTTGGCGACGGCGGAGTAGGCCGCGACGAGCAGCGACGGGTCCGGGCCCTCCAGGCGGCCGGGGCGCGCCAGGCCGTCGAGCACGACGAAGCGCAGCACGCCGGCCCGGTTCTTCTTGTCCTTGCCCATGTACTCCAGCAGCTGGCCGAAGGCGTCGGCGTCGTAGCTCGTGGGCAGGCCCACCGACTCGAGCACGCTGCGGTGCCGGTCCGCGGTCGCGTCGTCGAGACGGCCCGCCAGGCGCCCGAGCTCCGCGGCGTAGATCAGGCCGACCGAGACCGCGGCGCCGTGGCGCCAGCGGTAGCGCTCGCGCCGCTCGAGCGCGTGCGCCAGGGTGTGGCCGTAGTTGAGGATCTCCCGCAGCGAGGCCTCCTTGAGGTCGGCGGAGACGACCTGCGCCTTGACCTCGATGGAGCGGCGCACCAGCTCGGGCAGCACCGCGCCGGTGGGGTCGAGCGCGGCCTGCGGGTCCTTCTCGATCAGATCGAGGATGACGGGATCGGCGATGAAGCCGGTCTTGATCACCTCGGCCATCCCGGCGACGATCTCGTTGCGCGGCACCGTCTCCAGCGTCACCAGGTCCACGATCACCGCGCGCGGCTCGTGGAACGAGCCCACCAGGTTCTTGCCGGCGTCGGTGTTGATGCCGGTCTTGCCGCCGACCGCCGCGTCGACCATGGCGAGCAGGGTCGTGGGGATGTGCACCACGGGAACCCCGCGCATCCAGGTGGCCGCCACGAAGCCGGTGACGTCGGTCGCGGCGCCGCCGCCGAGACTGTAGATCACGTCCTGGCGGCTCAGACCGATGCGGCCGAGCACCTCCCAGCAGAACCCGGCGACCTGCAGGTCCTTGCCGGCCTCCGCGTCGGGCAGCTCGATGCGGTGCGCGTCGATCCCCTTGTCCGCCAGGGCCTGCCGCAGCGCCTCGGCGGTCTCGGCGAGCGTCGGCTGGTAGAAGACGGCGGCCTTGGTGGCCTCCCCCGCGGCCGCGACGGTCTCGTCCAGCAGGCCGCGACCGATCACCACGTCGTAGGGGCTGGCGGCGTTGACGCGCACCTGCACCGGGGTCTCGCTCATCTTCTTACTCCGATCGATTCTTGGTGGACGTGCGGAGGACGGTGGGAAGCTTCGGCCAGGGGCCGCGGCGCTCCCGGCCGGGGGCGGTGTCCTTGAGGCGCCGCTGCACCTGCCGGACGACCGACGACGGGGCGCGGCCGACGGTGGAGACGCGGATCGTCGCGAGTTCACGGTAGATCGGCGTGCGACGCGCCATGAGCGCGCGATAGGCGGCTGCGGGGTCGGCCCCCTTGAGGAGCGGGCGGTTCGACGCGGCCGGGTTGACGGTGCGCCGGATCCCCTCCTCCTCGGTCAGCTCGAGGTAGACCACCTGATGCCGGCGCAGCAACGTGCGGGTGGTCTCCGAGAGCACCGCGCCGCCGCCGAGCGAGACCACGCCCGGGTGGTGCGCGACCACATCGGCGACGACGGACTCCTCGATCGCCCGGAAGGCGGGCTCGCCGTCGCCGGCGAAGATCTGTGGGATGGACCGGCCCTCGCGGCGCTCGATCTCCTCGTCGACGTCGAGGAACTCGACCCGCAGCGCGCGGGCCAGCCGACGACCGATGGTCGTCTTCCCCGCGCCGGGCGGGCCGATGAGGATCGCCGCGGGCCCCGGCTCCCGGGGCGCGCCCGCCATCAGATCGCCTCGGGCGTCACCCGCTGCAACCGCGCCGCCACCTGCTCGGAGTACCTCTCGATGTTGCTGCGGGTCTCGGCGAGGCTGTCGCCGCCGAACTTCTCGAGCGCCGCCTGCGCGACGACGAGCGCCACCATGGCCTCGGCCACCACGCCCGCGGCGGGCACCGCGCAGACGTCGCTGCGCTGGTGGATCGCGACGGCCTCGGTGCCGGTCTGCATGTCGATGGTGCGCAGCGCGCGCGGGACGGTCGAGATCGGCTTCATGGCCGCGCGCACGCGCAGGGACTCGCCGTTGGTCATGCCGCCCTCGACGCCGCCGGCGCGGTTCGTCGAGCGCAGGACTCCACCCTTGTCGGGCAGCATCTCGTCGTGCGCGACGCTGCCGCGACGGCGGGCGGTCTCGAAGCCGTCGCCGACCTCGACGCCCTTGATCGCCTGGATGCCCATCAGCGCGGCGGCCAGGCGCCCGTCGAGGCGGTCCTCACCCGAGGCGACGGAGCCGATGCCCACGGGCAGGCCGGTCACGACGACCTCGACGACACCGCCCAGGGTGTCGCCGTCCTTCTTGGCGGCCTCGATCTCGGCGATCATCGACTGCTCGGCGGCCTCGTCGAACGCGCGCACGGGCGAGGCGTCGATGCGCTCCAGGTCACCGGCGGTCGGCGTCGACCCGACGTAGGGCTCGGACGCACCGATGGAGATGACGTGGCTGATGACCTCGGCCCCGAAGGCCTGGCGCAGGAAGTTACGGGCGACGGTGCCGGCGGCGACCCGCGCGGCGGTCTCCCGCGCGCTCGCACGCTCGAGGACGGGGCGCGCGTCGTCGAAGCCGTACTTGAGCATGCCCGAGTAGTCGGCGTGACCGGGCCGCGGCCGGGTGAGCGGCGCGTTGCGCGCCATGCCGTCGAGCAGTTCCTGCTCGACGGGGTCGGCCGCCATGACCTGCTCCCACTTCGGCCACTCGGTGTTGCCGATCTCGATGGCGACGGGGCCCACCTGGGTGCGGCCGTGCCGGACGCCGCCGAGGATCGTCACCTTGTCGGCCTCGAACTTCATGCGCGCACCGCGACCGTAGCCCAGTCGGCGCCGCGCCAACTGGGCGGCGATGTCCGACGATGTGACCTCGACGCCCGCGACCATGCCCTCCATGAGGGCCACGAGGGCGGGGCCGTGCGATTCTCCAGCGGTGATCCAGCGCAACACGTGTCCCATCATCCCAGATCGCCCCCTCGGAGCGTGAGTTCGGGTAGCCGAAACCTCGGTCGCGGGGTAGGGTGAACCCCATGACCACCTTCACCGCAACCTCGACTTCCGATCACCGCGCCGCCGCGCGCCGGTCCACCGTCGACGTCTTCGGTGTCGCGTGGCCCCGCTACAAGGCGGAGTCGCTGGTCGCCGCGCTGCTCGTCCTGGCCCTCGGCGCACTGCTGACGCTGGCCACCGGCGCCGCATCCTTCGCCCCGGCAGTCCTGGCCGCCACGGGCGCCGGTGTGGTCGTGTGGTGGGCCGCCCGCGCGGTGCACGCCCGCGACTGACGCCGCCGGGCACGAACGAGAAAAGGCCGCCGAGGATCTCCTCGGCGGCCTTTTCTCGTCGCGGGCTCAGGCCAGGCAGTTGGGGCCGAGCAACGCCTTGAGATCACCCATCAGCGACGAGGACGGGTTCACCCGGAGGGTGTCGTCGAGCCGCAGGGTGGTCGCCTTCTCGCCGCTGACGAGCTTGACGTGCACGTCGGAGACGCCGGGGTGGCGCTGCAGCACCTGCTTGAGCGCGGAGACCTTGTCCTGCGTGCACACCCGCGTCTGCATGGTGAGCGCGAGCGGCTTCGCCACACCGATCTGCGAGAGGTCGATCGGCGCGATGTCGTTGGCGATCAGCGTCACCTTGTCGTCGCGGAAGTTCACGCGCGCCTTGATCAGCACCACCGCGTCCTCAACCACCTCGGCGCCGTACGCCGCGTAGGCCTGCGGGAAGAAGAACACCTCGATACCACCGGAGAGGTCCTCGATCTGCGCCGAGGCGAACGGCGCGCCGTTCTTGTTCACGCGCCGGTTCACCGACTGCAGGATGCCGCCGACGGTGACCTGGGTGCCGTCCTTGACGTCGCCCTCGACGATCGCGGGGATCGGCGTATCGGTCTGCGCGGCGATGACGTGCTCGACACCGTCGAGCGGGTGCGCGGAGACGTAGAGGCCGAGCATCTCGCGCTCGAGGGCGAGCTTGTGCTTGCCGTCCCATTCCTCGTCCGGAACCTTGATGGTGAAGACGTCGTCGATGGGCCCCGCCGCACCGTCCTCCTCCCCCATGGAACCGAAGAGATCGAACTGGCCCACGGCCTCGGCCTTCTTGGTGGAGAGCACCGACTCGATGGCGTCGGCGTGCACCAGCAGCAGGCCCTTGCGCGGGTGATCGAGCGAATCGAAACCGCCCGCCTTGATGAGGGACTCGGTGACCTTCTTCGAGCAGGCCGCGACCTCGATCTTGGCGAGGTAGTCGGAGAACGAGGTGAAGTTCCCCTTCTCCTCGCGCGTCCTGACGATGGAGGCGACCACGCCCTCGCCGACGTTGCGCACCGAGCCCATGCCGAAGCGGATGTCCTCACCGACCGAGGTGAAGGCGTGGAAGGACTCGTTGACGTCCGGCGGCAGCACGGTGATCCCGAGGCGACGACAGTCGCCGAGGTAGATGGCGGCCTTGTCCTTGTCGTCGCCGACGGAGGTGAGCAGCGCGGCCATGTACTCGGCGGGGTAGTTCGCCTTGAGGTAGGCGGTCCAGTACGAGACCAGGCCGTAGGCGGCGGCGTGCGACTTGTTGAACGCGTAGCCGGCGAACGGGAGGACCGTCTCCCACAGCGCGGTGATCGCGGCCTGCGAGAAGCCGTTGTCGAGCATGCCCTGCTGGAAGCCGCCGTAGGCCTCGTCGAGGACCTCTTTCTTCTTCTTACCCATCGCGCGGCGCAGGATGTCGGCCTGGCCGAGGCTGTACCCGGCGACCTTCTGCGCGATCTGCATGATCTGCTCCTGGAACACGATCAGGCCGAACGTGTCCGCGAGGATCTCCTTGAGCGGCTCCTCGAGCTCCGGATGGATCGGCTTGACCTGCTGCCGGCCGTTCTTGCGATCCGCGTAGTCGTTGTGCGCGTTCATGCCCATCGGACCCGGGCGGTAGAGCGCGCCGACCGCGACGATGTCCTCGAACTTGGTGGGCTGCATGCGCCGCAGGAGATCCCGCATGGGACCGCCGTCGAGCTGGAAGACGCCGAGCGTGTTGCCCCGCTGGAGGAGCTCATAGGTGGTCTCGTCGTCGATCGGCAGCTCGTCCATGTTCAGGTCGATGCCGCGGTTGTGCTTGATGTTGGCCAGCGCGTCACCGATCACGGTGAGGTTGCGCAGCCCCAGGAAGTCCATCTTCAGCAGGCCGATGGCCTCGCACGACGGGTAGTCCCAGCCGGTGATGATCGCGCCGTCCTGCGCGCGCTTCCACACCGGGATCGCATCCGTGAGCGGATCACACGACATGATGACCGCGCAGGCGTGCACGCCCGCGTTACGGATCAGCCCCTCGAGCCCGAGCGCCATGTCGTAGATCTTGGAGACGTCCGGATCGGTCTCGATCAGTTGCCGGACCTCGACGGCCTCCTTGTACCGCTCGTGCTCCGGATCCGTGATGCCCTTGACCGAGATGTCCTTGGCCATGATGGGCGGCGGGAGCGCCTTGGTGATGCGATCGGCGATCGAGTAGCCGGGCTGGCCGTAGATGACGCGGGCCGAGTCCTTGATGGCGGCCTTGGTCTTGATGGTGCCGAACGTGATGACCTGGGCCACCTTGTCCGAGCCCCACTTCTCCGAGGCGTAGGTGATCATCTCGCCGCGGCGACGATCGTCGAAGTCGATATCGATATCGGGCATCGACACGCGCTCGGGATTGAGGAACCGCTCGAACAGCAGGCCGTGCGGGATCGGGTCGATATTGGTGATGCCCAACGCCCACGCCACCAGCGAACCCGCCGCCGAACCACGGCCCGGGCCCACGCGGATGCCGACCTCGTGCGCGTGCGCGATCAGGTCACCGACGACGAGGAAGTAGGCCGGGAAGCCCATCTCGTTGATGACCGAGAGCTCGTACTTCGCGCGCTCGACGTAGTCCGCCGGCGGACCGCTCTCCGGGAAGCGCCGCTGCAGGCCGTCCATCACCTCGGACTCGAGGAAGGACTCCTGCGTGTGGTTCTCCGGCACCGGGAAGCGCGGCATCCGGTCCTTGTGCTCCCACACCTCCGCGTAGGACTGGACGCGCTCGCCGATCTCGACGGTCGAATCGCACGCGCCCGGCACCTGCGAGTCCCACAGCTCGCGCATCTCCTGCGCGGACTTGAGGTAGTAACCGTCACCGTCGAACTGGAAACGCGTGGGATCCGACAGCGTCTTGCCGGTCTGGATGCACAGCAGCGCCCCGTGCGACTCCGCCTTGTCCTTGGTGACGTAGTGGCAGTCGTTCGTGGCCAGCGGCTTGATGCCCAGCTGGCGGCCGATGTTCAGCAGCCCCTCGCGGACCCGGCGCTCGATGTCGATGCCGTGGTCCATGAGCTCGAGGAAGAAGTTCTCCTTACCGAAGATCTCCTGCCACTTGGCGGCCGCCTCCAGCGCCTCCCGCTCGTGCCCGAGCCGCAGGCGCGTCTGCACCTCCCCCGACGGGCAGCCCGTGGTGGCGATGATGCCCTCGGCGTGCTCGGCGATGATCTCCGCATCCATCCGGGACCACTTGCCCAGCTGCCCCTCGATGGAGGCGAGCGAGCTGAGCTTGAACAGGTTGCGCAGGCCCGTGGCGTTCTCCGCCACCATCGTCATGTGGGTGTAGGCGCCCGAACCGGAGACGTCGTCGCTCTTCTGCGACGGATCGCCCCACTTGACGCGCTTGGTGTTGAACCGCGACTCCGGCGCGATATACGCCTCGATCCCGATGATCGGCTTGATGTCGTACTTGCGCGCCGTGTTGTAGAAATCCGACGCACCGAACATGTTGCCGTGGTCGGACATGCCCACCGCGGTCATCCCCAGGCGCTTGGCCTCCGCGAACAACGGATCGACCTTGGCCGCACCGTCGAGCATCGAGTACTCGGTGTGGTTGTGCAGATGCACGAACGAGCCGGCGGCCGAGGTCATGGGCTGTTCACCTCCGGGGGAAGAATCTCATCGCTGTCATTACGCAGTGTAGGCGCTCGCACCGACACCTCCGACGGATCGTCAGCCGAAGGCGATGACCAAGATCAACACCAGCAACGCGATCCCCGCCACCCCCACCAGCACCAGGACCGCGGGCGGGATCCCGGACTGCGCCGGGGCCTTCGCGGGCGCCGCGGCGGGCTGCTGCGCGGCCTGCGGACGGGGCGCCGGCGGACGCGGCATGCCGCCCGAGGGCGCGCCCGCGCCGTGCAGCGGCTGCGGCGCGAGCGGGGGCTGCGGCCGGGCGGCGGGCGGGGCGGGACGGTTCGCCTGGCCCCGGATGCCCGGGGCGACGGTCCGCTGCACGGGCGCGGAGGCCCGGGGCGACGGGGCGGACGGGCGGGGCGACGGAGCGGCCGGGCGCGCCCCGGCCATGGGGCGCTGCGGGCCGGACGGATGCCCGGGGCCCGGCGCATAGCCCGGCGGCGCCGGGCGGGGCACCGGCCGTGGCGCCGGGCGCGCGGCGGGCGCCGTCATCGCGGACTTGAGCGCGGTGGCGAACTCCTTGCACGTGGCGAACCGTTCCGCGGGCGTCTTGCCGAGCCCGCGCGCGACGACCGCGTCGACCGCGGGCGGAACGCCCTCGCGGATCTGCGAGATCCGCGGCGGCGGCGCGTTGAAGTGGGCGTCGATCACGGCGTCGGTGCTGGCACCGGTGTAGGGCACCTTGCCCGTCACCAGGTGGAAGAAGGTCGCGGCGAGCGAGTACTGGTCCGAGCGGGAGTCCAGCTCCTCGCCGCACAGTTGCTCGGGCGAGGCGTAGGCGAGGGTGGCGAGCACGGTGCCGACAGCCGTGAGCTGCGAGGTGTCCTCGCCGCCCTTGGCCACGCCGAAGTCGGTGAGCAGGGCGCGCCGCTCGTCCGCGTCGTCGCCGTCGTCGCCGGCGGCGACCAGGATGTTGGCCGGCTTGATGTCACGGTGCAGCAGGCCGGCGCGGTGCGCGCGGTCGAGGCCGCGGCCGATCTGGGAGACGATCTCCACCGCTACTGCCGGGTCGAGCCCCGTCGGGCTGCGCTTGAGCAGCACCGAGCAGTCGTCGCCCTGGACGTACTGCATGGCGATCCACAGCCGGGCCCCCTCGGTGCCGCGGTTGTAGATCGTGACCACGTGCGGGTGATCGAGCCGGGCCGCGAGCTCGGCCTCGCGCAGGAAGCGCTTGCGGAAGGCCTCGTCGCCCGAATAGGACGCGCCCAGCACCTTGAGCGCGTCGTAGCGGGGCAACTCCGGGTGCTTGGCGAGGTAGACCGAGCCCATGCCACCGGTTCCGAGACGCCGCTCGATCCGATAACCGCCGATCACCGTCCCGGGTGCGAGTTCGTCACTCATGTCCGCTGCTTCTGCCCCATATCGTTCGATCCGTCGAGGACCAGCGTAACCCGCTGCCCCGCGGCGATCCCGGCGGCGATCAGCTTCGCCGGGCCGCCCGTCAGATCTCCACTCCCTCGAATTGCGCGCGGTACAGGCCGGCGTAGTGCCCGCCCGCCGCGAGCAACTCGTCGTGCGAGCCCTGCTCGACGATCCGCCCGTGGTCCATCACGACGATGACGTCCGCATCGCGGATCGTCGAGAGGCGGTGCGCGATCACGAAACTCGTGCGGTCCGCCCGCAGCGCGTGCATCGCCTTCTGCAGCAGCACCTCCGTGCGCGTGTCCACCGAGCTGGTCGCCTCGTCGAGGATGAGGATCGCGGGCTCGGCGAGGAAGGCGCGGGCGATGGTGATCAGCTGCCTCTCGCCGGCGGAGACGCTGCCCGACTCGTCGTCGAGCACGGTGTCGTAGCCGTCGGGCAGCGAGTGCGCGAACCGGTCGACGAAGGTGGCGCGCGCGGCGGCGTAGACCTCCTCGTCGGTCGCGTCGAGCCGGCCGTACCGGATGTTCTCCATGATCGTGCCCTCGAACAGCCAGGTGTCCTGCAGCACCATGCCCATCCGGCGGCGCAGGTCGGCGCGCTCCACCTCGGCGATGTCGACGCCGTCGATGGTGATCCGCCCGCCGCTGAGCTCGTAGAACCGCATGATCAGGTTGACCAGGGTGGTCTTGCCCGCGCCCGTGTGGCCGACGACGGCGACGGTGCGCCCGGGCTCGGCGACGAGGTTCAGCCCCTCGATCAGCGGCTCGTCGCGCTTGTACCCGAAGGAGACGTCCTCGAACGCGACGCGCCCCCGCGTGGGTTCGGGCAGCTCCCCGGGCCGCTCCGCCTCCTGCTCCTGCGCGTCGAGGATCGCGAAGACGCGCTCGGCGGAGGCCACGCCCGACTGCAGCATGTTCACCATCGACGCGATCTGGGTGACCGGCTGGGTGAACTGGCGCGAGTACTGGATGAACGCGATCACGTCCCCCAGGCTCATGCCGCCGGCCGCGACCCGCAGGCCGCCGACGACGCACACCGCCACGTACTGCAGGTTGCCGACGAACATGCTGATCGGCATGACCAGGCCGGAGAGGAACTGCGCCTTGTAACTGGCCGTCATCAACGCGTCGTTCTCCTGCGCGAAGCGCTCCTGCAGCGCGTCGCCGCGACCGTAGACGGTGACCAGGTCGTGCCCGGTGAAGGCCTCCTCGACCTGGGCGTTGAGCGAGCCGGTGGAGCGCCACTGCGCGACGAAGTGCTTCTGGCTGCGCTTCATGATCTGGCCCGCGAAGATCACGATGAGCGGGATCACGACGACCGCGACGGCCGTGAGCAGAGGCGAGACGATGAGCATCATGATCAGCACGCCGATCACGGTGAACGTCGAGACGATGAGCTGGCTGAGCGCCTGGGTCAGCGACTGGCCGAGGTTGTCGATGTCGTTGGTCACGCGGGAGAGCAGCTCGCCGCGGGGCTGCTTGTCGAAGTAGCTCAGCGGCAGGCGGTTGAGCTTCTCCTCGATCTCGCGGCGCAGCGAGTACATGACCCGCTGCACGGCGCCGTTGAGCAGGTAGCCCTGGGCGTACTGCAGGACGGCACTGACCACGAAGAGCGCGATCACCCAGGTGAGGATGGCGCCGACCCGGTCGAAGTCGATGCCCGGCCCGCCCTGGAGTTGCGAGCGGAAGCCGTCGTAGATCGCGTCGACCGCACTGCCGATCACCTTCGGCGCGATCACCGCGGCGGTGACCGAGCCGATCGAGAGCAGTACCGCGGCGGCCATGGCCGCGCGCTGCTCCCGCAGGCGGCCGAGCAGCCGCCGCAGTGAGGGCCAGAAGGTCATGGGCTTCTGCGCGGGCGAGCCCGCCGTCGCGGCGGCGGAGGCGCGCGCTCCCGGTCCGGTCATGCTGCACTCCCCGCCGTCGCCTGGCTGCCGGCGATCTCCTGATAGGTGGGACAGGTCTCGAGCAGTTCGGCGTGGGTGCCCTGACCGACGACCTCGCCGTCCTCGAGCACCAGGATCTGATCGGCGCCCGCGATGGTCGAGATCCGCTGGCCGACGATGACGACCGTCGCGTCGCGGGTGTGCGGGCGCAGTGCGGCCCGCAGCTTCGCGTCCGTCGCGAGGTCGAGCGCGGAGAAGCTGTCGTCGAAGAGGTAGATCGCGGGCTTCGCGACGAGCGCGCGGGCGATCGCGAGCCGCTGGCGCTGCCCGCCGGAGACGTTGGTGCCGCCCTGGGCGATCGGCGCGTCGAGGCCGCCGAGTTCGGCGACGAAGTCCGCCGCCTGCGCGATGCGCAGGGCCTCGGCGAGCTCGTCGTCGGTCGCGTCCGGGTTGCCGAAGCGCAGGTTGCTCGCGACGGTGCCGCTGAAGAGGTAGGCGCGCTGCGGCACCAGGCCGACGTGCCCCCACAGGGCGTCCGCGCGCAGATCGCGCACGTCCACGCCGTCGTAGCGGACGGCCCCGCCGGTGGCGTCGAAGAGGCGGGCGAGGAGGTTGATCAGCGTCGTCTTCCCCGAGCCCGTGGACCCGATGATCGCGATCGTCTCGCCGGGGTGGGCCGCCAGATTCACGTTCTGCAGCACCGGCTTCGCGGCGCCGGGGTAGCACATCGTGACGTCGTCGAGCTGGACGGCGCCGGTGATCGCGGGCAGCGGATCGGGGTCCGCCGGCGGCGCGACCGTGGAGGTGGTCCCCAGCACGCCGCTGATGCGCTCGGCGGCGACGGACGCGCGCGGGACCATCATCACCATGAAGGTCGCCATCATCACCGACATGAGGATCTGCATCATGTACTGCATGTAGGCGGTGACGGAGCCGATCTGCGCCGTGCCGTCGGCGATGAGGTGCGACCCGAACCACCACACGGCGACAGTGGAGAGGTTGAGCACCAGCATCACCCACGGGAACATGACCGCCATGAGCCGCATCACGCGGATCGAGGCCCCGGTGAGGGCGGTGTTGGCACCGTCGAAACGCTCCCGCTCGACGGGCTCGCGGACGAAGGCCCGGATCACCCGGACGCCGGTGAGCTGTTCGCGCAGCACCTTGTTGACCGAATCCAGCCGGGTCTGCACGACGCGGAAGCCGGGGATCATCTTGGCGATCACCACGCCGAGGACCGCGCCGAGCACGGGCACCGCGACCACCATGAGCCAGGCCAGGCCCGGCTCCTCGCGCAGCGCCATGATCACGCCGCCGACGGCCATGAACGGGGCCTGGATCATCATCGACAGGGTCATGAGCACGAGCAGCTGCACCTGCTGCACGTCGTTGGTGGTGCGGGTGATGAGCGAGGCGGCGCCGAAACCGGAGACCTCGCGGCCGGAGAACGTGCGGACCCGGCCGAACAGGGACCGCCGGGTGTCGCGGCCGAAGGCCATGGCGCTGCGGGCCGCGAAGTAGGTGGCGCCGCCGGCGGCGATCACCTGGAACAGCGTGATCACCAGCATGATCCCGCCCATCCGCCAGATGTAGCCGGTGTCGCCCGGCGTGACGCCGAGGTCGATGATCTTGGCGTTGATGCTGGGCAGTACGAGGTTGGCGACGACGCTGACGAGCTGGAAGGCCGCCACGGCGAGCAGCCAGGGGCGGTAGGGCCGCAGGTGCGCGGCGATGAGTCTGAGCAGGGTCACGGGTGGCTGGTCCTTCGTGCGGAGGAGCTCGGGGGCTGGGCTGCGATGCCGTCGAGCAGGACGTCGACGATGCGGTGCGGGGCGAGGATCGCGCCCTCGCTGATGTGCGGGTGGCTGCCGGAGAAGGTGAGCAGCCGGAGCAGGTGGATGGCCTCCTCGGGCGGGACGGTGAGCTGATCGGCGTCGTCGCCGATGACGCCGCGGAGCCGGGCCATGAGCGCCGGACCGCCGTCCTTCGCCCGACGGTGCGCCTCCCGGTCGCGGGTGTGCGGCGGGGCGACCAGGCCGAGGGCGTCCATCAGGCCGAAGATCCGCTGGAAGCGGCCCTGGACCAGTTCGGTGAACCGGTACAGGCGCATCCGCAGCGGCAGGGCGGGGTCGATGGCGTCGATCTCCGCGAGCAGCGGCTCGGGGTCGAAGGATTCGAGCATGACGGCGTCGAGCAGGTCCTCCTTGGAGGCGAAGACGCGGAAGATGGTGCCCTCGGCGACCCCGGCGGCCGCGGCGATCTGCTTGGTGGTGGGCACGGCGCCGTGCTCGAGGAGAGCGTCCCGGGTGGCCGCGATCAGCGCCGCGCGCCGCTCGTCGGGCGGCAGGTGCGGCGCGCGGGATCGGGTTTCGTTAGCCGCAGGCACGAATCCGAGCGTACAGATGTGAGTGCCCACTCACAATTGATTTTCCGTTCGCCCGTGGCGAATCGGCCGATCCCGGGCGCGCCCTCAGCCGAGCAGGTCGTCCAGGGCCCCGTCGAGAGTCGGGTGCGCGAAGGCGAAGCCGGCGGCGGGCAGCACCGTCGACGTCGCATGGCGCCCGGTGAGACCGAGCGCGGGATCGCTGCGCATCCCGATCGCGCCGAGCGCGAGCAGCGGCGCGGGCGTCGGCGGGGCCGGCGGACGGTGCAGGTGGCGGCGCAGCGCGCGCATCAGGTCGGCGTTGCGCACGGGGTTCGGTGCGGCCGCGACGACCACCCCGTCGGGCAGGTCGACGCCCGGCTCGATCCCGAGCCCGGCCCGGACCACGGCGAGCCAGTCGTCGCGATGGATCCAGCTGAACCACTGCCGGCCGTCGCCCAGACTGCCGCCGAGGAAGGCCTTGGTGACGCCGACCATCTTCGCCATCGCGGGCGAGTCGGTGTCCAGCACGATCGAGGTGCGCAGGATCGTGCGATGGGCGGCCCCGGCGTCGCGGGCGGCCTCCTCCCACGGTCGCGCGACCCCGGTCATCTGCGGCAGCCCCGGCTCGGGCAGCGGGGTGTCCTCGGTGCACCACCGCTCCCCCGCGTCGCTCCAGATCGCCGTGGTGCTCGCCTGCACCCAGCGGCGGACGTCCTTGCCGCGGGCCGCCTCGACGAGGGCCCGGGTGGCGTCGACCCGGCTCGCGGTGAGGGCGGCGATGTTCGCCGCCGTGGGCCGGCAGTCCACGAGCTTGCCCGCGAGGTTGATCACCGCCGTGTTCGGGCCGTCGAGCACGGCCGCCCACGCGCCGACGGTGCGCCCGTCCCATGTGACCTGCGGGTAGGGCAGGTCGGCGCGGATCGAGCGGGTGAGGATCGTGACCGCGTGCCCGCGCCGGACCAGGTCCGCGGCCACCCGCCGGCCGAGCGCCCCGGTGCCGCCCGCGATGACGACGTGGAGCGGGTCCGCCGCGCGGGGCGGCCCGGCGAGCATGGAGAGACGCGCGAGGGAGGTGTCGGCATCGGCGGCGAACCGCCGGGCGACCATGCGGTCGAAGAGCGGGCCGGACGCCCCGTCCGAGCGCACGCTCTGCTCGACGACGGTGCCGCCCTCGGCCGGGCGCAGCGTCCAGCGCAGCACGGTCGTCCCGGCGGGTTCGTCCTGCGTGAGCGCGAGGGCGCGCTCCGGTGCGAACTCGGTGACCACGGCGGGCGCCGCGAATCGGCGGTGCACCCACGCCCCGCGCAGGTCCGGCACCCAGTCGAGGCGGGCGCCCAGGCCGACGGGGTCGCGCAGCGGGGCCTGCGTGACGAAGGGCTGCCAGCGCGGCAGGCGCTCCAGGTCGACGAGCACGTCCCACAGCGCACGCGCCGGGAGGGCGATGAATCCACTGCTGCGATGCACGGTTGCCATGCCTTCGACGCTAGTTCGCGATGACGCGGAATCACTCCGCGATCACGGAGAGCTTTCTCACATCGTGAGATCAATCTCCGTCGCCACCGATCCTGGGCCGTCAGCGCTGTTCGCGCAGGATTCTCTCGATGTCATCGAGAACCATGCCGCCGCCCTTCGGACCGACTCCGGAGACCCAGTAGGCGGTGTCCACGACGGACACCCGAGGGAACCAGGCGCGGTTGTCGCGGATCTCCACGGGGATCGAGGACGCGTCCCCCGGCTTCTGCGACGGGACGAAGACGTAGTCCGCCTGCGCCGTCGACAGGTTCTCCAAGGAGATGTCCGCTTGAATCCCGTCCGCCCAGTCCCGCGGAGGAATCGTGAAGCCCACGCACTGCAGGGCACTGCCGGCGAAGGACGTGGGGCCGTACAGGCTCAGTTGGGAGCTGCGCGGCCGAATGAACTGTGCCGTCTTCCCGGCGAGAGAGAACTCCGCCTTGATCGCGGCACACCGCGCGTTGTACTCGGCGAGCAGCTGGTCGACGTCAGCCCTCCGGTTCAGTGCGTCGCCGATCGCGCGTGCGTTGTCCTGCCACGGATCGGCCTGAGTCTTGATGTACACCGTCGGAGCGACCTTGCTCAGGCGCTCGTACAGCGCCGCGTGACGCGCCTCGGTGCCGAGGATGAGGTCGGGCTTGAGTGCCGCGATCTTCTCGATGTTCGGTTCAGGGACGGTGCCGACCGCGTCGACGCCGTCGACGCCGAGATAGGCGGGCATGGTCGTCACGTTGCTGGCGACGGCCGCGCCGACCGGCGTGATACCCAGGGCCACCGCGGTATCGAGCTCGAGCGGTTCCAGCGTCACGACGCGCTGCGGGTGCTGGACCACCTGGGTCGTGCCGCGCGCGTGCGTCACGCTCCGGGTCTCCGACGAGGCACTACCGTCCCCGCCGCCGCCGGAACAGCCACCGACCGCCAGCACCGCACCCACCAGGACAACCGCCCACTGCCGCTTCATCAGCTTAGGATAGCCTGCTCTACATTGCAAACGAGCGAGGACCTCACCGCGCGGGCACCGGGCGGTCGTCGGGCCCGGGGGTGGAGACGTCCCGGTACGACGGGAGCAGGGCGGAGACGCCGAAGCGCGCCCCCTCGCGGGGCAGCACCTGCACGGAACGCACGCCGGGACGCCCGGCGACGGAACGCAGGGCCTCGCCCGTGCCCCACACCACGACGCCGATCACCGCGGGCGCACCGGCGCGCAACCGGGACGCGGTCACCCGCGCGATCGCCGTACCCCGATCGCCGTCGGCCACGAGGCCGGGCATCGCCAGCGCCGCAAGCTCGTTCACGGCGCGCACTCCCTCCGCGCTCTGCCCCGGCGGCACCGTCGCGGTGGGGGTCGCGACGCCGGGGATGCGCACGCGGACCAGCACGCGGCCCACGCGGTCGAGGCCGGCGGCCCGGTCCCACACCTCGTCGGGCGTCCACTCCGCGACCGGGGAGACCAGTGCCCAGCGGCGCTCGGCCGCGGGCGCGGCGGCCAGCGAGTCCCGCGCCTGCGCGAGGTACTCGGCGACGGCCTGCCCCGACTGCGGGCCGAGCCGGTCACCGTCGGGGCGCGCGGACCGCGTCGGGGTCTCGGACCCGAGCCAGAAGGCGAGTCCGACCGCGACGACCAGCAGCGCGACCCAGCCCGCCGCCCCGCGGGCGCTCCCGGCGCGGCTCACGCGTCGCGCAGGACGTCCAGGGCGTGCTGCAGATCGTCGGGGTAGGGCGAGGTGAACTCCACGTACTCCCCCTTCGTGGGGTGCGTGAAGCCGAGCGTGCGGGCGTGCAACCACTGCCGGTCGAGGCCGAGCCGCTTGGCGAGCACCGGATCGGAGCCGTAGGTCTGATCGCCGCAGCAGGGATGGTGCAGGGCCGCGAAATGCACGCGGATCTGGTGCGTGCGTCCGGTCTCGAGGTGCACGTCGAGCAGCGTCGCGGCCTGGAAGGCCTCGATCGTGTCGTAGTGCGTGATCGACGGCTTGCCGTCCTTGGTGACCGCGAACTTCCAGTCGGAGCTGCGGTGCCGGCCGATCGGCGCGTCGATGGTGCCGGAGAGCGGATCCGGGTGGCCCTGCACCAGCGCGTGGTAGCGCTTGTCGACGGTGCGCTGCTTGAACGCCCGCTTGAGCACCGTGTAGGCGCGCTCGGAGACGGCGACGGCCATGACGCCGGAGGTGCCCACGTCGAGGCGGTGCACGATGCCCTGGCGTTCGGGTGCGCCCGAGGTGGAGATGCGGAAGCCCGCGGCGGCGAGGCCGCCGATCACCGTCGGGCCGGTCCAGCCGACGGAGGCGTGCGCGGCGACGCCCACGGGCTTGTCGACGACCACGATGTCGTCATCGGAGTAGAGCACGGTCATGCCCGGCACGGGCTCGGCCACGATCTCCAGCGGCCGGGCGGGTTCGGGCAGCGTCACGTCGAGCAGCGCGCCGGCGTGCAGCTTGTCGGACTTGCCGACCGCGACCCCGTCGAGCGTGACGGAGCCCTCGGCCGCCAGTTCGGAGACGACGGTCCGCGAGAGCCCGAGCAGGCGGGCGACGCCCGCATCCACCCGCAGGCCGTCGAGCCCGTCGGGGACGGGCATGGTGCGCGACTCACGCATCGGTCGCCTCCGATCCGGTGGTGCCGGCGGTCGTGGACTTCTCCGACGTGCGGGGGCGCTTCTCGCCGAAGCCCTCGTAGGGATCGCGCCCGAACAGCGTGAGCCCGACGAGCAGCACGGCGGCCACGCTGATCGCGCTGTCGGCGGTGTTGAACACGGGGAACCAGTCGCCCACGGAGAAGAAGTCGATGACGTGCCCGCGGAAGACGCCGGGCGCGCGGAAGATCCGATCGGCGAGGTTGCCGAGCGCGCCGCCGAGCACCAGGCCGAGGCCGAGTGCCCAGGGCAGCGAGGTCAGCTTGGAGCCCATCCGGACGATCCACGCCACCACGGCGACGGCGATCAGCGTGAGTACCCACGTGTAGCCGGTGGCCATGGAGAAGGCCGCGCCCGGGTTCTTCACGAAGTGGAGGCTGAACGGGCCGAGCACGTGGATCGTCTCCCCGTACGTCATGTGCCGGACGACCGTGGTCTTGGCCGCGAGGTCGATCAGGAAGACCACGACCGCGACCACCGCCAGGAGAATGCGCGGGTTCCGATACCAGCTCGGCCGTGCGGTTGCGGGGGAATCCATGACTCCATCATCCACTACGGTGGCGGTGTGCATGGCAAGCGGTTGCGGCTGGTCCCGGTGGTGGCGGTGTCGACGGTGGCGCTCGGCGCGGCCCTCGCGGGGTGCGGCGGGGGTGATTCGGGCGGCGCCGGTGCGTCGTCCTCGGCACCCGCGCGGCAGTCGGTGGCCGCCCCCGACCCGGCGGCGGGCTGCACCTCCGCACCGCCCGAGCTCCCCGGCCACGCGGTCACCGTCGACGTGCCGCAGGCGAAGGCGGTGCTGGATACGCCGGGCGCGGGCGCCGGGCGCGCGCTGACGATCCGCCCCACCGCCGTGGCGCAGTACTCACTGTTCACCAACTCGCTGCAGGTCTCCCAGGTGGCCGGCGAGCAGCCCACGGGCGGCAACCGCGACGTGACGCTGCCCTTCACCGCGCAGCCCACGTGCGCGGACCCGCTCAACGTCTACTTGTTCTTCGACGCCCCGCGCTCGACCGACACCGCCACCACCAAGGCTCTCGAGGTCGAAGCCGGTTCCGTTGCGCGCGTGCGGATGGCACCGAGCGGCGAGGTGCGCTCGTTCACGCTGGCGGCGCCCCCCGAGGTCTCCTCCGAGGCGCAGTCCGCATTCGAGCAGGCGCTGCTGCAGACCTTCCTGCGCCTGGTGCCGCTGCCCGCCGAGCCGGTCGCGCCGGGCGCCACGTGGACGGTGACGCGAGCGATCCGGGCCGACAGCACGCTGACGCAGACCATGCAGGTGACGCTGGCCGGCACCGTCGAACGGCCGGAACTCAAGGCGAAGGTGGACGAGTCGCCCGACGACTCCGTCTTCCGGGTCCCCGGCAGCGACAGCACCCTGACCATCGAGAGCTACACCTCGGAGGGCAACGGCACCGTCGAGATCGATCCCGCGCGCGCCTTCGGGCAGGGCGGTGTGCAGCTCGAGGGCGGGCGCACCCTGGTGGGCGACGATCCGGCGAAGAAGCTCACGCAGAAGACGGGCAGCGTCTACCGGTTCGGGCCGCGGTAGCCGCGCCGGGCGTCAGTGGCAGGAGGGCGAATCGCGCCCGACCTGCGTGATCATCTGGCAGGCGTAGGACTTCTGCAGCTTCCAGCGGCCGTCGTCGAAGGCCAGGGAGGCGTAGGCCAGCTGGTTCGTGCCGCCCATGAGCACCGAGAACTGGGCCTTGGCCAAGCCGGGCTGCTCGAGCACGGGGCGGCTGATGTTCCAGCTCACCTGCGGGTTGTCCTGTCGGAGTTTGACCAGTTCGTCGAACAGCGGTCCGTCGGCCGGGGTCGCGCCCTGGACCAGCTGGATCTTGTCCTCGAGCGGGACCTGCGGGTCGACCGCCCGGGTGAGCATCTCGTCGAGCTGCTGCGTGGAGGGCGCGCGGTCCGGCGTGGTCGACGGGGCCTCGGTGACCTGGATCGAGGCGGGCGACGGTGCGCTCGAGCGCGCCTCGCCACCGTCGGTGCCGCAGGCCGCGCAGGCCAGACCCACGAGCACCGCGGCAGGGGCCATGAGTACCCGTCCGCGCATCGTGAATCCACCTCCGTCCGGCCGCTGCTTCGCCGCCTCCACTATGCCAAACGCGGCGCGGTGCGCCACCCCGCCCCGCGACCGGCGTGCGATGCTGCTCGCATGCCAGAAGTGATCGTGCTCGCCACCGGCGGCACCATCGCCAGCCGTCACGACGATTCCGGTGCCGCGGTCCCCGCCGACGGCGGCGCCGACCTGCTCGCCGCCGCCGGCGGCGTGCAGGGAGTCACCGTGACGGTGCGCGATGTGACCGCCGTGGACTCCTCCGCACTGACGCTCGACCAGCTCGACGAGATCCGTGCCGCCGTCGCCGACGCCCTCGCCTCGCCCGACGTGGCCGGGGTCGTGGTGACGCACGGCACCGACACGATGGAGGAGACCTCGCTGCTGGTGGACCTCAGCCACGCCGACCCGCGGCCCGTGGTCTTCACCGGCGCGCAGCACCCCGCGGACTCCCCCACCGCCGACGGGCCCGCCAACCTCGCGGAGGCGATCGCGGTAGCGGCGGATCCCGCCCACCGCGGGCTGGGGGTGCTGCTGTCGTTCGCCGGACAGGTGCAGACGGTGCGCGGCCTGGCGAAGGTCTCGACCACCGCGCCGCAGCCCTTCGCGGGCGGCCTGCCGGTGGCGGAGCTGCGCGGCACCGCGCCGCACCGCCTACTCACCAAGGCGGCACCGATCGCGGACGTCCGGGTGGACGTGGTGGCCTCCTATCCGGGCGCCGATGGTGCGCTCGTCGACGCCGCGGTGGCCGCCGGCGCGCGCGGGATCGTGCTCGCGGGCACCGGGAGCGGCAACACCACCGTCGCGCTGGCGGACGCCGTGCGCCGGGCGATCGACGCCGGCGTGGTGGTGGTCGTGTCGACCCGGATCGCGGCGGGCGCCGTGGACGCCGCGTACGGCGGGGGCGGCGGCGCGGCCGATCTGGTCTCGGCCGGTGCGCTGCTGTCGCGCCGGCTGCGGCCCGGGCAGGCCCGGATCGTGCTGCTCGCGCTGCTGGCGGCGGGTGTGGGCCCGCGGTGGATCGGCGCCTACCTGGGGCGGTAGGGCTCAGTCCTGCGCCAGTTCCGCCCGCACCGCGTCGGTGTGCTCGCCGAGGGCCGGCGGGCGCCGGTAGTCGGTGATGGGCGTGCGGGAGAAGCGGATCGGGTTGCGCACCTGGTCGATCGCGCCCTCCCCGACGGGCACGCGCGGAGCCAGGCCGAGGCGCTCGGCGAGCGCGAAGCCCGAGCCGATGTCGCCGACGGTGCCGGCCGGGACGCCGGCCCCGGTGAGGCGATCCGCCCACGTCTGCGCCGTCTCCTCGGCGAGGGCGCCCTCGAGCAGGCGGACCAGTTCGGCGCGGTTGCGGACGCGCTCGGGGTTGGTCGCGAACCTCGGGTCCGCGTCGAGGCCGGTCAGGCCGACGGTGGCGGCGAGTCGCGCGAACTGGCCGTCGTTGCCGCAGGCCACGGCGAGCAGCCCGTCACGACAGCGCAACGTCTCGTACGGCGCGATCGACGGGTGGGTGTTGCCGAGGCGCGACGGTGCCTCGCCGGTCGCGAGGAAGGTGGCGCCCTGGTTGGCGAGCGAACCCAGCAGGGACGACAGGAGATTGACCTCGACGCGCTGTCCGCGGCCCGACCGTTCCCGCTCGTAGAGTGCGGCGAGCACGCCGGCGACCGCGTCCTTGGCGGTCAGGACATCGACGAGGGCGACGCCCGCCTTCATCGGGTCGCCCTCGGGTTCGCCGGTGATGCTCATCAGGCCGCCGACGGCCTGGACCAGGAAGTCGTAGCCGGGGAGTGCGGCGCCCTCCCCCGAGCCGAATCCGGTGATGGAGCAGTGGATCAGCCGTGGGTTCAGTTCCGCGAGTTCGGCGGCGCCGAAGCCCTTCGCGTCGAGCGCACCGGTGCGGAAGTTCTCGACGAGCACGTCGGCGCGCGCGATCAGGGCCCGGGCTGCGGCACGGTCGTCCGGATCATCGAGGTCGAATTCCACGCTGCGCTTGGACCGGTTGGCCGACTCGAAGTAGGCGCTGGTCCGCGCGGTCCACGGCGGGCCCCAGCGGCGCGTGTCATCACCCGCGCCGGGGCGCTCGACCTTGATCACGTCGGCCCCGAGGTCCGCGAGCATCACCGTGACCAGTGGCCCCGCCAGCACGCGGCTGAGGTCCGCGACCACAATCCCGTCGAGTATCGGCGCCACTGTCGTCCTCCCGTCGTCGCGACCCGAGTGCGTATTCGCCCCGGATTGTGCCGCGCGGGTCCGACGGGCCGAGCGGCGCCCCTCCGCGCCGCCCGCCGATCAGAGCCGAAAGCCGAAGCCCCGTCGGCGCGGTTCGATGGTCGGTCCAGGCTCGGCCGCATCACGGTCATCCGGAAGCGGCCTGCGCCAGTCCATCCCGACGACCTGGATTCGCGTGCCGGTATCGCCGTCCCAGTCGTACCGCAGGCCCTGCGCATCGAGCGCCGAGGTGATCGCCGCGGCGAGATCGTCGAAGGTGCGCTCGTAGAGCTCGGACATCCGGGCATCGTCGCCGTGGGCGCTCGCGAGTTCAGCGGGGTCGATCGACGGCGACGGGCCGAAGGATCCGTAGCCGAGGTAGACGGACGCCTCCGCATACGCCAGGGTCTCGGCGTCCTGCTGGGTGAAGAAGACGTAGCCCCATTCGTCCGTGCGGTCGTCGCCGATCTCGGCGTCGGCGCAGGTTCGGCAGCAGGTGAAGTTGTGCCGCACCAGGATTCCTTGTGTCGCGATGGCCTCGCATGCGGCGTCGAACCGCACCCAATCCCCGTCGCCCTCCGATCGATCGAGATGCGCCTGATAGTTCGTGCGTGCGGCACGCACGGCGTCCCGCGCCTCCGCGCGGGTGGCCCCGGCGGTCTCGAGCACCTCCGCGACCCGCGCCGCCGTGAAGTAGCCCGGGTAGACGAGGAGCGAGGCTGCCCGGACCATGTCGTCGGGCAGCTTCCGCACCAACGTCCCGTCCCTCAACCGCTCCGGCACCTGACTGTTCTGCTGTGTGAATCGACTCCCCATTCGTGCACCATAACGGATACCGAGTTTCCCTTGCATGATTCAGGACCGCTCTCGACGCGCACCGCGACCACCGGTAGCGTGGCGACATGGCCGAGGAATCCCGCCACATCGGCGTCGTGATCCCCCGCCCCGCGGCGGAGGTGTACGAGTACGCCCGCGATCCGGCGAACCTCGTCCAGTGGGCCGCCGGGCTGGCGACCGGCCTGCGGGTGGACGGCGAGGACCTGATCACCGATTCACCGATGGGGCAGGTGCGGGTGCGATTCGCTCCGGACAACGACTTCGGCGTGCTGGACCACGACGTGACGCTGCCCGACGGCACCGTCGTCAACAATCCGCTACGGGTACTCGTCCACCCCGAGGGCGCCGAGATCCTGTTCACCGTGCGACGACTCGGCGCGAGCGACACCGACTTCGACCGGGATTGCGCGACAGTTCTCGCCGACCTGGAGCGCCTGCGCGGACTGCTGTCCGAAGGCCACTGAGCCCACCTGCCCGCCATCAGACGCCTCTCACCTTATCGAATGTCTTGTCGATTTGATCTAGAAAAAGGTCGAACATCGAGATAGAATTGATCCAAGGAGGGACGCCATGGATACCGCTACCTGCACTGCAGCGGAGTATCTCGACGCACTCACCTCGTTCGAACAGGCAGCCGAAAGGCTCGCGCAGGCCGACCCGGTCATGCTGGATTCGCAGGACGTACTGGCTGCGCTGGAGCGCCTGGAGGCCGCCGCTCGGAAGGCGCCGTACAGCCAGCATCTGCTCACTCAGGTCGCCGTAGAGCAGGGTCTACCGGCGCAGCTGGGCTACACCGGGATGAAGGAACTGCTGGTGCAGCGGCTGCGGCTCGCCGGTGGTGAGGCCCGTGATCGCATCCACGGGGCGCGGGACCGCGCGCCGCAGCACGGACACGGCCTCAATCCGGAGCCCCGCTACGCACTGACCGCCGCAGCGCAGCGCGACGGCACGATCTCGGACCGGCACGCCCTCGCGATCGAGAGCGTCTTCGCGAAGTGCCGCAGGAAGATCCGACCCGATCAGGTAGCCGTCCTCGAAGACGTGCTGGTCACCGCCGCCGCGGACGTCACGCCCGAGGATCTCGCCGTCATCGGCGCCCGCGCCTTGGCACATCTCGATCCCGATGGGGCCGAACCGGATTCCGATACGATCGCCCGCGCCCGCGGGCTCAGCGTGGGCCGGCAGGACGACGATCTGATGAGCCCGTTCGCCGGTGACCTCTCCCCCGAGGGGCGTGCGCTCCTGGACACGATCCTGGAGAAGCTCGCGCGGCCGGGGGTGAACAATCCTGCGGATGCGGACGATCCCGTGGACCTCACCGATCAGGACGCTGTCACGGCGGCGGCGAAGCGCGATCACCGCACCACTGTGCAGCGCAATCACGACGCATTGGTCACCGCGTTGCGGATCGCGATCGCCTCCGGCGAGCTCGGGCAGCATCGCGGCCTGCCGTGCGTGCCGATCATCACGCTCGGCATCGATCAGTTGGAAACCGAGACGGGCATCGCCACCACCGCGACCGGCGGGCGGCTGCCCGTGGAGGACGCGCTGCGGATGATGGGCGCGAACCCGAAGTACGTCCTGGTTCTCGACCTCGCCTCGCGCCCGCTGTTCCTGGGTCGGGAGAAGCGGCTCGCCTCCGCCGATCAGCGGATCGCGCTGTACGGGTCCGAGAAGGGCTGCACGGCAACCGGATGCGACGCCCCGGCCACGCGCTGCCAAGTGCACCACATCACCGAGTGGGCCGACGGCGGCGCCACGGACATCACCTGTCTCACTCTCGCCTGCGACGCCCACCACGGGAAGGTGGTACCCACGACCGGTGACTTCCCGCGGGGCTGGGAGACGATCACGGTCCGTCAGGGCGAGTACGCCGGCCGCACCGGATGGCGCCGCACGGCCGATACGACCCACGAGCACCGGGTGAACCACAAGCACCACACCGACGAGCTCTATCGCCGCGCCCTCGAACGCTGGAACGCCCGCATCGCGGAGCTCCGGAACCTCTGGCGCGCGGAAGAACTGCGGGTGCGGTACCGGGAGTGCGTCGGTTCCATCCACGACGACATCGCCGCGATCCTCGACGGTCCGCACGGTCCACCGACCCTCGAAGCCCTTCTCTCCGAACACGACGATGACGAGCCGTGGAACTGGGACATGCCCGCCGACCTCAGGGCCGCGGCATGAGCTCAGTCGTCCTCATCGTCGGTCCGCAGGTGCTCGGCGGGCCAGTCGAGGGAGTCGAGCGGGTCGGCCTCGCGGAGGTCGGGGGCGTCGACCTTGAAGCTGCGCATGCGCCCCGGACCGGAAGTGCGGGTCTCGAACCGCACGCTGAGCACGCCGTGCCCGGCGCCCTGCACCCAGCCGTGGCCGAACTCGGGGTGCAGCACGTCCATACCGGGTCGCCACCCGACCACCGCGTTCGCCTCGCTCGCGTCGGGCTCGGGAGCGGTGGCGTCATCGGCCTCGGAAACAGCAGTGGCCGTGTCGCTCTCGTCCCCGAAGAGCGTGAACTGCTCGACGCTGCTCAGCCCCGAGAAGCCCACCCCGACGAGCCGGAGGCCGCCGATCTCCATGGGGTCGAGCGCGAGCCGCTGGGCCGTCGCGGTGAGCACGGCACCGTCGGTGGTGGCGGACGGGAGCGTCGCGGACCGGGTGAGCAGGGACATGTCGGACCGCTTGAGCTTGAGCACGACGGTCCGCGCCCCGCGCCCGTCACGACGCAGCCTCCGCAGGGCGTGCTCGGCGCTCCGATCGATCTCGCGGCGCAGCGCGGTCATCGTGGTCACGTCCGTCTCGAGGGTGTGCTCGGCGCTGATCGACTTCGCCTCGCCGTTCACCGCCACGGGCCGGTCGTCCTCGCCGCGAGCGAGCCGGTGCAGCGCCGGCCCCAGGGTGACGCCGAGGACCGAGACCACCTCGACCTCGCTCATCGCCGCGAACTGCCCGATGGTGTCGATCCCCAACCGAGACAATCGCTCCCCCGCCACCGGGCCGATGCCCCAGAGTTTGCGCACGGGCAGGGGGTAGAGCAGCGACTCCTGCGCGGCGGGCGGGATGACGGACACCCCGTCGGGCTTGGCGAGCCCGGACGCGATCTTCGCGGCCTGCTTCCCCGCCCCCGCGCCGACAGAGGCGACGAGCCCCGTCTCGGCCATGATCCGCGCGCGCAGCTCCTCCGCGAAGGCGATCACCTCGGCCGTGGAGGCCCCGGCGAGCTCGGCCGGCTCGCCGAAGGCCTCGTCGAAGGACAGCGTCTCCACCACGGGGATGAGCTCGCGGACGGCACCGAACACCCGGCGGCTGATGGTGCCGTACAGCGCGCCCCGCGGCGGGAGCACCACGGCGCTCGCGCCGACGAGCCTGCGCGCCTGGTGCATCGGCATCGCCGAGCGCGCGCCGAAGACCCGTGCCTCGTACGAGCAGCCCGCGACCACGCCGCGCCCGCCGAGCCCGCCCACCAGCACGGGACGCCCGCGCAGCGTGGGTCGGGTCAGCTGCTCACAGGACGCGAAGAAGGCGTCCATGTCGAAGTGCAGGACCCATCGGGCGCTGCGATCGTCGGACACGACTAGACCGCGACGACGCGGACGAGATCGTCGAGGCCCGCGAAGTCGTCCGGGTTGCGCGTGTAGACGTCGAGCCCGTGCGCGTGGGCGGTCGCGGCGATCAGCAGGTCGGCGAGCCGACGGCGAGGCGTTCGCCCGCGACGGGACACCGCCGCGGCGATCAACCCGTAGCTCGCGGCGGCCGCCGCGTCGAACGGGATCGGCTCGTACACCGCGGTCACCTCCTGCAGTCGCAGTTGCCGCCGCGCGGCTTCCATCGGATCCGACGTCAGGTGCGGTGCGGCGGCGAGCTCCGCCGCCGTGATGGCGGCGATCGCGGTGATCTCCGGCATCAGATCGATGACTTCCGGCACGGCGATGAGCACAGAGGCGTCGAGCAGGCCCGGTGCGGTCACCACGGCTCCTGGTCGGCCAGGGCATCCACATCAGCACGGAACGCCTCGGCGTCGATGTGCACGCCCGCTCCGAGCGCGTTCCGCAGATCCGCTCGGCGGACGAACATGCGCCGACCCACGGGCACCGGGCGCAGCTCGGCGACCGGGGTCCCGTTGCGGGTCACCACGAAGGTTTCCCCCGCCTCAACGGACTTCATCACCGCCGCGTTGTCGTTGCGCAGCTCGCGTTGCGCGATCACTCGAGCCATGAGCCCACTGTAGCGTTGATCGCTACAGTGGGCTACACGGTTCAATCCGGCTCAGGCGCGGGTGAGGCGGGCCCGGACCCCGTCACCGAGCTCGACGGCGTCCACGTCCTTCTCGAGCGGCGCGAACTCGAGCGAGGTGGCCAGCACCTCGCCCGCGATCAGCTCGCGATGCGCCTGCGCGGCAGCCAGATTCTCGGCGGGCACGTCGAGCACGAGGGAGATCCGGTCGCTCACGTCGAGGCCCGCGGAGCGCCGCGCCTCCTGCAGCTCCCGGATGCGGTCCTTCGCCCAGCCCTCGGCCTCGAGCTCGGCGTCGACCGAGAGATCGAGCACGACGAGGCCGGCACCGTCGGGCAGCTCCGCGGTGGAGTCGGGGGCCGCGGCGACCAGCTTGCGGGTGTACTCGCCGTCCTGCAGCGCGATGCCCGCGGCGACGACGGCACCGTCGACCAGCTCGTAGTCCCCGGACTTCACGGCCTTGATCACCGTCTGCACGTCCTTGCCCAGGCGCGGGCCGGCGGCGCGCGCGTTGACCGCGATCTCGACGCGGCCGTACTGATCGGCGTCGCCCGAGACCTGCACGTCGCGCACGTTCACCTCGTCGGCGATGATCGACGCGAACGGCGCGAGCTTCTCCGCACCGGGCCCGGCCACGGTCAGCGTGTGCAGCGGCAGCCGCACGCGCAGCTTGTTCGCCTTGCGGACCGACGAGGCGACCGAGCAGACGTCGCGGACCTCGTCCATCGCCGCGACCAACTCGGGATCGGCCGGGAGCTCGGACGCCGACGGCCAGTCGGTCAGGTGCACCGAATCGCCGCCCGTGAGGCCGCGCCACATCGCCTCGGTGGCCATCGGGAGCAGCGGCGCCGCGAGCCGGCAGGTGGTCTCCAGCACGGTGTAGAGCGTGTCGAAGGCCCCCGTGTCGGCGCCCTCCCAGAACCGCGAGCGCGACCGGCGCACGTACCAGTTGGTCAGTGCGTCGACGAACAGGCGCAGCTCCTCGCACGCGTCGGCGATGTTGCAGGCGTCCAGCGCCTCCGTCATGGCGTCGCGGGTCTGCGCCAGCTTCGCGAGGATGTACCGGTCCAGCACGTCCTCGGAATCCGTCCGCCACGTCGCCGGCCGCTCCGCGTACAGCTGCAGGAACGAGTAGGCGTTCCACAGCGGCAGCAGCGTCTGCCGCACACCGTCGCGGATGCCCTGCTCGGTGACCACGAGATTGCCGCCGCGCAGGATCGGCGACGCCATGAGGAACCAGCGCATGGCGTCGGAACCGTCGCGGTTGAACACCTCGTTGACGTCCGGGTAGTTCCGCTTCGACTTCGACATCTTGAGTCCGTCGTGGCCGAGCACGATGCCGTGCGCCGCGACCGTGCGGAAGGCGGCGCTGTCGAACAGCGCCGTCGCGAGCACGTGCAGGTTGTAGAACCAGCCCTTGGTCTGCCCGTTGTACTCGACGATGAAGTCGCCCGGGAAGTGCGTGTCGAACCAGTCCCGGTTCTCGAACGGGTAGTGCACCTGCGCGAAGGGCATCGAGCCCGACTCGAACCAGCAGTCCAGCACCTCGGGAACGCGGCGCATCGTCGAGTTCCCGGTCGGGTCGTCCGGGTTCGGCCGGGTCAGCTCGTCGATGTACGGGCGGTGCAGGTTGGTCGGGCGCACGCCGAAGTCGCGCTCCAGCTCGTCCAGCGAGCCGTACACGTCCACGCGCGGGTACGCGGGATCGTCGGACACCCACACCGGGATGGGGGCGCCCCAGTACCGGTTGCGGCTGATGTTCCAGTCGCGCGCGCCCTCGACCCACTTGCCGAACTGGCCGTCGCGGATGTGCGCGGGGTTCCAGGTGATGTCCTGGTTCAGCTCCAGCATGCGCGGGATGATCTTGGTGACCTCGACGAACCACGAGGGTACGGCCATGTAGATCAGCGGCTGACCCGAGCGCCACGAGTGCGGGTAGCTGTGCTCGATGGTCTCGTGCCGCAGCAGCCGGCCCTTGGCCTTGAGGTCCTTGGCGATGACGGGGTTCGCGTCGAAGACCTGCAGCCCCTCGTACGGCGGGACCGCGGAGGTGAACTTGCCGCCCGGGTCGAGCGGCTGCACGACCTCGATGCCGTACTTGCCGGTGGCGAGGTCCATGTCCTCCTCACCGAACGCGGGCGCGAGGTGCACCACGCCGGTACCGGAATCGGTCGTCACGTAGTCGGCGAGCAGCGTCACGTGCGCCTTCGGGTGTCCGGCGAAGAAGTCGAACGGCGGCTCGTACGCGGCGAACTCCAGCTCGCGGCCCTTGTAGCGCCCCTTGACCTCCGGCTCCTCGCCGAGCTCGCGGGCGTACACGCCCAGGCGCGCCTCCGCCAGCAGGTAGTCCTTGCCGTCCGCGCCGATGACGTGCACGTAGTCCAGATCGGGATGCACGGCGATCGCGAGGTTCGAGGGCAGCGTCCACGGCGTGGTGGTCCAGATCAGGGCCTCGACACCGTCGAGCGCCTCGAGCGGAGTGCCCTTGGTGCGCAACGGCATCCCGACGGTGACCGCCGGGTCCTGCCGCATCTTGTAGGCGTCGTCGAGCTTGGACTCCTGGTTCGACAGGGGCGTCTGCTCGTACCAGGAGTACGGCAGCACGCGGTAGCCCTGGTAGATCAGGCCCTTCTCGTGCAGGGTCTTGAACGCCCACATGACGGACTCCATGAAGTCCAGGTCGAGCGTCTTGTAGTCGTTGTCGAAGTCCACCCAGCGGGCCTGGCGGGTGACGTACTGGCGCCACTCCTCCGTGTACCGCAGCACCGACGTGCGGCAGTAGTCGTTGAACTTCTCCACGCCCATGGTCTCGATCTCGGACTTGTCCTTGATCCCCAGCTGGCGCTCGGCCTCGAGCTCGGCGGGCAGGCCGTGGGTGTCCCACCCGAAGCGGCGGTCCACCTTCTTGCCGCGCATCGTCTGGTAGCGCGGGACGAGGTCCTTGACGTAGCCGGTGAGCAGGTGGCCGTAGTGGGGCAGGCCGTTGGCGAAGGGCGGACCGTCGTAGAAGACGAACTCCTCGGCCTCCGCGCGGTTCGCGATCGTCTTGCGGAACGTGTCGTTCTCGGCCCAGTAGGCGAGCACCCGCTCCTCGAGATCGGGGAACGACGGGGTGCCCGTCTTCGCGGGGCTCGCATCGTCGCGGGTCATGTCGACCAGCGGATAGGGGCGCTTGTCACTCACGGTGGGCTCCTCGTGCCGTTACTACCAGCACGGGGACGATTCCCGGCCCTGTAGCCGGTGACCGCGGTACCACCCCGCTTGCGCCGCACGGGCGGCGCCTCTTTCTCGAAGGCTGTGACGGGCCCACCCGTCCGGTTCTAGTCCGGCCCCGCGAACGGGAACCGTTTCTTCCGGATGCTCCCCGGTGATGGCCGGATCAACGCAGTGCTAGCACCAACAATAGCGCTCGGTGCAACGTCATTTCCCGTCGGGATGTTCCGATCCCGACTCCGGCTCCTGCGGCGGGGTCCATTCCGAACCCCACGCCTGATCGATCCGGATCTGCGGGATCTGATCGGTCATGTCCGGGTCGTACTTGCCCGGGGCGAACAGGCCACGGGTGGCCTCGTCGTCGGTGTCGGCGGGCGATTCGTGCTCCCAGCCCGTCGGGCCGCCCAGCGGCCCCAGCACGAACTGGGTCGTGGGGCGGGCGTCGTCGTCCTCCGCCGGGGCGTCGTGACGACCGAACTCCTCGTGCCCGACGGTGCCGGCCTCGCGAGCGGCGTCGTCGAGCTCCTCCGGATCGCTCTCGGGCTGCGCCGCCGGCGCAGCGGCGGCGGTTGCCGCGTCACCTTCGTCCCGATCGTCGTCCGATCGGTCCCCCGGGCTCCACGCGCGGCCACGCTCGGCGTCGGCCTTGTCGCGGTCACCGCGGCGATAGGTGAGAACGTCGCCGAGGAGCAGGCCCACGCCCACCACCGAGACCACGACGCAGGCGATCGCGAGCCAGAGATTGGCCGTGACCAGGGCGACGATCAACAGGATGAACCCGATGATCGTCGCCCCCAGTGCGGCTAGCAGCATGACAACTCCGCCCTAGTACCGGCAGGTACCAGCGCCTACTTGTACTGCTGGTTGCCGCCGGCGGCGTTGCCGGGATCGTTGAAGTCGCCACCGCGACCCTGGCCGTGATCGACCGGAGCGGCGCTGCGCAGCGACTGCAGCTCCTCGAGCTGCCCCTCGAGGTAGGTCTTGAGGCGGGTGCGGTACTCGCGCTCGTAGGTCTTGAGCTGCTCGATCCGACCCTCCAGCACCGTGCGCTGCTGGTTGATGGTGGTCATGATCTCGGTGTGCTTCGTCTCGGCCTCGGCCTGCAGAGCGTCGGAGCGCTCCTGCGCCTGGCGCAGCTGGTTCTCCGAGCGGGTCTGGGCATCGGCGAGCAGCGCATCGGAGCGCTGGCGGGCGTCGGCCACCATGGCCTCGGCCTTCTGCCGGGCGTCGGTGACCATGGCCTCCGACTGGGCGCGCGCATCCGCGACCAGCTTCTCGGCCTCGGAGCGCGAGTTGCTCGTGAGGCGGTCGGCGGTCTCCTGCGCGAGGCCGAGCACCTTGGCGGCGCGCACGTGCGCCTCCTCGGTGGTGGCCGGCGCCGCGGCAGCGGCGGCCGGAGCCGGCTCGGCGACGGCCGGCGCGTTCGGCGTCGGCGACGCGAAGGCGACGGTGCTGTCGGCCGACGGCTGCTCGCCGCCACCGGCGCGGGCCTCACCGAGCTCGCGCTCGAGCTCGGCGTTGCGCTGCTGCAGATCGTTGTTCTCGTCGATCAGCCGAGCGAGCTCGGTCTCGACCAGATCGAGGAACTGATCCACCTCGTCCTCGTTGTAGCCGCGCTTTCCGATAGGCGGCTTGCTGAACGCCACGTTCCGCACGTCGGCGGGTGTCAGCTTCATAGGTCGTTTCCCCTCAATTCGGCTGCTCGACAGATCTCAAGTCACTCGGACCAACACTGTAACTAGTGCACATCCTGTCACACCAGACCCGTTTGTTCCTCATCACCCAACAATCACGCAATGAAATGTCCGGTTCCTGCACGCGTCGCGCCGGCGACCGAGGCTAGACGGCCAGCCCCGCGACGATCCGCTGCGCGACCGCGACCAGCAGAAACAGCACGATGAACGACAGATCCAGCCGGATCGGTCCGAGCTGCGGCGAAGGCAACACCTTCCGGAGAGCCTTGAGCGGAGGATCCGTGACGGTGAACACTGCTTCGAGAATCACGGCCACGATCCCCGAGGGGAACCACTCGCGCGCGAAGGACTTCACCACCTCGACCACGAGCCGGACGATCAGAAGGAACCAGAAGATCGAGAGCAGTGTGTAGACGACGACCCAGAATGCTTGCACCGGTACAGTCTGCCCGAATTCGTCAGCGGTTGTAGAAGCCGGTCTCCGCGATGCGGGCCCGGTCCTCCTCCGTCACGTCGACATCGGCCGTGGCCAGCATGAACACCTTGGTGGTGATCCGGTCGAAGGAGCCGTGCAGCGCGAACGTCAGGCCCGCGGCGAAGTCGACGAGACGCTTGGCGTCGGCGTTGTCCATCGCGGTGAGGTCCATGATCACCGGGATGCCCTCGCGGAAGCGCTCACCGATCGTGCGCGCCTCCTCGTACGAGGTGGGACGCAGGGTGGTGATGCGCGACATCGGGTTCTCCTGGCTCAGCACGTCGGCACGGGTGTCCATCGCCAGCGCGCCACGGGTGGACGGGGCGACCGACCGCGAGGCGTCCCGCAGCGGCTCCAGGCGCGGCAGCGAGGGCCGGGCGGGCTCGCGGTAGCCGCGGTCGTACCGGTCGTCGTAGCCGGCGCCACGAGCGGCGTAGCCGTCGTCGTAGGCGGGCTGGTACGCGTCGTACTCGTCGGCGAGGCGGCCGTCGTAGGCGTAGCCGCGGTCACCGCGGTAGTCCGCGCGGTAGTCGTCGAAGTCGTCGTCGAGGCTGCGGCGCCCGCGCGGCTGCGGGACGCCCTCGTCGACGTATCCGTCGTCGTAGGCGTCCAGCGGAACCATCCCGAAGTACGCCTTGACCTTGTGCAGAGTGCTCATCTTTGCCCTTCCTCGGCGCCTGCATGGGCTGGTGTGACGGTTGTGACTGTCGTTATGGAAGTGAGATTAGTGGGCGTGGCGCGCGAAACGCGGTTCCGACACGCGCACGAATCCCATCGATGTCATTTCGCCGTGTCGATCCAGATCACGGAGGCGAGCCGTCCGGTCGGCGCACCACGGCGGTGCGAGAACAGGGTGGGGTCGGTGATGGTGTCGCGCGGGTCCACCGCGACGCCGGCCACCCCCAGACCCTCGAGCTGCCGGCGGATGCCCGCCCGCAGGTCCAGACCGTCGGTGCCCTTCGCGGTGCGGCACCGGCTGCCGGGCAGGTGCTTGTCCACATCGGCCGCCATCGACGCGGGCACCTCGTACTGGGCACCGCTGGCGGCGGGCCCGAGGAACGCGCCCATCCGCTCGGGGCGCGCGCCGAGGTCCCGCATGGCCTCGACCACGGCGGGCACGATGCCGATCCGGGCGCCGACGCGCCCCGCGTGCACGGCCGCGAGCACCCCGGCCTCGTCGTCCGAGAGGAGCACCGGCACGCAGTCGGCGGTGAGCACGGCGAGGGCGAGCCCCGGCACCGTCGTCACGAGCGCATCGGTGGCCTCCACGGGCTCGTCCCGCGGACCGTCGACGACGGTGACGGTGCGGCTGTGGATCTGCTCCATCCAGACGACGTGGCCGGGCTCGACGCCGATCTCGCGCTCGAGGCGCAGCCGGTTCGCCGCCACCGCGGCGGGATCGTCGCCGACGTGATCGCCGAGGTTGAAGGTGTCGTAGGGGGCCTGCGAGACACCGCCCGCGCGGGTGGTGGTCACCCGCCGGACCCGGTGCGCAGGGACAGGAGCGTTCGCGGGTTCAGTCATGGCACAAGACTACTGACGGCGCCCCCGGCAGAGCCGGAAGCGCCGTCGGCAGAAGATCGTTCAGCGGCGGTTCTGCAGGAACGAGGGGACGTCGAGATCGAAGTCGTCGTCCGGCCGCGACTCGCGGCCGGCGGGGCCTGCGGCGAACGGGTCGTTGGCGCGCGCCGGGCGGGCGCCGAACGGGTTGCCCCGACGCTCCTCCGGCTCCGCGGCGGCCGGCTCGGGGGCCGTGTGCTGGCCGCCGATCCGGGTGACCGGGCGACGCGCGGGCGCGCCCCCGTCGAAGCCGGCCGCGATGACGGTGATCCGCACCTCGTCGCCGAGGTTGTCGTCGATCACGGTGCCGAAGATGATGTTCGCGTCCTCGTGCGAGGCGCCCTGCACCAGCGACGCGGCCTCGTTGATCTCGAACAGGCCCAGGTCGCTGCCACCGGCGATGGACATGAGCACGCCGTGCGCGCCCTCCATCGAGGTCTCGAGCAGCGGCGAGTTCACCGCGGCCTCGGCGGCCTTGAGCGCGCGACCCTCGCCCCGCGCCGAGCCGATGCCCATGAGGGCGCTGCCGGCGCCGGACATGACGCTCTTGACGTCCGCGAAGTCGACGTTGATCAGGCCCGGCGTGGTGATCAGGTCGGTGATGCCCTGGACACCGTTGAGGAGCACCTCGTCGGCGCTCTTGAACGCGTCCAGCGCGGAGACGCTGACATCACCGAGCTGCAGCAGGCGGTCGTTCGGGATCACGATGAGCGTGTCGCAGGACTCGCGCAGCGAGGTGATGCCCTGCTCGGCCTGCTTGCCGCGGCGGGCGCCCTCGAACGTGAACGGACGGGTCACGACACCGACGGTGAGCGCGCCCAGCTTGCGGGCGATGCTCGCGACGACGGGGGCGCCACCGGTACCGGTGCCGCCACCCTCGCCCGCCGTGACGAAGACCATGTCGGCGCCCTTGAGGAGCTCCTCGATCTCGTCCTTGGCGTCCTCGGCGGCCTTGCGGCCCACCTCGGGATCGGCGCCGGCGCCGAGGCCCCGGGTCGAGTCGCGGCCCACGTCGAGCTTGACGTCGGCGTCGCTCATGATGAGTGCCTGTGCGTCGGTGTTGATCGCGATGAACTCGACGCCCTTGAGCCCCTGTTCGATCATCCGGTTCACGGCGTTGACGCCGCCGCCGCCGATGCCGACGACCTTGATTACGGCGAGGTAGTTGTGCGCGGCGGTCATGTTTCGCCTTCCCATGGATGTGAAATCTGTGCTTCGAGACGAACCCTAAACCTCAACAGAAGGCTTAAAGTTATGTCAAGTAGCTGGTCTGAAACCAAGGTAGAGGGCGGTGCGCCGCTTGCCCTGCAAGCGCGTGGGCGTGTCGGGGAAAAACGTTCTCGGTGAGCGCAAGCGCACACTCAGCGCGTGGTCGGCATGTCCGGATTGATCACGGTGAACTCCTTGCCCGGACGGGTGAGCACCATGCGCAGCGCCGCGGTCTTCGCGTCGGCCCGCGAGGCGTCGCCCCAGTACACGACCCGCTTGTCGCGCAACACGAATCGCACGTTGGCCGGCGAATCCGCGCCGATCTCGACGACCTGCCCGTGCAGATCGGGCGGCAGGGACTTCAGGACGGCGATCGAGGCCGTCGTCGCCGGGTCGTCCGACTTCGGATCGTCGACGGTCAGCTTCGGGGTGAGGATCGGCGGCTCCCCCACCTTGATGAACGGCACGCCCTTCGCGTCCACGAGCACCGTGCCGGCCGGACGCTGCGCGTAGGCCACGACCTCGCGCTCGGTCACCTCGACGACCAGCGTCGACGGATAGGACACCGTCACGGTCGCGCGATCGATCCACGGGCTCACCGCGATCACCTGCGCGGCGTACGCATCGCGCTGCCCGGGCGTGATCTGCAGCAGCGGGCGCCCCTTGAGCGGCTCCACCACCTTCGCGACCTGATCGGCCGGGGCGTTCGTCGCGCCGGTCACGGACACGTCGCGCGCGGAGAGCACCGGCGAGAAGTACGCCGCGGCCGCGAGAGCGCCCACGACGACCAGCGCGAGCAGGATCAGCAGCAGGCGCCGCAGACCCGGCACGCGCCTGCGCACGGGAGCGCTCACGCGCCCGCCTCGGCGGCGCGCTGCGCCAGTGCGTTCAGGATGGTCGGCGCCTGCATCGTCACATCACCCGCGCCCATGGTGATCACCACGTCGCCGGCGTGCGCGAGGCCGGCGACCACGCCCGCCACCTCGGCCTGGATGGGCACGTACCGCACGGAGGCGGTCACCTTCTCGGCGATCCGCTCCCCCGTCACTCCCGGCAGCGGATCCTCCCGCGCGCCGTAGACGTCGAGCACCACGACCTCGTCGGCCAGGCTGAGCGCCTCCGCGAACTCGGCCGCGAACTGCTCGGTGCGCGAGTACAGATGGGGCTGGAAGGCGACGACGACCCGGCCCGGTCCCGCCTGCTTGGCCACCATCTCGGCGGCCGCCGTCAGGACGGCACGGACCTCGGTCGGGTGGTGCGCGTAATCGTCGAAGACGCGCACCCCCTGCTCGGTGCCGCGGAGTTGGAACCGGCGGTGCACCCCGCCGAACGCCTCGATGCCCGCGATCGCCTTCGCCATCGGGAAACCGGTCGCGGCCACGGCGAGCGTCGCGGCGACCGCGTTGAGCGCCATGTGCTTCCCGGGCACGCCGAGCAGGAGCGCCCGATCGGTGACGGCACCGTCGTCGTCGGTGAAGCGCACCTTGAGCATGCCGCCCTCGGCACGCGGCTTGTAGTCGATCAGCTGCGCGGCGAGCGGTACGTCCGGCGCGAGGTCCGGGCGCACGCCCTCGCCGTAGCCGAGCACGCGGACGCCACGGGCCCGCAGCGTGGCGTGGGTCCGCTGCGCGAGGGCCGCCGAACCTGGGTCGTCGAGGCACACGACCAGGGTGCCGCCGGGGCGGATCCGCTCGGTGAAGGCGTCGAAGACCGCGACGTACTTCTCCTCCGAGCCGAAGAAGTCGAGGTGATCGGCCTCGACGTTGGTGACGACCACCACGTCGGGCGCGTACTGCAGCAGCGAGCCGTCGGACTCGTCGGCCTCGGCGACGAAGACGTCGCCCGTGCCGTGGAAGGCGTTGGTGCCCGACTCGTTGAGCTCGCCGCCCACCGCGAAGGACGGGTTGGCGCCGCAGTGCTGCAGGGCCACGACCGCCATCGACGTGGTGGAGGTCTTGCCGTGGGTGCCGCTCACCAGCAGGGTGCGGTAGCCGTCCATGAGGTCGGCGAGCACCTCGGGCCGCAGGATCACGGGGATTCCGCGGCGCTGGGCCTCGACCAGCTCCGGGTTGTCCTTGGGGATGGCCGCATGGGTGGTCACGACCACCGTCGGGCCGCCGGGCAGCAGGTCGAGCGCCTCGGGGCTGTGGCCCACCTGGACCTGGGCACCGCGGGCACGCAGGGCGATCACGCCGCGCGACTCCTTGGCGTCGGAGCCCGACACCTGGCCGCCGCGGGCGAGCAGGATCCGGGCGATGCCCGACATGCCGGCACCGCCGATGCCCACCATGTGGACGCGCTGCAACCGTTCGGGCAGCGCTCCGGTCGAGTCGGTCACGACTTCCGCCTCTCCTGTGCCAGTGCGAGGGCCGCGGCGGCGACGGTGCCCGCCGCGTCCCGGTGCCCGGTGCCGCCGGCGGCGGCGCTCATGGCGGCGAGCCGGGCGGCATCGCCCGCCAGCGGGATCACGGTCTCGCGCACCAGGTCCGGCGTGAAGGCGGCGTCATCGACGAGCAGGCCGCCGCCCGCGGCCACCACGGGCTGCGCGTTGAGCGCCTGCTCGCCGTTGCCGTGCGCGAGGGGCACGTAGACGGCGGGCAGCCCGACCGCGGCGACCTCGGCCACCGTCATCGCCCCGGACCGGCACACGGCGAGGTCGGCGGCGGCGTAGGCGAGATCCATCCGGGACAGGTAGGGCACGGCGACATAGCCGGGCACGGCCACGTCGACGGAGTTCTTGGGGCCGTAGGCGTGCAGCACGCCGATCCCCGCGTCGGCGAAGTCCCGGGCGGCGCCCACGACCCCGTCGTTGAGGCGGACCGCGCCCTGGCTGCCGCCGAAGACCAGCACGACGGGCCCGTCGACGGGCAGCCCGAAGTGGGCGCGGGCCTCGGCGCGCAGGGCCGCGCGGTCGAGGCCGGTGATGGAGGCACGGACGGGGATGCCGACCACCTCGGCCGGCACGCCCGACCCGGGCACGGCGGCGAAGACCTTCGTGGCCAGCTTGGCGCCGACCTTGTTCGCGACGCCGGCGCTGGCGTTGGCCTCATGGATGACGATCGGCAGGCCCATGCTCCGGGCTGCGAGGTAGGCGGGCAGCGCGACGTAGCCGCCGAAGCCGATGACGACGTCGGCACCGGTCTCGCGCAGCACCTTCCGGGTGCGGCGCACGGCGCCGGTGAGGGTGAAGGGCAGCTTCGCCAGGTCCTTGCCGGGCTTACGGGGCAGGGGCACCGGCGGGATCATCGCGAGCGGGTAGCCGCGCTCCGGGACGAGCCGGCCCTCGAGCCCCTTCGGCGTGCCCAGAGCGGTGACCTCGGCGTCGGGGCTCTGGGCCCGGACGGCGTCGGCCACCGCCAGCGCGGGTTCGATGTGTCCTGCGGTGCCGCCACCGGCCACCACCACCGAAACCGATCGAGAAGAACTCACCACGCCCGTCTGCCCTTTTCCTGTCCTCGGCGCCGCTGCTGCTGCCGCGGCGCGTTCCGCTGCTGTCCGGCGCGCTCCCCCCGCCAGGGCTCCGACGAGCGCCCCTGCGAGCGCATCGGCGGCAGATCCCGGCGGGAGTCACGGCGCCGGGCCAGGTTCTCATCACCGTACGGGTGTCGATCGTACGGCGACGGTGCGGACGGCCGCGAAGGCGCACGTCGCGCGGGCGCGGGGCGCGCCTGTCGCGGGGCGGGGCCGCGACCGGCCGGACGCTCGGGGCGCGGCGGGATGTACGGCAGCGGCTTGGGCAGGCGCAGCAGGCGGCCGGTGCGGCTCTCGCGGCCGCCGGCCAGTGCGGCGATCGCCTCGGGCTCGTGCCGGGCGGCGTTGGCGAGCAGCCCCATCATGAACAGCACGAGGATCACGGAGTTGCCGCCCGCGGAGAGCAGGGGCAGCTGGATGCCGGTCACGGGCAGCAGGCCCACCACGTAGCCCATGTTGATGATCGCCTGCAGCGCGATGAGCGTGGTGATGGTGGCGGCCATCAGCCGCAGGAACGGGTCGGCGACCCGGCTCGCGATCCGCATGCCCACCCAGGTGAGGATGCCGAACATGACGATCACCAGGCCGGCGCCGAGGTAGCCGAGCTCCTCGCCGATGATGGCGAAGATGAAGTCGTTGTGCGCGTTGGGCAGATAACTCCACTTGGCGGTGGAGTTGCCGAGCCCCACGCCGAACAGGCCGCCGTCCGCGAGCGAGTACCGTGCCTGGTTGGACTGGTAGTTGGCGCCGAGTGCGTCGTCGGTGCGGCCGAGCCAGGCCTGCACGCGCGCCGAGCGGTAGCCCTCCGCCAGCGCGAAGAACACGCCGAGCAGGGTGAAGACCACGACCAGCGAGCCGATCAGCTTCGACGACAGGCCCGCGTAGTAGAGCAGCATGGCGCCGACGCCGACGATGATCATGGCCGTCGACTGGTTCGGCTCGGCGACGATCAGCGCGGCCATCAGAACGACGACGGGGCCGAGCGGCAGCAGCAGCTCCTTGATGTTGCCCTTGCGCCCGCGATCGGCGAGCAGGTGCGCGCCCCACACGATGAGCGCGACCTTGGCGATCTCCGAGGGCTGCAGCGTGAAGCCGCCCACGTCGATCCAGCGGCGCGCGCCGCCGACCTTGGTGCCGACTCCCGGCACGAGCACGGCCGCGAGCAGCGCGAGCGAGACCAGCACGCCGCCGAGCGCGACCCGGCGCAGCACAGCGGGCCGCAGGTACAGGGCGAGGATGAAGGCGAGCACGCCGAGGCTGACGTAGATCAGCTGGCTGATGAACTTGTCGTACGGCGAGCCGGTGGCGCTGATGTCCTCCACCGACGACGCCGAGAGCACCATGATCAGGCCCATCACGGTGAGCACCGCGGTGAGGCCGAGGATCAGGTGGAAGGAGGCCAGCGGCCGGCGCAGCGCCGTCGCCAGCCCCACGACGGCCCCGCGCAGCAGGGAGGCGCCGCCGCGCGCGACGTCCGCACCCGAGCGCGCCGCGGACGCGGCCGCCGCGCCGCGGGCACCCGTGCTCGACGCGCCCGTCTCCTGGGGCTGCGCGTCGAACTCGGCGCTCTCGGGCGCGTTGATGCCGCCGGGCGCGAGATCGGTATCGGTGTCGGAGTCGGTGGCGGCCTTGCCGGCGCGGCTCACGATGCGGCTCCGAGCGCGCGGGCGGACGCGGCGAAGGCGTCGCCGCGGTGCCCGTACGAGGTGAACATGTCGAGCGACGCCGCCGCGGGGGCGAGCAGCACGACGGGAGCCGGGAGCGCAGCGAGCGGGCCCGATGCACCGGAGGGGGCGGCGGCACTGTCGTTCAGTGCGGCTTCGGCGATCCGGGCGGCCTCGACCACGACCGCGGCCATCACCGCATCCGCATCGCCGGACACTCGCACATCGGCTGCACCAGACGTCCCTACAGAACGGCTTGCATCATTAGTCACAGGAGACACAGGAACATCGTCGCCCGAAGACACCCGAACCACGGGGACATCCGGCGCGTGTCGCGCCAATGCGGCGGCGATCTCCTCCCGATCGAGCCCCAACAGGACCGCGCCGGCGAGCCGCGGGGCGACGCGGGCGATCAGCGGGCCCACATCGGCGCCCTTGAGCTGCCCGCCCGCGACCCAGACCACCCGCTCGTGCGCCTCGATCGAGTTCAGTGCCGCGTGCGGGTTGGTGGCCTTGGAGTCGTCGATGTAGGTCACGCCGCGGACCGTCGCGACCGGTTCCGCGCGGTGTGCGCCCACCCGGAACGCGCCGAGCGCCTCGCCCGCCTGCGCCGCGCTCACGCCCACGGCCTGCGCGAGCGCGGTCGCCGCGAGGGCGTCCGCGATGCCGGCGGGCCCGGGCGGCGACACCCGGTCGGCGGGCAGCACCGGATCGCCGGCACCGTCGACGAGCACGCCGTCGCGCACCCCGTACTCCCCCGGGCCCGGCTCGCCGGTGGTGAAGCCGACGGTGACCTCCCCGCGCAGGCCCGAGGCGACGGGGTCGTCGAGGCCGATGACGGCCAGGTCCCCGGCGAGCGCCCGCGCCTTGTCCGCGGTGTACGCGGCCATCGAGCCGTGCCAGTCGAGATGGTCCTCGGCGACGTTGAGCACGACGCCCGCGCGCGGGCGCACCGACGGGGCCCAGTGCAGCTGGAACGACGAGAGCTCGACCGCGAGGACCCGCGGGTCGGCGGCGTCGCCGATCGCGTCGATCACGGGGCGGCCGATGTTGCCGCAGGCCACGGCGCGCAGGCCCGCGTGCAGCAGAACGCCCTCGAGCATCTGCGTGGTGGTGGTCTTGCCGTTCGTCCCGGTCACCACGAGCCAATCGCGGGGCGCACCGAAGACGCCGGCGCGGTCGATCCGCCACGCCAGCTCCACGTCGCCGATCACCTCGACGCCCGCGGCCTCGGCGGCCACGACGACGGGGGCGGTGGGCCGGAAGCCGGGCGCGACGACGACCAGCGCGTACCCGGACGGGTCGTGCCCGTCGAGGTCCGCGACGGTGATGCCCGGCACCTCCGCGGCGATCTTCTCCCGCGCCGCGGGCTTGCCGTCGGCGACGGTGACCGTGGCCCCGAGCCGCAGCAGGGCCCGCGCGACCGCGGGACCCGTCACGCCGCCACCGGCGACCAGGACGGCGGTACCGGGGCCGGGGAGCATCAGCCGACCGCGCCGGAGCCGAGGAACTCGGCGTAGAACAGCACCAGGCCCAGGCCGCAGGCGATCGCGGTGAGCAGCCAGAACCGGATGATCACCGTGGTTTCGGCCCACCCGGAGAGCTCGAAGTGGTGATGGAAGGGCGCCATGCGGAAGACGCGGCGGCCCGTCGAGCGGAAGACCGCGATCTGGATGACGACCGAGACCATCTCGGCGACGAACAGTGCGCCGAGCACGACGGCGAGCAGCTCGGTGCGGGTGGTGATGGACAGCCCGGCGAGCAGGCCGCCGAGCATGAGCGAGCCGGTATCGCCCATGAAGATCTTGGCGGGCGCCGCGTTCCACCACAGGAAGCCGAGGCAGGCGCCGCCCGCGGCCACCGCGATGAGCGCGAGGTCGAGCGGGTCGCGCACGTCGTAGCAGCCGGCGACCTGCTTGGTCTCGCAGGCGTAGCGGAACTGCCAGAAGCTGATGAGCACGTAGCTGCCCAGCACCATCGCCATCGAGCCGGCGGCGAGGCCGTCGAGGCCGTCGGTGAAGTTCACCGCGTTCGACCAGGCCGAGACGACGAACCAGCAGAAGATGACGAAGACGATCGCGCCCATCGAGATGGTGTTGATGTCGCGCGTGTAGCTGAGGAACTCGCTGGCCGGTCGCACGCCGTTCGCGTTGGGGAACTGCAGCGCCAGCACGCCGAAGATCAGCGCGGCCACGGTCTGGCCCACGGTCTTGGCGGTCTTGTTCAGGCCGAGGTTGCGCTGCTTGCGGACCTTGATGAAGTCGTCGAGGAAGCCGACGATCGCGAGCGAGGTCGCCAGGCCGAGCACCAGCAGGCCGGAGGCGCTGGGGCCGGGGCCGGAGTTCCAGCCGAGCAGGTGCGCACCGAGGTAGCCGGCCCACAGGGCGACGATGATCGCGACGCCGCCCATCGACGGGGTGCCGCGCTTCTTCTGGTGGCTCTGCGGCCCTTCGACGCGGATCTCCTGACCGAAGCCCTGCCGGGAGAAGACCCGGATCAGGACGGGTGTGAGCAGGATCGCCACGGCCAGCGAGATGCCGCCCGCGAACAGGATCTGGATCACTTCGGTGACTCCCCGTTCTCGTTATCGGTACGCGGGCCGACCGTGCCCAGGTGCTCGGCGACCTCCCACATCTTCTCGGACTTGGACGCCTTGACCAAAACGAGGTCGCCCGGGGCCAGCTCGTCGCGCAGCCGCTGCACGGCCTCCTCGCGGGTGTCGACGCGCACCGCCTCGCTGCCCCACGACCCCTCCATCACGGCGCCCTGCCACAGCGCGTGCACCGCGCGGGAAGTGCCGACGCAGATCGTGGAGGTGATGTCGAGCCGCACCAGGAACCGTCCGAGCCGGTCGTGTTCGAGGATCGAGTCCTCGCCGAGCTCGCCCATCTCGCCGAGCACCGCGAAGGTGCGGCGTCGTTCCCGGCGGGGCAGCCGCTCCCCCGCCTCGTCGTGCTCGGACATGAGCACGAGGCTGCGGAGCGCGGCCCGCATCGCGTCGGGGTTGGCGTTGTAGGTGTCGTTGACCACGGTGACGCCCTCGTCGGTGGTGAAGACGTCCATCCGGCGCGGCGAGGCCGCTCCCGCGCCCGAAAGCGCGTCCGCGACCTGCTCGACGCTCGCGCCGCACTCGAGGCCGACGGCCGCAGCGGCCAATGCGTTGTGCACCTGGTGTTCGCCGTGCACCTTGAGCGCGACCGGGGCCGAGCCCGCCGGGCTGCGCAGGGTGAACGCGGCGCGGGCCCGCGCGTCGATGCGCACGTCCGTCGCGGCGATCTCCGCCTCACCGGTCCCGTAGAAGACCACGCGGGCGCCGGTCCGCGACGCCATCGCCGCGACCGCGGCGTCGTCGGCGTTGAGCACGGCGACGCCGTCCGCGGGCAGCGCCTCGACGAGCTCGCCCTTGGCCCGGGCGATCGCCTCGCGCGAGCCGAACTCGCCCAGGTGCGCGGTGCCCACGTTGAGCTCGACGCCGATCCGCGGCGGAGCCACCTTCGCCAGCGCGGCGATGTGCCCCTCGCCGCGGGCCGACATCTCCAGCACCAGGAACTTCGTGGACGCGGTGGCGCGCAGCGCCGTCCAGGGGTGGCCGATCTCGTTGTTGAAGGAGCCCGGCGGCGCGACGGTCTCGCCGAGCGGCCGCAGCACCGCCGCGATGAGGTCCTTGGTCGACGTCTTGCCCGCGGAACCGGTCACGCCGACGACGGTCAGCCCGTCGGCGGCGAGGGCCTTCGTGCAGTGCGCGGCCAGCTCGCCCAGGGCCCGCAGCACCGCGGCGCCGGCGCCGTCGGAGTCGTTCTCCAACGCCATCACGCGGTTGTCGGTCTCGCCCGAGACGGGCACCACGATCGCCGGGACACCGACGGGGCGGGCGCCGAGCACGGCGACCGCGCCCTTCTCGATCGCCGTGGCGGCGAAGTCGTGGCCGTCGACGCGCGCGCCGGGCAGCGCCAGGAACAGGCCGCCGGGGCCGATCTCGCGCGAATCGAATTCGACGGTGCCGGTGACCCGCGCCTCGGGGTCGGGCACGTCGTGCAGTGTGCCGCCGACGATCTCGGCGACCTCGCGCAGGGTGAGCTCGATCATGCGCCGGCCTCCCCTGCGGCGCGCGCCTCGAGCGCCGCCGCGACCTCGTCGCGGTCGTCGAAGGGGTGCTTGACGCCGTGGATCTCCTGGCCGGCCTCGTGGCCCTTGCCCGCGACGAGCACGACGTCGCCGGTGCGGGCCCAGTCGATCGCCTCGGCGATCGCGGCGCGGCGGTCGCCGACCTCCCGGATCTCGCCGCCGCCCGCGACGGCGCGGGCGCCCGCGACCACGGCGGCGCGGATCGCGGCCGGGTCCTCGGTACGCGGGTTGTCGTCGGTGACGATGACGAGCTCGGCGGCGCGCGCCGCGGCCTCGCCCATGAGCGGGCGCTTGCCGCGGTCGCGGTCGCCGCCCGCGCCCACGACGACGGCGATGCGGCCGGCCGTCTGGCCGCGCAGCGTCGCGATCACCGCGTCCAGCGCGGCGGGCTTGTGCGCGTAGTCCACGACGGCGAGGAAGTCCTGACCGCGGTCGATCCGCTGCACCCGGCCGGGCACCGCGACGGCGCCGATACCGCGCGCGGCGTCGGCGAGCGGGACGCCCGCCTCGTGCGCGATGACCAGGGCCAGCGCGGCGTTGGCGACGTTGTAGGCGCCGGGCAGGCCGACCACGGCGGAGAAGGTCTGCCCGTCCGGGCCGCTCAGCGTGAACCGCTGGGTGCCGTCCGAATGCGCGGCGACCTCGCCGGCGGTCCAGTCGGCGGGACCGGCGGTGGCGACGGTGACCAGCGGCAGCTCGGCCGCGCGGCGCAGCTCCGCCATGCGCTGGCCCCACTCGTCGTCGACGCAGATCACTGCGCGGTCGCACGCCTCGGGACCGATGAAGAGCAGCGACTTCGCGGCGAAGTAGTCCTCCATCGTGGGGTGGTAGTCGAGGTGGTCCTGGCTCAGGTTGGTGAAGCCGCCGACCGCGAACCGGCTGCCGCCCGTCCGGTTCTGGTCCAGGGCGTGCGAGCTCACCTCCATCACGGCGGCGGTGACGCCGCGCTCGACCATGGACGCGAACAGGCCCTGCAGGGCGGTGCCCTCGGGGGTGGTGAGCGTGGTCGGGACGTCGACCCCGGCGATGCGGGTGCCGACGGTGCCGATCAGGCCCGTCGGGTTGCCGCCCGCGGCGAGCGCCGCCTCGACCAGGTAACTGGTGGTGGTCTTGCCCGAGGTGCCGGTGATGCCGACGAGCGTCATCCGGCTCGACGGTGCGCCGTACACGACGGCCGCGACGGGGCCCAGCACCGAGCGCGGGTCGCCGTGCAGCAGGACGGGCACGTCGAGGCCGTCCTCGGCGAGGAGGGCGGCACCGTCGGCGTCGGTGAGGACCGCGACGGCCCCCGCCTCGATCGCCCCGGCGGCGAAGCGCGCGCCGTGGGTGGCGGTGCCGGGCACGGCGCAGAACAGGTCGCCGGCGCGCGCCTCCTGGGCGCGCACGGTGGCACCGGTCAGCCGCAGCTCGCCGGCGTCGGCACCGGCGAGGGTGACGCCCGCGACCTGCGCCACGACCTCGGCCGGTGTCGCTCCGCGGGGGTGGGCGGGACGTGTGAGAGTCGATTCGGGCACCGGTAGATCCTACCCGTCGGTTAACTACTTCCCGGCCACCAGCGTCAACGGCCTCGACGGCGGCGAGAGCGGGACGCCGTACTTCTGCAGGAGGAAGGACGCGATGTCGTGGAACAGGGGTGCCGCGGACTGCCCGCCCGTGCCGTCGGAGCTGCGGGTGGGGGCGTCCATCATCAGGCCGATGACGAACCGCGGATCGTTCGTGGGCGCGACGCCCGCGAAGGTGATGTTGTACTGCGAGTTCGAGTAGGCCTTGGTCACCGGGTCCACCTGCTGCGCAGTGCCGGTCTTGCCGCTGATCTGGTAGCCCTCGACGGCGCCGGGCGCACCGGTGCCCTGCTGGTAGCCCATCGGATCGCGCTGCAGGGCCGCACGGAACATGTCGAGCACGGTGCGGGCGGTCTCGGGGCTCATCACGCGGACGGGCTCGGCGCCGGACGCGGGGTTGGCGGCGCCGTCGACCTCCTTGATGATGCGCGGGGGGATCCGGACCCCGTCGTTGGCGAGCGCCTGGTACATGCCGGCCATCTGCAGCACCGTCATCGACAGGCCCTGGCCGATCGGCAGGTTGGCGAAGGTGCCGCCGGACCACTGGTTGCGCGGGGGGACGTTGCCGCCGGACTCGCCCGGCAGGCCCACGGCGGTGGCCTTGCCGAGGCCGAAGCGGTCGACGTAATCGGCGAAGGCGTCCTCGCCGACGCGCTGCGCGAGCATCAGCGTGCCCACGTTGGAGGACTTACCGAAGACGCCGGTGGTGGTGTACGGCTCGGTGCCGTGCGCCCACGCGTCCTTGACGGTGACGCCGGACATGCGGATCTGGCCCGGGACCTGCAGCACCTCATCGGGCTTGGTCTTGCCCTCGTCGATCGCGGCCACGGCCGTGATGAGCTTGTTCACCGAGCCGGGCTCGAAGGGCGTGGTGACCGCGAGGTTGCCGGTGCGCGCAGAGTCCGGCTGGTTGTTCATGCCGAGCGACGGGTTGAAGGTGTTGTCGACGCCCATCGCCATCACCTGGCCGGTCTTCGCGTCGAGGACCACGGCCTGCACGCTCTTGGCGCCGGACTTGGCCTTCGCCTGCGCGACGGCCTGCTGGACGAAGAACTGCACGTCGTTGTCGAGAGTGAGCACCACCCGCGCGCCGTCGGCGGCGGGATGGATGTCGCGGGTGCTGCCGGGGATGATCGCACCGTCGGAGCCGCGGTCGTAGGTGCGCGAGCCGTCGCTACCGGCCAGGATCGAGTCGAGCGAGGACTCGAGTCCGATCAGGCCCTGCCCCTCGAATCCGGTGGTGCCCACGATGTTCGCGGCGAGCGATCCGCCGGGGTAGTTGCGGATCGACTGCCGCTCGGCGCCGACCTCGTCGTACTCGTCGGTGATCGCCGACGCCTTGGCCGGGTCGACGCCGCGGGCCAGGTAGACGAAGGTGTCGTTGCTGCGCATCTGCTCGAGCAGCTTGTCCTCGCTGACGGAGTCGCCGAGGACCGAGACGATCTTCTTGGCGATCTCCTGCAGCCGGTCGTCGACGCCGACGGGCTCGACTCCCTTCGCGGCGTCGCCGCCCTCCTTGACGAGTTCGACGTCCTTGTCGTACTTCTCCTGGATCTGCTTACGCACCGCGACGGGCTGCAGGGTCAGCGACTTGGCCTCCATCGTGAAGGCGATCGGCTGCCCGGCGCGGTCGGTGATCGAGCCGCGGACCGCCGGCAGTACTTCCTTGACCTGGCGCTGGCTCTCGGCCTTCGCGGAGAGGGAGGGCGCCTGCACGAACTGGACCACGCCGAGCCACACGGCGATGACGGCGAAGACCGCCACGATCACCCAGCCGCCGACGCGGGCACGACCGTTGAAGGCGGCGGACGCCTCGGGGGCGCGACCGCCCTTGACCCGGGCGCGCGCGGACTGGGGCCCGGGCTTGGGAGCGGGCGTGCGCGGTGCGCCGGAGCGGGCGGTGGGCCGGGTCTTCGTCGGCGGGCGCTGGGCGCGGGTCACCGGGGCGTCCCCTGGGCCGGCGTCTGGGGCGCCGGGCTCGGAGCGGGACTCTGCGCGGCCGGCGACGGTGCGGTCGTCGGCGCGTTCACGACGGTCGGGCTGCCGGGGTTCATGGTGACCAATTGTTCCCCGCCCGCAGGCGCGGGCCCGGAATTCCCGGCGACCGGCGTGCCGGATCCGTTGGAGGTGGCGCCGCTCGGATCGCCCGTGCGCGGCGCCGGCGGGTTCAGCGCGGGCTTGGCGGCCCCGGTCGCGGGCTCGGGCTTACCGACGACGACGACCTTGCCGCCCTCCTTGCCGACGAGGACCGGGACGGTGCCGGCGGGGATCATGCCGAGAGCGGTCGCCCGCTCGGCGAGGCCGGGGGCGCTCTCCCCCGACTTCACGTCGCGCTCGAGCGCCGCCTTCTTCTCCGCGAGCGCGGTGTTGGCGGCCTCGCGGCGGGTCAACTCGTAGGAGTTCTCGGCGCTGCCCGTCGACAACCACAGCGTCATGCCCAGCCCGGCGCACACCAGGGCGATCAGGGTCAGCACGAACGGGACCCGGCGCACCACGGCGCGCGGGCGCGGCAGCCGCGCCATGAGCCCGGCGGACTCGGCGCCGTCGCGGTGCCGGCGCAGGGCGCGCTCGGCCGGGGTCTCGCGCAGGGTGCCGCCGGAGGCGAGCACGGCCCGCTGCTGCTCGAGCCGCTTCTGGCGGCGGTCGAGGGCCCGCTGGGCGGAGCTCGACCGGGGCCGGGAGGTGTCGCGGTCGTCGCGGCGCGCGGGAGCCCGCCGGGTCCGGGTGTCCGGGTTCGACGGTGCCTGGGTCGCGTTCGGTGCGGTCATCGCGCGCTCCTCGTGCTGCGGGTCCGGTCGGTGGGGGTCTCGAGGCGGCGGGCCGCGCGCATCCGCACGGGCGCCGCACGCTGGTTCTCGGCGATCTCGTCGTCGGTGGCGCGCTCGGCGCCGCGGGTGAGCAGTTCGAAGGTCGCGCCGGTGCCGGGCAGGTCGACGGGGAGCCCGGCGGGGGTGCTCGAGCGCGTGCGCTCTGCGAGCGCGGCCTTGACGATCCGGTCCTCGAGCGATTGGTAGCTCAGGAAGACGATGCGTCCGTCCGGGGCGAGCGCGTCGAGGCCCTGCGGAACCGCGGCCTCCAGCGAGGCGAGCTCGGCGTTGACCTCGATGCGCAGGGCCTGGAAGGTCCTCTTGGCCGGATGCCCGCCGGTGCGGCGCGCGGGCGCGGGGATCGTGGCGTAGAGCAGCTCCACGAGGCGGCCGCTGGTGGTGAACGGCTCCTTCTCGCGCTCCTTGAGCACCGCGGAGGCGATCTTGCCCGCGAACCGCTCGTCGCCGTAGCGCTGCAGGATCCGCGCGAGCTCGCCGTGCGAGTAGGTGTTGAGCACGTCGGCCGCGGTGAGCGGGTCCTCCGCGTTCATGCGCATGTCGAGCGGGGCGTCGACGGAGTAGGCGAAGCCCCGTTCGGGGCGGTCGAGCTGCATCGACGACACCCCGAGGTCGAACAGGATCGCGTCCACGCCGGGTCCGCCGGAGGACAGCGAGAGCCCCAGATCGTCGAGGGCGTCGGCCATCCCGTCGTAGCGGGTGTGTACCGGGATGAAGCGATCGCCGAAGCGGGCCAGCCGCTCCCCCGCGATCGCATGGGCGTCGGTGTCGCGGTCGAGGCCGACGACGCGTGCCTGCGGGAAGGATTCGAGGATGAGCTCGGAGTGTCCGCCGGCGCCGAGCGTCGCGTCCACGTAGACGGCACCGTCGTGCTGCAGGGCCGGGGCGAGGAGCTCACGCACGCGGGTCGCGAGGACCGGCACGTGGCCGAAGAACTCGTCGGACATGACTCCTCCAGGGCACACGGTGACGTTGAAGATGGATTCGTGGCGGATGGAGCGGGGTCCCCGCCCGAGCCGTACCTGGCGTTGGGGAAGTACGTCAGGGCCGGTTCGGGCGCAGGCCTCGGTCCACCTCGACCGGGCCGCGCGCGAGCGCGGTTGTCAGAAGATCGCCTTGAGCGATTCGGACTGCGGCTGTGCGTAGTCGTCTTCGTGCTGTGCCTGGTAGTGCTCCCACGCCTCCGCGTCCCAGATCTCCAGGAACCTCCGCGATCCGACCACCACGCATTCCTTGGTCAGGCCTGCGTAGCGGCGGTGATCGGCCGAGAGCGAGATCCGACCCTGGGAGTCGGGACGCTGGTCGTCCGAGCTGGCGAAGAAGTTGCGGTAGAAGGCGCGCCCCGCCGGGTCGGTCCATTCAATGGCATCCGCCTTCTCGGCGATGCGCTCGAACTCCGCCTTCGGGTACACCGTGAGGCTTCGATCCTGTCCTTTCGTGATCGTCAGCCCTCCCGCCAGTTCCTCGCGGTACTTCGCGGGGAGGGTGAGCCGTCCCTTGTCATCGAGTTTCGGCGTGTAGGTACCCGTGAACATCACGGTCACCTCCCGCCTACCCCGAGGGGTTGTCACTGGATCGAGACTTCAGACTAGCGCGTCTTTCTCCAGTGCGCCCCACATTACCCCACCATTCACCACTTTCAACCACATCGTCGCGCGTTTCGCGGCGAATTCTCAGAGTCAAAGCAGGTCAGATGCGTGGCGTGAAGTGGGGGACGCGGCGCGCCCCGGCGTGGCGGACTTCGTCACACCTGCGCGATCACGCGGTACCGCCGCGACGCCTGAGATTTCTGAGACGTTCTGGACGCTGAGATGGCCGCCTGTGGGGAGAAGTGGGGAATCGCGGTGGGGCGATGTGGGGAACGGACAACGGGACGGTCCGGCACAGCCCGTTCCGGCGAATCCGCGACTCAGAAGCACAGGAGACCGAATCCGGCCCTCCGTCGAGCCGAGCCGTGCCTTCACAGCGGGGGCGTAGCGACGGGGTCGGCTGTGCAACTGGAGGTGCGGCGCAATGGGCGACGCACGACGCCAGCTCTCCCCCGTCGGATCGCACGCATCCGCTCCCGCGAACGTTTCCGCCTCGTCATTGCGTTGCAACGGCATGACGAGGCGGAAACGCCCGCGGGAGTGCCGGACGTCAAGGAGCCGGCAACCACGACGGAGCGCACACGACGCAACCGGTCCGCGGCGACGCCGAGGGCTCGCTGCGCACCGCGACGGCCCGTTGATTTCGCTCACAGCGCAACGAAAAGAGCCGCCGACCATCAGGTCGGCGGCTCTGTCAGGCGCTACGGATCAGGGGAAGCGGCGGCGGAAGCGCTCTTCCATGCGGTGCACGAACGACTGCCCGGAGGCGCGTGCGCTCCCGGCGGAGCGTCCGCGGCCAGATCGGTTGCGCACCGATCCGTCCTCCTCGACGGTGCCGCGCGGGCCCTTGGCGGACGGGCCCGACCACAGCGCGTAGACCACGGAGCCGAACATCAGCAGGAAGCCGATGAGCCCCACGATCACGGTGTATTCAACCCTGGGCAGCAGCATTCCGGCGATGAGCAGCATCAATCCGACCGCGAAGCCGATCGCGGCGATGACGCGGCGCTTGCCCGACGCGCCGGCGAACCGGCCGCCGCGCACGTTCGACGCGAACTTGGGATCCTCGGCGTAGAGCGCGCTCTCGATCTGGTCGAGCATGCGCTGCTCGTGCTCGGAGAGTGGCACGTTCCCCTCCTTCAGCACTCATGGGGTCCAACTCCTCCTCTCATGATACGAGGCTTGCGACCCCGCGACCACCATCCGTCGAACATTCAGCACTTGCTGTGAGAAATCACGCGGCGCGGCTCAGGTCCGACTCGACGGAATTGAGGAAGGTCTGCACGCGACCGTGCAGAACGGCGACCTCCTCGGCGCTCACGGAGCGCGCCGTGGTCTCGAGCGCCGCGACCACACCCGAGACCGCGGTGAAGTAGGCGACCCACTCCGCGTACCCCGGCGCCGCCTTGGCGAGCCGCAGCCAGGCGTTGCGCGTGGGGCGGCGCACACCGGTCTCCCGCTCGGCCAGGAGAGCGGCCGCACCGCGCAGCGCCGCGTGATAGATCTCGCGGTACTGATCGGCCGGGGCCGGCGACCCGCCGGCACGGGCGAGGAACTGATCCGCACGATCGAGGATGCGTGCGGCACCCGACTCGCCCATGCGACGACGGGAACCGACGTGATCGATCCGCGTCTTCGATTCGACCATGACCTTCCTCCTGCTCCGTGGAACTTCTCCGCTGTTACTGCGTGTTGTACCGGACGGGACTGACACGTAACGCTTCCCTCGTTCCGCGCCAGTCCCGCCGGACGGACCGGGATCGACGCGCCGCCCCGGCGCCAGAACATGTGCGCCCATCCGATGGTCCGTGATCGAACAATCATTCGATCACTTCTAATATAGCGTGAGTGTCCGACACGTCAAGGGAAGGAAGTCCGTGACCGCAGTGCCGACGCAGCAACCACGGATCCACGCCCTGTCGCCGCAGGACGCCACCCTGTGGCTGCCCGCCGCCCTGCAGATCTACGTGGCGGCGATGGACTATCCCGCCGGCACCGAATCGCACCGGCTGCCGATGTGGCGCGAACACCTGAACCGGCCCGGCTACGCGGCGTTCGGTGCGGTACAGGCGCTGCCCACCGAGGACGGGCGCATGGTCGATCACCTGGTGGGCATCGCCTACGGCTACAGCGGCGCGGGCGATCAGTGGTGGAACCGACAGCTCCGCATCGGGCTGGGCCGTCGCGGGCTCTCCCCCTCGGAGGTCGAGGCCGTCGCCGCGGACTACTTCGAGCTCACCGAGCTGCACGTGCACCCCGCCGCGCAGGGCCACGGCGTCGGCTCCGCGCTCCTGCACGCCCTGCTCACGGACCGCCCCGAACCGCGCGTGCTGCTCTCGACCCCCGAGGTCGCCGCCGAACAGAACCGGGCCTGGCGGCTCTACCGCCGCACCGGCTTCTACGACGTGCTGCGCGAGTTCCGCTTCTCGGGCGATCCGCGCCCGTTCGCCGTCCTGGGCCACGACCTGCCCTTCGTCGCGCCCGCGCGGTGAACGGGGCCGCGCGATGAGCACCGAGGTCGACGTCGCCGTCGTCGGGTCCGGTCACAACGCCCTGGTCGGTGCTGCGTACCTGGCAGCGCAGGGCCACTCGGTGACGGTCTTCGAGGCCGACACCGTGCCGGGCGGCGCGGTGAGCACCGTCGAACGGTTCCCGGGCTACCGCGTGGACCGCGGCTCGTCGGCGCACCTGATGTTCCGGCACACGGGCATCGCGGAGGAGCTCGACCTCGCGGCACACGGGCTGCGTTACCTGGACTGCGACCCGTGGGCCTTCGCCCCCACCCCGCCGGGCACCACCGCCCCGCCGATCGTCTTCCGTACGGACCTCGACGCCACCGTCGCGTCGATCGGCGCCGCCTGCGGCCCCCGGGAGGCCGCGGCGTACCGCCGGTTCGTCGCGGAGTGGACGCCGCGCGCGAAGGCGACCATGGCCGCCTTCGGCTCCTCCCCCAGCGCGCCACGGCTCGGCCGCGCCTTCTGGCCCACGAAGGGCCGCGCGAGCCTGACACGGATGTCGCGCACCTATCTCGCCTCGGGCGATCAGCTGCTCGACGAGTACTTCGACGACGAGCGGCTCAAGGCCGCCCTCGCCTGGTTCGGCGCGCAGTCCGGCCCCGCGATGAGCGAGCCCGGCACCGCGCCCATGATCGGCTTCGCCGCCCTCATGCACACCCTCCCGCCCGGCCGGGCCGTCGGCGGCAGCGGGGCGCTCACGGCCGCCCTCCTCTCCCGCCTCACCGCCGACGGCGGCACCGTCGCCCTCGGGACGCCCGTCACGGCGCTGCACCCGCCCGGCGGGCGTGGCACGGACCGGGCGTGGAAGGTCACCGTCGCCACGCCCGACGGTGCGCGCACCGTCCGGGCCCGCACCGTGCTCGCCGGCTGCCACGTGCTCACCACCCTGGACCTGCTGGAGCGCGGCGGCTACGACGCCGCCCGCCTCCCCGGCTGGCGGCGCGGTATCCAGGTGGGCCCCGGCGTCGGGATGGTGCTGCGGCTGGGCACCACCGCACCGCCCGCCTTCGACGGGGTGCCGCTCGCGGACCAGGCGGGCCTGGGCCTGCTCGTGGCCGATCGCGGCCACCTGGCCCGGGCCCGCGGCGACATGCTCGCAGGAGACGCGCCCCGTCGGCCCGCGGTGCTGGCGATGACCTTCTCCGGCCTGGACCCGTCCATCGCACCCGAGGGCCGGCACAACACCACCCTGTGGGCGCAGTGGTACCCGTACGCCGTGAACGGCCCCGGCGACTGGGCCGCGGTGGCGGAGGCGGAGGCCGACCGGATCGTCGCCGAGACGCAGCGGTGGGCACCGGGTTTCGGCGCGACGATCGAGCACCGCTTCGTGCAGACCCCGTCGAGCCTGGAGTCCGAGCTCGGTCTCCTGGGCGGGAACGTGATGCACGTGGAGATGGCGCTGCACAACATGCTGCTGTTCCGCCCGATACCGGAACTGGCCGGCGGCCGCGTCCCCGGCGCGCCCGGGCTGGCGCTCGCGGGAGCCTCGATGCACCCGGGTGGCGGGGTGAACGGATCGAGCGGGCGGATCGCGGCGCGGCTGCTCGCCCGCGACCTGGGGCACCTGGCACGATGGCGTCCGTGACTCTGAGAAGGATGTTCGCGGCGTTGGCGGTCCTGCTGTTGGTGGCCGCCCCCGCGGCGTGCTCGAGCCCCGGCCCCGGCGATCGCATGTCCGGCAAGATCGTCGCCGCGCAGACCCCGGCGTCGAACCCGCAGGGACCGCAGATCGCGGCGCCGGGCGAGCTCAAGGGCCTCGCGGAGGTCAAGGCGTACGACTCGAACGGCAAGGTCGGGACGCAGATGATCTTCCAGGAGATCACCTTCGGCCAGTTCAACCAGGTCGGCGACGTGGTCTCGCAGGCCTTCGACACCTCCGCGGCGTCGATCAAGATGCGCGTGCAGCGCACCGGCGGCACGGTGATCCTCTCCGGCACCGCCGACCTGTCCTCGCTGGCACCGAACTCCGCGGTCATCGTCGTCTCGCTGCAGTTCCCCGGGCCGGTCACCGCCACCAACGGCCAGCAGGAGGCCGACGACCTGGTGACCTGGACGCTCAACGCGGGCACCTCCGCGGCGCTGACCGCCGAGGCCGACTACGCGGACCCGTCGATCGCCTCGTTCACGACGTGGGCGTGGATCACGGCCCTGGTCTCGTTCCTCGCCGCGGCGATCGTCGCCGCGATCGCCTACGTGCGCCGCGACCGCAGCCCCAAGCCCGGCCAGGAGTCCGACGAGCCGCAGTCGCTCGTCGAGCTGCCGCAGTGGCTGCGGGAGAAGCTGAACCGCTAGACGCCGACCGGCATCATGCCGAGGTTCTCGAGCACCTCGGAGGTCGCCTTGGCGAAGTTCAGGGTGCAGAAGTGCAGCGCCGGGGCGCCCTCGGCGATGAGCCGCTCCCCCATCCGGGTGGCGATCTCGATGCCGACGGCGCGCACGGCGGCGCGGTTCTCCTCCGGGCCGTCGCCCGCGGCGGCACGCAGTTCGGCGCGCATCGCGTCGGGGATCTTCGCGTTGGACAGTTCCGCCATCCGCGAGACCGACTTCAGCGAGGTGATCGGCATGATCCCCGGGATCAGCGGCTTGGCGCCCTGCTCCGGGTCGAAGGCCGCGACCTCGTCCCGCAAGCGCAGGTAGTCGTCGACGTCGAAGAACATCTGCGTGATGGAGTAGTCGGCGCCGGCCCGCAGCTTGTTCGCGAAGTAGCGGACGTCGGACTCGCGGTTCGGCGAACGGTGGTGCCCCTCCGGGAACGCGGCGACGCCCACGTGGAAGTCGCCCAGTTCGCGGACCAGCTCGACGACCTCGCTGGCGTACTTGAGCCCCTGCGGATGGCGCACCCACTTGCCCAGCGGGTCCCCGGGCGGATCGCCGCGCAGCACGAGCACGTTGCGCACGTCCTGATCGGCGTAGGAGCCCATGAGGGCGCGCAGCTCCGCGATGCTGTGGTTCACGGCCGTCAGGTGCGCCACCGGCAGCAGTGTGGTCGACGCGGCGATCTCGCCCGTGACGCGGACCGTGCGGTCGCGGGTCGATCCGCCCGCACCGTAGGTCATGGACACGAACGCGGGATCCATCCGCTCGAAGGTGCGCACGGCGCGCCAGAGCCGCGCCTCGCCCTCCTCGTCACGCGGCGGCATGAACTCCACCGAGAACGGCATTCGGCCGCTCGCGCGCACGGCGTCGAGGCGGTCGAGTACGGTCCGGCTTTGTTCGGTCACGCTTTCAGAATAGGTTTGCCGGTATGACGCTGCCCGTCGCCCCGCCCCAGACCTCCCTGACGGACATCGCAGCGGCGGTGCAGCCGACCCTCGAGAAGTTCCTCGACGAGCGCCGTGACCTGGTCGAACCTGTCGGTCCGGTGTTCACCGAGGCCACCGCGGGGCTCGAGCGATTCATTTTGCGCGGCGGTAAGCGTATTCGCCCCGCCTTCGCCTGGACGGGCTGGCTGGCGGGCGGCGGCGCGGCCGACGGAGACGTCGCGCGGGCCGCGCTGCGGGCCTGCGCCTCGCTCGAGTTCGTCCAGGCGTGCGCGCTGATCCACGACGACATCATCGACGCCTCGCTGACGCGCCGCGGCTTCCCGACCACGCACCGCGAGTTCGCGCAGCTGCACGCCGAGCGCGGCTGGTCGGGGTCGCCGGAGAAGTTCGGCGAGGCGACGGCCATCCTGCTCGGCGATCTCGCGCTCGCATGGGCCGACGACATGTTCCTCGGTGCCGGGCTCGAGCCCGAGCGGTACCTGCGCGCCGCCCGCGCCTGGGCCGCGATGCGTACCGAGGTGCTCGGCGGACAGCTCCTCGACATCGTCAGCGAGGCCTCGCGCGACGAGTCGGAGGCGGCGGCGGAGCGGGTCGTGCGGTTCAAGACCGCGGGTTACACCGTGGAGCGGCCACTGCACGTGGGCGCCGCGCTCGCCGGCGCCTCCGACGAGGCGATCACGGCGCTGCGCTCGATCGGCGTCGACATCGGCGTCGCCTTCCAATTGCGCGACGACCTGCTGGGCGCGTTCGGCGATCCCGCGGTCACCGGCAAGCCGTCGGGCGACGACCTCCGCTCCGGCAAGCACACCCCCATGCTCGCGCACGCCCTCGCGGCGGGCGGCGACGCCGCGGCGGAGCTGCGCGCACTCGTCGGCACCGACCTCGACGACGCGGGCGTCGAGCGGGCCCGCGCCGCACTGCGGGAGACAGGGGCGCCGGCGGCGATGCAGTCCCGCGTCGAGGAGCTCACCGCGCGGGCCACCTCCGCGATCGCGGTGGCCCCGATCGCCGACGGTGCGCGGCCCGTCCTGGCCCGGCTCGCGGCCGTCCTCGTCGACCGCGCGGCGTGATCGCGATCGCCCGAGTTAGGCAAACCTAGCCACCCCTCGGTATGGTTCCGTTTACCTAAGCCCTTTACCGACGGCTTACGGTGCCCGTCTTGAAGCAAGAACGAGAATGGAGTCACCCCGCATGTTCACCCGCTTCCGCAAGGCCACGCCCGTGGCGGCCGCGCTGTTGGCGACCGGCCTCGTCTTCGCCGGCTGCTCGACCACCAGCGCCGACGAGGACAAGCCCGCCTCCGGTGAGAAGATCACCGTCACCACCAACAAGGGCGAGGTGCAGGTCCCCAAGAACCCGAAGCGGGTCGTGGTCCTCGACAACACCAGCGCCGAGACCGTCAAGGCGATGGGCATCACGCCCGTGGCGATCCCGAAGGGCCTGTTCGCCAAGAGCGTCCTGGGCGACTGGATCGACAACGCCGAGATCAAGGACACGGGCACGCACGCCGAGCCCAAGTTCGACGTGATCGAGGACGTCAAGCCCGACCTCATCATCGGCGGCTACCGCTTCGCCAAGTCCGAGGGCGACATCAAGAAGATCGCCGAGAAGACCGGCGCCGCCTTCATCGACATCGCCGCCGAGGACGGCGCGCCCAAGGGCCGCGTCGAGACCATGCGCGATTCGACCGTCACCCTGGGCAAGATCTTCGGCAAGGACGATCAGGCCAAGCAGATCGTCGCCGACTTCGACAAGAGCCTCGACGCGGCGAAGGCGCAGGCCACCGGCCAGAGCGTCTTCCTGTCCATCGTCAACGGCGGCAAGATCGACAACGGCGCCAAGCGCATGCAGCCCTTCGTCGCGCCGCTGAACCTCAAGGACGTCTTCGCCGGCCAGGCCGGCGATCACCACCAGAACTCGGGCCTGACCCCCGAGGCCATCGCCCAGGCGAACCCGCAGTGGGTCATCGTCATGGACCGCGACGCCGCCGTCCCACCGACCGACGGCAGCACGCCGCAGACCGCCGCGCAGACCTTCAAGGCGCAGCAGGCCTTCGCCAATGTCGAGTTCCAGCAGAAGGACCGGATCTTCTACCTGGACAACGACTTCTACCTCCGCGAGGGCATCCAGGACTACGGGCAGAACTACGCCGCTCTGGCCGAGGCCATCGCCGCCAAGAAGTGACGACGACCGACACCGTCGCGCCGCCCCAGGCGGGTCCCCGGAAGGGGGCCCGCCTGGGGCGCGTCGCGCTCCCCCTGCTCGCGCTCGCCTGCGTCGCGCTGCTGTTCGCCTCGCTGATGACCGGCGAGTACCACATCACCCTCGCCGGGCTCCTCGCCGGCGACGACGAGATGTGGCGCATGTTCTTCATCTCCCGCGTTCCACGCACCGCCGCCCTGGTCTTCGCGGGCCTGGCGATGAGCTTCTCCGGCGTCATCATGCAGCGGCTGACCCAGAACCGGTTCGTCGAGCCGACGACCGCCGGCACCGCCGAATGGGCCGGACTGGGCGTCCTGCTGTGCATGCTCTACCTCCCGGGCGCGTCGCCGATGGTGCGCATGGTCTTCGCCACCGCGACCGCCTTCATCGGAACCATGATCTTCCTCGGCTTCGTCTCCCGTATCCGCGCGCGGCGCTCGGCCATCGTGCCGCTGGTGGGCCTGATGCTGGGCGCCGTCGTCAGCGCCATCACCACCTACCTGGCGATCGGCGCCAACCTGCTACAGGCCGTGACCAGTTGGCGCTCCGGCGGTTTCGCGCACATCGTGCGCGGCTACTACGAGCCGATGTGGGCGATCGCGTTCATCGCGGTGGCGACCTACCTCCTGGCGAACTACTTCACCATCGCCGGGCTCGGCAAGGACGTCGCGACCTCGCTCGGCCTGCGTTACGGCCTCACCATGGGCATCGGCGTCACGATGGTGGCGCTGGCCTCCGGCGTCACCAGCGTCGTCGTCGGCTTCATCCCCTTCCTCGGACTGGTAGTGCCGAACCTGATCAGCGCGCTGCGCGGCGACGACGTGCGCAGTGGCCTGCCGTGGGTCGCCGTGCTCGCCACCGTCCTCATCATCGGCTGCGACCTGATCGGCCGGATCGTGGTGCGCCCGATGGAGATCCCTGTTTCCGTCATCATGGGTGTGATCGGCTCGGTCACGTTCCTGACGATCGTGTTGTCGAGGAGGAATCGTGTCGCTCTCTGACATGGCATCGGCACCGGCGATCGACGGCCGCACGACCCGCGTGGGCTGGCGCGCCCGACTCGCGATCGCAGCGACCCTCGCGGTGCTGAGCCTCGCCCTGTACCTGCTCATGCGCACCGGCGCGGACGACGTGCTGCGCTGGGACTTCCAGTTCGGGCTGTCCTTCGAGCGACGGATGCGCACCGCCACCGCGATCCTCATCGCGGCCTTCGCCGGGGCGATCTCGACGGTGCTCTTCCACACCGTGACGCACAACCGGATCCTGACGCCGCAGATCATCGGCCTGGATTGGTTGTACGTGCTGATCCAGACCGTCGGCGTGTACGTGGCGGGCAGCCGGTTCGTCGACAACGGCGATTCGGTGCCGCAGTTCCTGGCCCAGACCGCCACTATGGTGCTCTTCGCGGCCGTGCTCTACGGCTGGCTGTTCTCCGGCCGGTTCGCGAGTATGTTCCTACTCCTGCTCGCCGGCGTCGTGCTGGGACTGGCCTTCCGGTCGATCTCGGAGTTCCTGCAGCGACTGCTCTCCCCCACCGACTTCGACGCGCTCTCCATCAAGCTCTACGGCCGGCTCACGGCGGTCAACGCCGACCTGCTGCCCATCGCCGGCGCCGCGTGCCTGATCGTGGGCGTCATCGTCTGGCAGCGCCGGCGTGTTCTCGACGTCCTCCTGCTGGGACGCGATCCGGCCGTGGCCCTGGGCCTGCGGCACCGGTACGAACTGACGCTGGCGCTGGTCCTCATCGCCGTGCTCGTCTCGGTGAGCACCGCACTGGTCGGGCCGATGATGTTCTTCGGCTTCATCATCGCCACGCTCGCGTACCAACTCGCCGGCGACTGGCGGCACCGCGCGACACTGCCGATGGCCTTCCTGATCGGCGTGATCATGCTCGCCGGCGGGCAGTTCATCCTGCACAACATCTTCTACGCCAACGGGATGCTCACGGTGATCATCGAGTTCGTCGGCGGAATCCTGTTCCTCGCCATGCTGTTCCGCCGAAGGGGGACGATGTGAACGACATCGTGAAAGACACCACAACCACCGCGACCGGCACCGTTCCCGCGATCGCCTTCACGGACCTGACCAAGCAGTACGCCGAGACCGTGGTGCTGGGCCCGGTGTCCGGCGAGTTCACCCGCGGCGGCGTCACCGCGCTCGTCGGCCCCAACGGCGCCGGCAAGTCGACGCTGCTCACCATCCTCGGGCGGCTGCTGACCCAGGACTCGGGCACGGCGCTGCTCGAGGGCACCGACATCCGGTCGATGAAGCCGACCGAGGTGGCGCGCAAGCTCGCCATCCTCCGGCAGGAGAACGGCGTCAACGCCCGCCTGACGGTGCGCGACCTCGTCGCCTTCGGCCGGTTCCCGCACAGCCGGGGCCGGATGACCGCCGAGGACGTGCGGCACGTCGAGGACGCCCTGGGCTTCCTGGGCCTGACGGAGCTCGCCGACCGCTTCCTCGACGAGCTCTCCGGCGGACAGCGCCAGCGCGCCTACGTGGCGATGACGCTGGCCCAGGACACCGACGTGATCCTGCTCGACGAGCCGCTCAACAACCTCGACATGCGGCACCAGGTGGGCATGATGCGCCGGCTGCGCCGTGCCGCCGACGAGTTGGGCAAGACGATCATCCTGGTGGTGCACGACCTCAACTTCGCCGCCGCCTACTCGGACCGGATCGTGGCGCTCAAGAACGGCACGATCGCGGCGTCGGGCGCACCGTCGGAGATCATGACCGGCGAGCTGCTCACCGAGATCTTCGAGACCCCCGTCGCCGTGCACGTGCTCGAGGGCGGCCCCGTCGCGGTGTACGCGGGGCTCTGACCGCGGCACGCGACCGAAGCGCGGAGGGCGCCGGTGGCCTTCACTAGACTGGCGGGGATGTCCGGATCAGTTCAGTCCGCGCTGCGCGGCTACAGCACGTTCCTGCGGTCCGCCCCGCATGTCCCCGAGGGCCGCGCGGCACTTCTCGGGCTGCTCGGCGCCGTCCTGACGACCCTGGGCAGCTTCGGCGCGGGCGCGATCCGCGTGCACGACACCACGCTCGAGGCGGCGCACCTGTCGTGGCTGCGGTTCGGGCACGGGCTGGTGCTCAGCTCGATCCTGTTCTGGACCGGCATCGCCGTCCTGGTGATCGCGTGGATCCGGCTCGGGCGCGGAGCACTGGCCGGGCGACTGGAGGTCTCACAGGTGGCCGGGACCGTCGCCCTGTGGATCGTGCCCCTGCTGGTGGCCGTTCCCCTGTACTCGCGCGACGCGTACTCCTACCTCGCGCAGGGCGCGCTGCTGCGCGACGGCTTCGACCCCTACGTCGACGGCCCCGTCGTGAACCCCAACGGCCTGCTCGACGACGTGAGCGGCATCTGGACCACGACCACGGCGCCGTACGGGCCGCTGTTCATCCTCATCGCGAAGTGGATCACACAGCTGTGCGGCGACGACGTACTCGCCGGCGTGATCGCGCTGCGCCTGGTGATGCTGCCCGGCATCGCGCTGTCCGTGTGGGGCGTGACGAAGCTGGCCCGGCACTTCGGCGCGAAGCCGGCGGTGTCGCTGTGGTTCGCGGTGCTCAACCCGCTGGTGATCGTGCACCTCGTCGGAGGCGTACACAACGAGGCGCTCATGGTCGGCCTCATGGTCGCGGGCATCGCCCTCGTGCTCGATCGTCGCCACCTGTTCGGGGTCGCGGTGATCGTCACGGCCGTGGCCGTGAAGGGCACCGCGGCGATCGCACTGCCCTTCGTGGTGTGGATCTGGTTCCACCACCGGCGCGAGGCGGACCCGCAGGAGTCCGTCGCGAAGGCCTTCGGCACGGCCCTCGCCGCGTCGATCGGCGTCTTCGTCGCGCTGTTCGCGGCGTTCTCCTTCATCGCGGGCGTGGGCCTGGGGTGGACCACGGCGCTGGCAGGGTCGATCAAGATCATCAACTACATCACGCTGCCGACCGCGATCGCGCAGATCACGGCCTTCGTGGCGGCGCCGTTCACGGACCTGCACCTCGCGCCGATCCTGGTGGTGACACGGGCCCTGGGCGTCGCCCTGCTGGCGATCACCCTGGTCGTGCTGTGGTGGCGGTTCCGGCAGAACGAGCGGCGCAACGTGATGGGCATCCTGCTGGGTCTGCTCGCCGTGTGCGTGCTCTCCCCCGCATCACTGCCCTGGTACTACACCTGGCCCCTGGCCGTGGCGGGCGCGTTCGTCTGGTCCCGGCGCACCCTGGCGATCATCGCCGGCCTGTCCGTGTGGCTCATGGTCGTCTTCATGCCCACGGGCTCCATCGGCCTGTACTCGTTGTGGAACGTGGCCCTCGCCGCCGCCCTGGGCGCGCTGGCCGGCTGGTCGCTGCTGACGGCGGACCCGCTCAAGGTGCGGCCGAGGCTCGGGCTGGCCCCCGCGGTGTAGGCGCGACTTCCCAGAGAGCGCCTGGCGGCTGGGGAACGGACCTCCCCGCCGGGACGCGTGACGTGTCGCGTCGAAAAGGTCATGCACTGTCGGCATACCATGAATGCCCAGGTCAGACGGCCGAAACCACAAACGGTCATGCGGATTCCGCATAGTCCCGCGTCGCTCTGGGCTCCAGGCGCGGCACCGTCTCTCAGTACCGCGTACGCCGGGCGCCGAACGCCCCGCTCCCGCCCGCCATGTCCGTTGCCCCGACCTGTCGGTGCCCGGAGCTACCGTCCGGACATGTCGGATATCGAGCGGTTCCGGGGGCGCGACGCTGGCCCGCACGCGCAGCATGAACATGGCAGCACGCGCGCACGGGATCGGTGGAACCGGGAGCACGAGTTGCAGATCCAGCAGGTCGTCGTCGACGACCCGGTCGCGACGCTGCGCTGCGGCGAGTCCGATCTCGCCGTCGCCCTGGTGACCGGCCCGAGCCCGGAGGAGTTCGAGGCGGTTCCCGTGCGAGTGTGGTCGCGGGGCCGGCGGGTCGAGTTCCTGAACCGGCCGGATCTGCGGTCGCAGGCCCGCGCGGTCGTCGACCACCTGTCGTGAGGTGCGGGGCTATGCCGGAACGACATACCCCACACCGCGCAAAGGCATCCTGAGCTGCACGTATTCAGCTATGCGATATCCGCATACCCTGCGCGGCAGAACCACACCGCGTCGCCGCGCGCACCCAGTGGGCTCGCCGACCGCGTATCGCGCCCTTCGGATCCGGGCTAGAACGCCATCGACTGCGCGCGGCGGATGATCTCGCGGGCGGAGTCCGTGTGCAGCAGCTCGGCCGGGCAGTCGCCCAGATCCTCCTGCGGCTCGAACAGCCAGCGCAGGATCTCGTCGTCGTGGAAACCGCCGTCGTGGAGCACCACGAGCAGACCGGTGAAGTGCTTGGCGATGGCGAAGCGCCCGTCGACCTCGCCGAAGAACAGCCGCGGGATGTGCAGTTCGCCGCCGCGACGCACGGCGAGCAACTGGCGATCGCGCAGCAACTGCAGGACCTTCGACTGCGACACGCCGAGCCCCTTGGACACGGTCGAGAGGTTGTAGGTAGCGGTGCCCTCGGGCAGCAGATCGTCGCTGAGATGCGGGACGGAGCTCACCGTCACACTGTACCCAGCGAGTGGATTCGGCCCTTCCACCCCTCGGGTCGCTAGGCTGAACTGTCGACACCGCCCACATCGAGAGGAACCGGAGAAGGTGAACACGCCGCGCGACCGCCTGATCGGCGCCCGCATCGAGGGCCGCTACCGCATCGATGCGGTGATCGCGCGTGGCGGCATGTCCACCGTCTACATGGGGCTCGACCTGCGGCTCGACCGGCCGATCGCGATCAAGGTGATGGACCCGAAGTACGCGGCCGACGCGCAGTTCGTCTCGCGCTTCGAGTTCGAAGCGCGCGCCGTCGCCAAGCTCAAGGACCCCGGGCTGGTCGCCGTGTACGACCAGGGCGTCGACGGTGAGCTGGCCTTCCTGGTGATGGAGCTGGTCACGGGCGGCACGCTGCGCGAGCTCCTCGGCGAGCGCGGCCCCATGCCGCCGCACGCCGTCGCCGCCGTGATGGGCCCGGTGCTCACCGCGCTGGGCACCGCCCACCGCGCCGGCCTGGTGCATCGCGACGTGAAGCCGGAGAACGTCCTCATCTCCGACGGCGGTGAGGTCAAGGTCGCCGATTTCGGTCTCGTCCGCGCGATCGCGGCGGCATCGGTGACCAGTTCGTCGGTGATCCTCGGCACAGCCGCCTACCTCTCGCCGGAGCAGGTCGAGTCCGGCAACGCCGACCCGCGCTCCGACGTCTACTCCAGCGGCATCCTCGTCTACGAGCTGCTCACCGGGCAGGTGCCGTTCACCGGCGACACCGCCATCTCGCTGGCCTATCAGCGCCTGCACAACGACGTCCCGCCGCCGAGCGCCGCGATCGCCGGCGTGCCCGAGGAGTTCGACGAGTTCGTCGCCCGGGCCACGCACCGCGATCCCGCGCAGCGCTACGCCGACGGTTTCGCCATGGCGGAGGCGCTCAGCACGATGGCCGACGAGCTCGATCTGCCGCCGTTCACCGTGCCCGCCCCTCAGTCCAGCGCCGAACAGCGCGCCGCCGCGGCCATGTACGCGCAGCGCGGTGAGCCGCTGATCCCCGCCGCCGCGGAACCCACGGGCGCCCTCATGCCGGGCCAGCCGATGCCGGGCGTCCCGCCCGTGGCGCCGCCGCGCACCCTGGCGCAGCCCGCCGCGCCCGCTGCGGCGATGCAGCACACCCGCGCCGAGACGATGCATGAGTCGTTGCCCGCCGAGACGGCGCCGCCGCAGTGGGTGCCCCCGCGCAAGAGCCGGGCCAAGTCCTGGATCATCGTCGCGATCATCGCGGTGATCTCGATGCTGCTGGCCTTCGGCGGTTGGTGGTTCGCGTCCGGCCAGTTCACCTCGGTGCCGAACGTGGCGGGCATGGACCGCGCGGCCGCCGAGAAGACGATCAAGGACGCGGGCCTCGACGTCGAGCTCGCCGGCAGCTTCAGCAACGACATCACCGAGAACACCGTCACCGGCCTCGATCCGTCGGCCGGGAGCCGCATCAGCCGCTTCGGCACCGTCACGATCCAGTACTCGCGCGGCCGGCCGACGGTGCCCCAGTTCCGCCCCGGCGACAGCCCCGAGAACGTCGAGAAGCTGCTGCGCGAGAACGGCCTCGAGTCCAAGCGCGGGCCGGCGCAGTTCAGCCGCGACATCGCGCAGGGCGGCGTCATCGGCCTCTCGCCGACGCCGGGCACCCGCGTATCCGTCGGCTCGACGGTGACGGTCGTCGCCTCCGCGGGCAACGAGCCCGTCGACATCCCCGACGTGCGCGGCAAGTCCCCCGACGAGGCCACGGCGCTGCTGCGCTCGGCGGGCCTGTCGGTCAAGGAGAACAAGCAGCAGTTCGACGCCGGGACCGAGGCCGGCAAGGTCTTCGGCACCGACCCGTCCGGTCAGGTGAACAAGGGCGGCAGCGTGACCCTGCTCGTCTCCAACGCGCTGACGGTGCCCGACGTGATCGGCAAGACCTCCGCCGAGGCGACCCAGATGCTCCAGCGCGCGGGTCTCGTCGCCGAGCTCACCGGCGAGACCGGCTCGGGTTCGGTGGTCACCTCGACCAGCCCCAGCGCGGGCGGCCGCGTGGACCCGTCGAACAAGCGGGTGACGGTCACGATGGCCTCCCGCGTGACCGTCCCGTCGGTGACGGGGATGAACGTGGGCCAGGCCCGTTCGGTGCTCCGCGACGCCGGCCTGCAGGTCAAGGTGAACGGCATCTTCGCCTCGGACAAGTCCCAGGTCATCTGGCAGGACCCGGGCGGCGGCTCGCGCGTGCAGGCCGGATCGACGGTGACCGTCACGGCCCTGCCGTGAACGAGCCCGCCTTCGTCCCCGACGCCGCGACGCTGGCGCAGGCGCGTCGCATGCGCGACGAGCTGACCCGCTTCCTGATGGAGTACCAGTTCGCGGTCAAGGAGGTGCTCACCAAGGTCACCATCCTCCGCGAGGAGTTCCTGCAGCTGCACCGCTACAACCCGATCGAGCACGTCACCTCGCGGATCAAGAAGCCCGAGAGCATCGTCAAAAAGGTGGCCCGCCGCGGCATCGCGCCGGAGCTGCCGCTGATCCGCGAGGCGATCACCGACATCGCGGGCATCCGGATCACATGCAGCTTCATCGCCGACACCTACCGGATCCTCGAGACCATCACCGCGCAGGACGACGTGCGCGTCGTCGTGGTCAAGGACTACATCGCCGCCCCGAAGCCCAACGGCTACAAGAGCCTGCACGCCATCATCGAGATCCCCGTCTTCCTCTCGACCGGCCCCGTGCACGTGCCCGTCGAGCTGCAGATCCGCACCATCGCGATGGACTTCTGGGCCAGCCTCGAGCACAAGATCTTCTACAAGTTCGACGGTGCCGTCCCCGACCGGCTCCGGGACGAGCTCTCGGCGGCCGCGACGGTCGCCGAACAGCTGGACCGGCGGATGGAGCAGCTGCACGCCCAGGTGCACGGCGAGCACGACGCCGAGCTCACCCGCGACCGCGACGCCGCGGAGACGGAGCTCGCCGGCGACGAGCTGCTCGGCCGCCTGCTCAAGCTCGCCCAGCGCGCGGGCTGATCCCCCGGCGCGGGCCCGGCGCACCGGATAGCCTGTGCCCCATGAACCGGACCTCCGTTCTCACCCGTGCGGTCGCCCTGGCCGCGATCGGCGCGATCGCCCTCGCCGGCTGCACCGACCCGTCCGACGACGGCGCCGCACCCCCGAGCCCGGCGTCCTCGTCCGCGGCGGCCCGCGGCGTCGCCGGCCAGGTCGCGACGCTGCTCGCGGAGGCCAAGGAGGCCTTCGACTCCCCCACCCGCACCTCCACCGCCGGCAACACCGACAAGACCGTGGACAACATGGCGGTCGTCGAGCAGAAACTGCTGGAGGCGTCCGCGCTCGCCCCCTACCGGGCCGATCTCCTGTTCAGCGCGGCGTCGGCGCGCATCGCGCAGAAGAACGTGCCCGGCGCGCTCGAGCTGTACCGCAAGGTCCTGTCCTTCGCGCCGGACGACGACGATGCGCACACCTACCTCGCGGTGTGGAACCGCTTCCTCGGCGACGCCGCGGGTTCGGCGGCCGAGGTGGAGCAGCTGCGGCGCGTCGCGCCCGACCGGGTGCCGCAGGTCGAGGCCCTGTTCGCCGCGATCGACGGTGCCGTGCGCACCCCGATCACCGAGCGCGCGCCGGAGAGCGCGGCACCGAACACCGGCATCGTCGTGCTCGGCTACGCGCTCAAGAACGACGGCACCATGGACGCGCCGCTCGTGCAGCGCCTCGAGAAGACGCTCGAGGTCGCACGGGCCCTGCCCGCAGCGCCGATCGTGGTGACCGGCGGCGTCGAGAAGTCCGGCAACACCGAGGGCGCGCTGATGAAGAACTGGCTCGTCGAACGCGGCGTCGACGCGGCGCGGATCACCGACGAGAACTTCGCCCGCACCACCGTCGAGAACGCGCTCTACAGCTCCTACGTCCTCGCGACGCAGCGGGTGGACCACGCGATCCTGATCAGCTCCGCGAGCCACGTGCGGCGCGGCACCGTCGACCTGCTGCTCGCCGCGCGGGAGAACCTCCCGGCCACCTTCACGGTGAGTTCGGTGGCGGCGGTGGACAAGCCGCTCGCCGACCTGTCCACGCCGTCGGCCGACGAGCTGCGCAGCATCCACCGCGACGCGCTGAGCACCATCGGGCTGTGGAGCTACCGCAGCGCGCCGCTGCTGCAGCGCTAGCCGCGGAGCACCCCGCGCAGGTCGTCGAGGACGGCCGGGTTCTCGATGGTCGACGGGACCGCCTCGTCCCGCCCCTCGGCGATGGCGCGCATGCTGCGCCGCAGGATCTTCCCGGAGCGGGTCTTCGGCAGCGCCGCGACGATCGCGACCTCCTTGAGGGCGGCGACGGCGCCGATCCGATCGCGCACCTGCTGCACGATCTCGGCGCGCACCGCGTCGTGGTCCCAGTCGCCACCGGCCTTGAGCGCCACCAGCGCCCGCGGCAGCTGGCCCTTGAGCTGGTCCGCCACGCCGATCACGGCGCACTCCGCGACCGCCGGGTGTCCGGCGATCGCGGCCTCCAGTGCGCCGGTCGAGAGCCGGTGGCCGGCGACGTTGATCACGTCGTCGGTGCGGCCCATGACGAACAGGTAGCCGTCGGCGTCGAGGTAGCCGCCGTCGCCGGTGAGGTAGTTGCCCGGGTACGTGGTCAGGTACGAGTCGACGTACCGCTGGTCGGCGCCCCACAGCGTGGGCAGCGTGCCGGGCGGGAGCGGCAACGAGATGACCACCGCGCCTTCGGCTCCCGCGAGCACGTCCCGACCGGCATCGTCGACGATCCGCACGCCGAACCCGGGCACCGGGACGGTGGCGCTGCCGGGCTTGACCGGCATCGGCTCCACCCCGCGCAGGTTGGCGGCGATGGGCCAGCCCGTCTCCGTCTGCCACCAGTGGTCGATCACCGGCACGCCGAGCTTCGCGGACGCCCACTCGTAGGTGTCGGGGTCGAGCCGCTCCCCCGCCATGAACAGCGTTCGCAGGCCGGAGACGTCGGAGCGCGTGAGGAATTCGGCGTCCGGGTCCTCCTTGCGGATCGCGCGCAGCGCCGTCGGCGCGGTGAACAGGTTGCGCACGCCGTGCCGCTCGATCACCCGCCAGAAGGCGCCCGCGTCCGGGGTACCGACGGGCTTGCCCTCGTACACCACGGTCGTCGCGCCGATGAGCAGCGGCGCGTAGACGATGTAGCTGTGACCGACGACCCAGCCCACGTCCGAGGCCGTCCACCACACCTCGCCCGGGTGCGCGTCGTAGATCGCGCGCATCGAATACGCCAGCGCCACCGCGTGTCCGCCGTTGTCGCGCACCACGCCCTTCGGCTTGCCGGTGGTCCCCGAGGTGTAGAGCACGTACAGCGGGTCCGTGGCCTTCACCGCGACCGGGCCGGCGGGCTGCGCCGCCGCCTCCGCCGCGGCCCAATCGTGATCGCGCGGGCCCAGTTCCGCCGTCAACTGCGGGCGCTGCCACACCACCACTGCGTCGGGCTTCGCCGACGCCGCATCGATCGCCGCGTGCACGATCGGCAGGTACGGCAGCACCTTGGAGCCCTCGAGCCCGCACGACGCGGTGACGATCGCCTTCGGCCGGGCGTCGTCCAGGCGCGCCGCCAGCTCCGGCGCCGCGAAACCGCCGAAGACCACCGAGTGCACCGCGCCGATCCGCGCGCAGGCCAGCATCGCGACCACGGCCTCGGTGATCATCGGCAGGTAGATCACCACCCTGTCACCCTTGGTGACGCCGAGGCCGGCGAGCACGCCCGCGAACTTCGCGACCCGCTCCAGCAGCTCCGCGTACGTGAGGGTCTGCACCTCGCCCGTGATCGCCGAATCGTGGATCACCGCGGGCTGATCGCCGCGCCCCGCGGCGACGTGCCGGTCCACCGCGTTCACGCACGTGTTCAGCTCCGCGTCCGGGAACCACCGGTACAGCGGGGCGTCCGCATCGTCGAGCACCCGAGACGGCGGGACGATCCAGTCGATCGCGGCGGCCTGCTCGGCCCAGAACCCCTCGGGATCGGTCATGCTGCGGCGGTACTCGTCGGCGTAGGCACCCATGGGGGCATGGTCCCAGGGCGCCGGGGGCGCGGCAGGTGATTGAGGCGATTGTGGCCCGCGTCATCGGCAAGCCGGGCGCCCGGGGCGCGGCCTTGTTAGCCTCCGGGCACACGGGCCGGTACAGCGGACGGAGTCGCGATGACGGAGACCAACGGCGCCGCGCGCCGGCGATGTGCACTGGACACCATGCCCGCTGAGGACCGGCGGGCGATCGAGGAGTCGAACTCCGTCCGGTCCCTGCTCATCATCCGGTTCTACGGCGGCGCCGTCGGCCTGCTGCTCCCGCTCGCGCTCATCGCCGTGGACTTCGCCACGTCGGGCGAGTACTGCGTGCGCGTGCGGGATTCGCTGAGCGCCTACTACCACTCGGGCGCGCGCGACGTCTTCGTCATCGGGCTCGGCATCGTCGGCTTCCTGCTCTTCTCCTACAAGCAGGGCCGCCGTTCGGTCGCCAATGCGCTGAGCACCGTCGCGGGGCTGGCGGCGGTGACCGTGGCGGCCTTCCCGACCCGGCTGCCCGGGCCGATCCCGGCCGGCGAGTGCGGTGCGGGGGCGGCGGCGCCGGTGGCGACCCCACTGCAGATCGCGGTCGGCGTCGACGAGGCGGGCCTGGTGCACGCGGTCGCAGCACTCGTGGTGTTCGCGATGTTCGTGCTGATGTGCGTGACGACCGCGGTGCACGACCGCAGGAATCCGTTCCTGCGTGCGGCCGTCGCGCCGCCGACCGGCCGCGGCTGGCGCAGGTTCCTCGCCCGGGTGGCCAACCGGGCGGGGTGGCGCTTCCACCTGGGCTGCGCGGTGACGATCGTGGTGGTCGGCGGCCTGTGCCTGCTCGCCTCGTTGCGCGGCGCCGCCCTACCGCTGCACCTGGGCCCGCTGTGGGTGGCCGAGGTCGTGGGCATCCTGGCGTTCTCGGCGTCGTGGTTCGTCAAGGGTCTCGACGACATGTTCCTGCGCCGCGAGCCGTGGTCGCAGCGCGAGCTCTCCGACATCCGCCTCGGCGTCGCGCACGGCGACGCGCTCTCCGTGGTGCCCTGCGCCCGCGACGAGAACGGCGACGACGGCGCGCAGGCCGCGCACCCCGCGCCCCGGGAGATCCGCTACACGACCTAGCCGCGCAGCATCTCCGCGACCAGGAAGGCCAGTTCGAGGCTCTGCTGGGTGTTCAGGCGCGGATCGCAGGTGGTTTCGTCCAACCTAAACAAGCTTAGGATGACAGGGCAGCCACGCTAGCGATCAACATCCGCCATACGGAACCATTCGGGCGCCGGTCTCCAATCGCCGAGTCGTTCTAGCCAATCCAGAGCCATCGACCGTTCATATCCGTACGATGGTCGGAAATAGGCAATTCAGGCTTCATGCACATACGCGCGGTCGGTGCAACACGACGGAGGTCACTCAACTTGGGAAAAATTCGCGTCCATGAGCTAGCGAAAGAGCTAGGAACCACATCGAAGCAAATTCTAGTGCGCTTACGCCAGCAAGGAGAGTTCGTCCGTAGCGCATCGTCCGCAGTCGAAGCTCCGGCTGCCAGGCGCGTCCGCGAGTCATTTGGGATCAAGATCACGCCATCCGCGATTCAGTACGACCCTCCAGACAATTCCGATAGGGAATCGACTACCACTCTCACCTTTGACCCGAGTACACCCTCCGCGCGCCAATATGGTTGGCGCGCAGGCGCAGTTGCGCAACCTCAACACCCAGATCTTCTCGCAAACATTGATCGCGTCCGCAGGAAATACCCCGTACTCGGGGAGCATGTCGAAGCGCTCCGTAGGCTGGGCTCCCAGGTAGTCTACGCCGGATTTTGCCGCCAAGAAGGCTTCAACAGCGCAGCGGTCGTTCACGTTCGATTTAGCGGCGCCATCGAGGCCGGGTTTGGCTTCACACGCGAAGTAATGATCTTCTACAGCCCCCACGACGACCTTCAAGGCAGAACATTCAAGGCCGCCGTACGCGAGCTGCAAGAAACCTACCGGTCGGTCACCCCTGACACATTTTTCCTGTGGTCACCCGATCCGCGATTACGCACCAAACTCTACGACTGGTCGCGGCCTTCCAATCTTGCAATCCCGCTGCTGATCGACGAGGACGACGATCTTTCACTGATTACAATTCTGAGGGACCACATATATGCTCGGGACCTCTTCTATGTCACCACCCCCGTGTCTGGCGCCAGCTTCTTCGGCAGAAGAACGCTCCTACAATCCATGCGAGACGACGTGTTCAAACAACGAGTCACAGGGATATTCGGGCTCCGCAAGTCAGGCAAAACCAGCATCTTAACTCAACTTAGCGAAGAACTAAAATTTGACAATGTCGTTACTATTCTAATGGATCTAGAAGCTTTCCCTTCACCTCCGATCGATCCAACTGACGACATCCTATCGGAGTTGCGGCGCCGACTTATCGAAGAGCTGACAGCCCGAGGACTACGAGCAGTGGAACTTCAGAAACTGAATCCTCAACCTTCAATCCTTGAGCTTAAAAACGCATTACAGACTCTTCTGAAACGACTGCATGCAAACGACACTCGGATTCTGCTACTACTCGATGAAATCGAGTACCTAACGCCAGCTGACAAAATCGATATCGCCGAGGGCGATATGCCACGCATCGCCCAAATGCTGTCGGCGTTTCGGAGCATAGTCCAAGAATCCGACAATTTCACCTTCACAATTTCGGGATTGACAAGCGCGATCGTCGAGGGTGGTCGTTTATACGGAAGGCCAAATCCACTATTCTCTTGGGCACGAGCCGTATACGTTACCCCTCTTGACCGAGACGAGGCCGACGACCTAGCAAGTACAGTCGGCGGCAAGATGGGCATCGAAATCACTTCAGGCGCTTTGGAAGCGCTACACGAGGCCTCTGGCGGCCACGCATTTCTCTACCGAAGTCTAAGCTCCGCCGTCGTCGGTCATCTTCCTGCCGACGACTTTAAGAGAACAATGTCTCGGTCGGCCGTTCTCAGGGAGATCAACGACTGGAAAAGCCGGATACAAGGCAACGTCGATGAGATGGTTCAGCACGTTAAGCGATATTATCCCAACGAGTCCGTTATGCTGGAGATCTTGATGGAAAGCGCTGACGATTTTAGAGAATTGGCGCCCTCTGAACACGTCGCCGTCAGGCGCCTAAAGGACCTAGGCCTAATAGTTGAAGTTGACGGCCAATTTGAGGCGAGTGTCATTCTGGAACTCACATGAGCGCAACGGACTATTCTCAGTGGGTAGGAGAAATACACGCAAAAGTCAAGATATTTCGTCTCGTCTTCCTTCAGATAGGTGCGAGCAACGAGCCTGCACGCCGCGCCCTTCTCGGGTCCAACTCCAAATTGTTAACCATACAGAGTTATTTGGAAGGTGGAGCAGGAATCGATTGTGGGACACTGATTCTCGATCAATTTGAGTCCCTTACGGGGAGGAATGAGTCAGCCCATATGGGCCAACTAAGAGAGAAACTTTTCCTAGACCTCAAAGCTAACATTGGAGTGATCCTCCTATCCCGCGCTCCACGCGTCGCCTTCCCTGCTGTCGTCGGAAGCTCACTACTCGATGACGCAAGTTTCGCACGTGCGCCTGCTCAGAGATTTAATGGCGTCGACGAGTGGCCGACTTGCTCTGAGGATGGCCTAGGCCCCGAAGAAGTGCTGCACAGATCATTGGTAGAACTGGGTCCAGAAGTATGCGCTTCCTTGGACCGCGTTGTCTACGAGGCACAGCTTACTGACCAAGAAGCGCTTAACCTCCTGAGCGCCAGAGAACTAGAGGCCCTAGACGGAGCTGGCCTGACCTCGCCAGAATCTGGTGCTCGACTTTGGAATATCCCCTGGCACCTCTCTCCACTCAAGATGGCACTTGACACCACGATAGCGAGTACAACTGACGCTCAACATCGCCTTGCCAATATTAGTGATGCAATGTGGAAGATCGAACGGTTAATTCGCCGCGAGGTTCGGAGAATGGCGGTCGATTCATGGCCCAGAAACTGGAGAACACAGTGTTTGAACGAGGATCTCAAGAGAAAGGTTCTTGAGCGGGCAACCGAGTCTGCGTATATCGCAGCAACCACAATCAAACAAGTGCGCGATCCATTGGAGTGGCTATCGCTCGGAGAGCTTCTTCAGCTGACTGAAAACCCGAAGATCGGGCGTCTCGGCCTCGAGCCGCCGCAGTGGCGACAATTTCGCGATCAAGTCATGCCAATCCGGAACCGCCTCGCTCACATGCGTACTCTTCATCCAGAGGACGAAGCAAATGCAGTCAAGTGGCGACGAGTCCTCGAGGCGAGACTGCCGAATTAGATAAATACCCGTTGTCGCAGGCGAACCATTCAGGACAAGATTCGTCCATTCTAACACGACGAGCATGCTCTGGAACCGCCAATAGTCCTAGTGAGCGAATCCCTCAAATACCGTCCAGGCCCGCTCCTAGACTGTCCCGACTGCTTGTTCTTACAGCCACTCAGGTCGATACTCGTTCCATCCTGGCCTAGGAGGTACCGACAAAGCTCCAAGATTTCCCAACCAGCGCGGCCCGAAGTACCTGTTTAACAATCGAAGTAGACGGTCGCCTTCGACGAAGGAAACTCGATCATCCTTCTCAGCAAACTCCCTAAACCCACGTGTGCATCTACCCGTTGTCACTAGCACACCACCACTGGCTTTCTCACTCGACACCACACCAAGTAGCGCTCGCGCGTGGCTAACCCCAACCTTTACTTTGCGATAACGCTTACATTCGATCACGAACCGAGACCGCTCTCCGGAATTGGCGCGATACACAATGAGATCACGACCGCCGTCAGGACCATCCGGCGTAATGTAGACACCCCACCCCATGGCGAGAAATAGTCGTGCAGTTAAATACTCGAATTCCCGTGGCGACAACCTATTCAGCACATCGCGCCAAGTTTCGTCCTCTCGGTAGATGTAATACGAATTGATCACGCTCATCGCGTCCGACAACCCATCTAGTCGCCCTTGTGGCAACGTTGTTGCGTGCGCACGCTGGTATGCGTTGATCACCGTTATCGCAGCCGATGGAGACTGGTCGACAAGATCGAGCACCCACCTAACGCCAGGATGGGCAGCGCAATCCGTCAATTTTGAGTTCGCCAGACGACCTAGATATTCAGACGACGGGCCTAGTGAAGCGCCGACAACATCTTCCAACTCGGTTGCGTCATCGAATACGAACGTTTGATTCTCAAAGAGAAGTTCGCGCAGCAGCCCGCGAACTTCTTCCGGCGGTTTTTGATGCACAGTCGAAAGGTACTCATCCAACAATCGCAATGTCGGGAAGGACCAAGACTGCACCAAGGCGGTCTCATCAACAAGATTGGAGTTTCCCTTTGCCAACACAGAGGCAGTCCATTCGATCAACCTACCATCCCAGTAGTGCCCCACCTTCGGCCGTCGATTCGTTGTCAATTGACTGACCAATTCCTGCGACGGTGGACGAACGCGTCTATTGGCGAACGAATTCAGCGCACGACGAATAGGCCATTCATGCGACGGCGTCGGACGGTCGTTCTCGAAAAAGATCTGATATGACTCGTCTTCGCCGCAGTCCGAACATATGTACTGGTCTTCTGTCTCTACCCCGCGAACGTGCGAGAGCGCCGGAGGCGATATCGAATCAAGCAGACATCTCGGACATGTCCAACTTCGATACGCACTACTTCGATCGATCGCATCCGAGAACTCTTTCACGCGCGGATCGGACACTATAGTCAGCCCCGAAGCATCTCCGCGACCAGGAAGGCCAGTTCGAGGCTCTGCTGGGTGTTCAGGCGCGGATCGCAGGCGGTCTCGTAGCGGCCGGCGAGATCGGCGTCGGAGATGTCCTGTGCGCCGCCCAGGCACTCGGTGACGTTCTCACCGGTGAGCTCGACGTGCACGCCGCCCGGGTGCGAGCCGATGGCGCGGTGCACCTCGAAGAAGCCCTGCACCTCGTCGACGATGCGGTCGAAGTGCCGAGTCTTGTAGCCGGTCGAGGACTCGTGGGTGTTGCCGTGCATCGGGTCGCACTGCCAGATCACCTTGTGGCCCGTCGCCTCCACGGCCTCGACGATGGGCGGCAGCGCAGTGCGCACGTTGCCGTTGCCCATGCGGGAGATCAGCGTCAGCCGGCCCGGCTTGTTGTGCGGATCGAGCCGCTCGACGTACTCCACGGCCTGCTCGGGCGTGGTGGTCGGGCCGATCTTCACGCCGATCGGGTTGTGGATCAGCTCCATCAGGGCGATGTGCGCGCCGTCGAGTTGGCGGGTGCGCTCGCCGATCCACAGGAAGTGCGCCGACAGGTTGTAGAGCACCTGCTGGGCCTCGGGGTCGTCCGGGTTGTCCGCCAGCCGCAGCAGGCCGCGCTCGTAGTCGAGCACCAGCGCCTCGTGGCTGGAGAAGATGGTGGCGGACTTGAGGTTCCGGTCCTCCACGCCGCACGCGGCCATGAACCGCAGGCCGCCGTCGATCTCGGCGGCGAGCGCCTCGTAGCGGGCGCCGGCGGGCGAGTTCGCGACGAACTCGCGGTTCCACTCGTGCACCTTGTGCAGGTCCGCCATGCCGGAGCCGGTGACGGCGCGCACCAGGTTCATGGCGGCGCTCGCGTTGGCGTACGCGCGGATCAGGCGCGACGGGTCGTGCTTGCGGACGGCCTCCTCGGGCGGGAAGCCGTTGACCATGTCGCCGCGGTAGCTGGTCAGCCCCAGGGCGTCGGTGTCCGACGAGCGCGGCTTGGCGTACTGGCCGGCGATGCGCGCGACCTTGACCACGGGCATCGACGCACCGTAGGTCAGCGCGACGGCCATCTGCAGCAGCGTGCGGATGTTCGCGGCGATGTGCGGCTCGGTGTTGTCGACGAAGGTCTCGGCGCAGTCGCCGCCCTGCAGCAGGAAGGCCCGCCCCATGGCGACCTCGGCCAACTGGTCCTGCAGCGACTGGATCTCCGGCGGCACGGTGATCGGCGGCACCGACTCCAGCACCGTGCGCATCGCGTCCGCCTGCTCCCGGGGCCAGCTCGGCTGCTGCAGCGCGGGCTTGGCCAGCGCGTCGTCGAGGCGCTCGCGCAGGTCACCCGGCAGCGCCGGGAGCTTGGGGAGGGTATCGATGGGGACGTCGACGGTCCAGTTCACTGCCACGTGAGCAAGATTACGCGCCCACGATCGCCCGGTACTTCGCGAGGTTGTGCCGGGCGTCCGCGAGGGCGTCGTGCGCGTCCGCGGGCGCGGCGGGCAGCGCCGGGCGGCCGCGCTCGTCCCAGAGCTGCTTGAGCTCGCGGGTGTACCGCGGCATCGACCGCGGCAGCGCGGTCATGGGGCCCCAGAGCTGGCACAACGCAACGTGGTCGTACGCGGCGACCCACGCCCACAGCTCGATGTCGCCCGGGCCGGCGGAGAGGAACTCGAAGACGCCGTCGCGGATCGCGGCGCGCGAGCGCCAGGTCTTGCTCGCGGGCGGCGGCAGCTTGGGCAGCACGTTCGCCCGCACCCACGGCCCGGCGCGCTCGGGGTCGAACTCGGTGGACACGGCGTAGAACTCGCGTCCGTCCTCGCCGACGATGCCGATCGAGACGAGCTCGATGGTGGTTCCGTCCTCGATGAATTCCGAGTCGTAGAAGTACTTCACGGGGGACGAGGCTACGCTGCGCCGGCCTCGCGCTCCTCGCCCGGGACGACCACGCCGTCCTTGACGTCCTGCGCGTAGACGTCCACGTACGCCTGGCCGGAGAGCTTCATCAGCTCGTACATCACCTCGTCGGTGATGGCGCGCTCGATGAACCGGTTGCCGAACATGCCCTCGAACCGGGAGAAGTCGAGCGGCTTCCCGATCCGGATCTGCACCTTCGTCGGGTGCGGCAGGGTGGAGCCGGGCGGATTGAACTTCTCGGTGTCGACCATTGCGACGGGGATGATCGGGGCACCCGTCTCGAGGGCCATGCGGGCCATGCCCGTCTTGCCCTTGTAGAGACGGCCGTCGGGGCTGCGGGTGCCCTCCGGGTACAGGCCGAGGAGCTGGCCGTCGCGCAGTGCGCCCACGCCGGCGTTGAGTGCGTCCTGCGCGGCGTTCGCGCTGCCGCGGACGATCGGGATGCACCCGACGGACGAGAAGAACCACTTCTTGAAGGCGCCCTTGAGCCCCTTACCGGTGAAGTACTCGCTCTTGGCCAGGAACTTGATCCGCCGCGGCACCATGAGCGGCAGGAAGAACGAGTCCATGACCGCCAGGTGATTACTGGCCAGGATCGCCGGGCCGTCCTTGGGCAGGTTCTCGAGTCCGACCACGCGCGGGCGCCCCAGCAGGCGCAGCGCCGGCCCGATCAGGATCCACTTGAAGACCATCCACCACATGTCGCCCAGCTCTCCATCTACCGCCCGTCGTGCTGCTCCTCACTCTACCGAGGAGGGCCGCGCACCGCGCCCCGATGCGCGGGGTCAGAGCACCTGGGAGAGGAAGGCGCGCAGGCGCTCGCTCTCGGCGTCCTCGAACAGCTTGTCCGGCGTGCCGGCCTCCACCACCTTCCCGGCGTCCATGAAGACGACGTTGTCGGAGACGGTGCGGGCGTACCCCATCTCGTGGGTCACCACCACCATCGTCATGCCCTCGGCCGAGCACTCGGTCATCAGCGCCAGGATGCCTTTGACCAGCTCCGGATCCAGGGCGGAGGTGGCCTCGTCGAAGAACATCACCTGCGGCCGCATCGCCAGGGCGCGCGCGATCGCCACGCGCTGCTGCTGGCCGCCGGACAGGCTGGCCGGACGCTGATCCGCCTTCGCCCGCAGGCCGACGACCTCGAGTTCGGCGAGGGCCAGCTCGCGAGCCTCCTCGGCGCTCAGGCCGCGGAGCTTGCGCGGCCCCAGCGCCACGTTGTCCACGACGGACTTGTGCGGGAACAGGTTGAACTGCTGGAAGACCATGCCGATGCGGCGACGCAGCTCGTCCGGATCGTCCTTGAGGACGGAGCGGCCGTCGAGCAGGATGTCGCCCGACTGGGGCTCGTGCAGCCGGTTGAGCACCCGCAGCAGCGTCGACTTGCCGGAGCCGGACGGTCCGATCACCGTCGTGGTGGTGCCGGCCGGCACGTCGATGTCCACGCCGCGCAACACGTGGTTCGCGCCGAACGCGAGGTGCAGGCCCCGGCCCTCGAGGGAGACGGGCACGATGGGCGTCTTGCCGGGCACCGACGGGGTGGTCGGTGCGGCGCTCTGGTTCTCGGTCACGGCGGTCAGCCCTTCTCCGCGGCGAGGTCGAGCTCGACGGGGGTCTGCTCCCGCTTGCCCGAGCGCAGCCGCGCGTCGATGTAGTTCACCAGGTGGGTCAGCGGCACCGTCAGGACCAGGTAGAACAGGCCCGCGGCGACGAGCGGCGACAGGTTGCCGGTGTTGGCGTTGAGGTCACGGCCGACGGCGAACAGCTCGCGCTGCGAGGCCAGCAGGCCGAGGAAGTAGATCAGCGAGCTGTCCTTGATCAGCGCGATGAACTGGTTCATCAGCGCCGGGAGCACGCGCCGCACGCCCTGCGGAATGATCACCAGCGACATGGACTGCCGGTAGCTGAAGCCGATGGCCCGCGAGGCCTCCATCTGCCCCGCCTCCACCGATTGGATGCCGGAGCGGAAGATCTCGCCGATGTACGCGGCGGCCAGCAGGCCGAGCGCGATCGCGCCGAGCCAGTAGGGGTTGTTGCCGGTCATGTCCTTGACGATCGGCCCGATGCCCAATCCGAAGAGCAGGATCACCACGACCGCGGGCAGGCCGCGGAAGACGTCGGTGTACACCCGCGCGGGCCAGCGCAGCCAGCGCGTGCGGGAGATGCCGGCCACCGCCAGGAGCAGCCCGATGACGGTGCCGATCAGGCCGGAGACCAGCGCCAGGATCAGCGTGTTCGGCAGGCCGGTCTTGAGCAGGTACGGGAAGGCCTCGCGGTACAGACTCCAATTGAAGAAGGTGTCGCCCAGCTGCGCGAGGGTGCCCTTCTGCTCGGCGGCGCCCGGCGCGGGCGCGTCCTTCGCGTTCGCCTTGGCGATCGCCGCGAAGTCGGGCAGCTGCGGCGCGGGCGCGGCCTTCGATCCCGGCTTCCAGCCCTGCGGCATCTCGCGCGGCGCCCAGTCCGAGTAGAGCCGGGAGTAGGTGCCGTCGGCGATGATCGCGTCGAGTCCGGAGTTCAAGGCGTCGACCAGCGGCTGGTTGCCCTTCGCCACGGCCCAGCCCACGAAGTTGTTGACCGAGAAGGTGTTCTCGACGATGGCGGTGCCGTCGCTGGGCTTGACCTGTCCCTCGGCCTGCGCCGACGGTGCGATCCACGCATCGATCTGCCCCGAGCGCAGGTTCGCGTACGCGGTCGCGTAGTCGGGGTACTTCACCGGCTCGAGCCCCAGCACGTTCTTGACGTACTCGTCCTGGACCGTGCCCTGCACGACGCCGATCCGGTTGCCCGCGCCGAGCTTGTCGAAGCCCGTCAGCGGCGAGCCCGCCTTCACCACGAGGGAGAAGTAGCCGAAGTCGTAGCCGTTGGTGAACGCCACCGTCTGGCGGCGCGCGTCCGTCGTGGTGATCGACGACGAGCCCACGTCGTAGCGCTTGGTGGCCACGGCCGAGAGCAGGCCCGAGAACTCGGTGCCGGAGAACTCGATCTGCAGGCCCAGCTTCGCCGCAATGGCGGCGAGCAACTCGTTGTCGAAGCCCGTGTACGTGCCGGTGGCCTGGTTCAGGCAGATGCTCGGCGGCGCGTCGCCGAGGGTGCCGACGGTGATCGTGCCCGGCTTGATCAGCCCCAGCGCATTGCGGTCGATCGACTCCAGCGGGACCACGCCGGGCGTCGTGTACTTGTCGACGTCCTGGTCGCCCGCGGCGGCGAGGTTGAGCGGCGCGGCCGACGCGGACGCCTCGCCGGGCGGGACGCACTTACCGGGATCGGGCGCGGCGCCCGCGATGCCCAGCGGCGACACCAGCGCGAGGAGGAGGCCGAGCAGCGGAATCACGGCGAGAAGCCGGAGACCCCGGGCGGTTCTGTGTGCGATCACGCGTGAACCTTACGGTGTGGCGGGGCGCTGGACGAGAGATGGGATCACCGGAGATCGCACACCGCGGTTGTTCAGGCGAGGACGGCGTCCCGGGCCAGGGCGGCGGCACCGAGCATGCCGGCGCGTTCGCCGAGCTCCGTCGCGCGGATCCTGGCCTTGCGCCGGTACTTGCCGCCGGTGACCTGCCGGGCGTAGTGCTCGCGGGCGTCGTCGAGGAACAGGCGCGAGGACGCGCCCACGCCGCCGGAGAGCACGATGAGGTCCGGGTCGTAGACGTCGCTCACGATCGCCAGGCCGATGCCGAGCCAGCGGGCCAGCTCGCCCACCGCCTCCTGCGCCACCGGGTCGCCCGCCTCGGCGGCCGCCGCGACCTTGCGCCCGGTCAGCGAGCCCGGGTCGTCGGCGAGCTCGCGCGCGAGCAGCACGCCGCGCGAGCCCTTCGGACCCATCAGGTCGATCGCGGTCTCCACCAGCGCGGTCCCGCTGCAGTAGCGCTCCCAGCACCCGGATTTGCCGCAGTCGCACGGCCGACCGTCGGGCACCACCTGCAGGTGCCCGAGCTCGGGAGCGACCCCGAACGCCCCGCGGTAGAGCTCACCGTCGATGAGCAGGCCCGCGCCGATTCCGGTGCCGAGGGCCACGACGCAGGTCACCTGCGACTGCCGGGCGGGGCCGTGCACGTACTCGGCCCACGCGGCGGCGTTCGCGTCGTGCTCCATGATCACGGGCAGGCCGATCCGGGCGGACATCTCGGCGGGCACCGCAGCCTCGCGCCAGGGCAGGTGCGGCGCGAAGGCGACCCGTTGCCGCGCGGGATCGAGGAAGCCGGCGACGGCCAGGCCCACGGCCCGCACGTCGTGCTCCACGCACAGCTCCTGCACCACACGATCGAGGCAGTTCTCCAGCGCCGCTGCGCTGCGCGGGGTCTCGGCCCGCACCGTGTCGATGACGGTGCCGTCGTCCGTCACGACGCCGGCCCGGACGGAGGTGCCGCCGATGTCGATGCCGATCGTCAGCGTCATGCGGGCGGGTCCTCCTCGGAGCCGGTCAGCCGGATGTCGATGCGCTCGTAGCCGCCCGCCTGCGACGACGGTGCGGGCGGCGCGGGGTCCGGTGCTTCCTGGGCCTCCTCCGCGGGCGTCGCACCGACCGTGGAGAGGTAGTCGGCGGCGACGGCGGCAGCGGTGATCCGGGCGCTGCCCAGCAGCTCCTCGGCGAGGCGCAGCAGGTCGGCGAGCACCTCGTCGGCGAAGTGCCCGAAGGACTTCGAGGCCTCCGCGGCGAAGGGCTCGATGTGCCGGGCCACGACGCCCCCGAGCGCGCAGAGGCGGCACGCGCCGGGATCTCCCTCCGGGTGGGCGGAGTGCTCGGCGAGCGCGGCCGCGATCCAGGGCCGGACCGTCTCGAACAGGCGGGCCGCGGAGGAGAGGAACTCCTCGGACGGGTCGGGGGTGGGATCAACCACGGGGCCACACCTCCGGATCGGGGACGAAGCTCACGCGCAACTCCCCTTCCTCGTAGGTCGCACCGGCGACGACGCAGCGACGCAGCACCGACGGTAGCCGCATCCGGCGCCGCACACCCTGCGCTTCGACGACGACGTCCTCCTCGACCCGGCCCAGCCCGATCGTGGTGGGGTCCACCAGCGGCAGCGCGATCGACCACTCGTAGCGGGCGTCGAGTCCCGCGCCGCCGACGGCGCGCACCACGGGCTCGGGCACCACCGCGGGCGCGGCGTCCAGGATCGCCGCGACGTCCCAGGTCAGGGCTGCCGCCGCGGCTGCGGTCAGCAGCGGCTCCGTCGCCTCGGCCGCCTCGATGACGGGGCGCTCGAGCACCGTCGCCACCGCGGCGAGCGCCTCCCGCGCATCGTCCTGCGCGGCGACCCGCGCGCCCACGAGCCGGACCGCCGGGTGGGGCAGGTCCAGCGCGAACCGGTCGTCGACCTCGATGAGGCGGTTGAGCACGAGCGCCACGGGCCGCAGGCCCAGCACCTCGAGCGCCGCGAGCTCGGCGCGCGCGAGGGCGGGACGGCCGCCGTCGCCGGTCACGACGTGCACCAGTTCGAGCGCCGCGCGGTCGGCGACGAACGCCGCCAGCTGATCGGCGAGGCCGGCCAGCGGTTCGGCGAGCAGGAGCGCGGCCAGCGAACCGGCGGCGGGCCCGGACGCGGGGCCCGAGAGCCGGACGTGCCGCGGCCAGACCCGTTCGAGGTACGCGGCCAGCGACGCGGGTGCCGTGAGCAGGGAGACCAGGCCGTCGAACGCGGGGCCGTCGACGACGACGGTGCGGTACTCCCCCGCGTCCACGTGCCCGCGCACGGCGCGCAGCACGAGGAGGTGCTCGGCGTCCGCGAGGCCCGTCAGCTCGGGCGGTTCGAGGGCGAAAGGATCGAAGCCGCCTGCGGGATCGCTGTTCCCGCCCGCGATTCCGCGGCCCGCGCGGACCGTCGTGGACAGCCCGTCCCACCACTGCGCCAGCAGTTCGACGGGGTTGAGGTGCACGTGATCGAAGGGCCCGGCACCGTCGGCGAGGAGCGGATCGACCGTCCGTCCGATGGTGACCAGCAGGGTGCGCCCGCGCGCCGCGGCCGACGCGGCGAGCGCGGTCGCCACGGTGGTGCGGCCCGCTCCCCCGGCACCGGACACCAGCAGCAGGCGGGTCGCGGAACCCTCCCCGGACATCAGGATTGCGCCGCCGACTCGCCCTCGACGTGGCGCTTGAGCTCCTTGAGGGCGGTGTCCGTGATGGCCTTCTCGGCCTTGCGCCGGAGCATCCCGAGCATCGGGATCTGCAGGGTGACCTCGAGCGTGTAGGTGACCGTGGTGCCCGCGCCGTCGGCGGTGGGCGTCAGGTCGTAGCGGCCGTGCTGGGTGCTCTGCAGCGTGCTCGCCGCGAGGTCCCACTCGACCGACCGGCCGCCGGGGGCCCAGCGGTACTCGAGCTCGTAGGTGTCGCGCAGGAAACCCTCCTCCAGCACGAACCGCACGCGCCGCGGCCGGCCGTCGGCCGTGGTCTCCAGGACCGTCACCTCGCGGGCCGCGGAGACCCATTCGGGGTAGCGGTCGAACGCGGAGATCGCGGCCATGATCGATTCGGGCGGCGCCGCGATGACGATGGACTCACGGGTGCGCTCCGCGTCAGACACCGTTCACCTCCCCGACGGCGGGCGCTGCCGGGCCGCCGAGTACCCGGTCGGCCTCGGCGGTGAATTTCACGTCGAACATCACGTCGTGCCCGCGAACCCGGCGCTCGCGCACGTCGGCGACGATCCGCTCGGGCGACATCGGCGAGGCCGGCTCGGCGTGCAGGAAGTAGTGCAGCAGACTCCCGTCCAGGTGCGGCTCGATCCAGAACTCCGAGGTCCCGGTGACGGCACCGTCGACCTTCCACCGGATGCCGAGCTCGCCCCGGTCCTCGGTGACGGTCAGGCGCAGGTCGGGGAACCAACCGCGCCACCGCTGCGCGCCCGCCATCGCGGCGGCCACGGCACTCGGGTGGGCGGCGACGAACGCGACGTCGGCCACTTGGATGGTGCTCACCTCCTAAGCTTCACACATCCGCCTCCGGGGCGGACGGTGCCGGGTCGGTTCGGGCCCGGAAGGCGTGACGAACCGCGGTGTAAGGTTCACCACAACACCACCGTTTGCGACCCGGAGGATTCGTGCGCGAGATAAGCGTTCCCGCCAACTACACCATCGACCCCGCGGCGACCACGGTCGACGTCGTCTTCGAGGCGGCCCGCACCGACCCGGACGGCGTCCGGGTCAAGCGCCTCGTCGCGGGCACCTGGGAGCCGGTGACGTGCAAGCAGTACGAGCAGGAGATCCTCGGCGTCGCCAAGGGCCTCGTCGCGCAGGGAGTCAAGCCTGGCGACCGCGTCGCCCTCGTCTGCTCCACCCGGTACGAGTGGCCGCTGATGGACTTCGCGATCTGGGCGATCGGCGCGGTGACGGTGCCCGTGTACGAGACCAGCTCGTCGGGCCAGATCGACTGGATCCTCGAGGATTCCGATGCGACGCTCCTCATCATCGAGGGAGAGAAGCAGGCCGCCGAGGTCGCCGAGCTCACGAACCTGCACAAGGTGCAGCGGGTGCTGCAAATCGAGCCGAAGGACGGTGAGAAGGGTGCCGTCGAGACCCTCACCGCCGAGGGTGAGGGCGTCACCGACGAGCAGGTCCACGCCGGTCGCGCGGGCGTCAAGGCGGACGACCTCGCGACGCTGATCTACACCTCGGGGACCACGGGCCGGCCCAAGGGCTGCGAGCTCATGCACTCGAACCTGATGAGCGAGTCCGACGCGATCCTGGCCTCGCCCTTCGGCAACGCCATCCGCGGCGGTTCCAACGTGATGTTCCTGCCGCTGGCGCACGTGCTGGCGCGGGCCGTGAACATCGCCTGCTTCAAGGGCGGCGCGGTCGTCGGCCACTTCAACGACACCAAGAACCTGGTGCCGCAGTTCTCGATCTTCCAGCCCACGCTCATCCTCTCGGTGCCGCGCGTCTTCGAGAAGGTCTACGCCTCGGCGCAGCAGAGCGCCGTCGACGGTGGCAAGGGCAAGATCTTCGAGGCCGCCGCGCAGACCGCCATCGAGTACAGCCAGGCGCAGGACGAGGGCGGCGCCGGCCTGCTGCTCAAGGCCAAGCACGCCCTGTTCGACAAGCTGGTCTACGGCAAGCTCAAGGCCGCGCTCGGCGGCAACTGCAAGGTCGCGATCTCCGGTGGCGCTCCCCTGGGCGCCCGCCTCGGCCACTTCTTCCGCGGCATCGGAGTCACGGTGATGGAGGGCTACGGCCTCACCGAGACCACCGCGGCGATCACCGTCAACGTCGAGGGCGCGCAGAAGATCGGCACCGTCGGGCGACCGCTCGCCGGGCAGGCCGCGAAGATCGCCGAGGACGGCGAGATCCTGCTCAAGGGCTCCGTCGTCTTCCGCGGCTACTGGCGCAACGAGGAGGCCACCAAGGCCGCGATCGAGGACGGCTGGTTCCACACGGGCGATCTCGGCTCGATCGACGACGACGGCTACCTCTCGATCACGGGCCGCAAGAAGGAACTGATCGTCACCGCGGGCGGCAAGAACGTCTCCCCCGCCGGCCTCGAGGACGCCCTGCGCAGCAACCCGCTGATCTCGCAGGCGATGGTCGTCGGCGATGCGCAGCCCTTCATCGCCGCACTGGTGACCATCGACCCGGAGGCCTTCCCGCAGTGGAAGTCCGCCAACGGCAAGCCCGAGTCGGCCACCGTCGCCGACCTGCGCAACGATCCCGACCTGGTCGCCGCGATCGACAAGGCCGTCGCCGTCGCCAACGACACGGTCTCCAAGGCCGAGGCCATCAAGAAGGTGCGCATCCTGCCCGAGGACTTCTCCGAGGAGACCGGTGAGATGACGCCCACCATGAAGGTCAAGCGGAACGTCGTCTCGCAGAAGTACGCCGACGACATCGCCGAGATCTACGCGAAGTAGTCACCGAACGTCGAACCGCCGCACCGGACTTCCGGTGCGGCGGTGTCGTTTCTCCTGCCCGACGGTGCCCGCCCGGAGCCCGGTCTTCGGTGCGTTCCGTCGGCGACACGCCGGGGAGCGACCGACGGAACGCACCGAGGATCGCCCGGCGGTGCGGATCAGCCCACGGATCAGTACGGGTTGAGGAGGGTCTGGAGGCGGTGGCCGAGGCGGCGCCAGTCGAAGTGCTCGGCGACGAGCTCGCGCCCGCGGGCGCCCATCTTCGCGGCGCGCTCGGGGTCGGCGAGCACGCCGGCGACGGCGTCGGCGATCGCCTCGACGTCGCGCCCGGGCACCACGTGGCCGGACTCGCCCTCCCACACGGTCTCGGGGGCGCCGCCGGAGTCGCCTGCCACGACGGGCTTGCCGGTCGCGGAGGCCTCCAGGAAGACGATGCCGAGCCCTTCCACGTCCAGGCCCGCGCCGCGGGTGCGGCAGGGCATGGCGAAGACGTCGCCGAGGTTGTGGTGCGCGGCGAGCTCGTCGAACGGGACCGTGCCGGTGAAGATCACCTGCTCCTCGACGCCCACCTGCCGCACCAGCTTGTGCAGCGTCTCGGCGTAGGGCCCGCCGCCGACGATCACGAGCTTCGCGCCGGGCACCTGCGCGCGGATGCGCGGGAGCGCCCGGATCAGCATGTCCTGGCCCTTGCGGGGAACGAGCCGCGACAGGCACAGCACGACGGGCTCGTCGTCCCCCAGCCCGTACCGGGCGCGCAGGCTCGCGCGGGCGGCGTCGTCGGGCTTGAAGACGTCCGTGTCCACGCCGGGCGGCAGGTGCTCCAGCGCGGCCCGCGGGCCGAACGCGGCGGCGAACCGGCCGCGGGTGTACTTGCTGACGTACGTGATCACGTCGGTGGTGTCGCCGATCCGGCGCAGGCAGGCGCGCGAGGGCGGCAGCATCGACCAGCCGACCTCATGGCCGTGCGTGGAGGCGACGGTGCGCAGCGCACCCGCGTCCTTGAGTGGAGCACCGAGCAGGGCCAGCGGCGCGGCGGCGCCGAACCAGACGGTCTCGATGTCGCGGGAGCGCACCAGGTCCCGGGCGCGGGAAAGAGCATCGGGCGTGGGCAACAGCAGCGTCGTGGGGTGGCGCACCACCTCGAAGGGCTGCGCGGCGTCGTACTCCTCGCTGTCGCGCCACCGCGAGGCGTAGACGACGAGCTCATCGGCGGGCAACTGCCGGACGAAGGCCTGGAGGTAGGTCTGGATGCCTCCGGGGCGGGGCGGGAAGTCGTTGGTGACCAGCAGCGTGCGCGGCATGGTGCCCAAGCCTAGCTAGAAGCGCACCGCCGAGTTGTACGGCCCCGCGGCGTCGATCGGCACGACCTGCACCGGGACGCCGAACGTGGAGGCGTGCACGACCTTTCCGTCGCCGACGTACATGCCGACATGCGTGGCGGCCGAGTAGTAGACGATGATGTCGCCCGGCTGCAGCTCGCCGCGGGAGACGGGGCGGCCGCCGCTCAGCTGCGCCTGCGAGGTGCGCGGCAGCGACTTGCCGGACTGCTGGTAGGCCCACACCATCAGGCCCGAGCAGTCGAACTGGCCGGGGCCCGTGCCGCCCCAGGCGTAGGGCATGCCGACGCGGGTCAGCGCGGCGCGCACGGCCGCGAGCTCCGACGTGCTCCCCGGCGGCACCTTGCTGGGATCGAACGGCGTGGGCGGCCCGATCAGCGACTGGCGCTGCGCGCCGGTCAGCCGGTCGTAGATGGCCTTGATGCGCGCGACCTCCTGCGCGAGGCGCGACTTCTTCTGCTTGAGGTCCGTCGCCTTGCGCTCGGCGTCGGTGCGCGTGTTCTCCGCCGCGGTCGCGGCCTCGGCGGCGCGGGTGGCGGCGGAATCGGCCGCGGCCTTCGACTTCTTGTAGGCGTCGACGGTGGCCACGACGTCACGGTTGATGAAGTCGAGCGTCGACATCTGATCGAGCATCTGCTGCGGCGAGTCGCTGACGAGCAGCGCGTACGTGCGGTTGGTGCGCGAGCCCTTGTAGTTGGCCACCACCACGGCGTCGATCTGCGGCTGCAACGCCGCCTGCCGTGCCTTCACCGCGGCGACCTCACGCTTCGCGGCGACCAGCGTGGCATCGGCCGCGCGCTTGGCGGCGGTGGCCTTCTCGGCCTCCTCCTGCGCCGCCTTGGCCGCCTCGTTCGTGCCCGAAGCCTGCTCGGAGAGCTTCTCGTACTGCTTGAGCGCGGCGTCGGCCGTGTCGGGATCCGCGGTGGCGCTGCCGACCACGGTCAGCCCGGCCACGAGGGCGAGCGCCGCGGACGCGGCGGAGCCGCGCAGCGCCAGGGAGCGGGTGTGGGAGGTCGATGACACGGCCGAGCAGGTCCTTCCAGAGCTGGAGCACGATTGCGAAAGCAACCGTTGCCAGGTTACGTCAGTAACGACGGGCGGAGTAGACCGACATCTCGTTGAGCGGGCTCACCTTGACCGGGATGCCGTAGTTCACCGAGTGGACGACCTTGCCGTTACCGATGTACAGCGCGGCGTGGCTGCCGCCGTTGTAGATCACGATGTCGCCGGCCTGCAGGTCGGAGATCGGAATCGAGCGACCGCCGCCGAGCTGGCCGTAGCTGTCGCGGGGAACGGTGATGCCGGCCTGCTTCATGGACCAGTAGACCAGGCCCGAGCAGTCGAACGAATTGGGGCCGGCGGAGCCGTACGAGTAGGGCAGGCCGGTGCGCGACAGCGCGGCCTGCACGACCTTCGCCTTCGCACCGCCGGGGCGCGCACCCGCAACCGTGGTGACGCCGGGCTTGGGGGCGACGGCCACACCACTGACGACGCCGGGGCGCGCGGAGGTGTTGTGCGTCGCGACGGTCTGCGCGGGCTTGGCGGCCGGCTTCGCCGCGGGCTTCGCCTTCGCCGCGGGCTTCGCGGCCGGCGCGGGGGCGGGCTTCGCCTTCGGTGCGACGGGGGCCGGCGCCGCGGGGGCGGGCGCTGCGAACGCGGCGGCCGGAGCCGCGAGGGTACCGATGGTCACGGCGCCTGCTGCGAAGGCACCGCGAGCGGCGGTGGCACCTCGGCTGGGCTGCGGCTGAAGTCGGTGTTTCGCCACGAAGCGATTCTCCTAAGTTTCTTCCCGACCGCCGACCGAGTTAGCTGACGGGTTCGGGCGAGGAAGATGCCCTACCCCGGAGGCGTGAGCCTCCGGCGATTCACCCCGGATAACGTGTGTGGGTCCCCGGCGAAGCACTGGGGCTTCTTAGGCGGTGACCTCGGGAGACGGGGCGGCTTTCGCCCCGGGCACCTCCGCAAGGTCTCAGAAAGATTACGAAACGGAAACGCACCTGTCTAGCCGGACGCGCCGGTGTGGGCAGAAACGCACAACCCACGGTGCATCTCAGCCCGCGCGTTTGGCCTGGTCAGGCACGACGCGCAGGCGCGGCAGCATTCCCTCGCCGGCGAACGCGGCGATTGCGTCACTCAGGTCCGGATCCGCCGTGACCGTGGGGTCCGCGGGCACCTCCAGCGGCCCGAGGAGGAAGCCCACCGAGCAGTCGCCACACGCACGGGGCTTGGCGGGGCAGGTGGAGCAGTCGATGTGCAGCGCCATGGCGGCGTCCCTTCGTCGTCGGTCTCGATGCCGGCGACGCTAGGCGCGGCGGCTGACAAGTTTCGTGCGCCCGTTCGGTCCGCGAGAACCTGTCGGTGGGGTGTTCTACGGTCGCGCCATGCAGCTGAGCCTGGACGACTGCGAGTCGGGCGTCGTCGACCCGCCCCTGCGGGAGGTGACCTTCGTCGTGGTCGATCTGGAGACCACCGGCGGATCACCCCGCGGCGGCGATGCGATCACCGAGATCGGCGCGGTCAAGGTGCGCGGCGGCGAGGTCCTGGGAGAGTTCGCCACACTGGTCGATCCGGGCTGCGGGATCTCCCCGCACATCACCCACCTCACCGGGATCACCACCGCGATGGTCACCGGCGCGCCCCGGATCGATTCCGTCCTCCCGTCCTTCCTCGAGTTCGCGCACGGCGCCGTCCTGGTTGCCCACAACGCCCGGTTCGACCTCGGCTTCCTCAAAGCCGCCGCGGCCGCCACCGGCACCCCCTGGCCGAAGCCCGCCTCCCTGTGCACCGTGCAGCTGGCCCGGCGCGTGCTGACGCGGGACGAGGCGCCGTCGGTCAAGCTCAGCGAACTCGCCCGCCTGTTCCGCACCGAGACCACGCCGAACCACCGCGCGCTCGACGACGCGCGGGCCACCGTCGAGGTGCTGCACGGGCTGATCGGACGGGTGGGCAACCTCGGCATCCACACGCTCGGGGAGCTGCGCGGGCACCTCCCGTCCGTCACGCCGCAACAGCGCGCCAAGCGCCACCTCGCCGACCCGCTACCGGAGCGCCCCGGCGTGTACCTGTTCCGCGGTCCGGGGAACGAGGTGCTCTACGTGGGCACGTCGGGCAATCTGCGGCGCCGGGTGCGCAGCTACTTCACCTCCGGGGAGACGCGCGGCCGGATCAAGGAGATGGTGGGCCTCGCGGAGCGGGTGGATCACGTGGAGTGCGCGCACGCGCTCGAGGCGGCGGCGCGGGAGCTGCGGCTGATCGCCGCGCACACTCCCCCGTACAACCGGCGGTCGAAGTACCCCAAACGCGGGTGGTGGATCTGCCTCACCGCGGAGGCCTTCCCCCGCCTCGCCGTGAAGCGCTCCGCGCCGGCGGGCGCCGCGTGCATCGGCCCCGTCCGTTCGCGCACGGACGCCGCCGACCTGGCTGAGCTGCTCGCCGAGGCCTGCGGCCTGCGCACCTGCACCACCCGGCTGCGGGCCGGGGCACTCCACGCGTGCGCACTGGGGCCCGACGGTGCGCGCCCCCTCGGCGGGTGCCAGGCCGCCGTCGCGACCCCCGAACCCGCGGCGCTCTACCGCCCGCGGGCGGACCTCGCGGCGGCCGCGCTCACCGGCCGCTCGTCCGATGTCTTCGACGCGCTGGAGGAACGCCTGGCGGTGCTCGCCGAGAAGGAGTTCTTCGAGTCGGCGGCGCGGCTGCGCGACCGCACCGCCCGGCTGGTGGAAGCGGTGGCGCGCGCCCACGCCCTCGCCGGCTTCGCGGACGTGCCGGAGCTGTCGATCGCGCACCCGGACGGCAGCGGCGGCTGGGAGCTGTCGATCGTCCGCCACGGCCGACTCGCGGCGGCCGGCGTCGCGCCGCGCGGGGTGCCACCGATGCCGGTGTTCGAGCGGCTGCGCGCCGGAGCGGAATCGGTGTACGAAGCGGGCGGCGATCCCCTGGCCGCGCCGGACGTGCCGGACGCCCTCTTCCCCGCGGACGTCCTGCACGGCGCCAGCCCCGAGGAGGCGTTGCTCCTGCGCCGCTGGGCGCTGCGGCCCGGGACCCGCATCGTCGATGTCCAGGGTGCCTGGGGCGAACCGCTCCACGGCGCGGGCCGGTGGATCGAGTGGGCGGCCCGGGCGTCGGAGGCGGGCCGTGACGCCCGTGCGGCGGCGGCGCATCCGCGCGGTGCCGCCAGGCAATACAGTGAGGAGGCCACGCATGCCGCGTGAGCGCCAGCGCCAGATCGACCGGAAGGCCCCGCAGTGATCACCGCGATCGTCCTCATCAACGCCGACGTGCACCGCATCCCCGAGACCGCGCAGGCCGTCGCGAACATCGATGGCGTGACCGAGGTGTACTCCTGCGCCGGCGACATCGACCTCGTCGCCAAGGTGCGGGTGCGCGAGCACGATCAGATCGCCGAGGTCGTCACGGAGAAGATCAACCGGATCGACGGCGTCGCGAGCACCTCCACCCACATCGCCTTCCGCGAGTACGCCTCGGCGGACGTCGACGCCGGTTTCGACATCGGGAACTGACCTCGGTCAGTAGCCGCTGTGGCTGACCTCCGCGGCCTCGACGTCGATGCCGAAGTCGACGGCCTGCTGCACGATCTTCTGCGCACGGGCGAGGCGCGGCAGGTCGGAGCCGTCGGTGATCTTGCCGCCCGACTTCTCGAAGGCGTCGATGAACCCGTGCGCCCACGCCACCTCGGACTCGCTCGGGCTCAGGCCCGCGTTGATCACGGCGGCGTGCTCCGGCGTGAGGCACAACTTGCCGGACATGCCCATCTCCTTCGCCAATGACGTCCCGGTGGGCAGGTGCGCGATGTTCAGCGTCGGTCCGTCGATCGGCGCGGGCAGGCGCGCGGCCCGCGAGGCGATGACCAGCTGCGAGCGCGCGTAGGCGAGGGCGATGGGGTCCTCGCCGACGGCGGTGTCGCGCTTGAAATCACCGGTGCCGAAGGCGATCCGGAAGGTGGACGGCGCGGAGGCGATCCGCTCGACGTTCTGCATCCCGCGAGCCGTCTCGACGAGCGCGAGGATGCGCGTACCGTCGGGCAACCGGTCGGCGGTGTCGTCGAGGTGGCTCGACCCCTCGGACTTCGCCAGCATCACGCCCTCGAGGCCCTCGCACTGCTTGAGCGCGGCGCAGTCGGCGCTCCAGTACTCGCTCGCCGCGTCGTTGATGCGTACCCACGCGCGGTGCCCGGTCGACAGCCATTCGACGGTGTCCGCCCGCGCCTGATCCTTGTCCTTCGCGGCGACGGCGTCCTCGAGGTCGATGATCACGGCGTCGGCCTCGCTGTCCTGCGCGACGGCGAACGACTCGGGATGGGAGGCCGGCACGAGCAGCCAGGAACGGGCGATCTGTGGGGAGACGGTGCGCTTACTCACACCACCAAGGTTAGGCGCGTGGAACGCCCGATTCCGCGGAATGGAATTTTGTGCGTTGTGTTCGCGCGTGCCTACTCGGAGATGTCGGCGACGATCGCGCCGTACGCGGCGATGAGCGCATCCGCGTCGACCAGCGCACTGTGGCCGTGCGCGCCCGCACCGAGCGCCACCTCGACTCCGCCGATCCGCTCGTCGACGTAGACCGGCCAGTCCCCGCGGGCGCCGATCGGCGTGATCGTGCCGCGCTCGTACCCGGTGGCTTCCAGGGCCTCGTCGGCGGGCGGCATCGCGAGCCGGTTCACGCCCACGACCGCACGCAGCTTCGGCCAGGCGATCGACCGGTCACCGGGAACCAGCGCGAACAGGTAGTCGCCCTCACCGCGCCGCACGACCAGCGACTTCACCAACTGGGACGGCGGCAGGTCCATCAGCGCGGCCGCCTCCTCCAGGCTCCGCGCCGCCGGGCGCTCGCGGACGGTCACCGTCAGGCCCCGCGCGGCGGCGTCGGCGCGCATCCGGTCCAGCCCCGACTCGCTCACGAGCCCGCGATCTCCTGCGACAGCGCGACCCAGCGGTCGAGCAGCGCGGCCGCGGCGCCCGAATCCACGGCCTCGGCAACCCTGGGCAGGTGCGCGGCGAGCGCGTCCTGCACGGTCTCCCCCGCCGTCAGGCCCTCGTAGGCGGCGACCGCGCCGGCCGAGTTGAGGAGCACGGCGTCGCGCACCGGGCCGGTCTCGCCGCCGAGGAAGGCCCGCGCGATGGCGGCGTTGGCCGTCGCGTCGCCGCCCCGCAGATCCTCGATCGCCACGCGCGGCAGGCCGAGCTCGCGGGGATCGACGGATTCGACGCCCACCCCTCCCTCCTGCACCCGCCAGACCGTCGAGGTCGAGGTCGTGGTCAGCTCGTCGAGGCCGTCGTCGCCGCGGACGACGATGACGTGGTCCTCGCCGCCGCGGTCGGCGAAGGCCTGCGCCACGACGGGCGCGAGGTCGGCGAACGCGCAACCGATGAGGCCGGCCGAGGGCCGACCGGGGTTGGTCAGCGGGCCGAGCACGTTGAACACGGTCGGGATGCCGATCTCCTTGCGCGTGGCTCCGGCGAACCGCAGGCCCGAGTGGAAGACGGAGGCGAGGCAGAAGCCGATGCCGAGCTCGGTGGTCGTGCGCGCGACCCCGTCGGCGTCGAGTCCGATCGCCACGCCGAGCGCCTCCAGGCAGTCCGCGCCGCCCGACTTCGACGACGCCGCCCGGTTGCCGTGCTTGAGCACGGGCACGCCCGCCGCGGCCACCACGATCGAACTCATCGTGGAGATGTTCACCGAGTGCGACCGGTCGCCGCCGGTACCGACGATGTCGACGGCGCGATCCGCGAAGGGAACGGCCGTGGTGAGCGAGAGCATCACGTCGGCCAGGGCGCGCACCTCGACGGGCGACGGCCCCTTCATCTTCATGGCCACGCCGAACGCGGAGATCTGCGACGGGGTCGCCCCGTCGCTCATGATCTCGGACATCGCCCACCGCGCCTGCTCCGCGCTCAGATCGCGCTGTGAGGTGAGCTCGGTGAGAACCGTCGGCCAATCCATGGCCGCCACTGTAATCGGGGCGGTCAAGCGGGTATCTGCAGCACCTGCCACAGGACGGCCCGCCCGCCGTGCCGTGCGGTGACCCCCGCCATCCGCGAGCGTTCCTGCGAGACGTGCAGCGCATCGACCCTCTGCACCCGCGCCACCGCCACCGTCTCCAGTCCGTCGCCCGCGGGCGCACCGTCGGGCATCCGCTCGTACCGGTCCTGCGCGACGAGCCGCAGCACCTCGTCGACCGCGGCGGGAGGCAGCTCGAGGACGTGCAGCAGCACGCTCTGCGCCTCCGGATCGAAGCCCTCGGCGGCGTCGAGGACCGCCGAGGAGGCGGCGGCGTCGTCGTCCGATTGCGCCACGGGAACCAAACCGGGGTGCCCGGGCGTTAACTCTTCGACGGTGCGCGTGGAGAGGTGGCTCAGCAGACGGCCCAGCCGGGTGCGCTGCTCGGGTCTGCCGTTGAGGTCGTAGGGCAAGGTCTGCCTTATCTTCCGATGTCGAGAAGGCCGTTGACGTGGTGTTTCGAGTATAGGGACGGAAGGCTCTCCGCCTGCCCGTGAGATTCGACGCGCCCAATCTGCGACCCGGGTAGGCATTCGATACTACGACCGGTCATACTTGCGAGGTGACTAGCGCCGCACCGACCTCAGCTACAGCCATCACCCAGCGCGTGCACTCACTCAACCGGCCCAACATGGTCAGCGTCGGGACCATCGTCTGGCTGTCGAGCGAGCTCATGTTCTTCGCCGGGCTCTTCGCCATGTACTTCGTGGCGCGAGCCGGTGCTGGGGAGAACGGATGGCCCCCCGTCGACACGAACGTCAGCCTGTGGGCGGCCCTCCCGCCGACCATCGTGCTGATCGCATCGTCGGTCACCTGCCAGCTGGGCGTCTTCGCCGCGGAGAAGGGCGACGTCTTCAAGTTCCGCATCTGGTACTTCATCTCGTTCCTCATGGGCGCCGCGTTCATCGCGGGTCAGCTCAACGAGTACAAGACCCTGATCGGTGAGGGCCTCACGCTCAGCTCGTCGGTGTACGGCTCGGTCTTCTACATGGCCACCGGCTTCCACGGCCTGCACGTGATGGGCGGCCTCGTGGCGTTCATCTTCATCCTGGCCCGCAGCCGCGCCTCCAAGTTCACGCCCGCCCAGGCGACCTCGGCGATCGTCGTCAGCTACTACTGGCACTTCGTCGACGTGGTGTGGATCGGCCTCTTCGCCGTCATTTACATCATTCGCTAAAGACGTTTATCTCAGTCGCCATCACAGAGGGATAGCAGATGAGTTCAGCCAACTTTGAGCCCGCCGGCGAGGGAGGCGAGCCCGACGGTGCCGGGCGCGCCCCCGTCGCCTCGGCACAGAAGGCCCGGAAGCAGCGCAAGCTCCGCCGCAAGTTCGCGAGCGCCGCACTGCTCGTCGGTGGTCTCCTCGCCGCCGGCGGTGTCGCCACGATCGCCAGCCCCACCCCGCAGGTCGCGATCGCCGATGACTTCGACGCCGCGCAGGTGGAGACCGGCAAGCGCCTGTACGAGACCTCGTGCATCAGCTGCCACGGCGCCAGCCTCGAGGGCGTGAAGGACCGCGGTCCGAGCCTCGTCGGCGTCGGCGATTCGGCCGTGTACTTCCAGGTGCACTCGGGCCGCATGCCCGCGACGATCAACTCGTCGCAGATCGTGCGCAAGCCCGCCAAGTTCGACGCCAAGCAGATCGACGCCATGGGTGCCTACATCCAGTCGATCGGCGGCGGACCGTCGATCGTGTGGGAGTACAACCCCGACGGCTCGATCAAGCGCGACGAGAACGGCAACCGCGTCATCGCGCAGGAGTCGCTGCGCGGCAAGAACCTCGGCGCCGGCGCCGAGCTCTTCCGCCTCAACTGCGCCTCGTGCCACAACTTCACCGGTCGGGGCGGCGCCCTGTCCGGTGGCAAGTTCGCGCCGCCGCTGGATCCCGCCAACGAGCAGGAGATCTACGCCGCGATGCTGACCGGCCCGCAGAACATGCCCAAGTTCTCGGACCGTGCACTGTCGCCTGAAGAGAAGAAGAACATCATCGGCTTCATCAAGAACGTCGGCGAGACCCAGTCCCCCGGCGGCCACGGCCTCGGCGGTTTCGGTACCGCGTCCGAGGGCATGGTGATGTGGGTGACCGGGATGATCGCCGTCGTCGGCGCCGCGATGTGGGTTGGGAGCAGGAATTGACCGCCAAGCCGTTGAACAACGTCCCGTCGGACGACGAACTGGACAACCTGTCCCACGATGAGCTGGTGAAGCTCGGTACCAACCTCGACGGTGTCGAGCTGGTCTACCGCGAGCCGCGGTGGCCCGTCCCCGGCACCCGCGCCGAGAAGCGCGCCGAGCGCACCGTCGCCATGTGGTTCGCGCTGGCCGGCGTCTTCGGCGCCGCGCTCCTGGGCGTGTTCCTGTTCTGGCCGTGGAAGTACCAGGGCATCGACGACGACCACTACTGGTGGTACACGCTCTACACCCCGATGCTCGGCATCACCTTCGGCCTGTCGCTGCTCTGCGTCTTCGCGGGCACCGTGCAGTTCACGAAGAAGTTCATCCCCGAGGAGATCGCGGTCCAGCAGCGCCACGACGCGGGCGGCTCGTCCAAGGTGGATCGCACCACCACGGCCGCGCTGTTCAAGGACGCGCTGGAGACCTCGACCCTGCCCCGCCGCAAGATGATCATGGCCTCGGCCGGGTTCGGCGTCGGCGTGCTCGGCCTCGGCGCCGCTGCCGGCTTCCTCGGCGGCCTGATCAAGAACCCGTGGGCCAAGCGCGAGGCCTCGCCGCTGTGGCACACCGGCTGGTCGCCGTACTGGAACTCGCTGGAGAACGACTTCTCCAACGACCTCAACCACGAGCCCGTCTTCCTGCGCAACGACGTGGGCGACCCGTACAAGGTCAAGCTGGTGCGCGCCGAGGACCTCGACGCCGGCGGCATGATGACGGTCTTCCCGTGGCGCGTCTCGGACGGCTTCGGCGAGACCGAGGAGTCGCGCCTGAAGCTGCTCCACGGCCTCAAGGGCATCCGTAACCCCGTCATGCTGATCCGCCTGCGTCCCGAGGACGCCGTCCGCGCCGTCAAGCGGAAGGGCCAGGAGAGCTTCAACTACGGCGACTACTGGGCCTACACCAAGGTCTGCAGCCACTTCGGCTGCCCCACGTCGCTGTACGAGCAGCAGACCAACCGCATCCTCTGCCCCTGCCACCAGTCGCAGTTCAACGCGCTCGAGTACGGCAAGCCGGTCTTCGGCCCCGCCGCCCGTGCGCTCGCGCAGCTGCCGATCTCGGTCAACGAGCAGGGCTACATGGTCGCCAACGGCGACTTCATCGAACAGGTCGGACCGGCCTTCTGGGAGGCGACGCACTGATGACCACACTCGGCGATCGCGTCGGGCACCAGGCCAACGAGATGGATCAGCGTTACCATCTCGCCCCCGGTATCCGCCGCCAGATCAACAAGGTCTTCCCCACGCACTGGTCCTTCATGCTGGGTGAGATCGCGCTCTACAGCTTCGTCATCCTGCTGCTGTCGGGTGTGTACCTCACGCTGTTCTTCGACCCGTCGCTGGCGGAGGTCCACTACGAGGGCGCCTACGAGCCCCTCCACGGTGTCGCCATGTCGCGCGCCTACGCCACCACCCTGGACATCTCGTTCGAGGTGCGCGGCGGCCTGTTCGTGCGCCAGATCCACCACTGGGCCGCGCTGATGTTCGCCGCGTCGATCATCATCCACATGGCCCGCATCTTCTTCACCGGCGCGTTCCGCCGCCCGCGTGAGGCGAACTGGGTCATCGGTTGCGCACTGCTGCTGCTGGCGATGTTCGAGGGCTTCTTCGGCTACTCGATCCCGGACGACCTGCTCTCGGGCACCGGTGTCCGCGCCGCCATGTCGGGCATCGTCGTCGGCCTCCCCGTCGTGGGTACCTGGGTCCACTGGGCGCTGTTCGGCGGCGACTTCCCCGGCGAGCTCCTGATCCCGCGCCTGTACGTGCTGCACATCCTGCTGTTCCCGGGCATCATCCTGGCGCTCATCGCGGGCCACCTCGCGCTCGTCTGGTACCAGAAGCACACCCAGTTCGCGGGCCCCGGCCGCACCGAGGAGAACGTGGTGGGTGTCCGCATCCTCCCCGTCTTCGCGGTCAAGACCGGCGCGTACTTCGCTGCCACCTTCGGCATCATCGCCCTGATGGCGGGCATCTTCACGATCAACCCGGTGTGGACGATCGGCCCCTACGATCCGGCGAAGGTCTCCGCGGGCGTCCAGCCCGACGTCTACATGATGTGGACGGACGGCCTGGCCCGTCTGTGGCCGGCGTGGGAGCTCTACATCTGGGGCCACACCGTTCCGGGCGCCGCGTTCGTGGCGATCATCATCGGCGTGATCGTCGGCCTGATGTTCAGCTACCCGTGGATCGAGAAGAAGCTCACCGGCGACGATGCGCACCACAACATCCTGCAGCGTCCCCGCGACGTGCCGGTGCGGACCGCGATCGGCGCCATGGCGCTGGCGTTCTACATCGTGCTCACGCTCTCCTGTGTGAACGACGTCATCGCGCTGAAGTTCCACATCTCGCTGAACGCGATGACCTGGATCGGCCGTATCGGCCTGGTCGTGCTGCCGCCGGTCGCCTACTGGCTGACCTACCGGTTCTGCATCGGCCTGCAGCGCGCCGACCGCGCGGTGCTCGAGCACGGCATCGAGACGGGCGTCATCGTCCGCCGCCCGAACGGTGAGTTCATCGAGCTCCACCAGCCGCTCGGACCGGTCGACGAGCACGGCCACGCCGTGCCGCTCCCCTACGAGGGCGCGGTCGTCCCGACCAAGGCCAACCAGCTCGGTGCCGCCGGCCAGCCCGGCACCGGCTCGTTCCTGCGGGCCGACCCGGCCGACGAGCAGCGCGAGAACGCCGAGCGGGATCACGCCAACGAGGTCAAGGCGCTCGAGGCGCTCAAGAAGGTCCAGGACAACGGCGGCAAGCTCGACGTCGACTAGATCCTTCATCACGCCACTGCGGCCCCTCCCCTACCCCGGGGAGGGGCCGCAGTCGTCTGCGCCCGACAATGGACGCATGAGCGCGTGTGCGATCCCCGTCGTCCCCGAGGTGCATCCCGCCGTCCTGCGGAGGCACAGCCCGATGCTCTTCGACTCCGGCGCGACGATCAGCGACGCGGCCGTCGACACCATCCTGGACGCCGGACGGCTGGCACCTTCCGCGGGCAACTCGCAGCCCTGGGCGTTCGTCGTCGGACGCCGCGGTGATGCGGTGCACACCCGGATCGTCCGGCATCTGGCGGGCAGCTCCGCCCGATGGGCGCCGGGCGCCTCGATGATCGTCGTGAACCTCGCCCGTGTCCTCCTGGATGACTCGGACGCGATCTACTCGGACTTCGCGCACTACGACCTGGGGCAGGCAGTCGCGCACATGACCCTGCAGGCACTGTCGATCGGCGTCGACGCGCACCAGTTCCGCGCCTTCGACCAGGATGCGGTGGCCGCGGAGTTCGACGTCCCGCGGGAGTGGGAGGTCACGACAATGACCGCGTTCGGGGTGGCCGCCCACTCTCCCGGTGCCGTCGTGGGGGTCTCCCGGGAGCGTCGCGAACGCGACGAGGTGACCTGGGCGCGAGCCTGAGTCAGGCCAGCCGCAGCCGCATCAGGTAGCTGCTCTGCCCCACCGGAGCACCCGGCTCGCCGAGGCAGACCTCGTGCCACGCCCCGGGGACCGCGTCCAGGCCGCGCTCGCGCAGTTGCACGTCGAAGGCCTTGGCGGTGGGGGTCAGCGCGGCGGACCAGCGCCCGTCGACGCGGGTCTGCAGGTACGACGATGCGGGCAGGTCCAGGCAGTGCACGCGCGCCAGGCTCAGCCCCTTGCTGACCTCGAGCTGCTCGAGGACGTCGCCGACCTCCGCGTCGTCGATCCAGGCCGGCCGGCGCAGCAGGAGCGTCCACCGGGCACCGTCGGTGTCGTGCGCGGTGACGTCGCCGCGCAGGCGCTCGAGCGGCGGCATGCTGAAATCGCTGCGGTCCGCGTCGTCGGCGCCCGGCGTGCCGCGGCGGGCGAGGGCCTTGTTGCGCACCTTGACGCCGTAGGCGGCCGCGTAGAGGGCCTCTGCGGCCGCGCGGAAGTCCTCGGAGGTGCGGGGGCTGCCGTGCGTGTCGACGGCGAGATAGGCGCGCTCAGGCGCTGAGACGATCCCGATGTGCCCGACGGTGCCGTAATCACCGTCGCCGTACCCGTCCGGCTCGGCGGCCGTGAAGTCGAACTTGGCCCTCGGCGCGGCGACGGGGCCGCCCCGCCCTCGCACCTCGTCGGCGGTGAGCTTGCGTACGGACAGCCCCGCTCTGGCCTGCGTCATAGGTGCATGCAACCAGGTGGAGACGTCCGCGGGACGACGGAGCGGTGAACACCGACGAAAAAGCGACGCCCGCCCCGGTGAAATCCGGGACGGGCGTCGCTACGGGTGTCTCTAGTGCTTCTCGGGTCCCTTGTGGTACTCGAAGACGAGGCCCCACGCGGCGCCCACGACCAGCAGGCCGCCGAAGAACCACAGCCAGTACAGCTGCAGGGCGACGGAGATGCCGACGATGGCGACCGAGGCCGAGAGCAGGATCGGCCACCAGGAGTGCGGGCTGAAGAAGCCCAGCTCGCCGGCACCGTCGGACACCTCGGCGTCCTCGTAGTCCTCGGGGCGGGTGTCGACGCGGTTGGACACGAACCGGAAGTACGTGCCGATGATCAGCGTCAGGCCACCGGTGAGGAACATGCCGGTCACGCCGACCCACTCGACGGCGCCGTAGCCGTAGCCCGGGCCCCAGATCGCGGTGACGACGGTGTAGAGGATGCCGGCGAGGAAGAAGAACGCGGTGAGGAACTCGAAGAGTTTCGCTTCGACCTTCATGGCTCAGTTCGCTCCTTCTGCGCTGACGGGCGCGGTGCTGTTGCCCGACGCGGTACGACCGGTGCGGCGGGTGTCGAACGGGAAGGTGCTCGTGGAGAGGCCCACCTCGCCGATCGACTCGAGCGCGGCGACGTTGTCCATGCCGGACTGCCGGGCCTCGATGTACTTCTTGAAGTTCTCCGGCGTCACGGCGCGGATCTCGAAGTTCATCATCGAGTGGTAGTCGCCGCACATCTCGGCGCAGCGGCCGACGAACGCGCCGGGGCGATCGATGCTGGAGACCTGGAACTTGTTCTGCGTGTGGTTCTGCACCGGGTTGGGCATCACGTCGCGCTTGAACGCGAACTGCGGCACGTAGAACGAGTGCACCACGTCGGCGGACGCGAGATCGAACTGCACGCGGGTGTCCGTCGGGAGCACCAGAACGGGGATCTCGGCCGACGAGCCCTGCACCTCGACGGTGCTGAACTTCAGGTAGTCGCGGATCTCCTGGAAGCGGCCGTGGTTCGGGCCGCGCTCGGGCTGCGCCTCGACGTGCCCGTGCTCCTTCATCTTCTCGGCTTCTTCGTTGAGCTTCGCGATGTCGGGCTGCTTGCCGTACGGGTTCTCCCGCTCGAGCTTGATCTTGTTGCCGTCGAGGGTGACCTCGCGGTACGCGAAGCGCCAGTTCCACTGGAAGGCGGTCACGTCGACCGTCACGCCGGGGTTGTCCTCGATCTTCTCGACCTTGGTCTGCACGACCACGGTGAAGTAGAAGAGCACGGCGATGATGAGGAACGGAACCGCCGTGTAGAGCAGCTCCAGCGGCACGTTGTACGCGGTCTGCCGCGGGAAGTCGGGCGAATCCGCCTTCTTCCGGTGCTTGGTGATGGTCCAGAACGTGAGGGCCCAGACGAGCACACCCATGATCAGGGCGGCAACGACGGACCAGCTCCACAGCTCAGTCATGTCACGGGCCTCGGGGGTCACACCCTCGGGCCAACCGAAACGCATCACCTCGTCGACGTCGCAGCCCGCGAGAGCGAACATGCCGACGACGAGCCCGGCGGCCAGAACCAGGCGCTTACGCCAGGACGTGGCCCCACCGTGGGCGTTACTTCCGGGTGCCAATGTCGCGCCTTCCTGCTGAAACACGGTCAGTGCTACGGGGCCCGATCCGGACCGATCTCCCAGTCCGGGAACTCACGGCCGGGGCTGCACGTTCCCCTTGTACTACGCAGCGTAGACCAACGGGGCGGCGTACACGCTGCGGGGTCGGCAAATGGCGCGTCGTTTCGCATGCCCGGGGCGCGGGCCTGCGGCGTTCCGGTCGTCGGAGGCGTTCCGGCATACTGGTCAACCGTGTGTGGCCTCCTGGGATTCCTGTCCGCCGATCGACACGCGGGCGACGTCGTCGACGCGGTGACCGCTGCCGGCCGGTGCATGCGGCACCGCGGCCCGGACGAGTTCGGCGGCTCGTGGCACGACGACGACCTGGCGCTCAGCTTCAACCGCCTCGCCTTCATCGACATCGAGCACGCCCATCAGCCGCTGCGCTGGGGCCCGCCGGAGAACCCGGATCGGTACGCCCTGACCTTCAACGGTGAGATCTACAACTACCTCGAGTTGCGGCAGCGGCTGGCCGACGAGTTCGGCGCCGAGTTCCGCACCGAGGGCGACGGCGAGCCGATCGTCGCGGGCTTCCACCACTGGGGCGTCGAGGGTGTGCTGGCCGAGCTGCGGGGCATGTTCGCCTTCGCGATCTGGGACACCGAGAAGCGGGAGCTGACGCTCGCGCGCGATCAGTTCGGCATCAAGCCGCTGTACGTGGCGACGGGGTCCCGGGGCACCGTCTTCTCCTCGGAGAAGAAGTCCGTGCTCGCCCTGGCCGACGAGGCGGGCCTGAAGCCCGGCCTCGACGCCCGCGCCGTGCAGCACTACACCGTCCTGCAGTACGTGCCCGAGCCCGAGTCGCTGCATCTGGGTATCCGGCGCCTCGAGTCGGGCTGCTACGCGACCCTCTCCCCCGGCGGCGAGGTCGTCGGGAAGCGTTACTTCGAGCCGCGCTTCCCCGTGAAGCCCGTGACCGGCGGGCTGGAGTCCGCCGAGGCGAAGGCGATCTACCGCGACATCGCCGACGCGCTGCGCGACTCGGTGAAGATGCACATGCGCGCCGACGTGACCGTCGGCTCGTTCCTCTCGGGCGGCATCGACTCCACGGCCGTCGCGGCGCTGGCGATCCAGCACAACCCCGACCTGATCACCATCACCACCGGCTTCCAGCGCGAGGGATACAGCGAGGTCGATGTCGCGGCGGAGTCCGCCGAGGCGATCGGCGCGCGGCACGTGATCAAGACGGTCTCCCCGGAGGAGTTCCGCGACGCGATCCCCGCCATCGTCTGGTACCTCGACGACCCGGTCGCCGATCCGTCGCTGGTCCCCCTCTACTACTTGGCGAAGGAGGCCCGTAAGCACGTCAAGGTCGTGCTGTCGGGCGAGGGCGCCGATGAGCTGTTCGGCGGCTACACCATCTACAAGGAGCCGCTCTCGCTCGCGCCGTTCGACCGCCTGCCCGCGTGGGCTCGGCGGACCGCTGGAAAGATCGGCGACCGCCTGCCCGAGGGCAAGCGCGGTAAGTCGCTGCTGCAGCGCGGCTCGCTGCCGCTCGAGGAGCGCTACTACGGCAACGCGCGCTCCTTCAACGACGCGCAGCTGCGCTCGGTGCTGCCCGGCTTCCGGGAGGACTGGACGCACACCGATGTGACGGCGCCGATCTACGCGAAGACGCGGGGCTGGGGTCCGGTCGAGCGGATGCAGCACCTGGACCAGTTCACCTGGCTGCGCGGCGACATCCTGGTCAAGGCCGACAAGATGACGATGGCGAACTCGCTCGAGCTGCGCGTGCCGTTCCTCGACAAGGAGGTCTTCCGCGTCGCGGAGACCCTGCCCGCGGACCTCAAGCTGGCCGGCGGCACGTCGAAGTACGCGCTGCGCCGCGCGCTGGAGGAGATCATCCCGCCGCACGTGCTGCACCGGAAGAAGCTGGGCTTCCCCGTGCCGCTGCGGCACTGGCTCGCGGGCCCGGAGCTCTACGACTGGGCGCGCGCCACCATCGAGGAGTCGCAGACCGACGAGTGGATCGACCGCCGCGCCGTGCTCGCCATGCTCGACGAGCACAAGGCCAAGGCCCCCGAGGGCTGGCCGGGCGGCACCGACCATTCCCGACGGATCTGGACCGTCCTGGTGTTCATGGTCTGGCACGGCATCTTCGTCGAGGACCGCATCCACCCCGCCATCGAGGAGCCCGTCTACCCGGTCCGCCTGTAGGTCAGCGCAGCAGGATGATCCACATCGCCGCGTAGTGGCACAGCGCCGCGACGACCGTGGCGGCGTGGAAGAACTCATGGTGCCCGAAGACGCCGGGCCACGGGTCGGGCCAGCGGGTGGCGTAGAGGATCGCTCCCCCGCTGTAGAGGACGCCGCCGATGGCGAGCAGGATCGCCGCGGTCCAGCCCGCGCCGCGCACCAGGTCGCCCGCGACGGCGACGACCACCCAGCCGAGCGCGATGTACAGCGGCACCCCGACCCACCGGGGCGCGTGCGGCCACAGCAGTTTGAGCGCGACGCCGGCGAGCGCGCCGCCCCAGACGACGGCGAGCACCCACCGGGCGACGCCCGGCGGCAGCGCCAGCACCGCGATCGGCGTGTAGCTGCCGGCGATGAAGACGAAGATCATGCAGTGGTCGGCGCGCTTCATCCAGATCCGCTGCGCCTCGGTCCAGCGCCCGCGGTGGTAGGCGGCACTGACTCCGAAGACGCCGATCACCGTGATCGCGTAGACGAGCAGCGCCCATCCGGCGGCGGCGCCGTACCGGAATCCCGCCACGACGAGCGGCACCCCCAGCGCGGCGGCGCCGAGCGCGCCGAACTGATGGATCACGCCCCGCAGCCGTGGTTTGACCTCAGGTACTCCGGCGATCGTCACGCAACCTACGATACCGTAGGTTACTCGCCGGTAATCGCGATTGTGACCTACAGCGCTGCGAGGATCTCCGCGGCGACCTCGGTGCCGTAGGCCTCGGCGAGGCGCTCGGCGGCGTCCTCCACGTCGTACTCCCAGGCCTGCGGCCCGACGGTCTCGAGCACCTTGACCGCGACGTACGAGCCGAGCTGCCCGGAACGCTCGTAGGACAGGCCCGCCTCCAGGCCGACCAGGAAGCCGGCACGGAAGGCGTCGCCGACGCCGGTGGGGTCGACCCGGCCGCGGTCGGGCACGACGTCGACGTGGATGCGCTGCGGAACTTCGCCGTTGACGACGATCTCGGCGCCCTTCTCGGCGAGGGTGGTCACCCGCACCTCGACCATCTCGGTCAGCCGCTCGGCGCTCACGCCGGTCTTCTGCTGCAGCAGGCCCCACTCGTACTCGTTCGTGAACAGGAACTTCGCACCTTCGACCAGGTCGCGGGCCTCTTCGCCGTTGAGCCGGGCGAGCTGCTGCGAGGGGTCGGCCGCGAACGGGATGCCCGCCTCGCGGCACTGCGCGCTGTGCAGCGTCATCGCGGCCGGGTCGTTCGCGCCGATCACGACGAGGTCGAGGTCGCCGACGGTGGCGGCGACGTCCGCGATGGCGATCTCGCGCGACTCGGCCATCGCGCCGGAGTAGAACGACGCGATCTGCGCCATCTCGGCGTCGGTGGTGCACTGGAAGCGCGCGGTGTGGGCGGTCTGCGAGACCCGGACGGCGCGGGTGTCGACACCCGCATCCTCGAGCCAGGCACGGTAGCCCTCGTCGAAGTCCGCGCCGACCGCGCCGACGAGCACCGGCCGACGACCGAGGCGGGCCATGCCGAAGCTGATGTTCGCGCCGACGCCGCCGCGCTGGAGCACGAGCTCCTCCACGAGGAAGCTCAGCGAGACGTGCGCGAGGTGCTCGGCGAGCAGTTGCTCGGAGAACTTCCCCTCGAAACGCATCAGATGATCGGTGGCGATGGAACCGGAAACGGCGATCGACACGACGAAACCCTCCCGTGGTCGGCGACGGACGTATCCGGTGAGCCTAACCGCGAGAGGGTTTCGGACGCCCCGCGGGCGTCTTATTCGTGCGTCAGTTGAACGAGTCGCCGCAGGCGCACGAGCCCGTGGCGTTCGGGTTATCGATGGTGAAACCCTGCTTCTCGATCGTGTCGACGAAGTCGATCTTGGCGCCGATCAGGAACGGAACGCTCATCCGGTCCACCGACAGGTTCACGCCGCCGAACTCGGAGACCACGTCGCCGTCGAGCGTGCGATCGTCGAAGTAGAGCTGGTACCGGAGGCCGGCACATCCACCCGGCTGCACCTCGATGCGCAGCGACAGGTCGTCGCGACCCTCCTGGTCCAGCAGCGCCTTCGCCTTCGAGGCGGCCGCGTCGGTCAGCACCACACCGGTGGTCTCGGTCTCAGCAGTAGTCATAGGTTCTCCTCACACACGCGCGTCGGTGTCTGGTTCAACGGTACTCCTTCGCCGCGCATTCCCGGGAGTCGCCGTCATCGGCGTCATCACCCGCGTCGTCGTGCACCCCGCGGGATCGAATACCCTGGACGGCGTGAAACTCCCCTGGCAGAAGGCCGACGATTCGACCTCCGAGGTCGCGGAGTCCGCGGCCGCCGACACCGCCGACGAGACCGCAGCGGATCCCCTCGTCAAGCCCGCGCAGACCCCCGGCAAGGGCCGCCCCACGCCCAGCCGCCGGGAGGCGCAGGGCCGCAAGCGCGGCCCCGTCGCCCCCGCGCCGATGACGCGGGCCGAGGCGCGCGCCCGGAAGAAGGAGCTGCGCAACTCCATGAGCAAGGAGGAGCGCAAGGCCGCCGCCGCGGAGCGCCGCACGCAGGCCAACGAGCGCCGCGAGCTCATGATGCAGGGCGACGAGCGCTACCTGCCCGCGCGCGACCAGGGGCCCGTCAAGGCCTACGTGCGCGACCTGGTGGACGCCAAGCGCCACGTCTCGACGATGTTCATCCCGCTGGCCGTCGCTGTCATGGTGTTCATGTTCGTCACGGTCAACATGCCGGAGTTCGCGGGCATCCCGATGCTGCTCCTGCTGGTCATGATCACCGTCATGGCGATCGAGGGCATCCTCACGGGCCGTCGCGTGAACAACCGCGTCCGCGAGCGCTGGCCGGACACCACCGAGACCGGTTTCCGCCTCGGCTGGTACGCCTTCATGCGCTCGACCCAGCTGCGCCGCATGCGCATCCCGCGGCCGCGGGTCAAGCCGGGCGACGCGGTCTAGGCCGTGGCGTTCACCCTCGTTCTCGGCGGGGTCCGCTCCGGCAAGTCCGCCCGCGCCGAGCAGCTGATCGCGGGCTCCGGGTCGCTGGTCCGGTACGTGGCCACGGCACCGCGGCCCGACGGTGACCCCGAGCTCACCGCCCGCGTCGCCGCGCACCGGGATCGCCGGCCCTCCTCGTGGTCGACGGTCGAGACGCAGGATCTGCGTGCGGTGCTGGCGGAGGGCTCGGCCCCCACGCTGATCGACGACCTCGGCGGATGGCTGGCCGCACGCCTGGACGCGGTGGGGTGGGAGACCCCGGACGCCGTGAGCGGCGATCTCGACGGGCTCGTCGCCTCCGTCGCGGCGTACCGGGGCGAGCTGGTGATCGTCAGCCCCGAGGTCGGCCTGTCCGTGGTTCCCGCCACGCACGCGGGCCGCTGTTTCCAGGATCTGCTGGGCGCGCTCAACGCGCGCCTCGCCGCGATCGCGGACCGGGCCGAGCTCGTCGTCGCCGGGATCCCGGTCCCGCTCTCCGGCGCGGCGTCCGCGCTCCCCTCCCCCGACGGTGCGCCCACCCCGAGTCTCGTCAAGGACGTTCCGGCGGTGCCCGCGCCGCCGCCGATCGTGCTCCCGCCGTTCGAGCCGGGCGCCGATCCCCTGTCCTTCCCGCAGCTCTCGCCGCCGGATCCGTTCGTGGCGCGCGAGGCCCGCGACCGCCAGCTGGAGCTGACCAAGCCCGCGGGCTCGCTGGGCCGCCTCGAGCAGCTCGGCGAGTGGGTCGCCGCGTGCCAGGGCGCGTGCCCGCCGAAGCAGTTCGAGCGCGCACGCGTCGTGGTCTTCGCCGGCGATCACGGCGTGGCCGCGGGCGGCGTCTCGGCGTACCCGCCGGAGGTCACCGCGCAGATGGTGGCGAACTTCGCCGCCGAGGGCGCCGCGATCAACGTGCTCGCGGCGCAGGCCGGGGCGAGCGTGCGCATCGAGGACATCGCGGTCGCGGGCGACACCCGCGAGGAGCTCAGCCGCAACAAGATCCGTCGCTCGTCGGGTGACATCGCCATCACCGACGCGATGACCGATGAGGAGACGATCGCGGCGATCGCCGCCGGCCGCCGGATCGCCGACGAGGAGGTCGATTCGGGCGCCGATCTGCTCATCGCCGGCGACATGGGCATCGGCAACACCACGCCCGCCGCGGTACTGGTGGGTGCCCTCACCGAGACGGAGCCCGTGCTGGTCGTGGGCCGCGGTACCGGGATCGACGACAACGCCTGGATGCGCAAGGCCGCCGCGATCCGCGACGGCATGTACCGGGCCCGCCCGCACACCGGAAACCCGAAGGCGTTGCTGCGCACCGTCTCCGGGGCCGACATCGCCGCCATGGCGGGATTCCTGGCGCAGGCCGCGGTGCGGCGCACGCCGGTGATCCTCGACGGTGTGGTCGTCACGGCCGCTGCGCTGGTCGCCAACGACCTCGCCCCGGGCGCGGTGAGCTGGTGGGTCGCGGGGCACAAGAGCCCCGAGCCCGCGCACGCCCTCGCATTGCACCGCCTCGATCTCGAGCCGCTGCTGGACCTGAACCTGAGGCTCGGCGAGGGCAGCGGCGCGGCGCTGGCGCTCCCCCTGGTCCGCTCGGCCGTCGCCGTCCTCGGCGAGATGGCGACCTTCGACGCCGCGGGCGTCTCCGGGAAGGCCGCCGACTGACGTGCGGCACCTCGCCGCCACCGTCGCCTGGATGACGGTCCTGCCCGTTCCCGGCTCGTGGCAGCCGAGCCCGGTCACCCGGGCCGACGGTGCGCGCATCATCGGCCTCGTGCCCGTCTCGGGCGCTCTCGTGGGCGCCCTGGCGGTCGCGGTGGCATGGTCGGCGCACGTCGGGGGCTTGCCGACGGTGCTCGTCGGCGCGCTCGCCGTCGGCGCCGCGGCGCTACTCACCCGCGGCATGCATCTGGACGGGTTCGCGGACTGCGTCGACGGGCTCGGCAGCTACGGCCCACCGGAGCGGGCGCGGGAGATCATGCGCCAGGGCACCGTCGGCCCGTTCGGCGCCGCCGCGCTCGCCCTCCTGCTCATCGCGGAGGCCGCGGCGGTGGGCGCCCTCGCGGACCGCGGGGCGTGGCTCGCGATCGGGGTCGCCGTGGGCGCGGCCCGGGTGGCCGCGGTCCTCGGCTGCCGGCGCGCGTGGGGACCGTCGAACCCGGACGGGTTCGGGGCGCTCACGGCGGGTACCCAGGGGATGACCTCGCAGGCGCTGTGGGTGACCGTCGCACTCGCCGTGGCGATTCCGGTCGTGTCCGGGGCGCCCTGGCAGGGTCCCGCCGCGATCGCCGCCGCACTGCTCCTCTCCACCCTGGCGATGCGCCATTGCGTGCGCCGGTTCGGCGGAATGAGCGGCGACGTCCTGGGTTTCGGAATCGAACTCGCCGGCGTCATCGCACTGATCGGGTTCTGCCTCGGCTGAGCCGGGTCCCGGGGGAGGCGTTCCGTCGATCCATGGAGATCGGTGGCGCGACCCGAAGAGTGCTGCCCGCCACACCCTATGGCGATGCCGCTATACTTCAGCCCGCATCCGACCACCGCAACCCGTGCGCCGTGCCGCGGACGTGACCGCCCCGAGGAGCTGCCTTGAAGTACGGCGATTCACCACGGGGGCTCGACGGGAGCGGACGGAACACACCGACCGGAGCCGGAGCAGCCGGCTACTCGCAGTTCTACGAACTGGTTCACCGGAATCCGGCTGTTGCCCGGGCCCTACAGCTCCTCATGGCCGCCGGACTACTGATCATGTGCGCGGCCAACGTCGTGATTTCCATCGTCGAGTTCGACTGCATGAGCCGGTCGCAGTTCATGCTCAGCGTCGTCGTCAGCGTTCTGTTGTTGACCTCGAGCGCGTGGTGGCTCCTGGCTCCCTTTCCGAAACGACTACAGGCATTGGCCTTCGTCGCGTTCGCCGACGCGATGGTTCCGCTCACGGTCCTCTCGATGTGCGACAGCGTCAACCGGATCGGACCGGTCAGCCTGTCCCTGCCGACGGCACTCTTCATCGCCTTCACGCTCGGCGAGTTCGCGATGCTCTGTCACCTGTTGGCCACCGGGACGACCTTCGCCTGGGTGGTGGTGTGCTGGCCGGCGACGGGCGCACCGTCGAGGTGGGAGTCAGCGCCCCTGCTGGGGGCGATACTGTTCGTGACGGTCGCGGTTCCGGCCGTCATGCAGGTCATGGTGCGATTGGGCCGCCCCGAGGCATCGGCCCTCACGAACGAATCACGCCGCGATCCACTGACGAACCTGCACAACCGCCGAGCGTGGGAGAGCCTCGCACCACGATTGCTGCGCAGAGCGACGACGGGAGACCGCGTCGTAGTCGCCCTCATCGACATCGACAGGTTCAAGACCTTCAACGACCTGCTGGGGCATTCCTTCGGAGACTCGGTCCTCCGCGCGACCGCCATGAAATTGACGGCGGTGTCACCGTCGGCGCTCGTATGTCGCTACGGCGGTGATGAATTCGTGACCGCATGCCGCGTACGCGAGGACGAGGTCGAGGAGTTCGTCGCGCGGTGCGCGGAGCCCGCCGTCCACCAGGGCCGGCGGGTACTGGTGAGCGTGGGGGCGGCGCACGCTCCGGTGGCCGCCGATATCGACAGGCTGATCGTGGCACTGTTCGAATCGGCGGACCGCGCCCTCCTCGGGGTCAAGGCGAAAGGCGGCAACGGATCCGCCGTCGTCGACTACATCGAGACGGGAAGGTAGCGCCGCGGCAGGACTCCGGGGGCGCGTACCCGCCTCACGGTGGAAGGCCCGCACCTGATCTCCGGCCCCGGTCGGCGGGACGGGGACTCGACAACGAACGTTGTCAGGAGTAGACACAGAAGTGTGACGACCGTCGACACCCCGAGGCCCATCCCCGCCCGCCACCCCGCACGCCCCCGGCGGGTTCCACCGGGGATCCGACTGGTGAGCGTCTTCCTCCGGCTCCCGGAGCCCACCGACGCGGAGTTCCGGCGTTTCGGCGAGCTGCTGACCGTGGGCGATGCGCCGATGGACGAGCTCGTCGACTGGATCTACGAGGATCGCGACGCCCGTCGACCGATGTTCGACCGCGCCCTCAACGAGGGCATCGCATCCGTGCCCGAGGCTCCCGCGATCCTGCGGGAGTTCTTCGAGGACATGGAGACGGCCCCCGACTGGGTGGACTGGGACAAGATCCTGGTCGGCGGCCAGCTCCTGCGCAGCGGCGGGGCGGACGGCTTCGCCATCGCGCGCGACGTGGCGCTGATGGGCGGCTACCTATTCTCCGGCTTCAATCAGACCCTGCTGCGCACCGGTGCGCTCGAGAAGGGCTCGAACAAGCGGTTCGCGGAGACCTCGCAGTGGGCGCTCGACGTGATCGTCCCCGACGGTCTGCGCCCCGGCGGCCCCGGCTACCGATCCACGCTGCACGTCCGCTTCATCCACTCGATCGTCCGCCGGCACGTGATGGCGCTCCCGGACTGGGACTACGAGACCTACGGACTGCCGATCAACCAGACCGACATGGCGGCCACGCTGGTCGGCGCCCTGATCGCACCGGTCACCACGGGGACCGGCCTCGGCATGTTCGCCCGACCCAGCGAGTACGAGGCCACCGCGCACCTGACGCGGTACGTCGGCCGCCTGATGGGCGTGCACGACGACTTCCTGCCGCACAGCTTCCGGGACAGCCTGCGGATCCTGTTCCAGACCTCGCGCGCGCTCTCCACCCCCGACGAGACGAGCAAGTCGCTCGCGCGGCCGATGGCCGACGACCCGCTGCGCTGGCGCTACGGGCAGCTCAGCGGGATCCGCCGCCGGATCGCCCGCTCGCAGCACCTGTCGATCGCGACCGCGTTCCTCGGCACGGCCGCGATGAAGGAGCTCGGCGTCCCGTCGGCCCTCCCCTGGTATCCCGCGCTCCGCATCCCTCTGCACCTGCTCGAATCGGCGCTCGGCCAGCTCCCCGGCGGCCGCGAACGCGCCGCCCGGCGCGGCGACGCCAGCCAGGCGAAGTTCATGCGCATGCTCAACGAGGACGCCACCATCGGCCACTCCGCCCAGCACGTCACGCACTGATACCAGTGAGCGCGAACGGCCCGCACCGGATCCGGTGCGGGCCGCGCGTGAAGCGGGGAATCAGCCGAGGGTGTGCATCCAGCCGTGCTTGTCCTCGACGGTGCCGCGCTGGATGCCGGTGAGGGTCTCGCGCAGGGCCATGGTGATCTCGCCGGGCTCGCCGTCGCCGATGGTGAAGTCCTCCGACGCGCCCTTGACCCGCCCGACGGGCGTGATGACCGCGGCGGTGCCGCAGGCGAAGACCTCGGTGATGGCGCCGGACGCGACGCCCTCGTTGAGCTCGGTGACGGTGATCCGCCGGACCTCGGTCTCGAAGCCGGCGTCGCGCGCGACCTGCAGCAGGGAGTCGCGGGTGATGCCGGGGAGCAGGGTGCCGGTCAGCTCCGGCGTGACGATGCGGGCCTGCGAGCCGGAGCCGAAGACGAAGAACAGGTTCATCCCGCCCATCTCCTCGATCGCCTCGTGCTCGAGGGCGTCGAGCCACACGACCTGGTCGCACCCCTGCTGCGCGGCCTGGGCCTGCGCCACGAGCGAGGCGGCGTAGTTGCCGCCGCACTTGGCGAAGCCCGTGCCGCCGGGCGCGGCGCGCACGTACTCCCGCGAGAGCCACACGGAGACCGGCTTGACGCCGCCCGCGAAGTACGCGCCGGCGGGCGAGGCGATCACCAGGAAGCGGTAGCTGTTCGACGGCTTGACGCCGAGGGTCTCCTCGTCGGCGAAGATGAACGGCCGGAAGTACAGGGCCTCCTCGCCACCGGCGGCGGGAACCCACTCGCCGTCGACGGCCACGAGCTGCTTGAGGGAATCGACGAAGAGGTCCTCGGGCAGCGGCGGAATCGCCAGGCGCTCGGCGGAGCGCTGGAAGCGCGCGGCGTTGGCCTCGGGCCGGAACGTGGCGACGGAACCGTCGGGCTGGCGGTAGGCCTTGAGTCCCTCGAAGATCTCCTGCGCGTAGTGCAGAACCGAGGCGGACGGCTCCATCGGGATGGGGCCGTAGGGCAGCACCTCCGCGTCGTGCCAGCCCTTCTCCTCGCTCCAGCGGAGCGAGACCATGTGATCGGTGAAATACCTGCCGAATCCCGGGTTCGCCAGGATCTCGGAGCGCTCAGCCGCAGAGCGGGGGTGGTCGTTGCGGGTGAGGGCGAAGGCCGTGCCAGTTGTCATGGGAGACGATTCTACGACCCGCGCTCATCCGCGCGGGCCGTACCAATCAGTAGGAACCCCGAGTATTTTCTCGGGGCGCCCGCGGACCTACTTCGTGTTCGCCTCGACGAACGGCGGCAACACGACCTCGCACTCGATGGCGCGGCCGCGCACGTCCACGCTCACCGGCGTCCCCTTCTCGACGCCCGCCGCGGAATCGATGAGCGCCAGGGCGATTCCGGTCTTCAGCGAGGGGCTGAAGGTGCCCGACGTGGTGGTGCCGATCGGCGCACCGTCGGCGGAGAGCACCGTCAGGTCGGCGCGCAGCACGCCCTTGCCGGTGGCGCGCAGGCCCCAGAGACGCCGGGCCGGGCCGGCCTCCTTCTCCGCCAGCAGCGCCTCCCGGCCGACGAACTCCGGCTTCTTCCAGCCGACGGCCCAGCCCGCGCGCGCCTGGACCGGGGTGATGTCGACGGTGAGCTCGTGCCCGTGCAGCGGGTAGCCCATCTCGGTGCGGAGGGTGTCGCGCGCGCCGAGGCCGGCGGGCTGGCCGTCGCGGGACGTGATCTCGGGCAGCAGCGCCCGGAAGACGGTCTCGGCGTCGTCCCACGCGGGGATGAGCTCGTAGCCGTGCTCGCCGGTGTAGCCGGTGCGGCAGACGCGCACGGGGGTGCCGTTCAGCGACGCGTCCTCGTAGGCCATGTACTCCATGTCGGTGGGCAGACCGACGGCCTGCAGCACCTCCGCCGACTTCGGGCCCTGCACGGCCAGCACGGCGTAGTCGCGGTGCTGATCGGTGACGGTGATCCCCTCCGGGGCGCGCTCGCGCAGGTGCGCGACGACGGCGGCGGTGTTCGCGGCGTTGGGCACGAGGAAGAGTTCGTCGTCGGAGACGTAGTAGACGATGAGATCGTCGATCACGCCGCCGGATTCGTTGGTGCACAGGGTGTACTGGGCCTTGCCGGGGTGGATCTTGCCGAGGTCGGCCGAGAGCACGCGGTTGACGAAGTCCTTGGCGCCGGGCCCGACGACGGTGGCCTTGCCCAGGTGGCTGACGTCGAAGATCCCGACGGCCTCGCGGACGGCGGTGTGCTCACCGACGGTGCCCGCGTACTTGACGGGCATCGACCAGCCGCCGAACGGCGCGAACGCCGCCCCCAGCTCGGTGTGCACGGCGTTCAGGGGTCCCTCGATCAGCGTCTCACTCATGCCCGGCACTCTAGTCCAGGGCCGCGCTGCCGGACCGCCCCAACAGGCGCATCCCCTGATAGATGACGATCGCGGCGACCGAACCGAGGGCGATGCCGGTGAAGGTGACGTCGCCGAGCGACCAGGTGAAATCGGCGATGCCGATGATGAGCGGGACCGCCGCGGTCAGCTGATTGATCGGCTGCGAGAAGTCCACGCGGGCCTGCACCCAGATCCGTACGCCGAGAATGCCGACGAGGCCGTAGAGGGCCGTCGTGATGCCGCCCAGGACGCCGGGCGGGATCGACGCGATCACCGCGCCCACCTTCGGCGAGAGGCCGAGCAGGATCGCCGCCACGCCCGCGACCCAGTACGCGGCGGTCGAGTAGACGCGGGTCGCCGCCATCACGCCGATGTTCTCCGCGTAGGTCGTGGTCGCCGAGCCGCCGCCCGCGCCCGCGAGCACCGTCGCCACCCCGTCCGCGGCGATCGCCCGGCCCATCACGGGGTCGTAGTCCTCCCCCGTCATCTGGGCCACGGAGCGCACGTGGCCGACGTTCTCCGCCACCAGCACCAGGACCACGGGCAGGAACATCGGCAGCACGGCCCAAGAGAACGACGGGGCGTGGAACTCCGGGAAGCCGATCCACGGGGCCGCGGCGATCCGCGAGGTGTCCACCTCGCCCCGGACGGACGCGACCACGTAGCCGATGAGCACGGAGGTGAAGATCGCGAGCCGGCCGAGCATCCCCTTGAACAGGGCGAGGGACAGGATGAGGCAGACCAGGGTGACGGTGGCCGTCACGGCCGCCTTCTCGTAGTTCGCCTTGGCGGCCGGGGCCAGGTTGAGGCCGATCAGCGCGACGATCGCGCCCGTCACGACGGGCGGCATCAGCTTCTCGATCCACTCGGTGCCCACGAGGTGCACCACCCCGCCGACCAGGATCAGCAGCGCGCCCACCGCGACGATCCCGCCCAGCGCCGACCCCATCGACTGCGAGGCCGTCGCCGCGGTGATCGGCGAGATGATCGCGAAGCTCGAGCCCAGGTAACTGGGCAGCCGGTTCCCGGTGATGAGCAGGAACAGCAGGGTGCCCACGCCCGAGAACAGCAACGTGGTGGCCGGCGGGAAGCCGGTGAGCACGGGCACGAGGAACGTCGAGCCGAACATCGCCACGACGTGCTGCACGCCGATGCCCAGCGTCTTGGGCCAGCTCAGCCGCTCGCCGGGCCCCACCACGCCCGCACCGTCAGTGGTCGGCGTCCAGCCGAATGTCTTCATGGCGGGCAATCATGCACGAGTCAGCGACCGAGCACGGCGTCCAGGTGGTCGTTGGCGAAGACGCGGTCCGGGTCGAGTTCGTCGCGCACGGCCAGGAACTCGTCGAACCGCGGGTACGCGGTACGGAAGAACTCGGCGGTGCGGGTGTGCATCTTGCCCCAGTGCGGGCGCCCGCCGTGTTCGATCATGATCCGCTCGACCTCGTCGAAGTAGTCGCTGGGCGCATCGCGCACGTACCGGTGCGCGGCGATGTACCCGCTCTGCCGGCCCGAGGCGGTCGAGAGCATCAGGTCGTCGGCCGCGGCGACGCGGACCTCGATCGGGAAGGTGAGGTTCCAGTCGCGCTTGTCGGTGGCGGCCTTGAGTTCACCGAACGCGGCCATGGTGTTCTCCAGCGGCACAGCCCATTCCGTCTCCCGGAAGCGCACCGCGCGCTCGGTGGTGAGCACGTTCGCCGAGTAGTCGGTCTCGGTGTGCTCCGAGAGCATCGACGTGGCGAGCGAGACCAGCCGCGGCGTCAGCGCGGGGACCGCGCGCCCCACCTCGCACACGGCGAGCAGCGCGCCGGTGCCCACGACGGTGTCGTCGACGAACCGCCGCACGGTGCCGATCGGCTTGCGCTTGTAGTCGCCCGGGCGCCGGATCTGGGATTTGGTGAGCGTGCGATCGGAGCCGGGAAACCAGAAGAACTCGAAGTGGTCCACGCCGCGCACGCGCTCGTCGAAGCCGTCCACCGTCTCCGCCAGCGACAGCGGAGCCTCGGTGGCCTCGAGCACGAACCGATCGACGCACTGCAGGGTCACCTCGACGAGGATCCCGAGCGCGCCGAGCCCGAGGGCGACGGCCTGCAGGCGCGGGTCGTTCTCGCCGACGGTGACCACCTCCCCGGTCCCGGAGACCAGGGTGGCACCGACGACCTGGGTGGCGATGCCCCCGAAGGCGAGGCCGGTGCCGTGGGTGCCGGTGGAGATGGCGCCGGCGACGGTCTGCCGGTCGATGTCGCCGAGGTTCGCCATGGCGAGGCCGTAGGGCTCCAGCAGGGCGGGCACCTCGTGCAGGTGCGTCCCGGCGCGCAGCGTGACCCGCTTGGCCGCGACGTCGACGGTGACGAGCCCGCCCTGGTGATCCGGGGCGAGCGCCACGTCGCGCGGCGCGGCGATCGCCGTGAAGGAGTGCCCGGCACCGACGGCCTTGACCGTGCCGCCGCGCTCGCGCGCCCGCTCGACGGTGCGCACCACGTCCTCGATGCTGCCCGGCCGGGAGACGTACGACGGGAAGGCGGAGGCCGTGCGGCCCCAGTTGCGCCACTCCCCGACCTTCCCCGTCAACTGATCCAACCCCGGAATCCACTTGTTCACAGGAAGCACTTCCCCTCGCCTCGATAGGTCGGCAGCGTGCCGTGCACGGCACCGTCGTACACGATCACCAGATCGTCCGCATGTTCGGCCGGCTCTCCGGCCTTGGTGTGCCGGAACCAGATCCGGTCGCCGAGCGAGATCAGCGCGGCGCCCTCCCCGGTGACGGGGGTCTGCACCTCGCCCGCCCCCTCGCGTCCGACGAGTGCGAGCCCCTCGGGCCACACGGGCCGCGGCAGCCGATCGGCGCCCGCGGCGCCGGAGGCGATCCAGCCGCCGCCGTGGCAGGTCACCGTCTTCGGGTCGGGGCGCCGCACCACCGCCAGGCCGAAGCCCATCGCGGGCGCGGGCCGGAAGTGCGAGTACCCGTCGAACAGGTGCGGGCCGAAGAGGCCGCTGCCCGCGGCGATGTCGGTCACGTTCGGGTCCTCGGCGTTGCGCTCGAGCGAGCCGGTGCCGCCGCCGTTGACGAACTCGAGATCGGCGATCCGGCGCAGGTCCGTGAGGATCTCGCTGCGGCGCGCGACGAGCTCGTCCCACGAGGCGCGCTGCATGGTGCGCAGCAGCGCGCCGGCGCCCGGGCGTCGGATGCTCAGATCGCCCACCCCGGCGATCTGGGCGTCGTAGGTCATCACGCCCACGAGGCGGAATCCCTTGCGCCCCGCCACCGTCGCAGCAAGCACGGAGGCCTGCTCCCGGGTGCGCACCGGCGACCTGCGTGCGCCGATCGCGCCCAGCGCCGGCGCGTGGAACGAGGCGTCGACGTCGATGCACACCCGCACTTCGGGGCGGCGGCTCGGCGGGACCGCGGCGTCGATCAGGTCCAGTTGCTCGGCGTCGTCGATCATCAGCGTCACGCGCATCGCGGCCGACGGGTCCGCCGCCAGGGCCGCGATCGCGGCGAGGTCCGCGCTCGGGTACGCGACGAGCACATCGGTGCAGCCGGGGCGGACCTCGCCGCGGTGATCGACGCCGTCCGCCGCGAGCCAGTGCGCCTCCGCCACGTCGTAGGCGAGGACGCCCGCGTAGCCCGGCACGCGCAACAGCGCGTCGAGCACGGGCCGGGAGCGGATCGACTTGGAGGCGACCCGAATGGGCTTGCCCGCGGCACGACGGAGCATGTCGGCCGCGTTGTGCCGGAGCGCGTCGAGATCGGCCGCCAGGATCGGAGCGTCCAGTCCGTGCACGGCGGCGTCGATGCCCGCCCAGTACGACGCGGGATCGATCTCCCAGCGCCGGTCCGCCGATGCCGGCGGCGCCGCCAGATCCAGTTCGTCCGCGCCAGTCGCGCTCTCGCCCGTGCCGTTCCCCGTCATGGGCACCGATCGTACGTGCGCAGTGCCCACTTCAGCGCGCCGTGACCGCAGATCCCCCCGGGTCGTCCGCGATCGCCCCGCCGCCGCGGCCCGCGTCCGTCCGGACCTCACCGGGGGTCCGGCCGGTCCACCCGGCGAACGCCCGCCGGAAGTCGCGGGTGTCCGCGAAGCCGACCGCCTGCGCCACCGCGCGCAGCGGCAGGTCCGTGGTGCGCAACAGGTGCTCGGCCCGGTCCCGGCGGACCCGGGCGTGGATCGCGCGGAAGGACTCGCCCGCATCGGCGAGGTTGCGGCGCAACGTGCGCTCGGTGGTGTTGAGCGCCCGGGCGATGCCGGCCATGGTGCAGGGGCGGTGCAGTTCCGCCAGCAGCAGGCGCTCGACGGCCCAGACGTGGTCCAGTTCGCGCGCCTGCGCGGCGGTGCCGTCGACGGCGCGGCACGCCGCGAGCGCGGCGGCGTGCACCGCCGGTTCGCGGCGCGGCAACGGCGTGTCGAGCACGCCCCGGGGAACGGTCATCCGGGCCGCGGGCGCCTCGAAGCGCACGACGCATCCGAAGGACCGCTCGTACAGTGCCGCGTACGACGGCGCGGGGTACGGCAGGTCGAGCGCGGCGGGCGCGAACCCCTCGTCGACGAGGGCGGAGCGGAGCAGCGTCGTGACGCTGAGCATCGTCTCCTCGCACAGGAACGGAAGCAGTGCCGGGTCGGGTGAACGCGGTACCAGCGTGAGACGGATCGTCTCGGCGTCCTCGTGCACGGCGAAGTCGACGAGGCTTCCGGCGGCCCGGTGGAACTGCAGCCCGGCGGCCACCGCACCCCGGACGTCGGGCGCGGTCTGGATCGCCACCCCGAGCATGCCGAAGGACTGCAGGAGCGGCCGACCGCCGGCCTCCAACCCGAGGGGGCGCTCCGGCAGCGCGCGCACCACCTCCGTCAGGAACCGCAGCACGTGCACGAACGGGAGGCGCAGGTCCGCAGACGCTTCGTCGCAGGAGAATCCGGAGCGCGCGGCCCAGTCGGCCACCGGGTGCCCTGCGCGGGACAGGCTCTCCAGGAGATGGGCCACGACGGGCGCGGGCAGGGCGGCCGCGCGCTCGTCGTCCCCGGGCGGCGGCCCGCTCGGATGTCCCAGGCGTACCATCCGACAAGGCAAGCACACCCGCCGCCCCGACGAGAGGAAACCCCTTGAGCACGCCGTTCACCGGACCCGCCTTCACGCTGACCGACGATCTGGGCGCGACGACCGACGCGCTGATCGTGGGCGTGTACTCCGCGGAGGGCGACGGTGCGTCGATCACCCTCGACGGCGGCGTGCCGGAGGCCGCGCGCGCACCGATCGTCGAGGCGCTCGCGCTGCTCGGCGCCGAGGGCAAGGCCGGCGAAGCGGTGCGCGTTCCCACCCCCGCCGGCGCGGGTCTCGGCGCGACCACGATCCTCGGCGTCGGTCTCGGCGCGCAGGAGAAGGTGACGGCGGAGGGCGTGCGCCGCGCCGCCGGTGTCGCGGCGCGCACGCTCGAGGGCGTGGCCGGCGCGGCCACCACACTGTCGTCGATCGATCTGGCGGCCACCGTCGAGGGTGCCTTCCTCGGCGCGTACCGCTACGCCGAGTTCCGCACGACCTCCGCACCGACGAAGACCACGCTGGGCGCCCTCGCCCTGCTCTCCTCGCCCGCCTCGGAGGCGCTGGCGGACGAGGCGCGCGGCACCGTCGAGCAGGCCCGGCTGACGGCCGCCGCGGTCGCGCTCGCCCGCGACTTCGTCAACACCCCGCCGAACGTCCTCTCCCCCGGCGAGTTCGCCGAGCGCGCGCAGCGGCTCGGCACCGAGGCGGGCCTCGAGGTCGAGGTCTTCGACGAGGAGTACCTCGACTCGAACGGCTACGGCGGCATCATCGGCGTCGGCAAGGGCAGCTCGCGCCCGCCGCGCCTCGTGCGCCTGCGCCACCTCTCCGGGGTCGACGGTGCCAAGCACGTGGCGCTGGTCGGCAAGGGCATCACCTTCGACACCGGCGGCATCTCCATCAAGCCGGCCGCGGGCATGGAGCAGATGACCTCCGACATGGGCGGCGCCGCGGCGGTCATCGCGACCGTGATCCTGGCGGCGCAGCTCGGCCTCCCGGTCGACGTGACCGCGACCGTCCCCATGGCCGAGAACATGCCCTCGTCCACCGCGCAGCGCCCCGGCGACGTGCTCACCCAGTACCCGGGCACCGGCAAGGGCGGCATCACCGTCGAGGTGATCAACACCGACGCCGAGGGCCGCCTGATCCTGGCCGACGCCATCGTGCGCGCCTGCGAGGACGAGCCCGACTACCTGATCGACACGGCGACGCTCACGGGCGCGCAGATGGTGGCGCTGGGAACCCGCACGCCGGGCGTCATGGGCACCGACGACTTCCGCGACCGCGTCGCGGAACTCTCGCGGTCGGTCGGCGAGAACGGCTGGGCCATGCCCTTCCCCGAGGAGCTGCGCGCCGACATCAATTCGCGCGTCGCGGATCTGGCGAACGTGAGCCCGAACCGCTGGGGCGGGATGCTCACCGCCGGCGTGTACCTCAAGGAGTTCGTGACCGACGGGGTGCAGTGGGCCCACGTCGACGTCGCGGGGCCCGCCTTCCACACCGGCGGCCCCTACGGCTACATCACCAAGGGTGGTACGGGCGTCCCGGTCCGCACGATGCTCGCGGTGCTCCGCGACATCGCGCAGCGGGGCTGACGTCCCGCACCCTGGGAGTTACCGGCGAGTAGGCCCCCAACCGCCGCGCGGACCCCGCACCGGAGGGTAGGGTCAGGTGTCGGTGGAGGCCACCAGCCGAAACCCGCGTTCAGCTCGTATCACAGCAGATAACCGAACCTGAGGAGTCAGAGGAAATGGCCTTCTCCGTCCAGATGCCGGCACTCGGCGAGAGCGTCACCGAAGGCACCGTCACCCGGTGGCTCAAGCAGGAGGGCGACACGATCACCGTCGACGAGCCCCTGCTCGAGGTCTCCACCGACAAGGTCGACACCGAGATCCCCGCTCCGGCATCCGGTGTGCTGCTGAAGATCCTGGCGCAGGAGGACGACGTCGTCGAGGTCGGCGGCGACCTCGCCACCATCGGCGAGGCCGGCGAGTCCGCCCCCGCGGAGTCCGCCCCCGCTCCCGCCGCCGAGGCCGCCCCGGCACCCGAGCCCGAGCCCGCCCCCGCCGCCTCCGCTCCGGCCGAGTCCGCCGCCCCGGCCGAGCCCGCCGCGCCCGCTGCTCCTTCGGCGCCCGCGTCGGGCACCGAGGTGACGATGCCCGAGCTGGGCGAGTCCGTCACCGAGGGCACCGTCACCCGGTGGCTCAAGAGCGTCGGCGACGAGATCGCCGTCGACGAGCCGCTGCTCGAGGTCTCCACCGACAAGGTCGATACGGAGATCCCGTCGCCGGTCGCGGGCACGCTGCTCGAGATCAAGGCGAACGAGGACGACGTGATCGCCGTCGGTGGCGTGCTCGCCGTCGTCGGCTCCGGCGCCCCCGCGGCCGCGTCCGCCCCCGCCGCGCCGGCCCCGGCTCCCGAGCCCACCCCGGCACCCGAGCCGGAGCCCACCCCGGCACCCGAGCCCGAGCCGGCCCCCGCGCCCGCCCCGGCTGCGGCCGCACCTGCTCCCGCCGCCGCACCGGCCGCGCCCGCGGCCCCCGCCGCCGCCTCGTCCTCGGAGTCGACGCCGTACGTCACGCCGCTCGTGCGCAAGCTGGCCGCGGAGAACAACGTCGACCTGAACTCGGTCAAGGGCACCGGCGTCGGTGGCCGCATCCGCAAGCAGGACGTGCTCGCCGCCGCCGAGGCGGCCAAGGCACCCGCCGCGGCCCCGGCCTCGGCCCCCGCTGCGGCCGCGCCGGCGGCACCGTCGGCCCCCAAGGGCGCACGCCCCGAGCTGGAGGCGCTGCGCGGCACCACGCAGAAGACCAACCGCATCCGCCAGATCACCGCGCGGGTCACCCGGGACTCGCTGCAGAACGCGGCGCAGCTCACCCAGGTCTTCGAGGTCGACTTCAGCAAGATCGTCGCGCTCCGGGCGCAGGCGAAGGCCTCCTTCAAGGCCAACGAGGGCGTGAACCTGACGTTCCTGCCGTTCATCGCCAAGGCGGCCATCGAGGCGCTCAAGGTGCACCCGAACGTCAACGCGTCGATCAGCGATGACTTCAAGGAGATCACCTACCACGGTGGGGTGAACCTCGGCATCGCCGTCGACACCCCGCAGGGCCTGCTCTCGCCGGTCATCAAGAACGCCGACGACCTGTCGCTGGCCGGCCTCGCGCGCGCCATCGCCGATCTCGCAGAGCGCACCCGCAACAACGGCCTCAAGCCCGACGAGCTCTCGGGCGGCACTTTCACCATCACCAACATCGGCAGCGAGGGCGCCCTGTTCGACACGCCGATCCTGGTCCCGCCGCAGGCGGCGATGCTGGGCACCGGCGCGATCGTCAAGCGCCCGGTCGTGGTGACGGACGCCGCGGGCACGGAGTCCATCGGCATCCACCCGATGGCCTTCCTCCCGCTGACCTACGATCACCGCCTCATCGACGGTGCCGACGCGGGTCGCTTCCTCACCACGGTCAAGCACCGTCTCGAGGAAGGCGCGTTCGAGGCGGATCTGGGCCTCTAGCACCGGAAACCACCCGATCACATGGAACGACGGGTCGCCCTCGCCGGATCGTCGGGGCTCATCGGCACTGCGGTGTCGCGAGCACTGACGCGGCGGGGCGACACCGTCGTTCCGCTCGTTCGGGGCGATTCCGCGCGGGGGCTCCCCTGGAATCCCGCGCGGGGCGAGGTCCCCGACCTCGCCGGCTTCGACGCGGTGATCGCACTCAACGGCTCCCCCATCGCCGGCCGCCGCTGGACCGGCGCGGTGAAGCAGGACCTGCGCGACTCCCGCATCGAGCCCGCGGCCGCGCTCGCCGAAGCCGCCGCCCGCGGGGGCGTCCCGGTCCTCCTGGGCGCCAGCGCCGTCGGCGTGTACGGCGACGCCGGCGAGAGCGCGTGCGTCGACGGCCCGCAGGGAACGCCCCCGGGTGCCGGCTTCCTCGCGACTCTGTGCACGGAGTGGGAGGCGGCCGCCGCACCCGCGAGCACCGCCGGAGCCACCGTCGCGCACCTGCGCTTCGGGCACGTCCTGTCCGCCGCGGGCGGCCTGCTCCCCGTCCTGCGCCGGGTGTACCGGCTCGGTCTGGGCGGCCGGCTCGGCAGCGGCCACCAGTGGATGTCGTGGATCTCCCGCGACGACGCCGCGCGGGCCGTGCTGCACGTCCTGGACGGCGCGTTCGCGGGCTCGGTCGCCGGGCCCGTCAATCTCGTCGCGCCGACGCCGGTGCGGCAGCAGGCCTTCAGCGAGGCGCTGGGCCGCGAGGTGAGCCGCCCCGCGCGGTGGGTGGTGCCGCGCTTCGCGCTGCGCGCCGCCGTCGGGGAGATCGCCGATGAGGGCCTGCTCACCTCCCAGCGCGCCGTCCCGCGCGTGCTGCAGGAGAGCGGATTCCGGTTCGTGCACACCACACTTCCCGCCGCACTCGCCGCGGCGATGGCGGACGAGGCGTAGCGTCGAGCGCATGCCCGCACGCTCCGCCCGCGCCGATTCCGCACCGATCGTGGTCGAGGACCTCGGCACCATCGGCTACCAGGAGGCCTTCGACCTCCAGCACGACCTCGCGAACCAGCGCGCCGACGGCACCGTCGGCGATCGCCTGCTCCTCCTCGAGCACCCGCCCACGTTCACGGCGGGCAAGCGCACCCAGCCGGAGGACCTGCCGACCGATGGCAGCACCGTCATCGATGTCGACCGGGGCGGCAAGATCACCTGGCACGGCCCCGGCCAGCTCGTCGGCTACCCGATCGTCAAGCTCGGCTCGGCGATGGACGTGGTGGACTACGTGCGCCGGATCGAGCAGGCGCTGATCGAGGTGTGTCGCGGCCTGGGCCTGTCGGTCGGGCGGGTCGAGGGCCGCTCGGGCGTCTGGTTCCCCGCCGACGGTGCGCGCCCGGAGCGCAAGGTGGGTGCGATCGGCATCCGCGTGGCGCGCGGCGTCACCCTGCACGGCTTCGCCCTCAACTGCGACAACACTCTCGGCGGCTTCGACGCGATCATCCCGTGCGGCATCCCCGACGCCGGCGTGACGACGCTGAGCGCGGAGCTCGGCCGCGACGTCACCGTCGGCGAGGTCCGCGACGCCGTCGTCGACGCCGTGCAGCGCGCGCTCGACGGCGACCTGCCCGTCACCGACGAGGATCTGCACGCTGCCGGTCACGCCTGATCGGCCGATCCCTCCCCACTGTCGTCCCGGACCGCCTTGGCCCACGTCTTCGCCCACAGCTCGAGCGGTCCGAGCGCGATGAGCAGCGCCTTGCCCTGGTAGCTCAGGCGGTAGGCGCCGTCGGCGCTCTGCGTGACGATGTGCGCCGCGGTCAGCTCGGAGAGGCGCTGCGAGAGCGTGCTCGACGAGATGCCCTCGATGTGGTTGCGCAGGTCCGAGAAGCGCGACTTCCCGAATCGCAGCTCCCACACGATCCGCAGTGCCCAGCGCCGGCCGAACAGGTCGAGCGCGGCCATCATCGGCCGTCCGGTATCGGAACCACGGACGGGACGCCCCGGTAGCGGGCGTTCGACGTCGTTCTCGTTGTGACCCACGTCACTCCCCCTCACGTTGTGCGTCGGAACCCACACCAGGATGCCCTAGTCGAACCTCGGCGATAGAGATACGGTTCACACCTATCAGTCCAGTTCGATTTTTGGACCACGGCCGGTGCTCCCGGCGGACCGGAAGGCAACCGTGATCGACGTCCAGAGTAATTCCGCGGCGAAGCCGCCCTTCTTCACCCGACTCGGCCGGCTGTGCGTGCGCTACGCGGCCTGGATCCTGCTGTTCTGGGTGGCGCTGGCCGGCGTGCTCAACGTCGCGGTGCCGCAGCTCGAGCAGACGGTGCACAAGCACTCGGCGCCGTTCATCCCGGGCGACCTGCCCGGCGTCGACGGGCTGCGCGCCATGGCCGAGGAGTTCGGCACCCCGTCGTCCACGGCGCAGGGCAACGTCATCGTCGCCGCCGAGGGGAGGATCGGCCCCGAGCAGGAGCAGTACTACCGCGCCCTCACCGCGGCGTTGGAGGCCGACGAGGAGCACGTCGCCTACGTGATCGACACGTTCGGCAAGCCGGCCGCACGCGAGGTGGGCCTGAGCCCCGACGGCAAGGCGATCAACCTGCTCGTCGCGGAGGTCGGCGACATCGGCTCGACCCGGGCGCAATCGAGCACCGAAGCGATCCGCGAGACCATCCGCTCGATCCCCGCACCGGCCGGCACCACCGTCGAGTTCACCGGCACCGCGCCCACGCTCTCGGACCTGTTCACGGCGATCGACTCCTCGCTGTTGGTGATCACCGCCGTGTCCGTGGTGCTCATCATGGCGCTGCTGCTGGTGACCTACCGGTCCATCGGCGCGGCGCTGGTGCCGCTGCTGACCATCGGCCTCTCGCTGGCCGTCGCGCGGCCCATCGTCTCGCTGCTCGGCGAGCACGAGGTGATCCCGGTGTCCAACTTCTCCATCGCGATCATGACCGCGATGGTGCTCGGCGCGGCCACGGACTACGCGATCTTCGCCGTCGCCGGCTTCCACGAGGCCCGCCGGGCGGGTGTTCCGAGCGACGAGGCCGCCGTCGCCGCGTCGACGCGCGTCGGCCGGATCATCGCGGCCTCGGCGCTGACCATCGCCGTCGCCAGCGGCGCCATGATCTTCTGCAAGGTGGGCATCTTCGTCACCGCCGGCCTGCCCACCACGATCTCGATCATCGTCACCTGCCTCATCGCGCTGACCCTGCCGCCCGCGCTGCTGCGCTACCTGGGCGCCCGGGGCTGGGTCGAGCCCCGGCCCGGCACCGAGAAGCGCTGGCGCCGCACCGGCGCGCGGGTCATGCGGCGCGCGGTGCCGCTCTCGGCGGCCGCACTCGTCGTGCTGCTCGCCGCCGCGGCCGTGCTGCCGAGCATGGTGATCGGGTTCGACGAGAACCGGATGCAGCTGCGCGCCACCGACTCCCGCAACGGCTACGAGACGGTGCAGGAACACTGGGGAGTCAACGAGGCGGTTCCCGAGTTCCTCCTCATCCGCGCCGACCACGACATGCGCAACACCCACGACCTCGCGGCGCTCGAGGCCATCGCCATCGGCGTGGGCAATCTGCCCCAGGTCGCCTACGTCCGATCGATCACCCGGCCCGACGGGAAGCCGATCCCCGAGTCGGCCGTCGGGTACCAGACGCAGCAGGTCGCCAACGGGCTCGGCGACGCGAACCGCCAGCTCAAGGAGGCCTCGCCGCAGCTCAAGGCGCTCGCCTCCGGCGTCGATCAGCTCAACGCGGGCGCGAACGAGGCGTCGCGCCGCGTGCCCGAGCTGGTCGCCGGAACGCAGCGGGTCACCGGGCTCGCCTCCGGCGTGCTCGACGCGCTCACCTCGGCGCAGCAGGCCCTCGCCACGGCGAGCGGCGGCACCGTCGACGTCGACGACGCCACCCGCCTGCTGCGCAGCGCCGTCACCACGCTCACCGTCGCGGCGGATGCTGTGCGCACCGCCCAGCGCCAGCAGTCCGCGGCTACCGCAGGCGTCAGCACCGTCTTCGGGCCGCTGGTGGGGCCCATCTCCCCCACGTGCGCCGCCGATGCGAACTGCCGCGCCGCGCACGACGCCTTCGCCCAACTGGACCGGGCGACGGGCGGTTCCGCCTCGACGGCGGTGCGCGCGGCCACCGCCGTGGTCCCGCTCCCCGCGGGCACGACCGACCGGGCGAGCGCCGCCCTCACGCAGGCCGACGACGCACTGGCCCGTCTGCAGGGGCTGCTCGCCGGCCTCGACGGGCTGAGCCCCGCGCAGCTCAAGGCACAGCTCGCGGAGCTCAACGCCGGTGTCGCCCAGCTCTCCACCGGCCTGACGCAGCTGAGCACCGGCCTGGGACAGGTCAAGACCGGTACTGATCAGGTGGTGGAGATGACGGGCCGGCTGCAGGACGGGCTCGGCACCGCGACCGACTACCTGACCGGGCTGAGCGCCGGCACCGCCGACGGTCCCGGGCGGGGCTTCTACCTCCCCGCGCAGGGCCTGCAGTCGGACCGGTTCGTCGACGGCGCGCGCGTGCTCATGTCTCCCGACGGCAAGTCCGCCCGCATGCTCGTGGTGTGGGGCATCAATCCGTACTCGGACGAGGCCCTCAACACCGCCGCGTCGATCCCCGACGCCGCGCGGGCCGCGGCGAAGGGCACGGTGCTCGAACCCGCGACGATGGACGGATTCGGGCTGGCGTCGATCTCGGCGCAGATGCGCGAGCAGGTGCTGCGCGACTTCCTGCTCTTCGGCCTGGTCGCGGTGATCGGCGTCTTCCTGGTGCTGCTGGTGCTGCTCCGGGCCGTGATCGCGTCGCTGCTCATGGTCACCACCGTGGTGCTGTCCTTCGCGGCCGCCGCGGGCGCGTCGGTGCTGCTCTGGCAGCACGGCCTGGGGATCCCCGTCGACTGGTCGGTGCTGCCGATCTCGTTCATGGCCCTGGTCGCGGTGGGCGCCGACTACAGCATGCTCTTCGCCGACCGCATCCGGGAGGAGGCCGCCGGAGGCTCGACGGTGCGCGGCGTGCTCCGCGCGTTCGGCACCACGGGCAGCGTGATCACCACGGCCGGGCTGGTCTTCGCGATCACCATGTTCGCGCTCATGAGCGGCAGCGTGATCAACCTGCTGCAGATCGGTTCGACGATCGGCATCGGCCTGCTGCTCGACATCGTCGTGGTACGGACGGTCTTCGTGCCCGCGGCGATCACCGCACTGGGAGACCGGGTGTGGTGGCCGTCGAAGCCCTGACCGGACGCAGCCGCACCGAAGCGAAGCAGAGGAGCGCGGCGGCCAGCGCGAACGCGGTGGCCGTCGCCGCGAACCAGGGCCCGCCCACCACGAGCGTCCCGAGCGTGGCCGTGCCCGCCGCGATCCCCGCGTTGGTGCAGGCGTTGTTCCAGCCGAGCACCGCGGCGCGGTTGTCGGGGTCGACGGAGGACAGGTAGGTCTGCTGCGCGGAGAAGAACGCTCCACCGCCGGCGCACCACACCGCGACGGCCGCGATGACGACGGCCGGGACGGTGGCGGTGGCGGCCACCGCGACGCCCGCGGCCACCACGAGCGCCGCGCCGGCCGGCACCCACGCCGGGTGCACGCCGCGGCGGGCGAGCCGGTCGACGAGGACCCCCGTGCCGACCGAGCCGGCCATCGAGCCGATCCCCACCACGAGGCCCACCAGCCCCAGGGTGGTCAGCCCGTACCCGAAGCGGTGCGAGAGCAGCACGCCCACGTAGGTGTAGGCGCCCAGCCGTCCCGCCTGCAGCAGGAGCGAGGACGTGAAGGCCAGCGCGATCCGGCGGTCGCGCCACGGCGCGAACAGGCCGCCGCGGTGCGCGCTCGCCGGCGCCGCGCCCGCCGAGGGCAGCCGCCGGGCCATGACGACGGCCACCACCAGCATCGGGACGCCGATCAGCAGGTAGGGCGCGCGCCAGCCCAGCCCCGTCGCGAGCAGCGCGCCGAGCGGCACGCCCAGGACCTGGCCGCCCGCGTAGGCGGCCGCGCCCAGGGAGACGGCGCGGCCCCGTTGCGCGGGGGCGGCGTACTCGGCGAGGTAGGCCCAGATCGACGGGGCGCCGAGCGCCGCGCCGAGCCCCGAGAGGGCGCGGGCCGCCACGAGGAGCGCCAGCGACGGCGCCAGGTAGCTCAGTACGTCGGCGACGGCGAAGACCGCCATCCCGGTGGCGATCGCGTGACGGCGCGGCAGCCGGTCCGAGAGCCGCCCGAAGAGCGGGCCCGTGACGGCGTAGCAGAGCACGTAGGCGGTGACGACGTTCCCCGCGGCGCCGGTGGACGCGCCGAAGGCGCGGGCGATGTCCGGCAGTAGCGGCGCGACGAGGTTCATCTCGGCGCCCATGAGGAAGAACACCAGGTAGAGCACGACGAACGTGCCCCACGGGGTCCTCCCCTGCGTCATCGCCGTACCTCCTGTCGGAGCCAGATTAGATGATCGAATCAACGGCGCCCACCGGGCGTGACCCGCGACACCGTCGGGTCGCGGACGCGGGCGTAGCATGGATCGGGTGAGTACCCCGGAGAACCCCCGCAAGCTACTCCGCCTCGAGGTCCGTAACGCACAGACCCCGATCGAGCGCAAGCCGAACTGGATCCGCACGCGCGCGAAGATGGGCCCTGAATTCACCGAGCTCAAGGGCCTCGTCAAGCGTGAGGGCCTGCACACGGTGTGCGAAGAGGCGGGCTGCCCCAACATCTACGAGTGCTGGGAGGACCGCGAGGCCACCTTCCTCATCGGCGGCGAGCAGTGCACGCGGCGGTGCGACTTCTGCCAGATCGACACGGGCAAGCCGGCGGAGCTGGACCGGGACGAGCCGCGCCGCGTGGCCGAGTCGGTGCAGGCGATGGGCCTGCGCTACTCCACCATCACCGGCGTCGCGCGCGACGACCTGCCCGACGAGGGCGTGTGGCTCTACGCCGAGACGGTGCGCCAGATCCACGCGCTGAACCCGAACACGGGCGTCGAGAACCTGATCCCCGACTTCCACGCCAAGCCCGAGCTGCTGGCCGAGGTCTTCGAGTCGCGCCCCGAGGTGCTGGCCCACAACCTGGAGACGGTGCCGCGCATCTTCAAGCGGATCCGCCCCGCCTTCCGGTACGAGCGCTCTCTCGACGTGATCCGCCAGGCCCGCGACTTCGGCCTGGTCACCAAGTCGAATCTCATCCTCGGCATGGGTGAGACCCCCGAGGAGGTCACGGAGGCGATGCGCGACCTGCACGACGCGGGCTGCGACATCATCACCATCACGCAGTACCTGCGCCCGTCGCCGCGGCACCACCCCGTGGAGCGCTGGGTCAAGCCCGAGGAGTTCGTCGAGCACACGCAGGCGGCCGAGGAGATGGGCTTCGCCGGCGTGATGGCCGGTCCGCTGGTCCGCTCGTCGTACCGCGCCGGAAAGCTCTACGCCAAGGCGATGGCGCACCACGGTCGTCCGATCCCGGAGAACATGGCGCACTTGACGGCCGAGGGCGACGCCGCCCAGGAGGCCACCTCGGTGCTCAGCCGCATGGCCGCCGCCGCCAAGTAGGCGTTCGGCACGAAGTAATCGCACATTAAGCTAGGGGACATGGCACAGGACAAGGCAGCGGCCGACAAGCTCAAGGCGCAGAAGGCCGAGGCGAAGCGGGCCCGCAAGGCCGCTTCGAAGGAACGCCGCAAGCAGATGTGGCAGGCGTTCCAGATGCAGCGCAAGGAAGACAAGGCGCTGGTACCGATCATGGCCGGCGTGTTCGTCGTCGCGATCGTGCTGTCGATCGGCCTCGGCGTGCTCCTCGGGCAGCCGTGGTGGATGTTCCTCATCCTCGGTGTGCTGCTCGGCGCGCTGGGCGCGTTCATCGTCTTCACCCGCCGCCTCGAGCGCAGCGTCTACACCAAGAACGAGGGCCAGGTCGGCGCGGCCGGCTGGGCGCTCGAGAACATGCGCGGCTCGTGGCGCGTGACGCAGGCCGTCGCGCGCACCACGCACGCCGACGCGGTGCACCGCGTCATCGGCAAGCCCGGCGTGATCCTCGTCGCCGAGGGCAACGAGGGCCGGATCAAGGGCCTGCTCGCGCAGGAGAAGAAGAAGACGGCCCGCGTCGTGGGCCAGACGCCGATCTACGAGTTCACCGTCGGCAACGACGAGGGCCAGGTGCCGCTGCGCAAGCTGCAGCGTTCCCTGAACAAGCTCCCGTCGAACATCAACGGCAAGAAGATCGATGAGTTGGAGGGCCGCCTCGCAGCGCTCTCCACGCGCACCGGCGGCGCGCAGATGCCGCGCGGCCCGCTGCCGCAGGGCGCGAAGATGCGCAGCGTGCAGCGCACCGTCCGGCGCAAGACCGGATCGAACTGATCGAAGAACTCGGGGCCCGCTACGGCGGGCCCCGAGTTCTTTGTTCCTACCGGGCCCTGAGGACCATCGTGCCGGTGGCGCGGTCCTGCATGCCGCGACCGTCGACGTCCTGGATGAGCGGCGGCACGATGAAGATGATGAGCAGGTTGCGGGCCAGCGCGCGGACGATGCCCACCCGCATCTGCGAGTTCTCGATCCGCGCGACCCGCAGGCCCGCGAAGTACTGGCCCGGCGTGAACCCGAACAGCGTCACCGAGAGCACACCCACGGCGAACCAGATGCCCAGCGCGAGCGTGTCGAAAGCGGTGGGCTCGCCACCGAAGACGCGGCTCGGACCCACGATCGCGACGGCGATGAGCGCCGACGGCACCCAGTCCAGGAACAGGGCCAGCACGCGCCGGCCCGATCCGGCGGCCGAACCGACACCGTCCCGCGGCAGGCCGAGGGCCTGGCCCCGGTACTCGCTGTGGGCGCCCTCGGGCAGTGCCGCGGAGGCACCGGAGAGCCATGATCCCGTTTCTCGACGCATGCCCTCAGGGTACGTGGCACGCGATCCGGCGGCCCTGACGGACGGCCCTGGATGTGTAACACCGATGAAACATTGCGTTAGTTCTCGGGCAACACCTCGTCCATAACGTTCATTCTCGTAACCTCGGTGGTGGTGCGAACGGTACGACCGTGAACGTCACCGCCGGACGACGAAGGAGCAAGTAACAGGTGTTCACTACCAAAGAGGAACTTCTCGACTACCTGAAGAAGGAGAATGTCGAGTACGTCGACATCCGCTTCTGCGATCTGCCCGGCACGATGCAGCACTTCAGCATCCCCGCCGAGGCCTTCGACGAGAGCGTCTTCGAGGACGGCCTGGCGTTCGACGGTTCGTCGATCCGCGGCTTCCAGTCGATCGACGAGTCCGACATGATGCTGCTGCCCGACGTCACCACGGCGCGCATCGATCCCTTCCGCGCCGCGAAGACCATGAACATCTCGTTCTTCGTGCACGACCCGTTCACCCGCGAGGCCTACAGCCGCGACCCCCGCAACATCGCGCGCAAGGCCGAGGAGTACCTGCTCAGCACCGGTATCGCCGACACCTGCTTCTTCGGTGCCGAGGCCGAGTTCTACATCTTCGATTCGGTCTCCTACGACTCGTCGATCAACGGCTCCTTCTACGAGGTCGACTCGATCTCGGGCTCCTGGAACACCGGCCGCCCGATCGAGGAGGACGGCTCCCCCAACCGCGGCTACAAGGTCCGCAACAAGGGCGGCTACTTCCCCGTCGCGCCGTACGACCACTACGTGGATCTGCGCGACAAGATCTCCACCAACCTCAAGAACGCCGGCTTCACGCTCGAGCGCGGCCACCACGAGGTGGGCACCGGCGGCCAGGCCGAGATCAACTACAAGTTCGACACGCTGCTGCACGCGGCCGACGACGTCCAGCTGTTCAAGTACATCGTCAAGAACACCGCGTGGCAGGAGGGCAAGACCGTCACGTTCATGCCGAAGCCGCTCTTCGGTGACAACGGCTCGGGCATGCACGCCCACCAGTCGCTGTGGAAGGACGGCAAGCCGCTGTTCTACGACGAGGCCGGCTACGGCGGTCTGTCGGACATCGCGCGCTACTACATCGGCGGCATCCTGCACCACGCGCCGTCGCTGCTCGCCTTCACCAACCCGACGATCAACTCGTACAAGCGCCTGGTGCCGGGCTACGAGGCCCCGATCAACCTGGTGTACAGCCAGCGCAACCGTTCGGCCTGTGTGCGCATCCCGATCACGGGCAACAACCCGAAGGCCAAGCGCATCGAGTTCCGCTGCCCCGATTCCTCGGGCAACCCGTACCTGGCCTTCGCCGCCATGATGATGGCCGGCCTGGACGGCGTGAAGAACAAGATCGAGCCGCACGCCCCCGTCGACAAGGACCTCTACGAGCTGCCGCCCGAGGAGGCCAAGGGCATCCCGCAGGCCCCGACCTCGCTCCCGGCGGTCATCGACCGCCTCGAGGAGGACCACGAGTACCTCACCGCCGGTGGCGTGTTCACCGAGGACCTCATCGAGACCTGGATCCAGTACAAGCGCGACGTGGAGATCGCCCCGGTGAACCTCCGTCCGCACCCGTACGAGTTCGAGCTCTACTACGACGTGTGAGTCGTAGCCCGCAGGCGTTCCGGCCCCGCACCGTCTTCTCGACGGTGCGGGGCCGGTCCCGTTCGCCGGCACTGCGCCCGCTTCCTCGGGCGTATCGTCGGTGGAGACGAGGAGGCGAGGATGTTCGAGACGAAGCTCAAGGGCAACGACGTGGTGGATCGGTCCGGCGCGGGTTCCGGCCCGGCGCGCCCGCGGGTGAGCACGACGCTCCCCGACGGCGAGGTGCTCGTCATCCCCACCGCGGACACGAGCCGCCGGCACGACGCCGAGGATCTCGGTCGCAGCTCGGCGCGCCCGGACCCGGCCTAGCCCGCGCGGGTTCAGCCCCGGGGGTACAGCCGCGCCGCCAGCGCGGTCTTGCGCGCGATGTTCTCCCGACGGTCCGCCTCCGGGAAGCCGCCCGCGACGGGCCGGGCGGGGAGCGGCGAGTCGTCGCCGACGACGGTCCACCGCGAACCGAACTCCACCAGTGAGCCGTGCTTGACGCCGTAGTAGTCCCGCTTGGGCACCACCGCGACGCCGCTGTCGCCCGCCGCGGCGGCCAGCAGGTGCGGATGGAACCGCGAGCTGATCCACGTGCGCCCGTCGCCGACGGGCAGGCCGTCGCGCCAGACGTCGAGGAACGGGATGATCCGCGCACCGGCGATCCGCTCCCCCAACAGCTTCGGGACGGTGTAGTCGTGGCCGGGGATCCCTTCGACGACGGTGACGCGCTCGCCGGGGACGTCCCAGGCGTCGAGGAGTTCGCGCACCAGGGCGGCCAGCGCCGGGGCGCCGGTGCGGCCGTCGCGGGCGAAGTCCTCGGCGAGGTCCTCCTGCATGCACAGCACCACCTCGTCGTGCCGCCCGGATTCACGCGGCCCACGACGAGCTCCGCTGCGGCCGGCGGCGGCGCCGAGACCGAGCCACACGTCGTCGCCGGTGAACGAGGCGCCGGGAACGCCCTGCAGCGCCTCGTACGAGGGCCGGTCCCGCACGTCGAACACCGCGAAGGCCGCCGCGTCCGCGCGGAACCGGACGAGTGCCTCACCGTCGGGGAGCGGCAGCAGGCCGAGCCCCGTCGCGTACGCGGGTGCGCCGGTGCGCCGCGCGACGGCGGCGACCGCGGAGATCACCGGGAACCATTGGGGCCATTGCCGGTTGACGTACCCACCGCCGATGACGTGGATGCTGGACGCCCGGAGCAGATGGTCCACTCCTTCGGCGAGTCCGGGGGCGATCCGCATGTCGGTCGCGGCGCTCGCCACCCAGTCCTGCGCGCCGGTGCCGTCGAGGCCGGGGTTCTCGTCCGCCGCGCGGGCGAGCCGCCACAGGGTGTCCACGAACACGGCGCGCGGGTGATCGCCCGCGAACAGCAGCGCCGCCTCCCCCACGTGTGCGACGTCCACGACGACCGTCGCGGTGGGACGGGCCCGGGCCAGATGGCGCAACCAGATCCGCAGCACCAGTTCGTCGCCCAGGTTCGGATGGCCCGCGACGCCGATCAGGTAGATGATCTCGCCGCGGCCCACACCGCCCAGCGCCCGCTCCACGGCGCCGACCGCGCGGCGCACGGGCCTGCGGAGCCCGGCGATCCGGACCATCTCGGCCACCGTCCCAAGCGTTCCCACGGCCACACGCTACCGATCCGGCGCGCAGGATGCGCCGGCCCGCGGCCGGGAGTTCGCCGGCCGGCTCCATCGAGGCGGTAGGTTCTTGTGTCATGCGCGCTCCCCGACCGATCCTCGCCACCGTCGCCGCCGTCCTCGCCGCCGGGGCGCTCACCGCCTGCAACACGCCCGAGGCGGCGGCCGCGTGCCCCACCGGCGCGCCCGGCACCGCGACCGCCCCCGACTGGACGCATCCGGGACAGACCGGCTCGATCGTGGTCACCGGCTCCACCGACACGGCGTCGCCGCAGATCGCCGTCGAGAAGCCCTTCTCGGTGGCGCAGACCCAGGTGCAGGCCTTCGATCCGCCCGGCGACGGTGCCGTGGTCGCCGAGACCGCGCGCGTCTCGGTCTGCTACCTCGGCGTGAACGGCCGCACGGGCGATCGTTTCGACAGCACCTACGACGACGGCAAGCCCGCATCGTTCCCGCTCGACGGGGTGATCCCCGGCTTCAAGAAGGCGATCGCCGGCCAGAAGGTCGGCAGCTCGGTGGGCGTCGCCGTCGCGCCGGAGGACGGCTACCCGACCGGGACGCCGGACGGCCGGATCCAGGCCGGCGACACCATCGTCTTCGCGATCAAGATCCTCTCCGCGTCCTGACTCGGATCGGGGATCGCCCCGATGTGCGGGCGGACCACTGCGGCGAGACTGGGATCACCCCGAACCCAGGAGGCGTCATGCGCGTACTGTCCGTCGTCGTCGGAGCCCTCGTGCTCGTCCCGCTCGCGGCGCTCGCCGTGATCCTCGCCGGCATCCGGTTCCGGATCCGCCCGGTCCTCGACGCGGTGCGCCGGTTCAACCGGGACGTCACCAACCCCCGGGCCGTGCACGACGCACATTCGCCCGATTCCACCCGCACGGTGGTCCGGCACGTCGGCCGGCGCAGCGGCCGGGCCTACGAGACGCCCGTCGACGCCTTCGCGACCGACCGCGGCGCCCTCGTCATCGCCCTGCCGTACGGCCCCGAGACCGACTGGGTCCGCAACATCCGGGCCGCCGGCACGGTCGAACTGCTGCGGCAGGGTGCGACCCTCACGGCGACCGACCCCCGCATCGTCGCCACCGCCGACGTGCTCGACGAGATCCCTGCCGGCGCGCGGCGCACGCTGCGCATGTTCGGCGTCGCACAGTGCCTGGAGCTGCGCACGGCCTAGTCGGCGGCGCCCGGCGCCGTCAGCCGACGCGCGCGAGGACGGCCCGGTGGTCGGCGCCGCTGATCTCGTGCGTGCTCACCTCGGCGGCGCCGAGGCCGCGCAGCAGGACGTGGTCGATGCCCACCAGCGCTGGATAGGTCTTGTCCGTCGGATAGGTGGGGGCGAACCCGGCGCCGGCGAGCTGCCCCGCGTCCCGGTAGCCGCCCGTGAGCAGCCTGCGGAACTGCACGTGGTCGAAGGTCGCGTTGTAGTCGCCCAGCGCGATCACCGGCCGCGGCTCGGGCACGCCCTGCAGCAGCGCCTCGATCTTGCGCAACTCGTCGGCCCAGTCGGCGGGCTCCAGCGGCGGCACGGGATGCACCGCGAACAGTTGGACATCGCCCCGGCCGGGCACCGTCGCGACCGCGGTCAGGGCGGTCAGCGCGAACCCCGGCACCGTCGCCGTGCTCGAGAGCGGGTGACGGCTGTAGAGGGCCGTGCCGTAGGCGAGCCGGTCCGGACGCACGAACGAGTGCGGGAGGTCCGCCGCGATGCTCGAGGCGGCGATCCGCGCCGCGGCCTCGGGCGTGATCTCCTCGACCGCGAGGACGTCGACCTCGTTGTCGCGCACGAGTCGCGCGAGCTCGCCCGCATCGCCCTGCCCCAGTTGGATGTTGGCGGTCAGCACCGTCAGGGTCGCCCCGGTGGGCGCCGCCTCGCCGCGCCACAGCGGCGCCTGCACCCACACCGCGGCGGCGGCCACCGCGACGGCGAGCACCAGCCGGATCAGAGCGCGGGCGTAGAGCAGGCACACGAGCGCGATCGCGAGCGTCGCCACGAGCAGCACCGGCACCATCGCGGCCGCGGCCACCGCGATCTTCTGCTCCCCCGGCCAGAAGTGCAGGCCGAGCGAGGCCAGGGCGGCCACGAGTGCAAGGGTGCCGACGATGCTCGCGGCGGTCCGGATGAAGATCCTCATGCGGACATCCTGCCCGGTGAACTCCTATTCGCCCCAGAACACCCGGTCGACCACCGCCCGCGCGCGTCGCGTGGTCCGCAGGTAGTCGTCGAGGAAGTCCAGGGAGTCGCCCCGCCAGCCGGCCACGTAGGCGACGTTGGAGAGCACCGCACCGGGGCCGGGCAGCTGGTCGACGGGCTTGCCCCGCACCAGGAACAGCGCGTTGCGCGAGCGGGTCGCGGTGAGCCACGCCTCCCGCAGCAGCTGGACGTCGGCCTCGGGCAGCAGTTCCGCGGCACCGATGGCGTCGAGCGATTCGAGCGTCGAGGTGTTGCGCAGCGCGGGAACGGCACTGGCGTGCCGCAACTGCTCGAGCTGCACGGTCCACTCGACGTCGGAGAGTCCGCCGCGGCCGAGCTTGGTGTGCGTCGCGGGATCGGCTCCGCGGGGCAGGCGTTCGGAGTCCACGCGCGCCTTCACCCGCCGCAGCTCGTTGACCGTGGCGGGCGAAACGCCACCTTCGGGATAGCGGGTCTCGTCCACCATGTGCAGGAACTCGCGGGCTATCTCCTCATCGCCGGCGACGTGCGTGGCCCGCAGCAGCGCCTGCACCTCCCAGGGCTGCGCCCACTGCCGGTAATAGGCGCGGTAGGCCGCCAGCGTGCGCACGACGGGCCCGTTGCGCCCCTCGGGCCGCAGGCCGGTGTCGACCTCGAGCCCCGGATCGACCGACGGTGCGCCGAGTCGCGTCCGCACGGCGTCCGCCACCAGGTTGGACCAGCGGACGGCGTCCGACTCCTCGTAGCCCTCGTTGGGCACGCAGACGAACAGCACGTCGGCGTCGGAGCCGTACCCGATCTCGTGACCGCCGAGGCGCCCCATGCCGATGACGGCGATGCGGGCCGGCGCGCCCGGTTGGTAGGCGCTGCGGCTGGACTCGCGTTCGACCACGGAGGTCGCGATCTCGGACACCAGCGCTGCGTCGAGCGCCGCGCCCCACACCGAGGACAGCGCGGCGCACACCTCGGGCACCGTCATCATCCCCAGGATGTCGGCGGAGGCGACGCGGGCGATCTCACTGCGCCGCATGGCCCGCGCCACCGCGATCGCCCGGTCGCGGTGGTGCGCGCGGCTGACCGCGGCGAGCATGCCGTTGTAGACCTCGCGGGGCGAGGGTTCGATGAGCTTGGGGCCGGTGGCCCCGTCGGCGTAGAGGCGGATCACATCGGGCGAACGGGCGAGCAGCTCGGCCACGAAGGTCGACGAACCCAGGACGGTCATCAGCCGCTGCGCGACCACGGACTCGTCGCGCAGCACCCGCAGGTACCACTCCACATCGCGCAGCTCCTCCGAGAGCTTGCGGTAATTGAGCAGTCCCGCATCGGGATTCGGCGTCTCGCTGAGCCATTCGAGCAGGGTGGGCAACAGGATGGTCTGGATCCGGCCGCGCCGCGACGAGTCCGCCATCGCCTTGAGGTGCGCGAGCGCGTTCTGCGGCTGCAGGAAGCCGAGCGCTCCCAGTCGCGCGATGATCGCGTCGTCGCTCAGGCTCACGGCGTCGGCATCGAGGTTCGCGATCGAGTCGAGCAGCGGCCGGTAGAACAGCTTCGTGTGCAGCCTGCGCACGCGCGCCGACTGGCGTTTGAGCTCGGCGCGCAGCACGCCCGCGGCGTCCCGGTCGCCGTCGGGACGGATGTGCGCGGCGCGCGCCAGCCAGCGCCAGGCCTCCTCGTGATCGGCCGGGGGCAGCAGGTGCGTGCGCTCCATCCGGCGCAGCTGCAGGCGGTGCTCGAGCCCCCGCAGGAACTCGTAGGAGGCCGTGAAGTTGGCCCCGTCGTCACGGCCCACGTAGCCGCCGACGGTCAGTGCCTCGAGCGCGTCGACAGTGCTCCGCTCCCGTAGCGTCTCGTCGGTGCGGCCGTGCACCAGCTGCAGCAGCTGGACGGCGAACTCGACGTCACGCAGGCCGCCGCGGCCCAGTTTCAGTTCCCGCTCGCGCAGCTCGGGCGCGATGTTCTCCTCGACGCGGCGGCGCATCTGTTGCACGTCCTGGACGAAGTCCTCGCGCTCGGCGGCCTCCCACACCATGGGGCTCACCGCGGCGAGGTACTCGTATCCCAGTTCCATGTCGCCGGTCTGCGGCCGCGCCTTGAGCAGGGCCTGGAACTCCCAGGTCTTGGCCCACCGCTTGTAGTACGCCACATGCGATTCCAGCGTGCGGGTCAGGCTGCCGTTCTTGCCCTCGGGCCGCAGCGCCGCGTCGACGTCGAAGAAGGCGGCCGAGCCGATCCGCATCATCTCGCCGGCGAGCCGCGCGGAGAGCCCGTCGGCGGGCTCGGCGACGAAGATGACGTCCACGTCGGAGACGTAGTTCAGTTCCCGCGCACCGCATTTGCCCATCGCGACCACGGCCAGACGACCTTCCGGGTCGCCGTCCGGGTACACCGTGGCCACCGCCACCGCCAGGGCCGCGGTCAGCGCGGCGTCGGCCAGATCGGCGAGGTGCGAGCCCACCACCGAGAAGGGCAGCGTGGGCTCGTTCTCCACCAGCTCCGCCAGGTCGCGCGCTGCCAGGACCAGCATCAGGTCCCGGTAGCCGTCCCGGAGGGCGGCGATCGCCTCGCCACCGGTCACGGCGGCTCGGTAGAGCAGGTCGTCGTCACGTCGCCCCGGCACCTTCACCGCGCCGACGACGGCGAGCATCGCGGCGATCAGGTCGTCCCGCGACTGCAGTGGCGCGGTGTCGCGCAGCAGGCGCCACGACGCGGGGTGACTGATCAGGTGGTCACCGAGGGCGTCGGAGGCGCCGAGCAGCCCGAACAGCCTTCCGCGGAAGGTGGTGTCGGAGCGGATCAGGGCATCGATCTCGGCCCAGTCGGTGCCGGAGGCCTCGCGCAGGCGCACCAGCGCCCGCAGCGCCCAGTCCGGATCCGCGGCCCGCGAGAGCGCCCACAGCACGTCGGCGCACTCGGCGTTCGCCCACCCCAGGGAGGCGAGGTTGTCCTCGGCGTTCGCATCGAGCAGGCCGAGGCGGCCCGCGCTCGGGCGACGGACCTCGCGATTGGTCGGTGGCACCGTCGGTCCCGCCCTACAGCGAGAGGTAGCGGTCGAGCTCGAAGGGGGTGACCACCGAGCGGTAGTCGTTCCACTCCGACCACTTGTTGCGCAGGAAGTACTCGAAGACGTGCTCCCCCAGCGTCTCCGCGACCAGCTCGCTCTTCTCCATCAGCACGAGCGCGTCGTCGAGACCGGTGGGCAGGTCGCGGAAGCCCATCGAGCGGCGCTCGCGGGCGGTCATCTGCCGCACGTCGTCCTCGGCGGCCTCCGGAAGGTCGTAGCCGCCCTTGACGCCCTCGAGGCCGGCGGCGCACAGCACCGCGAAGGCCAGGTACGGGTTGCAGGCCGAGTCGGGCGAGCGCACCTCGACGCGGCGGCTGCTGGACTTGTTCGGCGTGTAGAGGGGCACGCGCACCATCGCGGAGCGGTTGGCCGCGCCCCAGGTGGCGGCGGTCGGTGCCTCGTCGCCGGTCACCAGCCGCTTGTAGGAGTTGACCCACTGGTTGGTGACGGCCGAGATCTCCGGCGCGTGGTGCAGGATGCCCGCGATGAAGGCCTTGCCGGTGGCGGAGAGCTGGAGCTCGTCGTCCGGGTCGTGGAAGGCGTTGGAGTCGCCCTCGAACAGGCTCATGTGGGTGTGCATGCCCGATCCCGGGTGGTGGGTGAAGGGCTTCGGCATGAACGAGGCCTTCACTCCCTCGGACATCGCCACCTCCTTGACGAGGTAGCGGAAGGTCATCACGTTGTCGGCCATCGAGAGGGCGTCGGCGTAGCGCAGGTCGATCTCCTGCTGGCCCGGCCCGGCCTCGTGGTGGCTGAACTCGACGGAGATCCCCATCGCCTCGAGCGCCTCGATCGCGCTGCGGCGGAAGTTGGGCGCGGACTCGTGCACCGCCTGGTCGAAGTAGCCGCCGGTGTCCGCGGGCACCGGCATGCCGTTGTCGGCGAGCTGCTTCTTGAGCAGGTAGAACTCGATCTCCGGGTGCACGTAGCAGGAGAAGCCGAGATCGGCCGCGCGGCCCAGTTGCCGGCGCAGCACGTGCCGGCTGTCGCCCCAGGAGGGCGTCCCGTCGGGCATCGCGATGTCGCAGAACATGCGGACCGAGTGCATCTCCCCGTCGTTGCTCAGCCACGGGAGCACCTGGAACGTCGACGGGTCCGGCTTGGCGACGGTGTCCGCCTCCGAGACCCGCGAGAAGCCCTCGATGGAGCTGCCGTCGAAGCCGATGCCCTCGGTGAACGCGCCCTCCAGCTCGGCGGGCGCGATCGCGACGGACTTGAGGAAACCGAGGACGTCGGTGAACCACAGCCGCACGAAGCGGATGTCCCGTTCCTCGATGGTGCGAAGCACGAACTCCTGCTGCCGGTCCATGCGTCGACCCTAAGCGAGGAGGTGTTAACTGCGTGTTACAACCCGCGACGACGACGCGCGGAATGCGAGGCCCTCGGTTCCGGGCGTTTCGCAGCCGCGAACCCGGCGAGGAAGTAGCGTGCGCGGCGTGCACACACCGTTCGCCCGCCTCAGCGCCGTCGCGGCGCCGGCGTGCACGCTGCTGCTCGCCGCGTGTGGCTCGTCGCCGCAGGCCCCGCCCTCCACCGCGGCCGCGCCCGCGATCGACGTGTGCCCGTCGGCGACCCCGGCGACGGACGCCCGCACGATCGCGCTGGCCGGCGTCACCGGCAGCGCGGAGGTGACCCCACCCACCGAGACCTCGGCGCCGCGGGTCGTCGTCGCGACGCCGTACCGGGTCGATCGCTCGCAGACCGTCACGGCGCACGCGGGAACCGGCGCCGCGATCGTCGACAACTCGGTGGTCACCGTCTGCTACCAGGGCGTCAACGGCAGGACCGGGTTCGTCTTCGACGACGCGTTCGCCCGCGCGACCTCAGCGGAGATGGCGCTGCCCGACGTCGTGCCCGGCTTCCGCGCCGCCCTCGTCGGGCAGCGGGTCGGCGCGCGCGTGGTCACCTCCGTCACCGCCGCGGACGGGTACCCCAAGGGCGAGCCGCGTGCGGGCGCCGCACCGGGCGACACCCTGATCTTCGCGATCACGGTGCTCGCCGCGAACTGATCAGCTCGCGCAGCGCAGCCCCTCCTGCGGGTCCTTCAGATCCCGCAGGTAGGCGGTCACGGCGTCGTCGACGCAGTTGTTGCCCTCCAGGGAGACGGTGTGCTGACTGCCCTCGAAGCTGATCAGCGAGGCGCCGAGCTGGCGCGCCAGGTTGACGCCGTTCTGGTACGGGGTGGCCGGGTCGTGCGTGGTAGAGACCACCACCAGCTTCGGCGCTCCGACCGCGCGCACCTCGTGCGGCTTGAGCGTGGGCGCCGCGGCCCAGAAGGCGCACGAGCCCTTCGCCGCGCGGCCGGTGCCGCGACCATCGTCGAGAAAGGGGGCGGCCCTGCGGATCTCGGTGTCGAGCCGGGACAGGTCGGCGGGATCGGTGACCGCCGGGCCGTCCATGCAGTTGATCGCCGTGTTCGCGTCCATCATCGGCGAGTACCGCCCCTGATCGTCCCGGTTGAGGTACAGATCGGCGATCACCTGCAGCAGCGTGCCGTCGCCGCGCTGCAGGCCGGCCAGGCCGCGCCGCAACGGCTCCCACAGCTGCTTGGCGTACATCGCCTGGATGGTGGCGGTCGTCGCGTCGCTGTAGCTCAGCTGTCGGCCGCCCTGCCCCCGGACCGTCCGGTCGATCAGCGGGCGCACCAGCTGCTGGTAGCGCTCCGTGGCCCTGGCCGGGTCCTGTCCCACCGGGCAGCCCGTCCGGGTCGCGCAGTCCTTGGCCCAGTCGTCGAACACGGTCTGGAAACCGGCCATCTGCTGCACCGACGAGGAGATCGCGTCCTCCGCCGGATCCACGGCACCGTCGAGCACCATGGCCCGCACCCGCTCCGGGAAGGTCTCCGCGTAGATGGCGCCGATGAACGTGCCGTAGCTGTAGCCCAGATAGGTGAGCTTGTCGTCGCCGAGGACGGCGCGCAGCACGTCCAGATCGCGGACGGTGTCCGCGGTGCCGACGTGCGCGAGGAACGTCTTGCCCATCTTCTCGGCGCACAGATCCGCCTGCGACTCGTTGAACTCCTCCTGCGCGGCGATCCCGGCGGGCGAGTTGTCGTAGGCGAGTGTGGAGAGCCGGTTCTCGTCGCGCTGGCGGTCGCTCGAGCACTTCACGGCCGGCGAGCTCGCCCCGACGCCACGCGGGTCCCAGCCGACGAGGTCGAAGCTGTTCGCGATCTCGTACTTGCCCGCCTCCATGGATTTGCCCGCCACCTGTTGCACGCCCGAGCCGCCGGGGCCGCCGGGATTCATCAGCAGCGAGCCCCGCCGCTGCCCCGTGGCCTTGACCCGGGCGACCGCGAGCTTGGTCTCCCCCGCGCTCGGGTCGTCGTAATCGATCGGCACGGTCAGGCGCGCGCACTCCAGCGTGGTCTTGTCGTACTCGGTGATGTCGTCGGTCCGGGCCATCTCGGCGCACGAACCCCACTCGAGCTGCTGTCCGTAGTACTGCTGCAGCGATGCCGGGACGCCCGGTACCGCGGTCGGTGTCCGGGGGTTCGTGCTCGTGCCCGCGGTCGTGGATCCGCGGGCGGGCTCGGCGGTCCCGCCGGTCTGGACCGAGCATCCCGCGAGGGCGGCCACGACGAGGACCGCGGTCGCGGTCAGGAGGGGCTTACCTGCCTTCATCCTCCCGATCCTGCCACGCGGCGCCGCCGCTTCCGGGGACGCTAGGGTTGAGCCATGACGCCCCTTCGTGTCGCGGCGTGCCAGATCAACCCCGTCGTGGGCGATCTGGACGCGAATGTCGCTCGGATCACCGCTGCAGCCCGGGACGCCGCGGAGCGCGGCGCGCAGGTCGCCGTCTTCGGGGAGATGGCCCTCACCGGTTACCCCGTCGAGGATCTGCTGCTGCGCCGCTCCTTCGCCGTCGACTCCCGCGAGGCCGTGCACGAGCTGGCCCGCTCACTCGACACGGCCGGCTGCGGCGACCTGATCGTGATCGTCGGCTTCCTCGATCGCGACCCCGACGCCCCGGAGACGAGCACCGATCCCACGGGCGGCGCGCGCAACGCCGCGGGCGTGCTGCACGGCGGCGAGCTCGTCGCCCGCTACGACAAGCACTTCCTGCCCAACTACGGCGTCTTCGACGAGAAGCGCTGGTTCACCCCCGGCGACCGGCTGGTCGTCCTCGACGTCGACGGGGTGCGGCTCGGCCTCGCGATCTGCGAGGACGTCTGGTGGCCCGACGGTCCCGTGGCAGGGCTGGGCGAGCTCGGCGTCGACGCGGTCCTGTGCCTCAACGCCAGCCCCTTCGAGGTGGGCAAGCCGGCGCAGCGCCGCGAGATCCTCGCGGCGCGGGTCGCCGAGGGCGGCGCGCCGGTGCTCTACGTCAACCTCGTCGGCGGGCAGGACGAGCTGGTCTTCGACGGTGACTCGTTCACCGCGCGGTCCGGCTCCGACTGGGCGCCCGGCCCGCAGTTCGTGGAGGCCACCACCTTCACGGACGTCCCCGCCCTGGGCCGGGACCGCGCCGAGACTGTCGCGGGCTGGTCGGTCGAGTCGGTGCGCCTCGCGGCGCGCCCCGCGTCCGCGCTGCAGTCCGCGGCACCGCGCGTCGCCGACCTCGACGAGACCGCGCAGATCTGGGCGGCCCTGGTCACCGGCACGCGGGACTACGTGCACAAGGTCGGTGGGCGCACCGTCGCCCTGGGCATGTCCGGGGGCATCGACTCCGCGCTGGTCGCCGTGATCGCCGCCGACGCGGTGGGCGCGGACAACGTCTACGGCGTCGGCATGCCGTCCAAGTACAGCTCCGACCACTCCAAGGACGACGCCGCGGAGCAGGCGCGCCGCATGGGCATCCACTTCCGGTTCGAGCCGATCGAGCACATGGTCGAGGCCTTCGTCGGCCAGTTGCACCTGACGGGCCTGGCGGAGGAGAACATCCAGGCCCGGTGCCGCGGCATGACGCTGATGTCACTGTCCAACCTCGACGGCCACCTGGTGCTGGCCACCGGCAACAAGAGCGAACTGGCCGTGGGCTATTCGACGATCTACGGCGACGCGGTGGGCGCCTACGCCCCGATCCGCGACGTGGAGAAGTCGCTCGTCTGGGAGCTGGCGCGCTGGCGCAACAAGGTCGCCGTCGAGCGCGGCGAGACCCCGCCCATCCCGGAGAACTCGATCACCAAGGAGCCGTCGGCGGAGCTGCGGCCCGGCCAGAAGGACAGCGACTCGCTGCCCGACTACGACGTCCTCGACGACATCCTGCGCCGTTACGTCGAGCAGGACCAGGGCGTCGCCGAGATCGCGGAGGCCGGGTACGAGCCGGACCTGATCCGCAAGGTCGCGCGGCTCGTCGATCGCGCCGAGTACAAGCGCCGCCAGTACCCGCTCGGCCCGAAGGTCACACCCAAGGCCTTCGGCCGCGACCGCCGGATGCCGATCACGAACCGCTGGCACGACCCGGCCTAGAGACTGCCCGGACCGGAGAGACCGGCTGGGACACGAAGGGAACGACAACGATGAGCGAAACGCCCGTCTACGGAAGCGGTTCCGACGCGCCGAGCGCGCCGGCCCGGAAGAAAGTGCGCATCCACCACCTCGCCGATCTCAAGGAGCGCGGCGAGAAGTGGGCGATGCTCACCAGTTACGACTACATGACCGCCTCGATCTTCGACGAGGCCGGCGTCACCGCCCTGCTGATCGGCGACAGCGCAGCGAACACCGTGTACGGGTTCGACTCCACGCTGCCGATGGAGCTGGACGTGATGGCGGCGATGGTCGCCGCCGTGCGCCGCGGCACGAAGTACGCGCTGGTGGTGGCGGACATGCCCTTCGCCAGCTACGAGGAGTCCCCGGAACAGGCCTACCGCAGCGCCGCGAAGCTGATGAAGGCCGGCGCGGAGGCGGTCAAGCTCGAGGGCGGCGTGCACATGGCGCCCACCATCGAGTTCCTGCAGCGCCGCGGCATCCCGGTGATGGCGCACATCGGATTCACCCCGCAGTCGGTGAATTCACTGGGCGGCAACCGGGTTCAGGGGCGCGGCGACGAAGCGGCCGACAAGATCCGGCTCGACGCGAAGGCCGTGGACGCCGCGGGCGCGTTCTCGGTGGTGCTGGAGATGGTGCCCTCGGACGTGGCCGCGCAGGTGACCAAGGAGATCGCGATCCCCACGATCGGGATCGGCGCCGGCAATCAGTGCGACGGCCAGGTGCTGGTGTGGCAGGACTTCTCCGGCCTCAACCGCGGACGCACGGCGCGCTTCGTCAAGAAGTACGCCAACATCGGCGACGAGCTGCTGCGCGGCGCCCAGGACTACGTGGCGGAGGTCGCCTCGGGCGAGTTCCCCGGACCGGAGCACGGATTCTGATGCGCGAGTTCTACCCCGAGATCGAGCCCTACAGCACCGAGTTGCTGGACGTGGGCGACGGGCAGTTGCTGTACGTCGAGCAGAGCGGCTCCCCCGCCGGCAAGCCGGTCGTGTTCATCCACGGCGGTCCCGGCGGCGGCACCTCTCCCGACTGCCGCCGCTTCTTCGACCCCTCCGTGTACCGCATCGTCGTCTTCGACCAGCGCGGCTGCGGGCAGTCGAAGCCGCACATCGCCGATGCTCCGTCCGATTCGAGCGCGAGCGCGGCGCAGTCGCTCGCGGACCGGCTCGCGGTGAACACCACCGCACACCTCATCGCCGACATCGAGCGGATCCGCGAGCACCTCGGCATCGACCGGTGGCAGGTCTTCGGCGGCTCGTGGGGCTCCACGCTGGGCCTGGCCTATGCGCAGGCCCACCCGGAGAGGGTCACGGAGCTGGTGCTGCGCGGCATCTTTCTGCTGCGCCGCAGTGAGCTGGACTGGTATTACAACGACGGTGCCTCGCACGTCTACCCGGACAACTGGGAGGGGTACCTGGCCCCGCTCGACGAGGCGGACCGGGCCCCGTCGGCCGACAAGATCGCGGCCTACCACCGGCTGCTGCACTCGGATGACGAGGCGGTGGCGCTGCGCGCGGCGAAGGCCTGGTCGAAGTGGGAGCGCAGCACGAGCCACCTGATCAACACCGCGGAGAGCGCGGCCGACGCCGACGATCCGCGGTTCGCGATCCCGTTCGCGCAGATCGAGAACCACTACTTCGTCAACGGCGGCTTCCTCGACGAGGGGCAGCTGCTGCGCGACATCGATCGCATCGCCGGGATTCCCGGCGTGATCGTGCAGGGCCGCTACGACGTGGTGTGCCCCGCGCGCAGCGCGTGGGACCTGCACCGCGCGTGGCCGAGTGCCGACCTGGTCATGGTGCCCGACGCGGGCCACTCGGCCTTCGAGCCGGGCATCCAATCGGCGCTCATCGAGGCCACCGACCGATTCGCGAAGGGCTGAGCATGGCGGAGCAGCGTGAGATCGAGACGAAGTACGAGGTCGGAGCCGAGACCGCCGCGCCGTCACTGGCGGCGGTGCCGGGCGTCGATCACGTCACCACCGACGAGGTCTTCCACCTGGTGGCGGTGTACTACGACACCGAAGCCCTGGACCTCGCCGCGAACCGGATCACGCTGCGCCGCCGCACGGGCGGCAAGGACGACGGGTGGCACCTCAAGCTGCCCGACGGTGCCGACCGTCGCGAGGTGACGGTGCCGCTGGCCGACGACGCCGACGCGCCCGAGGGCGCGCCGGCCGAGGTTCCCGCGGAGCTGGTGCGGCGCGTCCGCGCCCTGGTGCGCGGGCGCGCCCTCGCGCCCGTCGCGATCGTCGAGAACGAGCGGCACACCACGTACTGCCGCGCGGTCGATGACGAACTCCTCGGCGAGTTCGTCGACGACCACGTGCATTCCGTCTCGCTGCTCCCGGACGGTCCCGAGAAGAACTGGCGCGAATGGGAGTTCGAGGTGCCCGACACCTCGCTGGGCCGCAAGACCGCGGTCGCCGTCGACAAGGCGCTGCGCGCCGCCGGCGGCGCGCAGCCCGATGCGGCGTCCAAGCTCGCGCGCGCGATCGACGTGGAGGCCGCCCGGCGGCCCGTCGACCTGCCGAAGAAGATCTCTCACGCCACCGCGGGTCAGCTGCTCACCGCAGCGCTCGCGGCCTACCGCGACAAGCTGCTCCGCGAGGATCCGCGGGTGCGCGCCCGGGGCGAGGACTCCGTGCACCAGATGCGCGTGGCGACCCGGCAGCTGCGCAGCGTGCTCACCGAGTTCTCCGGCTTCTTCGAGGGACCGGCACGGGCCGCGCTGAGCTCGGAACTCAAACTGCTGGCGTCGATCCTCGGTGCCGTCCGTGACGCAGAGGTGCTGGCACAGCGGTTCGAGGGCTTCGAGGCCGGCGGTGAGCTCGACGGTGCCGGTGCCGCCCTGGCCCAGCGCCAGCGAGCCGCCGAGGCCCGCGGCTGGGGCCGGGTGGACCTCGCGCTCGAGTCCGACCGGTACTTCGTGCTGCTGGACGCGATCGACGCTTTCATCGCCGATCCACCGCTGCGCGAGCGCGCCGACCGGCAGGCCGTCAAGAGCCTGGCACCGCTGTTGGACAAGCGGATCCGCTCGTTCGCGCGACAGTCGATGGTGCTGCTCGCCGACCCCGGCTGCACCGACCACGACGTGCACGCCATCCGCAAGCACGCCAAGCGGCTGCGCTACGCCTCCGCGGTCGTGGACCCGGTGGTCCGTGGCGACCTGCGCTCCGAGGTCAAGGGCTTGGCGAAGGTGCAGACCCGTCTCGGTGAGTTCCAGGACGCGACCATCGCCCGCGACGCCGTGGCCGAGCTCGCCGCGGAGACCACCGATCCCGGGATCGCGTTCCGCCTGGGACGGATCGACGCGATCGAGGAGCGGCGCGCCGCGCAGGCCAGGGCGAGCCTGCCGGACATGCTGCGCCGCTTGCGGTGAGCCTCCGGCCCGAGGTCTACAGACCGGCGATGCCGGCGAGGCGGTTGCCGATGTCGGTGCCCGAGTACGAGGTGTGCGAGGCTATCACCGTGGTGCCGAGGTCACCGGTCCAGTGGCACACCGGATCACCGGCCGCGCAGATCGACAGGGTGCGGCCGCCCACGCGGGGCGGGAGCGGCGCCGGGTTCGCGCCACTGACCAGCGCGGATGCCTGCGCCATTCCCGGCGAGCGCGGCGCCGTGCCGACGTACCGGGTGGTGTCGTTGGGGATCCGGTCGGGATCGCCGATGAGCGCCGCCGCGGTGAACTGCGGGCGGTCTCCGAGCCGCTGCAGCGCGCGGTGCACGGCCGCCGCGCCCTGCGAGTAACCGGCCATCACGATCCGGGTCGACGGGCAGGCCTTGAGGACGATCTCCACGTCGCCCTGGGTGTTCGCCGCGCCGGTGTTCATGCTGGCGAGGAACCCGCCCAGCTGATCCAGCCCGGTGGGCACGGCGGCCGCCGGGTAGTAGATGGGACGGATCGCCACGGTCTTGTCCGCCGCGCGGGCACGGGCGGCGAAGGTCTGTGCGGCGGAGTTCACCGTGCTGCCGAGTCCGCCGGAGGAGCGGCCCTCGCCGGACCCCGCGGCGCCGATGACGGTGTAGTCGGTACAGTCCGGCGCGGCCACGGCGGGCGCGGCCAGGGCCGGGATCAGGGGCGCGAGCAGGACGACGAGGGCGGGAATGAGGACGAGGCGGCGGCTCATGGCCTCACGCTAGCGTCTTCGCGTACGCGAAGGAGACCTTTCGAGAGGGCACGTCCGCGGTGTCGAGGCGCACCGTGACCCGGCGGCCCTCGGGCGGCCCGCCGGTGCAGGGCGCGATCACGGCCGGCTCGTCGAGGAGGACCTGATCGGCCCGCATGGTGACGGCGGCGAAGTCCTCACCCACCCGGTCGGCCAGGATCACCGCCTCCGTGAGGTCGATGCAGGCCCGGTCGACCTTGTTGGCCAGGGTGTTGGTCCTGCGCATCGTGTCGGCGGCGTCGTCGAGCGCACCGCCGGCCCATTCCGGGATCGGGTCCCCCGCGCACGCGGCGAGGCACACCTCGGTGGCGTACCGGTCCGCCAGGCGGCGCAGGGGCGCGGTGACGTGCGCGTACGGTGCACCGACACCGGCGTGCCCGCGGTCGGCGGGCGGCTCCGGTGCGGCCGCCGTGCCGAAGGAGGCGTAGCCAGAGCCCCGCAGCAGGCGCGCGGCGTCGCTCATGACCGCGAGACCGGCAGGGGTGGCGACGTCGAGGCCGGCGAGGAACTCGCCCACCGGGATCCCGTCGGGCCAGCTCTGCCCGAGCGAGGCCGCGGTCCGGCGCAACTCGTCGACGGCGTCGTCGGGGGCGGTGGGCAGGGTGCGCAGCAGCCCCACGCCCGCCTCGAGCATGATTGCGGCCGCGCACACGCCGGTGAGAAGCGAGATCTGCGCGTTGTGGGCGTCGAAATCCGTGCGCGGTTCGATCCGCACGGTCCACCCGTCGGGCCCCTGCACGGCCTCCTGCGCGGGCAGCCGCAGGTCGATGGCGCCGTGCTCGCGCCCCCACCGGGCGCGCAGCTCGCCGACCTCGGGCAGCAGCGCGATGCTCGGGTGCACCCGTCCCGCGTCGAAATCCGCCTGCACGCCCGCGTAGTCGAGTTGCGCCCGAGAGCGCACGACGGCCCGCCGGACCGTGGCCGCGGTGACCTCACCGGCGGCATCGAGACGAATCTCCCACAGCGCGGCCGCCCGGTCCTGCTCGGGCAGCAGCGATCCGAGGCCCTCGGACAGCGGTCGCGGATGCAGCGGCACCGAGCCGTCGGGGAGGTACAGCGTCTGCCCGCGCAGGCGGGTCTCCGCCTCCAGCGCGCCGCCCGGCGGCACCAGCGCGCCGACGTCGGCGATCGCGTAGTGCACGAGGTAGCCGTCACCGTCGGCGGCGATGTGCACGGCCTGGTCCAAGTCCTTCGACCCCGGAGGATCGATGGTGACGAACTCGATGTCGCGACGGTCCTCGCGCCCCTCGGCGCACCGGTCGACGGCCGCCCGCGCCTCCGCGAGGGCGTCCGCCGGGAACTCCTCCGTCAGCTCGAACTCGGTGCGCACCGCCCCGAAGTCGACGTCGCTCGACGGCACGGGGCCGCGCATCGGGATGCCGCTCACGCCTACTCCGCCAGCGCCTCGACGCTCATGGCCGCGGCGGTGCGATCCCCCGCGACCAACCAGGCGTAGAGCACGTCGCCGTCGCGGTGCGCCAGCAGCGTCGGCTCGTCCTCGAGCTGCAGCGCCGAGTTGTGCTCGACCACGCCGCGCAGCGGCAACCGCTCGCGCAGGTCCGGCTGGGTCGCCAGCACCTCCTCGAGTGCGGTCCAGTACACGGCGTTGTTCACGTGCTGGATGATGTCGAGATCGGCGGCCCGCAGCAGGAAAGGCACCTCGACGGCCTCCGGGTGGGGCTTCGGATCCAGCCACTGCTTCCACCGCAGCACGCCGCGCTCGGCGGCGGCACCGAACGTGGACAGGAACGTCTCGCTCAGCGCCGACGGGGTGAGGGTGTCGATGTTGAAGTTGATCCAGAAGGCCTCGGTCTCGATCCGCGTGCCCTTCTGCCCGTCGATGCCGATGCGCACGTTGCACCACCGCGAGCCCATCTTCGAGCCCCAGCGCTCCACCGTGAGGATGTCGGGCTGCTCGCCGCCCTCGAGGATCTCGATGACGGTGCGCCGCACCACCCAGTACGGGTGCACGTCCTCGTAGTCGACGTGGCGCAGGTGATCCTGCCCGGTGTCCTGCAGGTAGCGGGCCACTCCGTCGAACTTGAGGCGCCGGTCGGGGCTGACCGCATCGCCCCGCACGGAGCGCTGCGCCGTGTAGATGGCGCCGCTGTCCAGCAGCTCGCGGCGACGCTCGGGCTCGGTGATGCGCGGGGGCAGGGGGTCTCCGATCACCCGCCCGAGCCTAGTCGACGGTGCGCTTGTTGAACGCCCGCACGGCCAGCGGGCCGAACACCGCGGTCAGCGCGATCGACCAGAGGACGGTGGCCAGCACGGGATGCTGCAGGGACCAGGGCGCGCCCTCGCGCAGCGGCAGGTCGTTGCCCCACAGCTCGCGCATGGCCTGGACGAGCGAGGACACGGGGTTCCATTCGGCGATCGCGCGGAGCCACGGCGCCATCCCCTCGGTGGGGACGAATGCGTTGGAGAGGAAGGTGATGGGGAACATCGTGGCGAACATGAAGCCGTTCACCGCCTCGATGGACTGCATCAGACAGCCGACGAGGATCCCGAACCAGATCATGGCGAAGCCGAACAGCAGCAGGACGAGGAAGCCGAGCACCGCGTCCACCGGATTCGTGCGGATGCGCCAACCGATCGCGAGCCCCGTCAGGCTCATGACGACGATGCCGATCGACGAGTGCAGCAGGCTCGCCATGCTGCGCCCGATGAGTACGGAGGCGCGGCTGATCGGCAGCGACCGGAACCGGTCGATGACGCCCTTCTCGAGATCCGTGGTCAGGCCGCCCGCGACCACGAAACAGGTGAACACCATCGTCTGCCCCAGGATGCCGGGCAGCAGGTACTCGCGGTAGGAGACGCCCTGGGTGGGGATCGCGGAGCCGAAGACGAACGCGAACAGCACGGTGAACATGATCGGCTGGATGGTGACGTCGGAGAGCATCTCGGGCATGCGCTTGGTGTGGATCATGCTGCGGCGAACCATGATCCAGGACTGCTGCCACAGGCTGGTCTGATGCGTCTCCACACCGCCCACGCCGGCGGCCTCGGTGGTGGTGGCGGTCATGCGGTGGCCTCCTCGGCGTCCGGAGCATCGGTTTCGGTGCGGCGTCCGGTGAGGGACAGGAAGACGTCGTCGAGGCTGGGCCGCGCAAGACCGAGATCATCGACCTTGATGCCGCTCTCCCCGAGCAGTGCGCCGGCGCGGTTCAGGTCGTCGAGCCCGTTGGCGGGGCTGCTCACCCGGCGTGCGCCCTCGTCGACGAAGACCTCACTGCCGAGCTGCGCGAGGATGTCGCGGGCGACGGGCAGATCGGCCGCGTCCGAGACGGTCAACACCAGGCTGGCGGCGCCGGCGCGCTCCTTGAGCTGCAGCGGGGTGCCCTGCGCGATGATCCGCCCCTTGTCGATGACGATGATCTCGTCGGCCAGTTGATCCGCCTCCTCGAGGTACTGCGTGGTGAGCAGCAGCGTGGTGCCGTTCGCCACCAGCGTGCGCAGCACGTCCCACAGCTCGGAGCGGGCGCGCGGATCGAGACCGGTGGTGGGCTCGTCGAGGAAGAGCACCGGCGGCGCGGTGAGCAGGCTGACCGCGAGGTCCAGCCGGCGACGCATGCCGCCCGAGTAGGCCTTGACCTGCTTCTCGGCCGCCGCGGTGAGCGAGAACTGTTCGAGCAGCTCCGCACTGCGCCGCTTCAGGGCGGCGCGCGGGATGCCGTAGAGACCGCCGATCATCGCCAGGTTCTCCCGCCCGGTGAGGATCTCGTCGACGGTGGCCGCCTGACCGGTGAGCCCCATGCTGCGCCGCACCTCGATGGGGTTCTCCCGCACGTCGTACCCCGCGATGCGGGCGGTGCCCTCGGTGGGTGGCGACAGTGTGGTCATCATCCGCACCGTGGTGGTCTTCCCCGCGCCGTTGGGGCCGAGCAGCCCCAGGACCGAACCGCGGGGCACCTGGAAGCTCACCCCGTCCACCGCTGTGAAATCGCCGAACCGTTTCACCAGGCCGATCGCTTCGATCGCCCAGTCACCGCTCTCACCGTGTGTCATGACTCACACGGTAATGCGGCCCACCGACAGGTTTCCATCGCTTTTGCGCGCGCTCGACGAGCCGCCCGATCGGACGGGGGCGGACGAGCTGACGTGTAAGCCGGATCCTGTCCCCCGCCGCATCGCTGCGGCGGGGTGGCGACCATCCATCTGGACACACCGTCACCGGGTGCCTCGAGCGGTCCACCCGCGCGCTCGGGCGAGCAGCCCTCGAACACGCGCGCAGCGGAACCGTGGGGTTCCGCCTTCGACCTTGCTCCGGGTGGGGTTTACCGAGCCACGACGGTCACCCGCCGCGCTGGTGCGCTCTTACCGCACCGTTTCACCCTTACCCGGGCCGAAGCCCGGGCGGTCTGTTCTCTGTGGCACTGTCCCGCGGGTCACCCCGGGTTGCCGTTAGCAACCACCCTGCCCTGTGGAGTCCGGACTTTCCTCGATCCGGGCGTACTGGTGCTCCAGCCGTTCCCGAGATCGCGGCCGCCCGGTCAGCTCGTCCGCGCCGACCAGGATACCCCGCGGGCGGGCGTCAGATCGCCGCGGTGCGGTTGACCTGGCGCACCGACGCGCCGCCGTCGGGATAGAAGTCGGCGATCGAGATCGATGCCAAGTCCAGGTGCAGCCGGTAGAGCAGCTGCGGGCCGACGTCGAGCGCGATGCGCAGGGCCGTCTTGATCGGCGTGACGTGGGAGACGAGCGCGACGGTGCGTCCACGGTGTTCGACGGTGATCCGGTCCAGTAGGGCCGCGACGCGGGCGTGCACGTGATCGAAGCTCTCGCCGCCGGGTGCGGCGACGGAGGTGTCGCCCAGCCAGCGGCCGTGCAGCTCCGGGTCCCGCGCGCGGGCCTCGCTGAACGAGAGCCCCTCCCACGCACCGAAGTCCGTCTCGATCAGGTCGTCCTCGATCTCGACCGTGAGCCCGCGGCCGGCGTTCACGGCCTCGGCGGTCTGCCGGGCACGATCGAGCGGCGACGACAGGATCGCGTCGATCCGCGTCTCGCGGAGCAATTGCGCCGCCTGCGCGGCCTGCTCCCGACCGAGGTCGGTGAGCGACGGATTCCCGCGGCCCGAGTAGAGGCGCCCGACGGACGCGGGGGTCTGGCCGTGGCGCAGGAGGATCAGCCGGGTCGGCTCGTGCGCGGAGACGGTCCACCCGCCGCGCTGCGCGCCGCTCACTCCTCGGGCCTGGGCTGCGGCAGCCCGGACTCGAAGGTCCGCACCAGGATCGCGCCGCACTCGTCGCAGTGCACGACCGCGTCGGCGGGCTTGCGGGCCACCGAGTCCAGGAATCCGCGGTCGAGCTCGAGCCGGCAGGCCCCGCACCGCCGGGCCTGCAGGAGTCCGGCTCCGGTGCCCGAGCTCGCGCGCCGCCGCTCGTACTCGGCGTAGAGGTCCTCGGGGAGCGTGCCGACGGTGGCCTCGCGGGTGGTGGCGGTGCGGGCCTTCGCCACCTCGATGTCCTTGAGCGTCTCCTCGCGGCGGCGGGCGACCGCGGCGATCTCGTCGCTCGTCGCGTTCACGGTGGCCTCGGCGCGCTGCTGATCGAGCGCGACGGCCTCGCGCTTCTCCATGAGCTCGAGCTCCTCGTCCTCGAGGACCGACTGGCGCCGCTCGAGCCCCTTGAGCTCGTGCTCGATCTCGGTGAGCTGCTTGGCCGGCACCGCTCCGGAGGCGAGGAGCTCGCGGTCCTTGCGCTCGCGCAGGCGGGTCTGCTCCACCTCCTTCTCCAGCTTGCTGATGTCGCGATCGAGATCCTCTACCAGGATCGACACCCGCACGGACTCGTCGCGCTCGGTGGTGGCGCGCTTCTCGAGTTCCGCGATCTCCGCGTCCTCGGGCAGGTGGGTGGCGCGGTGCGCCAGGCGGGAGATCTCCGCGTCGACCTCGGCGAGGTCCAGCAGGATGCGTTGGGCGGCCGGATCAGCGTTCATCTGCGCCACTCTACGCATCCGCCGTCGGCGCGGCCCGCACCGTGAACGGATCGGTCGGGGCGTCGTGGACGGCGACATCGAGGTAGGGCCAGAGCAGCTCGGCCACGGAAGCGCACCACGGGAACTCGGTGCCCCAGTGCCCGGCGTCGATCACCGCGGGCCCGCCGGCGCGCAGGTGCTCGTCGACGGGGTGGTGCCGCAGGTCGCCGGTCACGTAGGCGTCCACGCCGAGCCTCCCGACGGTGCCGAGCAGCGAGTCCCCCGCGCCCCCGCACACCGCGACGGTGCGGATCGTCGCGTCCGGGTCGCCGGCCGCACGGGCGGGCGACCCGAGCGCCTGCGCGACATGGGCGGTGAAGGCGGCCAACGACATCGGCTCGGGCAGCGTTCCGATGCGGCCGAGGCCCCACTCCCGCTCGGCGCCGACCAGTTCGACGACGTCGTGCGCGGGCTCCTCGTAGGGGTGCGCGTCCCGCAGGGCGCGGGCGATGCGCTCGCGGTGGGCGGGCGCCGCCACGAGCTCGATCCGCGTCTCGGCGAGCGCGGTGAGCTCGCGGGCGCTGCCGATGGCGGGACTCGCGTCGTCACCGGGCCGGAACTGGCCGACACCGTCGACCCGCCAGGCGCACTCGGAGTACTCCCCGACCTCGCCCGCCCCGGCCTCGAACATCGCGGCCAGCACCTCGTCGGCCCGCGCGGGCGGCACCATCACTCCCCACCGGTCCAGGCGCAGCGGCGCGTCGAGGTGTTCGACGGGGCCGGTGACCTCGAGCCCGAGGGCACCGGCGAGCGCGTCGTTGACGCCGCCCCGCGCGCGGTCGGCGTTGGTGTGCGCGGTGAACAGCGCGCACCCGCCGCGGATGAGGCGGTGGATCAGCGCCCCCTTGGGCGTGCTCGCGGCGACGGTGTCGACGCCGCGCAGCAGCAGCGGGTGGTGCGCGATGAGCAGCTGCGCGCCGCGGGCGAGTGCGGCGTCGACCACCGCGGCGGTGACGTCGACGCAGACCAGGACGTGCGTGACCTCGGATTCCGGGTCGCCGCACACCAGTCCGACACTGTCCCACCCCTCCGCGAGCCGGGGCGGATACGCCTGATCGAGCATCTCGATGACCTCTGCCAGCTTCATGTCCACCAGCGTATGCGGGGCCCTCGCACGCGTCGGGCAAGATGGAGGGGTGAGTACTCCGCTGCATGTCACGTTCGTGTGCACCGGCAACATCTGCCGTTCGCCGATCGCCAAGATCGTCTACGAGCGGGCCGTCGCCGATGCCGGGCTGGCCGATGCGGTGCGGGTCACCAGCGCCGGCACCGACGGCTGGCACGAGGGCGAAGCGGCGGATGCGCGGGCGCAGGACGTGCTCGCGGAGGCCGGCTATCCCACCGCGCACACGGCCGCCGAGCTCACCGACGATCACCTCGCAGCCGACCTGGTCGTGGCACTGCACCGCTCCCACATCGCGCCGCTCCGCCGCCGCGGCGTCCCGGACGAACGCCTCCGCCTGCTGCGCGGTTTCGACCCCGGCGCCTCGCACGAGAGCGTGCCGGATCCGTACTACGGCGACCACGACGACTTCCGCGCCACGCTCGCGCAGGTCGAGGCCGCGATGCCCGGGCTCATCGAGTGGACGCGAGAGCACAGTGCCTAGCTGGATCAAGGTGATCTTCCAGCCGCGGTGGATCGCCCTCGCCATCGCGGCCATCGCCTTCACCGCACTGTGCTGGTCGGTGCTCGCGCCGTGGCAGTTGGGCAAGAACAGCTCGACCAGTCACCGCAATCAGCAGATCGCCGATTCGGTCAACGCCGATCCCGTCCCGGCCGCGCAACTGCTCGGGGGCCGGACCGACGTGCCCAAGGACGCCGAGTGGCGGCGGGTCGTGCTCACCGGGCAGTACCTCGCGGACAAGCAGTCCCTCGCCCGACTCCGCAATCAGGACGGCAAACCCGCGTACGAGGTGCTGGTGCCGTTCGCCGCGGACGACGGCGCGACCTATCTCGTGGACCGCGGTTTCGTGCAGACGCCGACCGGCGGCGTCGTGCCGGAGTTCGCGCCGCCACCGTCGGGCACGGTGACCGTGCAGGCGCGCGTCCGAGCCCCCGAGAAGACCGATCCGGCGCGTGGCCCGCGGACGGAGGGCGGCTATCTGCAGGTCTTCGCGATCGACCCGTCGGCGATCGGTCCGGCGCAGGGCATCGCCTTCGCGCCCGGCTACCTCAACCTCGACGAGGGGCAGCCCGGCGGTCTCGACCCGATTCCGCTACCGATGCTCGACGCGGGCCCCTACCTCTCCTACGGCCTGCAGTGGCTGGCGTTCGGCATCATGGCGCCGCTCGCGATCGGCTACTTCGTGTGGTCGGAGGTGCGGCGCCGGCGCGAGGACAAGGCCGTCTTCGACGCCGGGACCGCGGAGGCCGGGGAGCCGTCGGACGACGCCCCGCCCGAGATCAGCGCCGAGGCCGCGCGTGCCGCACGGCTCGCCGACCGATACGGACGCAAAGGACAGTAGCGGCCAGGGCGCCGAGCTCGACCGCCAGCGACAGTCGCGACGCGCGCGCCAGATCGCGCGGCTCGGGCGCGCGCCCGTCGCCCAGGGTGGGCCGCAGTTCCACGCCGTGCGCGTACTGCGTGCGGCCGCCCAACTGCAGCCCCAGCGCTCCCGCCGCGGTCGCCTCCGCCACCCCCGCGTTGGGGCTGGGGTGCTTCGCCGCGTCCCGCCGCCACGCCCGAACGGCGTCCGACGGTGCCCCGCCGACCGCCGGCGCGAGGGCGACGGTGACCGCGCCCGCGAGCCGCGCGGGGACGTAGTTGAGCACGTCGTCCAGCCGGGCGGACGCCCAGCCGAAGTCGCCGTAGCGCTCGTTGCGGTAGCCGACCATCGCGTCGAGGGTGTTGGCCGCCCGGTAGGCGAGCAGGCCGGGCAGGCCCGCGACGGCGCCCCAGAACAGCGGCGCGACCGCGGCGTCCGAGGTGTTCTCGGCGACGGATTCGGTGGCCGCACGGGCGAGCCCGGCGGTGTCGAGGACGGACGGATCGCGGCCGCACAGGCTCGGCAGAAGGGCGCGCGCACCGCCGATGTCGCCGCGCTCGAGGTCGGCGCCGAGGCCCGCGCCGACCTTGCGCAGGCCCGCTCCCCCGACCACCGCCCAGGTGCCGATCGCGGTGGCGCCCGGCACGTTCCGCGCCGCACAGCCGAGCGCGACGGCACCGCCCACCAGGATCGCGGTGTAGGCGACGCCCCGCAGCCGCGACGGTGCGTACATCCTCGCCTCGAGCGCCTGCGCGAGAGTGCCGAAGCCCGCGACCGGGTGATACCTGGCCGGATCGCCGACGAGCTCGTCGGCGAGCACGCCGAGCGCGAGCTCAGTGGCGCGGCGCGGTTCGATCATCGCTCGCCCGCGCCGCGCTGGGAGCCGATGAGTTCGAGGAGCAGGCCGCGCAGCACCGGCTCGGAATCGCCGAGCGCGGCGATCAGCGCCGGGTCGGTGCGCTCGCGTTCCACGAGCTCGCGGTAGACCGTGCGCCCGGCGTCGGTGGCGGTCACCACTTTCCGGCGCTCGTCGGCCGGATCGGGCTCGCGCGCGACGTACCCGCTGCGTTCGAGTCGTTCGACGGTGCGGCTCGCGGTCTGGTCGGTCACGCGTGCGACGCGCGCGATCTCGCGCTGCGACGCGGGGCGCTCCGCGACGACGTGCAGCACGACCAGGCCGGCGCTCGAGATGTCGTACTCCCGCAGCACGGCCTCCCAGGAGTGCTCGACCAGACGGGCCGCCATCGACAGCAGCCGGCCCGTCGGCCATTGCGCGATTCCCTCGTCCACCACTGCACCTCGCTCCACCGCTTGCATTCGTTCAGCCTGCTGAGCTTTAATCAGCAGGCTGAACGTTTCGGGGACGCCCCCGAATCTCCGCTGCACACGTTATGCCCCGCACCCCCACAGAGACGAGCCGCCGTGATGACGACGCCGCGCACCACCGATCGCCCCGCCCGCCGCTGGCGCCGGCTCATTCCGGCGCTGCTCATCCTCGGATGGCTCGTCCTGGGCGCCGCGGGAGGCCCGTTCGCCGGGAAGCTGGGCGAGGTGCAGTCGAACGACAACACCTCGTTCCTGCCCGCCTCCGCCGAGGCCACGGAGGTCTCCCGGCTCGAGGCGTCCTTCACCGACACCAGCGTGATCCCCGCGATCGTCGCCGTCGAGCGCACGTCCGGGATCACCGACGCCGACACGTCGTTCGTCACCGGCGCGATCGACCGCGCCGCCGGCGCCGGCGGGGTGGGCCCCGCCGGCGCTCCGCCGGTGCGGGCCCAGGACGGCCGCGCTCTGCAGGTGGTGGTGCCGATCGACACCGGCGGCGAGGTCGCCGACAGCGTCACCGCGCTGCGCGACGCTCTCGCGAGCGGCACGCCCGACGGGCTCACCGTGTACGTGACCGGCCCGGCCGGCACCGCGGCCGACCTCACCGAGGCCTTCGGCGGCATCGACGGGATGCTGCTGCTCGTCGCCGGCGCGGTGGTGATCGCCATCCTGATCGTCGTCTACCGCAGCCCGATCCTGCCCTTCGTCGTGATCGTCTCGGCGATCCTGGCGCTCTCGCTCGCGAGCGTGGTGATCTACGCCCTCGCGGCGAACGGCGTCATCACCCTGAACGGCCAGAGCCAGGGAATCCTGTTCATCCTCGTCTTCGGCGCCGCCACCGACTACGCACTGCTGCTCGTCGCCCGCTTCCGCGAGGAACTCGGCACCACCGCCGATCGCTACGCCGCCATGCGCGCGGCGTGGCGCGCCACGCTGGAGCCCGTGGCCGCGTCGGCGGGCACCGTCATCGCAGGCGTGCTGTGCCTGCTGCTCTCGGACCTCAACTCCAACCGCGGGCTGGGGCCGGTCGCCGCGATCGGGATCGCCGCCTCGTTCCTGGCGTCGATGACCTTCCTGCCCGCGGCGCTCGCACTGCTCGGCCGCAGCGCCTTCTGGCCGCGGCGCCCCGAGGTGGTGGAGACCGGCGAGGAGACGCCCGAACAGGCGCACCGGTTCTGGGCCGGGCTGGCGCAGCGCATCGGCCGGCAGCCGCGCCGGTTCTGGATCGCGACCACCCTGCTCCTGCTCGTGGGAGCGGCACTGGCACCGCAGTTCCGCGCCGACGGCGTCGCAGAGTCCGACACCTTCCTCGTGACCGTCGATTCGCAGCGCGGCCAGGACGTGCTGTCCGCCCACTTCGACACCGACGACGGCTCCCCCGCGATGATCATCGCCGATGCCGGCGCACTCGAGGCCGTGCGTTCCGCGGCCGCGGGGACGGAGGGCGTCGCGGGCGTCGCCGTCGTTCCCGGCGCCGACGGTGCGCCGAAGACCGTCGACGGACGCGTCGCACTCCGAGCGACTCTGCGCGACCCGGCCGATTCGCGCGCAGCCGAGGACACCGTGGTGCGCCTGCGCGACGCGGTCCGGGGTGTGGACGCCGCCGATGCGCTCGTGGGTGGGCCGACCGCCGTCGACCTCGACACCAGGACGACCGCATTGCACGACCGGAACCTGATCATCCCGGTGGTGACCGTCGTGGTACTGCTGATCCTCTGCCTGCTGCTGCGCGCGATCCTGGCGCCGATCCTGCTGATGGCCACGGTGATCCTGTCCTTCGCGGCCACCCTGGGCGTCTCGTCGATCGTCTTCAACGACCTCCTCGGATTCCCCGGCGCGGACCCGGTGGTCCCGCTGTTCGCCTTCGTCTTCCTCGTGGCGCTCGGGATCGACTACAACATCTTCCTCATGACCCGCGCGCGCGAGGAGGCGATGGTCGTGGGGACGCGCACGGGCATCCTGCGGGCGCTGACCGTCACCGGCGGGGTCATCACCTCGGCCGGCGTGGTGCTCGCGGCGACCTTCTCCGCGCTGGCGGTCATCCCGCTGATCTTCCTGGCCCAGATCGCCTTCATCGTGGCCTTCGGCGTCCTGCTCGACGCGCTCATCGTGCGCACCCTGCTGGTGCCGGCGCTCGTCCACGACATCGGGCGCACGGTCTGGTGGCCGAGCAGGCTCCGCCTCGGCAAGGAGTAACGCGACAGAATTCATTATCCGCATGTTAATGTGCGTCATGCGTAATACTCGTCGTACCGCACTCGTCGCCATCACCGTCGCCGCGGGCGCGGCGGCCGCCCTGCCCACCACGGCTGCCGCTGCACCCAAGACCGACGCCGACCTGGCCAAGTCGGTGGGGTGCGGGTACGCCGCCTCCGTCGAGGTGCACGCGGCGGGCGCCGGCGGATCCAGCTACACGTCGAAGGTGATCAGTCGGCGCGGCTCGATCTACGTCGTGGAGTGCGAGGTCCGCACCGCGAAGCCCGGGAACTCCACCATGTACTTCAACGACCCCGAGCCGGGCGCGATCTACCGGGTGACGGTGGACGCGAACAACCGCTTCTTCATCATCGGCGCCGAGGGGCCGCACGTCCCGTCGGTCCGGCCGCCGGCCCCGGCGCGGGCCGCGTAGCCGCTACTGCCAGACGAAGCCGTCGGGGTCGATGAGCGGCCCCAGCGCCCCGTCGATGCGCAGGCGGTGCGAGCCGCTGCCCTCGGCCGGCACCCCGGCGTCCTTCGCGGCGGCCCGGCGCCCGTACAGCGCGAGCTTCACCGCCCCCGGCGCGGCGTCGAACTCGACGTACTTGCGGCCGAAGCTCTTCGCCACCGTGAGCCCGCGCTCGACGTAGAAGGCCTTCGTCGCGGACACGTCGTCGACGCCGAGCAGCAGCACGGTGTCGCCGACGACGCGCAGCGGCGCGCCGGTGTTCCTCTTCGACGACGAGGCGACCTTCCAGAGGGTGCCGTCGGGCGCGCGGAAGACGGCACCGTAGCCCCAGAAGGACCTCCGCGCGGGCTTGATCTCCGTCGCGCCCGCCGCGAGGGCGGGCCCGACGAAGGAGTCGACGACGGCCGGCTCGGCGACGACCAGCGAGATCACCGCGCCGCGGAAGCCCGCGGACGGTTCCACGGAGGTCGTGCAGAGCAGGCCGTGTCCGGGGCCGAAGGCGGTGTCGTAGAAGGCCTGCGCGGCAGCCGGATCGGCGACCTCCAGGGTGAGGGACCGGATCGGAGTGGAGAGCGAGATCGTCATGCCCAGAACGCTAGGAGCAGCAGGGGCCTGCGGGCTTCTCGATTCCTGACCGATCCGGCGCCCTGCTCAGTTCCGGTACCGGAAGACGATGCGTCCGCGCGAGAGGTCGTAGGGGCTGATCTCGACGAGCACCCGATCGAGCGGAACGATCTTGATGTAGTTCTTCCGGATCCTCCCGCTGATGTGCGCGAGGACGATGTGGCCGTTGTCGAGCTCCACCCGGAACGTCGCGTCTCGCAGCCCCTCGACGACGGTGCCGGCGGCCTCGATGCCGCGTGACCGGGTCATCGTCGCACCAGCTCGACACAAGTCTCGACCGCGACCCCTCCGGCCCGCTCGATCACGGCGACTGCCGCAGCGTCCGCGGGATCGGCGTGCACCGCGAGGAACGGCGCGACGCCGGGCGCGGATCGCACCCGCCATGCCCCGGGTGGGCTGACGGCGGGCGGCGGGTCGAGCGGGATGCGATACAGCGTTTCGCGCCGGTGCGGGGCGAAGCCGTGCCGACGCCACGCGGCGAGCAGGTCGCGATCACAGTCCGCCACGAGCGTGAACGACGGGGACGGGAGTTCGGCGAGGAGCGTTGCGGCGAGAAGATCGAAAGCCGTTGCGCTCCAAGCATCGATACTGACGTATCCGGCTCGTCGCGCCGGACCGCCTCGGCCGATGAGGCGGCCGTCGCCGTCGACGGCGAGCCAGTCGCCGTCGTCCGCGCGCCGGAGGGTGAGAGGGGAATCGTTCATGGTGGTGCCTTCCAGGAATGCCGAGCGCGGCGCTCCTGGTGACGACACCTAGGCCGACCGTGAGAACGGAGGGAGCACCCGCGTGCGTGAGTCGTTCACTGGTCCCACCTCCTTCGGCCGGTCACGGTCGCCCGCAGCGTATCCCCCGGCGCGATCCGGACGCATCTGCTTTTCCAGCGAAGAGCCAACGGGCGACGTACCGTTGCCTGTGGAGGTGCAACATGAGCGAATCCGAGTACGACGTCATCGTGATCGGTGGCGGCCCCGTCGGCGAGAACGTCGCCGACCGTGCGGTCCGGGGCGGCCTCACCGCCGCGCTGATCGAGTGCGACCTGTTCGGCGGTGAATGCTCGTACTGGGCGTGCATACCGTCCAAGGCGCTGCTCCGCCCCGGAGAGGCACGGCGCGCGGCACAGCACGTCCGCGGCGCACTCGCGGGTGACGCCGCACCGAATCCGGCGGAGGTGTTCGCCCGCCGGAACGCCGTGGTGAACAACTGGAACGACAGCGGCCAGATCGACTGGGCCGGCAGGCAGGGGATCACCGCACTCCGCGGCATCGGGCGCCTCGCCGGAGAACGGCGCGTCACCGTCACGGATCCGGAGGGGGTCGAGACCACCCTCACGGCGCGCCACGCGGTCGTCGTCTCCACCGGCACCCGCGCCGCCGTCCCCGACATCCCCGGACTGCGCGCGGCGAAGCCCTGGACGAGCCGCGAGGCGACCAGCTCGCAGACCGCACCCGACCGGCTCGCCGTCATCGGCGGCGGCGTCGTCGCCGTGGAGATGGCGACGGCCTACGCCGGGCTCGGCTCCGCGGTCACGATGGTCTCGCTGACCCCGTTGTTGGCCAACGTCGAGGCGTTCGCAGGTGAGGCTGTGCTCGAGGGCCTGCAGGCCCTCGGCGTCGAGGTGATCACCGGCGATTCCCCGGCGACGGTCACCCGCGCCGACGACGGCGTGGTCACCCTCGAGACCAAGAACGGGCGCACGATCGTCGCCGACGAAGTGCTGGCCGCCACCGGTCGCGCGCCGAGCACCGCCGACATCGGGATGGAGACGGTCGGGCTCGAGCCCGGTGCGTGGTTCGCCGTCGACGACACCTTGCGCGTGGACGGCTTCGATTGGCTCTACGCCGTGGGCGACGTCAATCACCGTGCGCTGCTCACCCATCAGGGCAAGTACCAGGCACGCGCCGCGGGCGAGGTGATCGTCGCGCGGGCGCTCGGCGAGGAGGTCGACGACGCGGCGTGGGGTCGCCACGTCGCGACCGCCGATCACGCGGCGGTGCCGCAGGTGATCTTCACCGATCCCGAAGTCGCGGCGATCGGCCTGTCGGAGGCACAGGCCCGCAAGGCGGGCACCGAGATCACCGTCGTCGACTTCGACCTCGGCTCGGTCGCCGGCGCGGTCCTCTACCAGGACGGGTACGCGGGCCGCGCGCGGATGATCGTCGACGAGGGCCGCGGTGTGATCATCGGCATGACCCTGGTCGGCCCGGCGGTCGCAGAGCTGCTGCACGCGGCGACGACCGCGGTCGTGGGCGAGGTGCCGATCGCGCGGCTGTGGCACGCCGTGCCGTCCTTCCCTACGATCAGCGAGGTGTGGCTACGGCTCCTGGAGGCCTACCGGGACCGGTAGCCCGCGTCGCGCAAAAGTCACCCAGCCAGCAGGAGCGGCAGGTCGGGGTGAGCCGCAGGTGGGAGCCAATGCTGCGACGTCAGCGCAAGTGCGTGCAGAGTATTGCCGTGTTGCTGTGCCAGCGCGCTATTGTGCTGCATCACGTCGATCTCGTTCGCGAAGGTCAGCGCCACGAACGCGCGGGTCTCAGCATCAGTGAGCGTCAGCTCTCGCCCTGTGAAACGGTCTTTCAGCACGAACGGCGCGCGGCCCGGGAATTGCGGGTACGAGGTGGAACGGTCGCACGCACCGTATTGGTAGACGACATTCTCAGCATCCTCGCCGATCACGGCGCGCAGCTCGTCGCGGGCAGTGAACGGGATCAACCCGTCGTCGAACCCCGCAGTGCCGTAAGCGGCATGAGTCAGTCCTGCGGCCTGCACGGTCTGGGGTAGCCGCCACGCGGCGAGCCTATCCGCTACCCGCAGAAGATGGTCGCGCAACGTGCCGCCGGGGTGTGCGACCCGTCCCGCACCGTGCGAATCCAGCCACTCAGTACCGGCTTCCATACCGCCGAGTCTACGGTCCGGCTAGCGATTCAGGATGTTGGGTTCTGGGGCAGCAGACATGCTCCCGAGCACCCGTAGTGGTCAGATCTCCGAAATCGTGAACCACGCGGACGCCCCGGGGACGGAGACCCAACACCGGCACCGGTCTCCGACGGCATGCGTGAAATGCATGGCCTTGGCGGGGAGTTCGCCACCTGTCCAGGAATAACAGGGCGATACGTCTGGCGCACGACTTGACGAGCAGACTGCAGCCCATGAGTGCGCGCGGAGGTGTCTGGGTTCACGACTTATGTCACAGGTGATACGTCACCGATGAGTCGGGACATATGTCGCACCCCTGTCAGGTAGGCGATAGTGACCGTGCATGTCCCGTGCACGCGTCGCAGTGATGAAGGTCGTCTCACAGCAGCTCTCGGTCACCGACGCAGCCCGGCAGCACGGCTACTCACGCAGACAGCTCCGACGACTGCTCGCCCGCTACCGCACCGCCGGCCTCGACGCCGCGGAACCCCGCTCCCGACGTCCCAAAAGCAACCCCTCCGCGACACCACACGCAGTGCGCGAGAAGATCATCACTCTCCGACGCGACCTGACCTCCCGAGGCCTCGACGCAGGCCCAGTCACCCTCGCCTGGCACCTCGAACAAGCCGGCCTCGCCGCCCCATCGACCTCGACCGTCCGCCGGATCCTGCACACCGCCGGCCTCATCACACCCGAACCACGCAAACGCCCGAAAAGCTCATACCTACGGTTCGAAGCTGCCCAACCGAACGAAACCTGGCAATCGGACTTCACCCACTGGCGACTCGCCGACGGCACCGACGTCGAAATCCTCAACTGGCTCGACGACCACTCCCGCTACCTGCTCTCCTACACCGCCCACCAGCCGGTGACCGGCGCCGACGTCGTCACCGCCTTCCTCGCCGCAGTCGAGCAGCACGGAGCACCCGCCTCCACCCTCACCGACAACGGCCGCGTCTACACCGCCCGATTCGGCGGCGGCCGCAACGCCTTCGAGTACCTACTGCCACTACTGGGCGTGAGACAGAAGAACGGCTCCCCCGGACACCCTCAGCCCCAAGGCAAGGTCGAGCGGTTCCACCAAACCCAAAAGCGATACCTCGCGGCACAACCACCAGCCCACACCATCGATGAGCTGCAGAAACAGCTCGATCAGCTCCGCGAACACTACAACGAGAACCGACCACACCGCGCCCGCGAACGCACTACCCCCGGCACCGCTGACCGGGCCACCGCCAAGCACTCCCCGCCACGCCACAACCCGCCGGCCACTACCGCGTGCGCTACGACCACGTCGATCCCCGAGGCAAACGAGCCTCCCCACGCCGGCAGAATGCACCACCTCGGCATCGGCGCCGCACACGTGTCATCGCCATCATCGACGACGCCACCGTCACCGTCATCCACCTCGACACCGGCCAAGTCCTCGCGACCAACACCATCGCACCCGACAAGACCAACTGGCGAAACACGCAGAAACCCCCGGCCGATGGCCGGGGGCTTCCCAAAAGTGACATCTGTCGCGACTCATGTGTGACACATGACGCGACTCATCACATGGTGCGCGCGGAGGGACTCGAACCCCCGACAGCCGGTGTGTAAGACCGGAACTCTAACCAACTGAGCTACACGCGCTTGCCGGATGAGGCTAGCGCAGCGAGGGCGTCTTCCCAAAGCGACTGATCGCGCGGGACCCCCGGCTCGTTCATCTCGGAGAACCGGACGACGCCCTCGCGGTCGATCACGAAGGTGCCCCGGTTGGGGTATCCGTGCTTGGCGTTGAGCACACCGTAGTCGCGCGAGACCGCGCCGTGCGGCCAGAAGTCCGACAGGATCGGGAACAGGTAGCCCTGCGTGCCCGACCACACCTTGTGCGTGGGCGGCGGTCCGACGGACACCGCGAGGACGGCGGCATCGTCGTTCTCGAACGACGGGAGCGAATCGCGGATGCCACCGAGCTCGCTCTCGCAGGTGCCGGTGAAGGCGAGCGGGAAGAAGACGAGCAGCACGTTCTTGCGCCGGCGGTAGGAGTCGAGCGAGACGGTGCGGTTGTTCTGGTCGCGCAGCGTGAACGTCGGCGCGATCGCCCCGACGGACAGCGGGCCCTCGAGCTCGGCCGAAGTCACCTCTTGGCCACGCGGCCGGACTTCGGCTGCACCAGGCGGGAACCGATCCACGAACCGAGGTTCGTCGAGGAGGTCTGGGTCAGGCCGGCGGTCGGTGCCGCCTCGGCGATCTCACTGGGCTGCACGTGACCCGGCTGACCGGTCTTGGGACTGAGCACCCACACGTAGCCGTCGTCGGAGAGCGGCGTGATCACGTCCATGAGGGTGTCGACCAGGTCCCCGTCGTCGTCGCGCCACCACAGCACCACCACGTCGACCACCTCGTCGGTGTCCTCGTCGAGCATCTCCCCGCCGATGAGCTCCTCGATGGACAGGCGCAGATCGTCGTCGGTGTCGTCGTCCCAGCCGATCTCCTGCACGATGTTTCCGGGCTGCAGGCCCATCTTCTGGGCGAATGACCCATTCGTGGACACCGGTGGGAGCCTCCTCGCGTTCGCGCGGACGACCCGATGCCACCCGCATACCACTTCTTCGGTGCCAACTTACGGCACCTGCGCCCCGACGCAAGCGGGGTATACGGAACTCGCACGGCAGACCTGCTTAATTCCACCACGCGGAATACGACTGTCGAGTAGCTTTCCAATGCGGCAGGATGGGATCTGCGACACACCGCGCACTCCCTGGCAACACCCAGCACCGCCTTCGCGACCCGTGAGGAGCACCAGTGACAGACTCGATCGCCACCACCCCGGCATCCGCCCCAGGACAGGATCCCGCACCGTCGAACGACGGCCGTCCCGACCGGGTCCGCGTGATCCGCGAGGGCGTGGCCTCCTACCTACCGGACATCGATCCGGAAGAGACCAGCGAGTGGATCGAGTCGCTCGACGATCTCATCGCGACCCACGGGCCGGCCCGTGCCCGCTACCTGATGCTGCGCCTGCTCGAGCGCGCCAGCGAGAAGCGCGTCTCCATCCCGTCGCTGACCTCCACCGACTACGTCAACACCATCCCCACCGACCTCGAGCCCTGGTTCCCGGGCGACGAGGAGATCGAGCGCCGCTACCGCGCCTACATCCGGTGGAACGCGGCCATCATGGTGCACCGCGCGCAGCGCCCCGGCGTCGGCGTCGGCGGCCACATCTCGACCTACGCGGGTGCCGCCTCGCTGTACGAGGTGGGCTTCAACCACTTCTTCCGCGGCAAGGACCACCCCGGCGGCGGCGACCAGATCTTCATCCAGGGCCACGCCTCCCCCGGCATCTACGCGCGCGCCTTCCTCGAGGGCCGCATCCCCGCGGAGCGCCTGGACGGCTTCCGGCAGGAGAAGTCGCACGAGGATCAGGGCAAGGGCCTGCCCTCCTACCCGCACCCCCGGCTGCTGTCGAACTTCTGGGAGTTCCCGACGGTGTCGATGGGCCTCGGCCCGATGAACGCGATCTTCCAGGCGCGGTTCAACCACTACCTGCACGACCGCGGTATCAAGGACACCTCCGATCAGCACGTCTGGGCGTTCCTCGGCGACGGCGAGATGGACGAGCCCGAATCGCGCGGCCAGATCCAGATCGCGGCCACCGAGGGCCTGGACAACCTGACCTTCGTGGTCAACTGCAACCTGCAGCGCCTCGACGGCCCCGTGCGCGGCAACGGCAAGATCATCCAGGAACTCGAGTCCTTCTTCCGCGGCGCCGGCTGGAACGTGATCAAGGTGATCTGGGGCCGCGAGTGGGACGAGCTCCTGCACAAGGACCGCGACGGCGCGCTGGTGAACATCATGAACACCACGCCCGACGGCGACTACCAGACCTTCAAGGCCAACGACGGCGCGTTCGTCCGCGAGCACTTCTTCGGCCGCGACCCGCGGACCAAGGAACTGGTCAAGGACATGACCGACGAGCAGATCTGGGGCCTGCGCCGCGGCGGCCACGACTACCGCAAGCTGTACGCGGCCTACAAGTCGGCGATGGAGCACAAGGGCCAGCCGACGGTGATCCTCGCGCACACCGTCAAGGGCTTCGGCCTCGGCCACAACTTCGAGGGCCGCAACGCCACCCACCAGATGAAGAAGCTCACCCTCGACGACCTCAAGGGCTTCCGCGATCACCTGCGGATCCCGATCTCGGACGCCGAGCTGGAGAAGGACCCCTACCTGCCGCCGTACTACAACCCGGGACCGGAGTCGAAGGAGATCCAGTACATGCTGGATCGCCGCAAGCAGCTCGGCGGCTTCCTGCCGTCGCGCCGCACCCGGTCGCAGGCGCTCACCACGCCCGACATCAGCGCCGTGGACGTCATGCGCAAGGGCTCGGGCAAGCAGCAGGTCGCCACCACGCAGGCCGTCGTCCGCGTGTTCAAGGAGCTGCTGCGCGACAAGGAGATCGGGTCGCGGATCGTGCCGATCATTCCCGACGAGGCCCGCACCTTCGGCATGGACAGCTGGTTCCCCACGCTGAAGATCTACAACCGCCTGGGCCAGACCTACACCGCGGTCGACGCGCAGCTGATGCTCGCGTACAAGGAGAACGCGCAGGGCGTCATCCTGCACGAGGGCATCAACGAGGCGGGCTCGACGGCGTCCTTCACTGCGGTCGGCACCTCGTACGCCACGCACGACGTGCCGATGATCCCGCTCTACATCTTCTACTCGATGTTCGGCTTCCAGCGCACCGGCGACGGCCTGTGGGCGGCGGCGGACCAGATGGCCCGCGGCTTCGTCCTCGGCGCCACCGCCGGCCGCACCACGCTCACGGGCGAGGGTCTGCAGCACGCCGACGGCCACAGCCACGTCCTCGCGTCGACCAACCCGGCCGTCGTCGCGTACGACCCGGCGTTCGCGTACGAGCTGGCGCACATCGTGATCGACGGCCTGCGGCGGATGTACGGGGAGGACCCCGAGAACATCTACTACTACATCACCGTCTACAACGAGCCGATCCACCAGCCGGCGGAGCCCGAGGGCTTGGACGTCGCGGGGCTGCTCAAGGGCATGTACCTGTTCAAGCCCGCGGAGAGCGCGCACGAGAAGAAGGCGAACATCCTCGCCTCCGGCGTCACCATGCCGGACGCGCTCAAGGCCCAGGAGATGCTGACCGACGAGTGGGGCGTCTCCGCCTCGGTGTTCTCGGTGACGAGTTGGGTCGAGCTCTCGCGCGACGGCATCGAGTCGGAGAAGGCGGCCCTGCGCGATCCGGCGGCCGAGCCCCGCACCCCGCACGTGACGGCGGTGCTGGGCGGGACCGAGGGCCCGACGGTCGCGGCGTCCGACTTCATGCGCGGCACGCAGGACCTCATCCGGCCGTGGGTCCCCGGCACCTACATCACCCTGGGCACCGACGGCTTCGGCTTCTCCGACACGCGGCCCGCCGCGCGGCGCTACTTCAACGTCGACGCCGAGTCGATCGTCGTGGCCGTTCTGCTGGGCCTGGCCCGCGAGGGAGCGCTGGAATTCTCGGTCGCCGCGGAGGCCGCGAAGCGGTACCGGATCGACGACGTGCTCGCCGCCCCGAAGCAGACATCGGACCCCGGCGTAGCCTAGGACTCCATGACCGCCGATACGGGCTCGTTCCCCCTCCCCGGAAAGCCGGGGAAGGGGAGCTTCAACCGGAAGCGACCCGAGCCTCGCGACGTCCTGCCCGAGGCGATCCTGGCCCGGATCCGCCAGTACTCGGGCAGGGTCGCGACGGAGGCGGTGCGCTCCATGGAGGAGCAGCTGCCGTACTTCGCGGATCTCGAGGCCAGCCAGCGGGCGTCCATCCAGCTGGTGGTGCAGACGGCCGTCGTGAACTTCGCGGAGTGGATCGAGAACCCGAGCAACGTCGAGTACACGGTCGCCTCGTTCCAGACGGTGCCGCAGGACCTGGCCCGCAAGGTCTCGCTCCTGCAGACCGTCGAGATGGTCCGCGTGGCGATGGAGTTCTTCGAGCGCTGGCTGCCGCTACTGGCCCGCAACGAGGACCAGCTGATCGCGCTGACCGAGGCGGTGCTGCGGTACGGCCGGGAGATCGGTTTCGGCGCGGCGTCCATCTACGCCTCGGCCGCGGAGGCGCGGGGCGCGTGGGACTCACGGATGGAGGCGCTGGTCGTCGACGCGGTGGTCCGCGGCGACACCGGCGCCAACCTGCTCTCCCGCGCGGCGGCGCTGAACTGGGACCCCGTGGCGTCGGCCACCGTCATCGTCGGCAATCCCCCGCCGGACCAGAACGTCTCGGTGGCGGGTTCGGTGCACGACACCGCCCGCTCGCACGGCCGCTCGGCCCTCGCCGTTGTGCAAGGCACCAAATTGGTCGTCATCGTCAGCGGCGCGGTCACCTCCGGTGACCCGTTCGCGGATTCGCTCATGCCGCACTTCTCCGACGGCCCCGTGGTGATCGGGCACACCACCCCCACCCTCGAGGATGCGCACGCGTCCGCCGTCGAGGCCATCGCCGGCGTCAACGCCGTCGCCGGCTGGCCGGGCGCCCCGCGCCCCGTGCACAGCTGGGAGCTGCTGCCCGAGCGTGCGCTGATCGGCGACACGCACGCAGGGCGCACCCTGTACGAGCTCCTGGTCAAGCCGCTGGAGGAGGCGGGCTCGGCGCTGTCCGACACGCTCGACGCCTATCTGGACTCGGGCGGAGCGGTCGAATCCTGCGCGCGCGAGTTGTTCGTCCACCCCAACACGGTGCGGTACCGCCTCAAGAAGATCGCGGAGATCACCGGGCGCGATCCGCAGGACCCGCGCGACGCCTTCGTCCTGCGGGTAGCGGCCACGATCGGGCGTCTTGCGGCGGCCAATCCGGAGCGTTTCACCCCCGCCGCTATGACGCGGATCACAGACATCTCGCTGAACTAATCCAGTCACATATAACACTCTGGTAACAGGCAGGACTCGCTGAGCAGCACTTTTGTGGAAACCCCACAAATTCGATGAGTCAGGTTCTCAGGCTCCAACACCTTCTTTTCAGGTTCCCGGGGTGTTTCCTGGAACACGTGATTGCACTGCTCGCACCCGGACAGGGTTCCCAGAAGCCCGGCATGCTGACCGCATGGCTCGATCAGCCTTCTGCCGTGGAGCGTCTCCGCGCTTGGTCCGAGATCGCCGATCTCGACCTGGTCCGCCTCGGCACCATCGCCGAGGCCGACGAGATCACGGACACCGCCGTGACGCAGCCCCTCGTGGTGGCCGCCGCGCTGCTCGCCTTCGAGCAGATGGGCGTCCAGCCGGCCGACACCGTCGTCGCCGGGCACTCGGTCGGTGAGCTCGCCGCCGCCGCGGTGGCCGGCGTCATCACCGCCGACGAGGCCGTGCGCCTGGCCGCGATCCGTGGCCGCGCCATGGCCGCGGCCTGCGCGCTGGTCCCCACGTCGATGACCGCCGTCCTCGGCGGCGTCGAGGAGGACGTGCTCGCCACGCTCGAGTCGTTCGACCTCGTCCCGGCCAACATGAACGCCTCCGGGCAGATCGTGGCCGCCGGCACCGTCGAGAACCTCGCGAAGCTGGCCGACAACGCCCCCGAGAAGGCGCGCCTGCGCCCGCTCGCCGTGGCCGGGGCCTTCCACACCGAGTTCATGGCTCCCGCGCAGGAGGCCGTCGCGGCCGCCGCGCAGGACATCGTTCCGCGCGACCCGCAGCTCACGCTGCTGTCGAACCGCGACGGCAAGCCCGTCACCTCGGGCGCCGAGGCCCTCGCGGCCATCGTCGCGCAGGTGACCCGGCCCGTCCGCTGGGATCTGTGCACCACCACGATGCGCGAGGCCGAGGTCTCGATGGTCGTGGAGCTGCCGCCGGCCGGCGCGCTGGTGGGCATCGCCAAGCGCGAGCTCAAGGGCGTGCCGCAGGTCGCCGTCAAGACCCCGGCCGACCTGACCGAGTTGCTCGCCTCCGCGCAGTAACGCAGACCACCGAACGGACCGCCCGGTACCGTCAGACACCGCGACGCCCGTCGTCGCACCGAAAGACTCCCGTCTCCGCGAAATCGCGGGTCGGGTCACACAAGGAAAGGGACCCACTGTGGCCACCAGCCAGGACGAAATCGTCGCCGCCATCGCCGAGATCATCGAAGAGGTCACCGGCATCGAGCCCTCCGAGGTCACCCTGGACAAGGCGTTCATCGACGACCTGGACATCGACTCGCTCTCCATGGTCGAGATCGCCGTGCAGCTCGAGGACAAGTACGGCGTCAAGGTGCCGGACGAGGACCTCGCGGGCCTGAAGACCGTCGGCGACGCCGTCGCGTACATCCAGAAGCTCGAGGCCGAGAACGCCGACCTGGCTGCCGAGCTCAAGGGCAAGTACGAGGCCGAGAAGGGCAAGTAAGCCCTTGCCTTCGCTGAGGAATTTCTCGACGCTGGGGGGTGAGTTCCCCAGTGTGGTCGTCACCGCCATCGAGCTGACGACGTCGATCGGTGTCGATACCGATTCCACCTGGCAGGGACTGCTCGCCGGTAAGAGCGGCATCCGTCCGCTCGAGGGTGATTTCATCGGCGTCCAGATCCCCGATCTTCCAGTGCGGTTCGGCGGCCAGCTGCTGTCGGACCCGTCGGACGATGTACCGGAGCGGCCCGACCGCCAGTACGCCGGGGACATCAGCAAGCAGCACGTGTCGAAGCGGCGCATGTCCTACGTCGAGCAGGTCTCCCACGTGATGACCAAGCGGCTGTGGGACGGCGCCGGACGCCCGGATGTCGACCCGGCCCGCCTCGCGGCGGTGGTCGGCACCGGGCTCGGCGGCGGCGAGACTATGGTGGAAGCCGTGGACGCCCTGCGCGATCACGGCGTCCGCAAGGTCTCGCCGTTCGCCGTGCAGATGTCGATGCCGAACGGCGCCTGCGCCGTCTCGGCGCTGGAGATCGGCGCCCGCGCGGGTGCCATCGCCCCGGTGTCGGCCTGCTCGACCGGCAACGAGGCCATCGCCCACGCCTGGCGGCAGATCGTGCTCGGCGACGCCGACATCGCCGTCTGCGGCGGCGTGGAGGGCCGGATCGATTCGCCGCCCATCGCCTCGTTCGCGATGATGCGCGCTCTCTCGACCCGTAACGACGATCCGCAGGCCGCCTCGCGTCCGTTCGACAAGGACCGCGACGGCTTCGTCTTCGGCGAGGCACAGGCCCTGATGATCATCGAGACCGAGGAGCACGCTCTGGCGCGCGGCGCGAAGCCGATCGCCCGTCTGCTCGGTGCCGGAATCACCTCGGACGGCTACCACATGGTCTCCCCCGACGTGGAAGGCGGCGGCGCCGCGCGCGCGATGAACCGGGCGATGCAGACGGCGGGCCTGACCCGCGCCGACATCGCCTTCATCAACGCGCACGCCACGGCCACGCCGATCGGCGACCTCGCCGAGGCCAAGGCCATCAACGCGGTCGTGGGCACCGACGCGGCGATCTACGCGCCCAAGGGCGCACTGGGCCACTCGATCGGTGCCGTCGGCGCCCTCGAGGCCGCCCTGACGGTGCTCTCGATCCGGGACGGGATCATCCCGCCCACCCTGAACCTGGAGAACCAGGATCCGGAGATCGAGCTCGACGTGGTGCACGGTGAGGCGCGCAAGGGCGCGATCGAGTACGCCCTGAACAACTCGTTCGGCTTCGGCGGCCACAACGTGGCGCTCGCCTTCGGCAAGTACTAGACGTTTTTCGAGAGGCCGGTCGTCGGGGATCCCCCGGCGGCCGGTTTCGCGTCTCCCGGCGTCACCCATCGGCGGCCTCCCGCCGCAGAGATCGCCGGTCCCCGCAGAAGTGTCCGCTCGCCGTGCGGATTCGCGGGGCGAGCGGAGATTTCTGCCGCGGGCGGCGGATCCTGCCGCGGACTACATCGTCAGGTCGGCACCCAGCCAGTGCTCGGGCTCGAGGACCACAGTGAGGTGCTCCCCCAGCTGCCCGAAGGCGAACTCGAGGTACTTCTCGAGCTCAGCGCCGGAGAGGTAGCGGGCCGCCATCGCCCGGATCTCCGCGTCCGTCGACGGGCGCGACTCGGCGACCGGGCCCTCCACGCTCACGTACATGGTGCGCGGTTCGACGGTGTCGACCATCAGCGAGAACCGACCGGCCGCGGCGAGGGCGGTCGCCTTGCGGGAGCCGGGGGCGATGGTGATCCACGGCTTGCCGCCGGGCTCGTAGTCGTACCAGACGGGGACCGTCAGCGGGCCGCGGCCGGCTTCGGCGACGGAGAATGCGGCGACGTGGGGTTGAGCGAGGAATTCCTGTTTCGCGGACGCGGAGAGTGCCATGTTCCGATGGTGGCAGATCGGTGCGACGACTTTCCGTTCTTCCGCGGTATCCCGGTCCCGGCGGGGCGCCGTCGCCGAAGCGCCGCGCTCGCCCGCCCGGGCCGGGTTTCAGGCAGGTCTAGCTGACGGCCTGGGAGAGCCAGGTGACCTCGGCGCCCTGGCCGCCCATGCGGAAGGGCTCGAGCGCCTCGTCCCAGGCGGTACCGAGGAGCGAGTCGAGGGCGGTCTGCATGCCCTCGGGCCCCTGCTCGAGCATCATCGAGCGCAGCTGCGCCTCGCCCAGCAGGGTGTCGCCGGACGCGCTCATGGTGCCGCGCCACAGCCCCAGTCCCGGGGCGTAGCAGAACCGCTCACCGTCGACCCCTTCGGAGGGGTCCTCGGTGACCTCGAACCTGAGGGAGTTCCACTCCCTCAGGGTGTTCGCCATCCGCGCACCGCTGCCGACCGGGCCTACCCAGTCGACGACGGCACGCTGCATGCCGGGGACGGCCTCCTGCGCGGACCACTTGAGGGTGGCCCGGGCGTCGAGGGTCCTCGACAGTGCCCACTCCACGTGCGGGCACAGTGCAGCAGGTGCGGCGTGAATCCAGACGACTCCCGTCGTCACCTCTGCAAACTGACTCAGCTGCTGCATGGTTGCCACCTTCTTCGTTTCGACGAGGACGTCTTCCCCAAGCCACCTGTCGAAACGCGAGTGCCACCAGCTGCGGCCTTATCACATCGATGTAGTTATGAAGCCATTGTGCACCATGATGCGCGTGTTGCGCCAGTTACACGCCTTGAAGTTCCTGAGAAATCAGCCGGTCGTTGAACTCGGACCACAGCGGCTTCGCCCATGCGCCGAACGGTCGATCCGTCAGGATCACCGCGGCGAGTTGCAGATCGGGGTCGAACCACAGGTAGGTGCCGGCCTGCCCGAAGTGCCCGACGGTGCGCGGCGAGTTCCGCGTCCCGGTCCAGTGCGCACGCTTGTCGCCCTTCACCTCGAAGCCGAGTCCCCAGGTGTTGTTCGCGAACTTCCCGTAGCCGGGGACGAAGCCGGGCAGGCCCGGGAAGTGGACGGAGCGCGCCCCGTCGACGGTGGCCGGATCGAGCAGCGTGGGCGCGGCGACCTCCGCCGCGAACCGGGCGAGATCCGCCACCGTGGACCGGGCGCCGTGGCCCGCCGGGCCGGCGAGCTCGGAGCTGCGCATCCCCAGCGGTTCGAAGACCGCCTCGCGGAGGTAGTCCGGGAAGGCGATGCCCGTCTCCTGCTCGATCAGCCGCGCCATCACCTCGTAGCCGTAGGAGCTGTAGATCCGTTGCGCGCCCGGCTCGGCCTGTACCGCCGCGGAATCGAATGCGAGCCCCGAGGCGTGGGATAGCAGATGCTCGACGGTGCTCCCCTGCGGACCGGCGGGCTGCCGGAGACCGACCGCCTCCTCCTCGATCGCGACGAGCACGCCGTACGCCACGAGAAGCTTGGTGACGGAAGCCAATTCGTACGTCTGGTCGACATCGCCGTGCACGTCGACGGTGCGCATCGCGTCGGTCCGCAGCAATGCCCCCGCCGCATTGTCGACGGGCCATTCGGCCAGTTCCGCGAGGCTCATGCACGTCCTTCCACTCGTTCCGCTCAGCCTATCGCGCACCCGTAGCGGAACCGAGGTTCCCTGAACTGTGGCACAGCGCGCACACGCAACGCCCGTTCCTCAAATTTGCTGTGGCACAAAGTGAGTTATTCACAGCTTGGACAGTCATATCCTCAGCGCGGATGTCCGATTTCGGTGTCTGCATTTCGTTCGAGAGGAACCCCCATCATGAGTGCGAAGCATCGCAAGGCCTCGGCGCTGGCCGCCAAGCGCACCGCCGTCGCCGCGACCGCCATCGGCGCCACCGCGGGGATCAGCCTGATGGGTGCGCCGGCCCAGGCCGCGACCGCGACCCCGCCGGACTACAGCGCGGCGATCAGCGACTACTCGCACGCGCTCGACAACTTCCTCAGCGCCGCGAACAACGTCACCGGCAGCGTCGGTTCCGCCTGGAACCCGATCGCCTCCCAGGCCGGCGGGATCCTGCCGACGTTCGGCTCGTCGTTCACGAAGGTCGACGTCACCAAGATCTCGAGCCTGCCGGACGTGCTGCGCAACATCGCGGGGCTCAACCTTCCCACCGGAGTGCCCGGCGTCGTGCCGAACGTGGTACTCCCCGGCGGCGCTCAGCTCGATCTGTCGAAGATCCTCCCCACGACGATGCCGGGCGCGTCCCTGCTCAACGGTGCGGCGTCGGTCCTCGACGGTGCGCTGGGCCTGCCCGTCATCGGGCCGTACATCGAGGACCTGCCCGCACTCAGCGAGATCGTCGACGGGCTCACCGCGACCCAGAGCAAATTCACCAGTTCCTACGCGTGGAAGCTCCTACAGCTGAGCGGCACGACCAACGTCCTCAACACCTTCGTCCAGACACCCAGCGGCCTGGCTCTCAAGAAGTTCGTCATCCCCAACCCCATCCCCGGGCTGCCCGACATTCCACTGGGGCCGCTGAGCATCCTGCCCGAGGGGAGCCTGCCGTCGGGCACCGTCTGGCTCCCGCAGGCCGACGGGACCTACACGTTCCCGCTCGGCGCCAAGGCCGGATGGTGGGCCGCGGCTCCCACTGCGGCGCTGAAGATCCCCGGTTGGCTCGGCGGATCGGAGACCGTGCTGTCGGTCCCGATCGGCGCTGCCGGGGTGGAGCTGCCGCTCGGTCTCGTCAAGGCCGGAACGCTCGGCGCGAACGTCCTGCTGCCGACGGGCAACGGGGTCTACTCCCCCATCGGCCTGACCATGACTAACGTGAACTCCGTTCTCCCCGTCGGCTTCACGAACATCAACGTGACCACCGGCAACTACATCGGCACGAACGGGATCAACCTCAACAACGGGCAGAACCTGCTGCTCCTGCAGAACCCGCTCGGCGTCCCGCTGCCGATCCTCTACGGCCTCGGCGGATTCAACGTCGGCGTGGAGGGCGCCGGGATCACCTCGCCGTCGCTGTTCGGCATCAAGCTGTTCTCGGACAACCTGTTCCAGGTGGGCGAGCAGACGGGGCCGAACTCGAGCGCCGGCCTGATCCCGCCCGGAGTCCTGCCCACCGATCCGCTGAGTCAGATCGTCACCGGCGTCACCTCTCCGCTCGGCGCCGATTCGCTGACCCACCTCGTGGGCCTCGATACCGTCATCAAGCCCGTCATGACGGCGTTCGGGCCGGTCTACGAGGTGTTCTCGTCGGTCGTGCTCACGCCGATCTCGGACCTTGCGACGCAGCAGTACGGGCCGATGATCAACAAGACCGCCTCGGCGATCCTGGACCTGTCGAAGCAGGCCTCGGAGCAGTCCGCGAAACTGCCCGGCACTGCCACGAGTACGGACGCGGGCACGGCCGCCCGGACCGCGACCTCCGAGACCATCAGCACGGACTCGACCGACGAGGTGGCGAAGAGCGGCGGCGAGCACAGCATCGACAACGGCGGCGAGCCCTTCCCCGACCTCCTGGCACGCCTGCGGAGTGCGCCGGAGGACGAGGACGCCGGCACGACGCCGGGCACCCCGGCGCCGGCCCCCGAGCCCACGACCGAACCGTCCACCCCGGTGACCGAGCCCGAAACATCCACCCCGGTGGCGGATCCCGACCCGGCATCGTCGACCGAGAGCCCTGCGGCCGAGGCACCGGAACAGACGGCGCCGTCGGAGTCCGCGACCACGGAGGCTGGTGACGGCGACAAGGCCGGCAGCGACACCAGCGAGACCGACGACGCGGGCGACGAGGCCGCCTGACCGCGTCGCCGGTTCGCCGGCCTACCGAACGGGGATTCCCGTCGGGAAGCCGTCGATGCTGTGGGTGTTGCGCTCACGGTGGTAGCGCTCGATGCCCTCGTCTCCCTTGTTCTCGGCCCACGAACGCATCAGCGTGCGCTGGCCGTCGTACTCGTAGAGCGGTACGCCGAACCCGCACGAGGTCTGCACGAGATCGACGGTCGTGTCGAAGACGTTGCGTGCGCCGGGCATCGGCGGGAACAGGGCGACGAGGTCGGCCCACTCCGGATCGCCCTCGTGGATCGCGCGGGCCGTCCCGAAGAGCCGCAGGATCAGCGGCTTGCCCTCGAAAGCGCAGAACATCAGCGTGATCCGCGGATTGCGCAGCAGGTGCGCGGCGGTCTCGTTGCCGCTGCCGGTTCCGTTGAGCCAGACCACGCGCCGCGGCCCGAGGACGCGCAGCGAGTCGAGCCCCTTCGGGGAGACGTTGACGCGGCCGTCGGGTGCGGCGGTGCCGACGAAGTACATCTGCTGGTCCGCGATGAACTCCTGCAGCCGGTCGGTGATCTGCTCGTACTGGGTCGCCATGCGCACAGTATGGCCGCCGCCGGCGCGGCCGACCACCGGGTTATCGCGCCCACCCGATCGGCTCGCGGGCCACGATCAGACGCGCTCCAGTGCCGAGCAGGGCGGTCGCGGTGAGCCCGAACATCGCGAGGAAGGCATCGCTGAAATGCGACGGCGACGCGAAACCCGCATCCGCGGCGGCGCGCGTGAGATCGGAGCCCGCCGCGATCGATTCGGCGGCGCGCAGCATCCGCGCCCAGCGGCGGTACCGCCGCAGGCTCGTGCCGGTCTCCCTGCCGAAGAGACGCAGGAGGTAGTGCGCCGAGAGGTGTTCGGCCTGTGCCAGCGCGGCCGCGCTGCCGGCCGGATCGGAGCGGATCCGCTCGACGGTGCGCCGGATCCTGGGTTCGGGCGGCGCCGCGGCTCCGAAGGCGGCGTCGAACAGCGCGACACCGGACGGCCTCGGCGCAGCACACAGGCGCAACAGCTCCGCCTCGGAGCGGTGCGCCGTCGCCAGGAGGCCCGCTCGGGTCATGCGGCTCGCCAGCTCGCGAGCCCGCGCCGCGGTCGCGTCGTTGTAGCAGAACAGGATCCGCGAGCCCGGCGCCGCGACGACGCGGTGGACGGTCCGCGGCGGCACCAGCACACTGCGTGCTACCACGCTCGCCGATCCCACCTCCACCTCGAGCGGACCGTCGATCCCGACGACCAGGCAGTGCACGGACGCAGAATGGGCCGCGAGCCCCAGGGCCGGCCCCAAGTAGAGCGCCGTCGCGGGCGAGACCCAGAGCACGCCGGGAACTGCGCACGTTTCCGGAAGCGAGGGCGCGGTCATCTCTCCGATGCTAGGAGCATCATTCGCCGACGACCGGAGGAACGCCCGTGACCACACACCGCATCACCAGTGCACTGCTCGCGACAGTGGGGATCGCGCACCTTCTCCCCGCCACCGCCGCCCGCTCCCGCCGCCGCGTGGAGCGCACATACGGCGTGAGAGTCGCGGATCCGGGAACGGAACTCCTGCTGCGGCATCGCGCGACGTTCTTCGGGCTGGTCGGGGCCGCGCTGCTCGCCGGTGCTGCCGACCCGCGGTGCCGATGGCCCGCGATCGCCACGGGGGCGGCCTCGGTGGCCTCGTTCCTCGCGCTCGCGGGCCCGACGGACGCCCTCAGCCCGCAGCTGCGGCGCGTACGGGACGTGGACGTCGTCCTGCTGGGGATGCTGGGGGCCGCGGCCGCCTGCGAGGCCGTGGGCGGGCACCACGGTGCAGGAAACAGAAAAGCCGCCTCCGAAGAGGCGGCATTCTTGCTCCCCCAACTGGACTCGAACCAGCAACCCTTCGTTTCAGTGTCGAGTTGAGCCCCATGTTCGATGGGTTCTCCCGTTTCGGCTGCGGCCCTGGTCAGCCCACATTCTGGCGGTTCCCCTTGCCCTTCTCGCGATCATCCCCGGGGAGTGCATTCCGCACGCCCGCGTCCCGAGCACTCATCCCGTGCTCGCAGGCGGTCAGCGCCTGTTCAAACATCGGGCGGATCTTGCGGTCGGTGATCCGCACATCGCGAAGCCCACGCTTCTCGCGTCCTCGATGCGGCTCCCAGGCCGAACGGAACTCACCTCGGCTGGTCTGACACAGCAGCCCTCGCGGGGCTTGGCAGCGTGGGCAGGCATCCCGTCGATCATGAGTCCTTCGATGGAGCTGTACACGATATCGTCGCGGCTGAGCACCAGGTCCAACGCGTGCGCGCGGTCGAGGAACTGCTCGACCTCCGCGTTCATCGAAGCGGGGATCACGGACAGCAGGTGAGCGGGCGAGGCCGGCATGGGATCACGGTAGCGCGCAGGGCCGACGTTTTCGGTCTCGTCACCGAGAAGTCGATCGACTTCGACGCGGTTCTACAACTACTTGCCGCCGATGTCGGTGAGCAGCTTCTGCATCTTCGGGGTGACCACACGCGGGTTCGCGAGGTACTGGTCCACGTCCGCCTTGTCCAGGGCAACCGCTCCAACAACTTGCAGGCGCTTATCAGCCTCCCCGAGGAAGTACGCCGCCCATGTCCCCTCCGCGATCTTCGGGAATCCAGGCATCGGACACTGCGCGGTTCCGTACGTATGCCCACGGAAGCCGCTCGGGAGCTGTCCACGGATCGCAGCCGAAGAACGGATGCCAAACTCCGTGGCCGGGTAGTCCTGCGCGGTCTGGATCGCCTTCACACTTTCGGCCTGCCCGAGCACGATCACACTGGTTAGACTGTTCATCGACTTCGCGCTGGTTGCGGAGTAGTTTCGAAGCATCTCATCACTTGCGTTGCCACACGGAGATGCCGACGGCGACGAGGAAGATGGACCGACAGGCGGCTCAGCCGACGCCCCACACGCGCTCACCATGGTCGAGATGAGAACTAGTGCTGACGGTAGGACCGATCTGCACGCAAACACGACTCGAAGTTTCGGATCTGACTCGAACTCTTCCACAGTGCATCCCTGACTCGACAACGTGAATACCCGGACGCTAGCACCACTAACGGGCGGTGTCACGACATCAAGCGGGGACATGACAACCGTCCTTGTGAGCGGGGCTGTCCACGCGAGCATGATCAGAGGCATGACAACCGTCCCGGCGGAGGCAGCGCGAACGCGGCCTCCCGTGGGACTTGGTGTTCCCGAGCGCGGTGGGGACACCACAAGGTGAGAGCAACGTGCACCGTAACTGGCGCGCAGCGCGCGGAGACGACCTCGAATGGGTCGTGCCGCACACAAGTGCGCAAGACGGTGGTTACCGCCGTGGAGCGGCACCTGGGCCTCGAAGCAGCGGCCCGCCAGGCGGGGCACGCGGGGACCGAGGTCACACGGCCTCACTATGTCGAGCGCAACAAGATCGTGCCCGACCACACCGAGGCTCTGTCGGAGTTTTCACGCCGTATTGGCGCCGTAGGCGACTGAAACGACAAGAGGCGGGGTCCGAAGACCCCGCCTCATCTGCAATTACCTGCTCCCCCAACTGGACTCGAACCAGTAACCCTTCGATTAACAGTCGAATGCTCTGCCAATTGAGCTATGGGGGATTGAACTTGACCGAGAAGAGACTCTAGCGCATGGGCGACCGGAGAGGCCAATCGCCTGGTCAGGGCCTTACGGCGGCAGCACGCCGGACGTGCTCCGGGGGCGCGTCACCCAACGGCCTCGGGGAGGCCCGCGGAGCGCGGATGCGCACCGGGGACCTCCCCGAGGAACGTGGTTCAGTGACCGACTACGAACCGGTCGTGCAGGTACCCGCCTCGACCTGGGCCGGGGTGCAGGTGGTGGCCGGCTTGGTGGCCCCCTGCGTCTTCGTCCGGGTGGCCGCCTGCGGGGTCGCGGTGGCGGCAGGGGTCGTGGTGGTCGGCTGAGCCTGCGTCGGCTGCGTCTGCGTCGGCTCCTGCGTGGGCTCCTGCGTCTGCGTCTGCGTCGGCTCCTGCGTCTGCGTGCGCGTCGGCTGCGTCGTCTCCTGCGCCGGGGCGGTCGGACGCTGGGCGGGCTTGGTGGTGGTCGTGGTGGCCGCACCGGCACCGCCGGTCACCGTCGCACCTGCACCACCGCTGACCGTCGCGCCCGAGCCACCGGTCACGGTGGCATCGGCGCCGCCGGTGACCTTCGCGTCCGCACCACCGGTGACGGTGGCGTCCGCCTTGCCGTCGACGGTCACGCGGTTGCCGTTGTCGGCGCTGGGCTTGGCGACGGTCGCCTCGACCGAGGTACCGATCGCATCGTTCAGCGACGCGGTGGTGCCGGCCTGGATGGTCGCGCCCTTGAGCGCCGACGCGGTCGGAACGGTCACGTTCGCATCGAGGTTGACGTTGCCCGCCACCTTCGCGCCGGGCAGCGCGGTCACCGGGGTCACCTTCGCGGAGGTCGGCAGCGCGGCGAGGACCGTGCCCGGGAAGACGGGCGCCGTGGTGGTGGTGGTCGTCGTGGTCGTGCTGGAGGTGGTCGTGGTGTAGATCGGGGCCACGACGCGGGCCTGGTCACGAACGTCGATCACGCGACCGGGGGTGACCGCCCAGACGGGGTAGTACGGCTGGTCGTACGCGGGGTTCACGCGGCGGTACGGGTTGTTGCCCAGGTTGAGACCGATCGAGACCGAGATGATCGGCTGCGGCTTCGGCTGGGTCCAGCTCTTGGGGTACACCCAGAACACCGGAACGTCGACCTTGAACTCGGCCGAGAACCACGGCTTCGGGTAGTCGGGGCGCTGCCACGGCTTGGGCTGGCCCGGCGTCCACGGCTTCACGCCGAGCTGACGGCCGTAGAGGGTGTAGCAGGTCTGAGTCTGGGTCTCGGTGCTGACGCGGCCGCCCGGGTAGGTGGACGTCTGCTTGTAGGAGCCCGTCTCGCAGATCTGCTGGAAGACCTCGATCTGCTGCGGGGTGTACGACCAGGGCTTGTAGTTGGCGGGGCGCACCATCGGCGCGGGCGGCGCCGGCTGCGGTGCGACGCGCACGCCCGGGATGGCCGGGGCCGGCGGGTAGTAGACGGTGGTGTTGTTCGACGTCGACGTGATCGTGCCCTGCGGCAGACCCGAGTTGGCGACGGCCTGCGCGGCGACCGCGTTGCCGACCATCGTGACGCCCTGCGGCGGCACCGCGATGCCGTCGGTCTGGAAGGCGCCCGGGTTGGCGGTGAACTGGTCGCCCGTCACGGGCGAGAAGGCGACGGGGCTGTCGCCCTCGGTCGACTTGCCACAACCGGCGAGGAGGCCTGCGGCGGCCACGACCGCGAAGGACGCGGCTCCGATCTTCTTCGTGTTCATGTGATTCCCATCCTTGGAAACGGAGACGGGGCGCGCAGGCCGCCGCTGGACTCTAGGACTCAAGTCACACGCTCTATACGGAGCGGGACACGGTTCGTTACAGCCCGAGCCGACCGAGGGGTGGAATTCAGGGAGAACCCGGAGGTTCAATACAGCGGGCGCACAGAGAAGACCTGTAGCTTCTGCGGGGCGCCCTTCGCTTTGAATCGGCGCGGTCGCACCTGGTAGCGGGCCTTGTCGGCAATGCTGAACACGGTTTCCGAGGCCAGGACCTCTCCCCCGTTCGCCGCCTCCGCCACCCGCGCGGCGACATTGACGTCGACGCCGATCAGGTCGCCCTTGACCCGGCGCGGCGTGCCGGTGTGCAGGCCCGCTCGCAACGTCGGCCGGTACCCCTCGGCCACGTCGATGGCACCCACCGCCTCGACGATCTCGAACGCCGCCTCGATGGCGGTGTCACCGTCGAAGGCGACGAGGGCACCGTCGCCCATCGTCTTGACCACCACGCCGCCGTGTCGCGCGACGAGGTCGGCGGTGGTGCGGTTGACGGCGTGCAGCAGACGGACGATCTCGTCGTCGGTGCGCTCGAGCGCCCAGCTGGAGAAGGCGACGAGGTCGGTGAACAGGATGGTGATGGGCTGGGGCGGCAGGTAGTCGCGGTCCCGGCGGCTGATCACCGCCTGCCAGGTCGCGGTCGCGAGGTTGCCGAGTTCGCGCGTCACCGTCGGTTCGTCGCCGACGATGCGGTCCAGCAGGCTCGCGAGCCGCTCGGTCGACTCGGCGTCGGGGTGGAACAGATCCTTCTTCGGCCCACCCGGCAGGTTCTCCCGCGCCGCACGCACGAGCCCGGCGGCGGCCGGGCTCCGATTCGCGCGATGGGCGACCCGCGCGCCCTTGGCCAGCAGTTTCCGACTCCTACCGGGTTCTGCGGCGGCATCGTCGTCGGGCACCGGGCGGGGGTCGTCGGCCATGGACCGAGACTAGACGGGCCTTCGCGGGGTGACCAGTACGGTGTGCACCCGGGTCAGGACGGCGCCCACCGCTCGGGGTGCGCGCCGTGTCGCGCCGCACAGACGTACACGTCCAGTTCCGCGGCGGACGTGAGCACCGCCTTGACCAGGCGCCACAGGCCGAGGCCCGCCCGGCGCCCCGCCGGCGGCCGGATCCCCAGATTGAACTCGCCGGTACGCACGTCGTAGTGATCGAGCACGCGATCCCCCTTATGTCCGATCCGAAAGTGACCTGGCCCACAGGTTAGGCGCCGTTCTCGCGTCGCGGGAGGAATCGGGGCAGGACGCGCCGGCGAGTCCATCAGCGTTGCTGCTGACACCCCGGATCGTCGGCCCGGTCGAGATAGATCTGGGGCGAGGAGATCGCGGGCGCCAAGAACCGGATGTGCCGGATCAGGGCGTCCGGCAACGATTGGACCGGCTGCGCGTAGGTCGTCCCGTCGAGCGTGCTGCGCGCGTACAGCGTGAACACGTCCGCGTGATCGGCGTTGAATCCGCCGTACACCTGCAGAGCACGGGCCACCATGAGCTGGAACGGGGTGAGGCCGAACCGGGACAGATCGAGGCTCGGGTCCAACTGCATCCTCGTTCCCTGCGGGATGCCGGTCGCGACCGTGCCGTCCGTCCTGGTGCCCGGGTACGCGTAGTTGGGAGCACCGAGAGGCAGGGCGTAGCGCAGGGCGTGGTCGATGACGCCGGCCGCGACGTCCTGAGGAGTGATCATGCCCGCGAGGTAGGAGAACTCGCCGCCCGCATGACCGGCCCCGGCGACGTGTCCCCCGGAGCCGGTGTACACGCGGTAGCTCGCCGATGCGTTCGCCGAGAGCGCCTGCGGATTGAAGCTCTGGAACTCGTAGAGGCAACCGGTGGCGTCGTCGATCACGGCCAGGTGCGCATCCGCGTCCTGTGTCGGGCGGTAGGAGGGCAGATACGGGATCGTCAGCCGGCGCTTGCTGTTGACCAGGAGGATCTCGGCGGTCGGCGTGCCGGGCGGGGCGTTGTAGACCGTCGTCGTCCATTCCCGGCTGTTGATCGAGAGCCGGTCGTTGCCGGCGTCCACCCTCGAGATCCATCCGGCGCTCCGGGGATCGACCGCGGCGTTCGGCGGCACCGGTTGGTTCCAGAACGAGTCGGCGGCGAAGTAGTTCCCGTTGTTCGACGGTGCGCTCGGCGTAGCGCGCGGGAAGGCGACGCCGAACTGCGCGATCCCCGTCGTGTGGGCGAAGCTCACCCGGACGCGATGCTGCCCGGCGGAGACCGACCGCAGGGAGTTGGTGGTCCCCCATCGCGGCGTCGGGTTCTCGAAGACCACCGCGTCGTCGAGCCAGATCCGAGCACTGACACCGCCGACGTTCGCGGAGACGACGTAAGTCGTGGTCTGAGGGAACTCGATGACGCCGTTGTAGTCGACCGAGAAGTTGTCGGCGTTGACGCCGGCGAGCGGCTGGCCGGTGAACAGCCCTCCGGGGGCGTTCTCGCACTGCACCGCGACCGGCGTCCCCGTGGCGGTCGTGTTGTTGAAGTACCGCGCCTGGAACTGATTGACCGGACAGCCCGTCGGCGGCAGGGTCGTCGTGGGTGTCGTCGGCGGCGTTGTCGACGGCGTGGTGGTCGGCGGCGTGGTGGTCGGCGTGGTGGTGGGCACGACCGTCGTCGTCGGCACCACGGTGGTCGTCGGCACGCCTGTCGTCGGGGTGACGGTCGTGGTCGGCACGACGGTCGTCGTCGGGGTCGGCGTGGGGGTCGGCGTCGGCGTCACCGCGCCGTCCCGCACCGTCACATCGGCGACGTAGAGGTTCCGGTCGCAGAACCACCACCGGTAGTCGTTGACGAACTCGATGGTCACCGGGCTGGCCCCGACCTGCGCGCCCAGCCCGACCGCGTACGTGTTCCACCCCGACGCCAGGGTGATCGTGGCGAGAGTCGCGCCCCCGCGCTTGACCGCCATCACCGGCGCCCCGCGACAGATCTCTCCGCGCGCACGGACTTCCAGTTTGCCGCCGCCGTTCGCCGTGGTGACGGGGATCGACACGGCCCCGTTGCTCCACAGCTTCACGACGTTGCCGGCTCGCCAGTCGGAGACCTGCCCGCCGGCGCTGGCGGGCGTGACCGTCATCCCCGTAGGGCCGATCGTGGTGTCGGCGCGCGCGATCGCGGTCAGACCGGTGGTAGCCAGGGCCGCGATGAGGGCGGCGATGGTCAGTCGGATGGACCAGGTACGTCTGGTCATGGCGGACTCCTCGGGGTGCTCGCTGGCTTGAAGCATCGTCGGAGGCCCTGAACAGCGTCAGAACCATCCGCCCATCTAATGGCATAGAACCACATGCGCAACAATCGCAACAAGCTTCACGCATATTGATTGCAATTGCAATTGCTCTGGGGTGACACCCACGTCCGCGCGGCCCAGTGTTAGGGTTTTCGCGCTGGTCAGGAGCGATATCGGCGTAAGCACTCGCACGACACCAGGCCTGCACGGGGCAGTAGCTCAGTCGGTTAGAGCCGCGGACTCATAATCCGCTGGTCGCGGGTTCGAGCCCCGCCTGCCCCACCACATCGCCGCAGGTAGCGGCCTGTTTCACCCAGCGTCGATTACTGGTCGCGCCGCCCGTGCTACCCCCGTGCTACCCAAGGCGCGCGGGTTTGGGTAGGTCTCGCCGGTAGCGCGTGAGACGATCGGTCCATGAGCGAAGAAGCGGCTGGAACTTGGCTACCGTTCGGCCTGGATGCTGACGACGAAGCCGGGTACTCTGCACTCCGCGAAGACGTTCCCGAGTGGCTGAGCCCATCTCTGTGGTCGTGGATCAAGACCGAGATGTCCACCTACGGCGGCCAATTCAATCGAGAATCCGCGCGGGCCTGCGAGCGGGCTCTCAGAACGACCATCAACTACGACGGATACGTGCTCGACAACGGCGTCTACGCACTCAGGACCGCCTTTGGCGAATCTTCACTCGACACCTGGAAACTCGTTGATTTCCTTCTGTCGATCAGTCAAGTCGATGGCGGCTACATCCCTGAGTTGGAGCTAGACCAGATGCTCACGCAAAGCGGTAGCGCTTGGAGAGTTGGACTGCGCAGGGGCTCCACCGGCCTTGTGCGTCGCGTTCCCGAAGGAGTAGCCGACGCCGCCGAACGAGCATTTCAATATGGGGACGCGGGTCGCCGCCTCGCCAAGGCGTGGGAAGCGATCTACGGCCTAAGCCCCAATCCATCCAACGGATACAGCCTCGCAGTCAAAGCCGTCGAGGACGCGGTCATGCCGGTGGTGTCTCCAAACGATCAAACCGGGCATCTCGGTAAAGCTATCGGATCAATCGCGAATGGAACTTGGACCCTTCCCCATCTACGGGAAGACACCCGCGCACCGTCACACGACGTGCTCGTTTCAATGATGCGGTTGCTCTGGGTCGGCCAGCACGACCGACACGGCGGCCCGTCCTCGGTCGGCGTACCGGAAGTCACGCAGCAGGAAGCCGAGTCGGCGATCGCGCTTGCCGTCACGCTCGTCGACTGGTTTTCGACCGGGAAGGTACAGCCGTAGATGACCGAGCCCTTGAAAGTGGAAGTGCTCAATAGCGCGTCATGGTGGTTGCCGTGGCTGCCCGTACTGGGATCCCTGCTAGTTGCGGTTGCTGCCGTTATCGGTGTCGTGATCAACAACAGGACCAATCGTGACGCAATCGACGCGGCTAATGAGCGGGCCAATGACGACCGGTCGGACGCGGAACGCCGAGCGAATGAGGACCGCACAGCCGCCGAGAAGCGCGCGACAGACGATCGGGTCGAGGCTGCCAGACAAGCGGATGAGCGTGGCAAAGAAGACCGCGTTCGCGACTTTCGGACGTGGAAGCGTGATCGAATCCTAGAAATTGCCACCGACGTCGCGGAGTCGGCGATCGGGGCCGAGGATGAGTATCGGCGGATCGCATCCTCTCACGAAATTGACGCAAACTCAGTTGCGTCGTTTTCTAGGGTCGCTGACCTGACTCAGCGATGCGAGCACGCGGCAGCCAAGCTCTCGATAATCGGCGAGCACGATCTGGCTGAACTCGCACGAGCGCTACGAGTCGCTGCGAATGACGAAGAGCTTGTGCTGGCTGTCCATCGTATGAATTTCATCCACCGTGAGAGGCGACGTTACGAGGGAGAGTCTGACGGCGACAGAGCGAGGCTCGGTGACGAGCGCGACGCACTCGCACCCTCCCTCGAGCACCTCCTGCGGCAGGTAAACGAAGCTCGCGCCTACTTTCAAGCAGCGGCCGAGTCCGCTCTCAGAAGCACCACTCACCCAGCCGTGGAGCTAGACCTGGCGCCGCTACCTATCGTCCCCCGCGCATAGCGACAACCTTTTGGATCAACTGCAGATTCGGAGCCGGAGCCGCCAGAGGACGAGTAAGGGGCGCTTGCTTGCCGCCTTCGGCCTCGGAGATGTAGTCGGCGTAGACGGTAAGTGTAGTAACGAATGATGCGTGGCCTAGCATCTTGCTGACCTGCATGTAGTGCTCCCCCGCCGACAAGCTCAGCACCGCGAACGAATGCCGCAGGTCATGCCAGCGGGCGGGCGGTAGGTCGAGGGCAGCCAGGGCAGGCGCGTAGTACCGATTGGAGACGTTGTCGGTGTTGATCGGCTCCGTCCACTTGTAGGTAGCGGCGATCTCGGCTGCGCGGATCTCGGCTCGCTGCGCGGCCACTTCGGGGGTGTCGTCGTCTATGGGCGTCGGGTCGCCGAGCTGCACGCCTGCCAGCTTGGCCTCCGCGCGCGTCATCCGGCCGGGGAACAGCGGCGCGGACGGGTCCAACCGTCGCGGGTGCCCCGCGAGGTAGGTGCGCAGGTCGTCGGCCAGCCAGCCGTCCAGCGGGACCACGCGGGTGGACCTAACCGACTTGGGCGTGCCGGTCACCCACTCCCCTCCTTGGCGGGTCTTCGTCCGGCTGACCGAGACCATCCCCATCGCGCCCTTCTGGCGCGGCAACGTGACGTCGCCAATCTCCAGCCCACGCAATTCGCCGGCCCGGAGTCCCGTGTAGGCGCTGAACGTCACCGCCAGCGCGTACACCGGCTGGAGCTGCACCGTGGTCATGTAGTCGGCCACCGCTGCGATCTGCGCGGAGGTGAGCGGCAGCGCCTTGAAGTCACGCGGCTTGGCGTCGTCGCCTGTGGCGATCTGCGCGGTGCCAGCGTGACGCGGCAACGGCACCGAGTGCACCGGGTTCGCCTTCAATGCTCCGTCAATCACCGCCAGATCGAGGATGCGACGGAGGATGTCGTACGCCTTCTTCACCGTGGACCGGCTCAGCGTCACCATCTGCGGGGTACCGTCGGCGTTCAGCTTCGGCGTCGGGTTCCCGGATCGCGTGTCGGGGTTGCGGGCCGGACGCGGCGACAGCATCGCGGCGCGAAAGTGCCGTACGTCGGCAGCCGTGATCGTCGCGGTGGCCTTCTGCCCGAACGGTTCCGCCAGGTACCGCCGATAGATCGCCTCGCCCTCCTTGATGCTGCCTGGCTTCACGGTGCCCTGCTGCGACTTGAAGAATTCTGCCGCGTAGTGGCCCATCGGCAGGGTTCCCGCTACCCGCTGATCTGCGAGCTGGGAGACGGTGCCACTGTGCTTGGCGCTATTGAGCTCGTCGCGGCGCGCCTCGGCCAGCTCTCGCGTCGGGAACGTCTCCTGCCGGTTGGTCGTCTTCTTGCGTCCGTTCGGCTTCGCCGGGTCTACCGGAATCGGGAGGCCGTTCTCGTCGCGGACCAAGTCCTTGAACGTGACGCGGTAGGTCGCGACCGGCTTCCCGCGACGACGCTCGTTCGTCTCGTACTTGGTGATCCACGCCATGATCAGGCTGCCTTTCCGTTGATGCGGGCCAGGGCGCGTCTGACCGAGCTGTAGCTCCATTCGGTGCCGCCCTTGGCGGTGGGGATTCCCTCGTTGGTGAGCGTGCTGGCGATCGCCTTAGCGCCGAGCCCCTGCGCTGCGAGCACCTGGATGCGCCGCTGAGCCGAAACGCTGATGAGGCCGGGGTCGCCCTTGCTGCGCTTCTGGTCCAGGGCCTCGCGGGTGCGGGTGCCGATCTTGCGTCGTTCCTCTGCCGCCACCGCCAGGCGGACGTCCGCAACAAGACGCTGACTCGGGTCGCCGCTGTCTGCGCCCTCGCAGTCCAACAATCGCCAGCCGTAGTCGTTGGCTCGCTTCATGATCTGCGCGGCGTCCAGCTGGTCGCGGGTGACGCGGTCCAGAGCGCGAACGAGGAGTCCTTGCGCCACTCCCGATTCCACGGCTGCCACGGCGACCTCGCGCCCGAACATCGCGTCGTTCTTTGCGCCGCTGACCACGTCCGTCGTGACGGTGAGTAGTTCGTGGCCGCGAGCCGCGCACCACTGTGCGAGCGAATCGCGTTGCGCTTCGAGGCCGAGGCCGCTCTCGCCTTGCCTGTCCGTGCTCACTCGCACGTACCCGATGACTCTCATCCGTTGCCTCCTCGCCTGCGGCGTCCGAGGGGTGCGGGCTGGGCCGCGCCCCTTGCACCCCACCTTACCTCGTACATACGTTCGATGATGTGGTGAATACTGCTGCGCTGTCGAGTGATTCGAGTACCGCTCAGCATCGTTGCAAGCGCTGACGCCACACACCCCACACCCGTGGGCCCAACTGCCCCGCCATGCCGCCCACGGGGTAGCCAGGCCGCCGGGATTGCTACTTGGTGCGGCCCCGCCGTGTGCCTGTGGGCGCGGGCGGCGGCGTGGTGGCGCGGAGCTGCGCGAGGGCGGTCTCCATGTCCATCAGTCCCGTGTCGCGTGCTGTCGGGTTCGCCGGCTCCTCGCGGGGTCGCAGACGTGGCGTGGGTGCCTCGTCGTCCAGGTCGGTGGTCTGCGCGTCGACGATCTCACCTTCCAGCCAGTCGGTATTCGGGTCCTCGGCGTCGGGCACGCCACGCTCTGCGCGGGACGCTGCGCGGCTGCCACCAGACAGGACAGCTCCCAGGACGTCCTCGAACGCCTTGCTGGGACCCACCTCGACCTCGACCGCGGTCTTGGCGCTGAGGCCTGCTCGGTCGAGCGCGTCCTTGATCGCGGCCAGCTTCACGTTGTCTGGAGCGTTGTCACTGACGGCTAGCTTTAACAGCTCCTTAGCCACGCGATCTGCGGCCATCTCCAGGCGGACGCGGGCAGCACGGCGCACATGCCCAGACGCGCCGCCATGAGCACGGCACACCGTCGCCCCTTGGATAGCTAACCTCCTGCATCGCTCGCCCGACTTCTTATGCGCCACACAGCGAGCGGCGTCGTTCTTCGCGAGCATCGCGTCCCACTCGGCTGCTGCCTCGGGCGACGTCCTCGGGCCGAGCTCCTCCCAGACCTCGAACTCGGGATCGTCGGGATCGGGTACCCATCGGCCTTCCATGCCGTCGATGTGCTGGCTCATCCTCTTGTCCTTTCAAGCTGGATTCTGTTGCTGTCGAATGCCTCCAGGCCGTCTCTGCGCGGGCTGCGGGCAAAACGGCCCCAAAAGCGGCCCCTTTAGGCCGGGGCCGTGGGGCCTTTTTGGCCCCCACGGCCCGCCCCGGTGCCTCACTGGTGGGCTGGGGCCTTTCCGGGCCTTTCCGGGGCCGATCCGAAAACAAGCCGCTACCTGCACAAACATGCCGTCAAGCCAGATGGATCGGCCCCGAACGGCCCCAACGGGGCCGAGAAACCAAAACGGCCCCAAAACGGCCCCGCCCCGCAAGCCGCTGGCCCCTGCACGCCGCCTCACGGTTCGTCACCCACGCCGAAGGTGATAGGCATCGCCCAGAGCTTCTTTCGCTCCATCCGGAGCATCCCGGCGTCGAGCATCCGATCGACCTCTGCGGCGCGGGCCTCACCGCGGCCCTTCACGTCCTTGCTCGCCTTCACGGCGGTCTTGGTGAGCTGCCCCGGCTGTGCCTTGACCAGGTTGTAGATCTGCATCGTCAACGACGCCTGCGCTGCCTCGGGGCTGGACGCAACGGACGTCATCCGCGACACCGACCAGTCCACCGCAAGATCGACAGCTTCGCCTTCCTCCGCGCGGTCCATCTGATCAAGCGGAGGAAGTCGCCAGTTCACGTTCCACTGCCTGCCGCCCCACTGTCGGGAGCCGAACTGCACCTCCAGCGGGTATTCGCCCGTCTCCAGATTCGGGCCGTTGCGAGCGTGCCGCTGCACCCACCAGCTGTCGGCCCACGCGGACATCCCCGCATAGCCGATGCTGTCCAGGTCGAGCTCCTTCGCGCCCTTGTTGAAGTGATCCGCCACGAGCAGCGCGGCTTCATCGCCAACGGTCTGTTCCCGGAACTCGGCCAGCATCGGGCCGCGCTCGTAGACATTCGCGGCATCCACGCCCTTCGGGTGGTAGGCGTACAGCGGGTCCAGAATCACGAGCTCGGGCTGCACTTCGTCCAGGTAGTGCCGCACCGCGCCAAGGAAGTCCGGACTGTCCAGCGGGGCCGACACATGCACCGCGTACAGCGGCAGCTCCGGGAGCGGCACGCCGTACCTCTTCGCGATGGCCTGGGTGCGCCGATGAAACAGGTTCCGTCCGCCCTCGCCGTTCAGGTAGAGAACCGGCCCCGGGGTGACGACCTCAAACTGATCGAGCAACGGCGCACCGCTCGCGACCGCCAGAGCGAACGCGATCGCGTTGTACGACTTGAGCGTCTTCTTCGCTCCAGCGATGGGGCCGAACGAATTCCGAGGCCATGCGCCGCGGATCAGCCACTCGATCGGCGGGATGGGGCGCGCCATCTCGGCAGCCCCAACAAGAGGGAACCGCTCCAGCACAGCGGAGACGCCAACCGAGTCTTCGTCGGAGGCGACTTCGGCGACCATGCCCCTGGACCGGGTGCCGTCCTCGTTGGCGATCCAGCCCGAACCCGGCCCCCAGATTCCGCCCGGCTCGAACGCGCCGCCCGTGTAGAAGTCCAGCGCGACGTAGTCAGGATCGCCGGCGACGACTCTCAGCGCGCCCGTGAGCGACCTTTGGAACTCGTCCGGGTCGTGCCCTGCGGAGTCGCTCACCGCCTCAAACAGCGCCTCCACGGTGATCAGCGCGGTGCGCACGCCGGGTTCGCCCTTCGCGCCGAGCCGGACCAGGCCGAGCGTCGCGGAGTTCATGGTCGAGTGGCGGTCTGCGCCGTCCTCGATCGCCGCCTCCACCTCGCGGACCTTCCCGGCGACCGCAGTGCTCATCGCGCCACTACGGAACCCATCGAGAACTGCCTGCCCCTCGGACGGACTGCCCTTCTGGTGGACTGGCGACGCCACGGGTGCCTCCGGCAGGACGGAAGTGAGCTCGGCGACGTCCAGCCATCCGGCGTCCGCGTTCACGTAGCCTCGCGCAGGCACCGGCTCATCAGGGACTTTCCAGTTGGTTGATCCGGGGCACCGCAGCACGCGGTCGATGTTGAAGATCGAGTCCACGTGCCCTTTGGGGTTGATCTCGGCGGCAACCTGCCGCACCAGAGCCGCCCATCGCGCGCTGATCGTCTTCCAGGCCACCGCACCGTCGGTGATGAGCGGCGCATCACGCACTCTCCAGATTGGTTGGAGTCCGTGCCCGCTCTCGATCACCACGACAGGCGCGCATCCCAGCACAGCGGTCAGCTTCTCGACCACCTGCTCACACTCCGACAGCGACGCCAGTCCCTTGTCCTTCACGTCGGGGGTGACCACGTCCAGGTCCACGTACAGCGCGATGCCACGCGCTACGTCTGCCTCGCCACCCTTGCGCGAGACGCCCGGCTCCAGGGTCAGCGGGTTCGGTGAGAACCACACGTTGACATCGTCGGGCGACGACCACCCTTGTCCCAGGTGCTCGACGCGGACCGTCCGTCCCCGAAAGGCCGTCTTGTCGTCTGGATCCTGGGTGCACACACTGACCACGGCGTCGTCCGCGTGACCGAGTGCTCGAAGTACGTCGTAGAGATCGACAGAGCTGTCGCCAAATCTGTACGACGGCAATGGAATACTGTCCAGATCGGAGTTGGTTGTATGCTTCATGTACAGCCTTTTGGGTTGTGATATCGGTTGCCCTACAACCGATATGGATGGTCAGCTCAGCTGACCGAGGGACGAGCTTCGCTCTCCTGACGGAACAGAACACCCGGTCGGGACGGCCTCGAGGACAGCGTTCTCGGGGTCGTCCGTTCGTTTCGAGCAGACGCACGCGGCCTCCAGGCCGACGCCAGCCGTTGACGCGCCCACGGTGGCCCCGTTACCGCCAGCCGCACCGCTACGTCCGACCAGCGAGACGCTGGCCCGCCGCACGGTTACCACCACAGCGCCAGCGATCTGGCCCAACGTCCATCCGGAGAGGCCAAGCACGGCCGCGCTCACCAGCGCTTCGGCGGTCATCACCAGAACCTCTGATCGGGGTAGCCGACGGACGCAAGATATCCGTCGGATCGGCCGGCGATCCAGTCCACGCGAACCGGGATGCCCTCCTCTACGAGGCGCTCCACCTCCTTGGAGATGGACGACCGGCAGCCCTCGCAGCCTGGGAGCACATACATGGTCCCGCCGGAGTCGACGAGCAGGAAGTCGTCCAGCCCGCGCGAGTTGCACTGCGTGACATGACAGAAGGCGCATTCCCGGACGATGAGGTGCTTGGCGACGTACTGCGCGAGCCTGTAGCCGGTCCAACATCCGGGGACGACCAAGAACTCGTAGTTGCCCTCGTGACCTCCGGCGAGGACCACCGTCTTGATCGCCGAGCCGCCTTGCTCGGCGGCCTCTACCGCAAGCGGATAGGTCTCCAGGTCGTGGGCGAACTTCGCGCCCTCGTCGCGCGCCAGCGCATCCTTGTGCGTCTTGGTCCGTATCTGCTGCTCCGTGGGGCGATACTTCGCTCGTAGGCTCATCGGTCGCCTACCGGTGTTCGTGTGGAAGAAGTTCCACGGCATGCCCATGCTCTGCATGGACGGCGCGAGACGTAGTTCGTCCCTTGCCATTCGCACCCGCGCCAGGTAGCTAGCCGCGCCGTCCGAGAACCTGGTGCGCTTGTTCTTGTGAGGCCCCTCGCCTGCGTCCATCACGGTCACGTACCGGTCGCACGCCGCGCGAGACATGGCACGCAGGGCGGGATCGTCATACTCGCGGTCAAACAGGGCCGGGACCGTGTGCCACCAATCAGACGGATCAGGAACGGGGGCGCTCATCGCTGGGCCTCCTGACCGCCAGATGCCAAGGACTCCAGGAAGTCCCAGATATCCCTGTCGGCGTACCAGAGGTGGCCGGAAATGACGAACCGACGCAGCTCGCCATCTTGGCTGCCATTCTTGATGCGAGTTGGAGAGATGCCGCGGACGCCGAGCTCGTCGAGGAAATCCAGGACGCCAGGGATGCCCTTCCGTGTCGGGATGTTGGACAGCTCGTCGCGATTGATCACGCGTCGCTGAGAACGCGGTGGCGCGACGGACTGCGCGGGGTCGCGGGTTACCCGCGATTGGGTGAGCTGACTCATCGTCAGGAACCTTCCTTGAAGTAAGGATTCCTGAGATGCGCAGCACGTCAGGAATCCATCAACAGATGGGGAACCTGGGCGCGGTCTACTGTTTCGGTCGGCCCTTGCTGGCGCTGCTACTGCTCATAGATCAGTGCTCGGTGATCGATACTCGTCACTGCATCCACCCGTCGGCAGTCCCACGGCTCGCTTTCGCGAGGATGCGCTTTGCGTTACGCCGGGTCTGACCCGTACGGGCCGGTTTGGCGTAGTTGCCACTATACACACGGCAGCCGCTACCGCCAGGGGTGCAGCGCGCTGTAATCCACTCCATTGCAAGGACTTACGGCGATGTGGCCCGCGAGAACACTCGCTAACTGAATTTCGCCCACGCTAATAGGCGGCTTCCTGCCGTCCAGCGGCCCCGTGGACGCTCTCGCGTCGTGCACGGGTAGGGCTGGTCGCGATCGAGAAGTCAACTGACAACCCTCGTCCGCTACTCCGAAATGAGCGGTAGTCCGTCCATCAGCGCGCCAGGTGTGGTGTCGAGGCCGTGTGCGAGCTTGAGGATGGAGTCAATCCGGCTGCTGCGCTGCCCGCGTTCGGCGCGGGCGTAGTAGCTCCAGTGCACGCCAGCCTTCGCGGCGGCAGCTTCTTGCGACAGTCCCAGCTCCTCGCGGCGGGCGCGTAGCCGTCGACCGAACTCCACCACGGCGGGCGTGGGCGGCGTCGGTTCGGTAGCTGGACTCATGGCAGCATCCACTACATCGGGTTGCGGCCAGACGGACCAGAGCCAATCGGTCCACGGCCAAACGGTTTAGTATTCGACTCCAGCCGGAATGTCCGGCATGTCGGGCATGACCTGCCCGATCCAGAAGGAGGCGCAGATGCGCGGATGGAAGCTGGCCGGAGTCGGCGTGGCGGTGGGAGCGACGATCCTGGCGGGGTGTGGCGGCGGAGCTGACCGCGCGTCAGCGGAAGCGGTCGCCGCGAAATGCAAGAACAGTGACAGCTTCCCCACGCTGTCGGAGGACAAGAAGTCGATCGACTTCAATCTCTACTCACGCAGCCAGGGCGCTGAGGATGCCTTCAATTGCATTCTCAAGGAGACTGGCGCTCCATCGAGTGTGAGCTCAAAGGTGAAGCAGACCCGACCGATCGATGGGACCCAGACCACAAAGTGGGACGGCTGGGAGCTGAGCTGGAGCTATTCGGGCAGCGGCCCGATGAAACTCATCTTCGAACAGGTCTGAGCTTCGCGCCTCCAGCCGAACAGACGAGAAGCCCGCCATCTCCGGTCCAAGGAGATGGCGGGCTTCCGTTGCGGAGAGGGCCGAGCCTGGTCCTCATTCCGCACCGCGCCGGACAAGTCGACGGCGCGCGGCACTGGACAAGTCGACAGTGCCGTCGGTGAGCGGGGAACTCACCGAGTCTGTCGCCGGGGCACTGCTCCGGCTCGCTGTGTAGTTGTAGGGTGGCAGGCTGCCGCGTGGCGGCTCAACCCGCTATCGCTGGCCCCTGCCCCTCGCAGTGGCTGCCTGCGCGGGGTGGGTGGCCCCACGGGCTACCGGCTGCCGCGTCAACGCTGTGCGTCCGATTTGGTTCGGATCGCCGGCGATCATCGCCGCACCTTCGTGCCTGCTGCCGCGCTGCGACGTGCAGGGTTCGCCCGCGCGGTGACCGTGAGCTTGCGCTGCGCCTTGTCCAGCGAGGGCGTGACGTCCACCCGGCGATCAGGTCGCCCGTGAACGCCGACGATGCCCTTGACCAGGACTCCACGACCGGCGGGCGATCGGAACTCGGCCCCGATCTTCACGCCCTTGTAGTCGCCGCCCTGGCCTACGGTCAGGTGCTTCTCGAAGCTGCCCTTCACATAGGCGTTGCTCACCGCGCCGGTCGCCTTCTTGCCCGCGTTCGCCGTTGCCGCCTTCGTGGAACTGGCGACCTTCGACCCCGCTCCCGCGAACCGGCCGAACCGATCACGGCGCTGCACTCGGCGGCTCATCTCTGACCGCCCTGCAGTCGGTCGCGGCGCGGTCGCCGCTCGGCCAGCTCGTCAGTGAGGGCACGCAGACCTTCGAGTTCCTCGGCGCGGGGAGTCTTACCGCGATACATCCCTCCCTGCGAAGGTGGAGCATCCGCGAGTTTGGGAGGCGTCAGACCCGGTCCCCAGCTGAACTCTCCAGGCTCCAGTTCGGGGAGGTCGTGCTGGTGATCGCCAGCGAGCGGCCCGCCTGACATTACGACCATTCCCACTCCGGAATATCGTAGTTTCCGCTTGCCTTGACTTGGATCACGCAAGCAGCCCCGCGATAGCGCGTGCCCACGCCGAATGAGCGCTGGAAATAGCTATCCTGAAGGGGGTACGGACCATTTCCGGGAATCATTCGCAGACCGCGGTACGCAGGATTCTGATGCTCGCGGAATGCAATCGGATTCACGGAACTGCCAGGTCCACCACTCGCGATTACCGCCAAATACCCCTGCGGCACCCAGTAGGAGGGCAGGATCCATGTGGGTCCGTAGCTGCCGATGCACTCGACGCCGTGGAACTCACCTGGTGCGACTTCTCCTACCACGTTCTGGGCAGCCAGGTAGGCGGGACTATTGGAGGACGGAACGAAATCCCAGCGCGAGACGATGCCGTTGTACTCGCCGCCTGCGCGCCACTCCCGCATCTGATCGGCTTCATGCGGGTGTGCGAGCACGACCAGCCGAGCATTTGGTGTAGTGCCGAAGCCCTTGTCGCGTACCTTGTTGACGGCGTCGACGATGTCCATCGGATCGACATCGGTATTCGAAGAGACAAGGTAATGCGAGTCGGTGCCGTTGAAGTTTTGGCCCGAGAATGAAGGAGGAACAGTGCCGTCGCCGTTGTAGAGTCCAAAACAGTTACTGCCGTATTCGTTGACCTCTTGGGTCGGGTCGAAAAGGCGACGAAGAATAGTTCCGGAGACAAGTCGATTGTCAGCTTCGAACGCCCTATCGACCACGGATCGCACCTGCGATGCGGTTGCTGACCTCAAGAATTTCCACGAAAAGCGGCTAGCAAGATCGTGATCAGCAAAAGTGTTCCCGAGAATGAGGGCATTGGGCTCCGCGCGGAGACCCTCTGGTTCTCCAAATTCGCTTGCCAGTTCGAATTTGTCGCCGCCGATTGTCTGTGGGATAGCCGAGGCGGGATCGGTTGTGGAATAGGAGATCAGCGACGCGAGCGACGACCGTTGCTTGTTCCACATCGACATGGCGGCAGAGGCTTCGTCCCAGATCTGCTCAAGGGAGATTCCGTCGGCGGTCTGATTGACGAGGACGTCGGCCTCGGTCGAGTATCCCTTTGCGGTGTCGCCGCCGAAAGCGAACAGTTCGTCGCGAAGCTCGCGGAGGTCGGGCGGGGTGAGCGTGGCGTTCATGGATTTCTCCGTTCGGTAGAAGTGGCTGGATTCGTCGGGGCTCTTTCTCGACGACGCCGGTCTCTGACCAAGCGGATGAATTGCGCGTTGCGCGGTGAATCTGAAGTGCGACAGCTGCGACCTCGGGTCGTGGGCCGCTGCGGGTACTGCCCGGTTGCGGCGTGCTGGCTGCTGCCACCGTACGCCCACCGTCCGACCAGCGGCCAGCGCGCGCAGGGGAGCCGGCGAATCGCTGATCGGGCAGTGCCATGCCACCCCCGTGCTACCCACCGGCGCTAGTTTGGCGGTGCGCCAGCGGTGGCCGCTAGTGCTCAAACGGTGGGCAGTTCTGGCCTCTCACCTGCAAGTCTGCGGAATCACCAATCGCATCATGGCTGGTGGCGTATCTCGGACAACGGCTTAACGTACGCCCTCATAATCCGCTGGTCGTGGGTTCGAGCCCCACCTGCCCCACCACGTTGACCTGCACGAGCCGCCCGGCTCGGCAGCTTCGCGAGGTTCGGATTCGGCCTCGTGGTTGCAGATTGGTTGCCTTCGGCCTCCGAAGTACTTTCGGGGGCCTTCTTCGTGCGCGGGACCAGGCCGGCGGCTGCCTCGGCCGCCTGTTGCCCCACGCCCTCGAGGAGGTGGCTGTAGGTGTCGCTCGTGATCGAGATCGACGAGTGCCCGAGCCGCTTCGAGACGACCGCGATCGGCACGCCGGCCGCGAGCATGAGCGACGCCTGGCCGTGCCGGAGGTCGTGCAGCCGCACCCGGCGCAGCCCGGCGGCGTCCGTGAGGCGGTAGAACGCCGCGGTCACGTCGCTCGGTGGGATCGGCGAGCCGTCCTCGCGCGCGAAGACCAGGCCGTGGTCGCTGTAGGCGTCGGCCCAGGCGTCCCGCTCGCCTTGCTGCGCGAGTTGCTGGCCGAGCAGCACGCCGACGGTGCCGTGGTCGAGGTCGACGCGCCGCGCCTCGCCGCTGGCGGTCTTGGGCGGGCCGAACCGGTACGCACGGTGCTCGCCGCCGCAGAACGGGCACACCACGCCAGACCCGTCGATCTCGACGACCTGCTGGCGCACGATGATGACGCCGCGCACGAGGTCGATGTCATCCCAGCGCAGGCCCACCAGCTCGCCGCGGCGGAGCCCGGTGTACGCGGCCACCTCGAACAGCGGGCCGAGCCGGTCGCCCTGCACGTGGTCAAGGAACTGGCCGAGCTCGTCGGCCTCCCAGGGCCGCACGCGCGGCCGGGACGCCCGCGGCAGCTCGACGTTCTCGGCGGCGTTGAACGAAGGACCACCACCATGCCCCGTCAGCTCCACACCCTCATGCGCCAGGTTCTCGCGGCCGCCCAGGCCCGCAACAACGCCGCCGCATCGTACGTCAACGACCCGATGCTGTCCGAGGCCGGCAACCGTCAGGCACGCGCCCGCCTGGCCGAACAGGCAAAGGCGGCATTCGATCTCACCATGGACGAGGTTCTCGAATCCGCCTCCCGGAAGGTCACCACGGAGGTCTTCACGAAGGCCCTTGAGCACCGCCCGCCCTTCAATCGGAACGACCCGGCTGCGGCCATCATCACCGCCCAGGCGTGGCAGTTCAACGTGCTCCCCCGCCTCGAGCGCGGCGAGCAGCTCGTCGACGTGCTCAAGGCCGCCGACACCGACGCCGTTCTCGGCGCCGAGCGATTCGCGCCCGCGTACCTGTCCGGTCCACGAGGCTCCGGCTTGAACGCCATCTTCTACGACGCCACCGACGACGTCGCTCGGGCCGTCACCGGCCGGTTCATCGGCCTGGCCGACAGCCCTGAGGCAGCAGCGGCGATCGAGGAGGCGGAGCACTTCCACGACGACTTTGACGCGCTGCTACGGACTGTCCAGCTTGTCCGCCGGGGCGACACTGCCTCAGCCATAGAGGCGGCAACCCTCGTCGGGAGCACGATCGCCGAAGCCGCGCCCGACGCCCGCCCCGAGGGCGACGACGCGGCCGGTGCCGGTGGCGCCAGCGAGAGCGTCGGCGAGAGCTCCGCGTAGATGGTGCGCGGACAGCGCCCCGCCGAGGTGAACCTCGACGGGGCGCTCCAGCGTGTGCGATCGTCGAATCATGACCTCGACTAACGAGCCCAGCCACGACCCGCCGCTCGAGTACATGCTCACGCTCCGCGAAGCCGCACCCTACTTCGGACGGACCTACGAGTGGCTCCTGAATCAGTGCCACCGCGGCACGGTGCCGCACCGGAGGATCGGCCGGAATTACGCGATGACTCCGTCGGACGTGCGCGCAGCTCAAGAGGCCCTGGCAGTACCCGCAAAGGCGGAGCAGCGCGACCCGCACGGCCTCCGCCCGCGCTCGCGCGCCCACCTCAACAACGGCGGCAGGCGCCGCAGGTAGATGAGCTAACCGTCCTCGGGCGCTTGGCGGCCGATCTCCTGCAGGAGCTTCGCGATGTAGCGGTTGTCGCTCTCGACCAGCTCGGGCGTGCGGTCGACGCGGCGCGGGTACAGATCCTCATCGAGCAGGCGGCTCCGCGGCCATGGCGCACCGACCACAATCTCCGGAGGGAGGTCGTCACCTATCGCCGCGAAGCTCTGGCGCAGGCGCGCGACATCGGCCTCCGTGAGCAGCCGTGGCCGTTGGGCAGCGTTGTCGCGCGCTCCGTCGTCGTTCACGCCCGTCCAACTCCTCGCGCGATGTGCTCGACGGCCTTCACGAGCCGTCGCCTCTCGCCGGCTTCGCCGCTCGTCGACGGATACGCACCCGATTGCTTCCGCAGCAGCGTCATCGACAACTCGAAGGTGTCGCCATACTCCCGCTCTCGATCGTCCTCGTACTTCAGGGTCACGAAGAAGTTGTCGGGAACGGGCTCGTCGTTGTCCTCGGCATCCTGATACAGGTTGTCGAGGTCGGCGCCTGGCGCGATGACAGGAATTGGCCTTGCGTACCGCTCGGCGATGAAGTGGACGATGTGCTCGCACTCGCTGAGCTCCTTGCCCGGGCAGTGCGGCGCGATCGGCGGCGCGAAGGTCACCTCGACGTTCCGGGCGACACTCAGGCCCTGGTTCGTGATGTGGAGCTCGGCGTTCCTTGTCAGGACGCCGGGCCGCAGCTCGGCGATCATGACCGGCCGGCTGCGATCCAGGCTGTCCTGCCGCATCGCGCTGAGCGTCTTGGCCGCGATCGTCGCGGTCACAATCGCCGCGACCGCGGCTGCGACCCCGCCCAACGCCGCGACGGCTGCCCAGAAATTGGCGTCGAACTTCATCAGCCAGCCTCCTTCTTAAACCGGGCATGCCGACACGATATTCGCAACCCGCCCGACCGGGCACCGATCCCGTCGAAGTGGTTGCAAAGTGGTTGCGCAATGATCGTCGACTCCCCTCCATGACCACCTACCGCGCACCACCGCGCCCCCTGTGACCTGCCCCGGTTCGCTATGGGCGAGGATCGTCATCGACATCCGGCGACGGTGAATCCTCACTCATAATCCGCTGGTCGTGGGTTCGAGCCCCACCTGCCCCACTCACGCTCGCATTCCGCCTCGCCCGCCCCGGCTGATCACCCCGCCGCGAGCCCGCTCCGCACTGACATTGCGCCCGCGCTGTCGAGTTCCAGCACCGTCTGGACACCGATCCGCTCGAGGAAGCGGTCGTCGTGACTGACCACGATCAGTGCTCCCCGGTACGCGTCGAGAGCCTGCGCCACCTGCTCGACACTGACGATGTCGAGGTTGTTGGTGGGCTCGTCGAGGACGAGCAGCTGCGCCGGCGGCTCCGCCAGCAGCAGTCGTGCCAGCGCCACCCGGAACCGTTCGCCCCCGGACAGCACGCCGACCGCGCGATCTGCGGCATCGCCGCGGAGGAGCATGCGCGCCAACCGGTTCCGCACCGCATCGGGCGCCGCATCGGGGGCCACGGCGCGGACGTTCTCGATCGCGCTCGCCTGCTCGTCGAGGCCGTCGAGCCGCTGCGGCAGATAGCCGAACCGATCGGTGAGGAGACGCCCGGACGGGCGCTCCGGGATCGGCTCGGCACCGTCGAGGAGCTGCCGCAGGAGAGTGGTCTTGCCCGACCCGTTCGGGCCGATCAGCGCAACGCGCTCGGGGCCCTGGATCACGACGGTGCGGTCGCCGAGGTAGAACTCGGCGAGGCGGCGCCCGGCGGGCACGTCCGGATCGGGCAGGACGAGGTTGATGCGGTCCTCCGAACGCACGCGATCATCCGCCGCGTCGAGCGCGGCCTGCGCCCGGGCGACCTTGTCGTCCATGGTCGACCGCATCGCACCCGCGGAGGCCTGCGCCTTGCTGGCGCGATTGCCCGCGAGGATCTTCGGGATGCCGCCGTCGCGTTGCGTCCGCTTCGCCGTCCGCTCGCGCCGGGCCAGCTTGGTCTCGGCCTCGATCCGCTGGCGCTTCTCCACTTTCAGCGCCTGCTGCGCCGAGCGGGTCGCCTGCTCGGCGGCTTCCTGCTCCCGGTCACGGTGCTCGCGCCACGCGCTGTACGGGCCGCCGAAGGTCTCGAGCATCCCGCCGTGCAGCTCCGCGGTGGCGTCCATGCGCTCGAGCAGCTCGAGGTCGTGGCTGACCACCACCAACGCGCCCGCCCAGTCATCGATGAACTCGGAGAGCACGCGGCGCGTGTCCCGATCGAGGTTGTTCGTCGGCTCGTCGAGCAGAGTGATCGGGGTGCGGCGCAGGCGCAGGCCGGTGATCGCGATCAGCATCGCCTCACCACCCGAGACCTGGTCGACGCGGCGATCCAGGTCGGCGACGCCGAAGCCGATCCGGTGCAGCGCCTCGTCGGCGCGGGATTCGATGTCCCAGTCGTCGCCGATCGCGTCGAAGTGCCGCGGGTCGGTGTCGCCGGATTCGATGGCCCGCAATGCGGACAGCGCACCGTCGATCCCGAGCAGTTCGGCGACGGTGCTCCGGTGCCGCAGCGTCAGCGACTGCGGGAGGTAGCCGACGGTGCCCGACGTGTCGATCCGGCCCGAGGTCGGGTGAAGCAGACCTGCGATGAGTCGGAGCAGCGTCGACTTCCCGGCGCCGTTACGGCCGATCAGACCGGTGCGGCCGGTGCCGAACGTGCCGTTGACGCCGGACAGGGCGGTGGCCCCGTCGGGCCACTCGAAGGTGAGGTCGTGCAGGGTGATGGAGTACGTGGACATAGGAGCGCTTTCCGTGCCCGAAGCCTGTGGCGGGATCGGGCACAGCGGGCGGCCGCGCGATGGCGGCCGCGGAGGTGGACGGGGTGCCGGAAGCACCGCCGATGCGTCATCGGCGGTACGGAGCTAGGCGGCATCCACCTCGATCAGTCCCACGGAAGCACCGTATCAGCGCGACGAGCGGCCCCACCCGGCCCCACGTGTGCTCGCGCGCGCGAGCCGCAGGCATAATGTGGAGCGTGACGCAACAGCTGGATCCCGAGTCCCCGTCGAACTCCGCGACTGCCGGTGAGCATCGCGGCGCGTACGACAGCCATCGCGACGCCTGGGTCGCCCGCGAGGAGCAGGCCGAGCGCCTGATCCCCATGATCGGCCGGCTGTACCGCCAGCACGGTGTGGTGTCCTCGATCCACGGCCATCGCCTGATCAACCTCTCCACCTCCGCGGTGATCTCGGCGCACGAGCGCGCCGAGGAGCTCGGCCACCAGGCCCTCACCCTGGCGCAGACGGAGAAGGTGCTGCGCGGCCTGCTGGAGATCGCGCCCGAGCCCGCCTCGATCGACATCGCGCGCCTCGCCGTCCTCGCCGCGGACCTCGAGTCCGACGAGGCCGTGCAGGAGCTGCTGCGCGCCGAGATCGCCAAGCGCAACGTCCCCGTCTCCGACGGTGACGGCGCCGACGTCGTACTCTACGGCTTCGGCCGCATCGGCCGCCTCCTGGCCCGCATCCTGATCAGCCACGCCGGCAACGGCCACGGCCTGCGTCTGCGCGCCATCGTCGTGCGCCGCAGCGTCAAGAACGACCTCGAGAAGCGCGCCAGCCTGCTGGCCCGCGACTCGGTGCACGGCCCCTTCGCCGGCTCGGTCTCGATCGACGCCGAGAACGACGTGATCATCGCCAACGGCACACGCATCCAGGTCATCTACTCGGACGACCCGTCGACCATCGACTACACCGCGTACGGCATCAAGGACGCGCTCATCGTCGACAACACCGGCAAGTGGCGCGACGAGGAGGGCCTCGGCCTGCACCTCAAGAGCAAGGGCGCCGCGCGCGTGCTGCTCACCGCGCCCGGCAAGGCGCCGCTGAAGAACATCGTGCACGGCATCAACGACAGCACGATCGAGGACGCCGACACCATCCTCTCCGCCGCGTCGTGCACCACGAACGCGATCACCCCGGTGCTCGCTGCCCTGGACGAGGCCTACGGCATCCAGCGCGGCCACGTCGAGACCGTCCACTCGTTCACCAACGATCAGAACCTGATCGACAACCTCCACAAGGGCGACCGCCGCGGCCGCTCGGCGGTGCTCAACATGGTGATCACCGAGACGGGCGCCGCGAAGGCCGTCTCCAAGGCGCTGCCGCAGCTCGAGGGCAAGCTCACGGGCTCGTCCATCCGCGTCCCCACCCCGGACGTCTCGCTGGCGATCCTCAACATCACCCTCGAGAAGCCCACCAGCAAGGACGAGGTCAACGACTACCTGCGCCGCGTCTCGCTGCACTCGAAGCTGCGCCAGCAGATCGACTACATCGAGTCGCCCGAGGTCGTGTCCACCGACTTCGTGGGCTCGCACCGCGCCGGCATCGTCGACGGTCTCGCGACCATCGCCGACGGCAAGGACCTCGTGCTCTACGTCTGGTACGACAACGAGTACGGCTACTCCTACCAGGTGGTCCGCGTGCTCGAGCGCATGTCCGGCGTGCACCCCGTGGTGATCCCGGCCCGCGCCGACGTCCGCGTCGAGGCCTAGTACCCGAACCCGTCACCGCCCCGGTGGGAGCCGCTGCTCCCACCGGGGCGGTGTCGTCTCAGTCGTCGAAGACGAACCCGTCGGCCTCGGCTGCCGCCACCACCTCGCGCAGCCGCGCGGGGTCGTTGACCACGGCCGCCATCGCGGTACCGAGCACCGTCAACGCCTCGGGGTCGTCGCTGCGCGCGGCGAACATCCCGGCCTCGCTGTCGAACGCGATGTCCTCCGCCATGGCGCCGGCCAGCAGCCGCTCGCCGATGCCCTGCCAGAAGTAGCCGTTCGGTTCGTGCCCGAGTGCGCGCACGGCCTCGTCCGACGGCGTCCCGTCGGCGACCAGGATCAGCGAGTGCGCACCGGGCGCGGTCTGCAGCATCCGCAGCGGCTCCATCCGCCGCTCCCGGCGGCCGTTCCGCGCGGCGAACCACCGGCGCCCGGCGCGCCAGAGCGCGAGCACGGCGACGGAGCCGAACAGGATCGCCGGGTACTTCAGCCACGGGTTCAGCGGTTCGAGCAGCCAGAAGAGCAGCCCCAACGCCACGACCACCGCCACGAGCTCGGCGATGTCGGCGGCGGTGAACTGGCGGTCCTCGTCGTCGGTCAGCACACGCGGAAGACTACTGTTCCCCGGGCCAGTAGTGGCTGTCGGGCAGCGCACGCGAGCCGAAGATCGCCTGGCCCACACGCACGCAGGTCGAACCCTCCTCGACGGCGGTCTCGTAGTCCCCGGACATCCCCATCGACAGCTCGACCGCCTCGGGCCAGTCCTGCACGGCCCGGTCGCGGACGTCCCGCAGGCGCCGGAAACAGGCGCGCACCCGTTCCTCGTCGGAGGAGAACTCGGCGAGCGTCATGAAGCCGCGCACCCGCAACGACGCGAAGGCCGGCAACTCGGCGAGGAAGGCCGGCACCTCACCGGGCGGAAGCCCGTACTTCTGCTCCTCGTCGGAGGTGTTCACCTGTACGTAGACATCGAGCCCGCGGCCCAGCGCCTGCAGCCGCCGGTCGAGCGCCTCCGCCACGCGCACGCTGTCGAGGGCCTGGAACTCTGCGGCGACCGCGGCGACGTCCTTGGCCTTGTTGGTCTGCAGATGCCCGATCACGGCCCAGGAGACGTCCAGATCGGCCATCTCCGCGCTCTTGCGCTTGGCCTCCTGCACCTTGTTCTCCCCCAGCTCGCGGCAGCCGGCGGCGACGGCGAGACGCAGCCGCTCCTGGGGCACCGTCTTGCTGACGGGGAGCAGGCGCACGTCCGACGGTGACCGCCCCGCTCGGGCGGCCGCGGCGTCGATGCGGCGCACCACCTCGGCGATGTTCGCCTCGAACTCTGCGGTCGTCTGCGCGGGCGGGTACGAGCTCATGCTCCGAGCCTATCGGCCGGGGACCGCCCGCCGGTGCGGGGTCGCGGCCGGTACAGTGGCGGCATGATGCGACTGGTTATCGCCGCAGGTGCGGGCTACGTGCTGGGCACCAAGGCCGGACGCCGACGGTACGAGCAGATCAACCGCACCGCGAAGGCGATCGCCACCAGCCCCGCCACGAAGAAGGCGGTGGAGATCGGGCGGCGCAAGCTCGCCGAGCAGCTCAATCCCGATCCGAAGATGCGCACCATGCGCGAGATCGACGCACAGACGGTGATCTACTCCCCCAAGACCGATCTGGACTGATCGGGCCGCTGGTCAGTACCCGGAGTCACCGACGGCCAGCTTGAGCAGACTCTGCCGATAGCTCTCGAGCGCGACGAGATCACCGAACAGGCGGTTGTAGTCGTCGTCGGCGCCCGGCGACATCCGTCGCAGCTTCGACTTCAGGTCGGCCACCTGGGCACCGACCCACACCTCCTGCAGCCGCGCCATCACCGATTCGACGTACCGCGGCGAAGGATCCCCTGCCACCTGCATCGGTTCCACCGCGAGCTCCGTCACCAACGGCTCGAGCACCGGCCCGTCGACGTGCCGCACCACCGTGTCGACCCACTCCGGTCCGCCGAGGCCGGCCGCGATACCGCCGGCGGCCTCGATGGCCAGCCGCACCGCGCGGTAGGCGGGGTCGGTGAACATGTCGTCGGAGAGCGCGTCGAAGACCATGCCGGCCAACGAGGGCACCTGTAGCGCGGCCTTGAGCACCTCGCGCTGCACCCACAGCACCGGATCGGACGGGTCGGGCCGTTGCGGCCCCGCCGGCTTCACCTGGGCCACCGGGGCGGCCGGGGCGGGCTCGCGGAACCGGTTGTTCGACGGTGCCGGCGCGCCCGGCGCGGGGCGTCCCTCGCCGCGGCGGATGCGGGCGGACTCCTCGCGGACCCGGCGCAGCACCTGCGTGACGTCGTCCCAGCCGACCCACCCGGCGAGCTGGCGGGCGTACTCGTCCCGCAGCGCCATGTCCTTGATCCGCGCAACCACGGGCACCGACCGGCGCAGGGCGTGCACACGCCCCTCGGCGGTGTCCAGATCGAACTCGGTGATCAGTGTCTTCACCGCGAACTCGAACATGGGCACGCGCTGCGCGATCAGATCGCGTACGGCCTCGTCGCCGTGCTTCTGGCGCAGCTCGCAGGGGTCCATCCCGTCGGGCGCGACGGCCACGAAGGTCTGCCCGGCGATCTTCTGGTCGCCGTCGAAGGCCTTCATCGCGGCGGCGCGGCCGGCCTCGTCGCCGTCGAAGGTGTAGATGACCTCGCCGCGGAAGTAGCTGTCGTCCATCATGAGTCGCCGCACGAGCGAGACGTGGTCCTCGCCGAACGCGGTACCGCAGGAGGCCACGGCGGTCTCCACGCCCGCGGAGTGCATGGCCATCACGTCGGTGTAGCCCTCGACGACCACCACCTGGTGCCCCTTGGCGATGTGCTTCTTCGCGTGGTCGAGGCCGAACAGCACCTGGGACTTCTTGTAGAGCATGGTCTCGGGCGTGTTCATGTACTTGCCGAGGTTGTCGTCGTCGAAGAGCTTGCGCGCGCCGAAACCGATCACGTCGCCGCCGAGGTTCTTGATGGGCCACAGCAGCCGCCGATGGAAGCGGTCGATCGGGCCGCGCTGCCCCTGCTTGGACAGGCCCGCGGCCTCCAGCTCCTTGACCTCGAAGCCCTGCCGCAGCAGGGCCTTCGTCATCGTGTCCCAGCCCGATGGTGCGTAGCCGCAACCGTAGAACGCCGCGTCCTCCGCGGTGAACTCACGATCCGTGAGGTACTTCCGGGCCACCTCCGCCTCCGGGGTGCGCAGCTGCTCGGCGTAGAACTTCTGCGCGGCGGCGTTGGCGGCGACCAGTCGCATGCGCGTGCCGCGGTCCTGCTTCGGGCCGGGCCCGCCGCCCTCGTAGGTGATCTGGATGCCGACCTTGTCGGCGAGCTGCTCGACCGCCTCGACGAACGGCACGTGCTCGATCTTCTGCAGGAAGGAGATGACGTCGCCGCCCTCACCGCAGCCGAAGCAGTGGAAGAAGCCCTGCGTCGGGCGGACGTGGAAGCTGGGCGTCTTCTCATCGTGGAAGGGACACAGACCCTTCATCGACCCCACGCCGGCGGGACGCAGCGCCACGTATTCGCCGACGACGTCCTCGATGCGCGCACGGTCGCGGATCGCCGCGATGTCACGCTCCGGGATTCTGCCGACCACGTGACGAGTCTACGTGCGTCCGGGGCGGCGCTCCCCGCCGGACACGGCTCACCGCACGCTCGCCGTAGGGTGACCGCCTCGGCCCCGCATCTGCCGCCGCGATCGAAGCGGGCGTCCGCGGACGGAGCGGCAGGGCGCGATCAGGTGCGCTCGTACACCACCTGGTCGAGCCGTTCCAGCCGCGTCTCGGTCATCGAGGCGATCTGGTCGACGACCACGCGCAGGCGGACGGCGTCGGAGTCCGCGGCCAGGTACGCCGGGGAGTAGAGCGGATCGATGTTCGACGGTGACGCGCCCATCAGGTAGTCCGCGACGCGCAGGATCCGGTCCCGCTGCCCCTGCTGGATGGCCAGGTGCATCTGGTTGGAGTAGATGTACTGCAGCGCCATCGTTTTCAGCAGGATCACCTCGGCACGCACCGACGGCGGCACCTCGACGTTCGCCTCGTACCGGCACACGGGCTCGTTGCCGGTGGCAGCCCGGGTGGCGTCGATCGCCGCGGAGGCGAAGCGGCCCACCAGCTCGCTGGTCATCCGCTTGAGCGCCACGGACGAGGCGAGGCCACCGTCGTACTTCGCCGCGGCCGCCACCACCTCGAACGAGGCGAGGCGGGCCCCGGCCTCCTCGAGTTCGGCCGCCTCGGCACCGCGGAAGCTGCTGGCACCGAATCCGGAGAGGCTGCGCACCTCCTCCGGCGACGACAGCGCGCGCAGGTCCAGTCGCCCGGACAGGACGCCGTCCTCCACGTCGTGCACGGAGTAGGCCACGTCGTCGGACCAGTCCATGACCTGCGACTCGAGGCACTGACGCGTGCCGTACGGCCCGTCCTCGCCCCCGCGCATCCAGTCCAGGACGTGGGCGTCGTCGTCGTAGACCCCGAACTTCCCGCCGGGTTCGCGCCGCAGCCACGGGTACTTCGTGGCGGCGTCGAGCGCCGCGCGGGTGAGGTTGAGGCCGACCGACTCCCCCGCGGCGTCCAGCACCTTGGGTTCGAGCCGGGTGAGGATGCGCAGGTTCTGCGCGTTGCCCTCGAAACCGCCGATGTTCCGCGCGACCTCGTCGAGCGCCCGCTCGCCGTTGTGGCCGTAGGGCGGGTGCCCGATGTCGTGCGCGAGCCCGGCGAGATCCACCAGGTCCGGGTCGCAGCCGATGCCCAGGGCGATGCCTCGCCCGATCTGGCTGACCTCGAGCGAGTGGGTCAGCCGAGTGCGCGGCGTGTCGCCCTCACGCGGGCCGACGACCTGCGTCTTGTCCGCCAGCCGACGCAGCGCGGCGCTGTGCAGCACGCGGGCGCGATCCCGGGCGAACGCGGAGCTGTGCCCCTCCCAGCGCAGAGCCTCCCACTGGGGGCCCGAGAACAGCGTGGGCTCCGAGTCCGCTTCGAGCCCCGCCGTTTTGGGCGGTTCGGCGACGAGGCGTTCGACGTCGGCCGGCTGATAGGCGGCCGGACCGGGCAGGCGCGGCACCTACTCGGTGACCCAGCCGCGAGCGAAGGCGAAATCCGCGATCCGCTGGCGGATCTCGATGATCTGACCGGCGGTCAGATCGTCCGAGGAGTCGAGCAGGAGCTCGGTGAGCTCGTCGACGAAGGACTGCATGTCCAAGGAGCCCGAGGCCGAACGCGGTGCCGCATCGCGGCGGGGCCGCTGCTCGCGCTGATCCCGGCGATCTCCCCCGCGCTGGTCGCGGTTGTCCCGGCGCGGCGCCGAGGAGGCCGCGGGCGCGCCGCCCACGACGGCGACGTTGACGGCCTTGAGCCCCTTGTCGCCCTTCTCGATGTCGAACGTCACGTCGGTGCCCGGCCGCAGCGCCGACTCGTCGAAATCGATGTCGTTCACATGGAGGAAGACGTCCTCGCCTCCCGCGTCCGGCGCGAGGAAGCCGAAGCCGCGCTGCGTGTCGAAGTGGACCACCTTGCCGTTCGTCATGTCCCGAGTATCCCACAGGGAGGCGCGGCGACCTGGGAGCGCGGCGCCGGACCGGCGGCGATCCACCGGTAAGTTGTGGCACATGAAGACAGCGGCAGTCGCCCTCGCGGGCTGCACCCTCGTGGCGCTCGCGGCGTGCACCTCCCCCAACACCGACTCCAGCACCGTGGTCGAGATCGACGGCAAGGCCGAGAGCGCGGCCGAGTACGTCAACGCCGGGTGCCAGCGCAACGGCGAGACGATCACCGTCGGCTCCGGCAGCGTGCAGACGGCACGCGGCGTCGGCGCCATCCTCACCGACGGGAATCCGCCCACGGTGAACACGCTGTTCATCGCCACCGGCGGCAACGCGATGACCGTCGTGAACACGCCGGTGGGCAAGGTCGGATCCGCCCGGGTGTCGAAGGCCGGTAACCGCTACTCCATCACCGGCGAGGCCCGCGCCGCGAACCTCGACACCAAGAAGTTCCGCATCGAGATCACCTGCAGCTAGACGACCGAACGACGGCCGCCCACCCCGCGAGCGCGGGGTGGGCGGCCGTCGTTCACCGGGTCAGCAGCCGGCGAGGCGCGCACCCAGGTACTGCTGGATCTCGGTGAGCGGCACGCGCTCCTGCGCCATCGTGTCGCGCTCGCGGACGGTCACGGACTCGTCCTCGAGGGTGTCGAAATCGACGGTGATGCAGAACGGCGTACCGATCTCGTCCTGGCGGCGGTAGCGCTTGCCGATGCCCTGCGCATCGTCGAACTCCACGTTCCAGCACTGCCGCAGCTGCGCCGCCAGTTCGCGGGCCTTCGGCGAGAGCTTCTCGTCGCGCGAGAGGGGCAGGACGGCGACCTTCACCGGCGCGAGCCGGCGATCCAGCTTGAGCACGACGCGGGTATCGGTGCCGCCGTTGGCCTTCGGCACCTCTTCCTCCGTGTAGGCGTCCACCAGGAAGGCCATCAGCGAGCGGGTGAGACCCGCTGCGGGCTCGATGACGTACGGGGTGTACCGCTCGCCCGTCTGCTGATCGAAGTACTCCAGCGACTCGCCGGAGTGCTTCGAGTGCGTGCCGAGGTCGAAGTCGGTGCGGTTGGCGATGCCCTCGAGCTCGCCGAACTCGCTGCCGGCGAACTCGAACCGGTACTCGATGTCGACGGTGCCCTTGGAGTAATGGCTCAGCTTCTCCTGCGGATGGGTGAACAGGCGCAGGTTCTCCGGCTTGATACCGAGGTCGGTGTACCACTTGAGGCGGTAGTCGATCCAGTACTGGTGCCAGGTGTCGTCCTCGCCCGGCTTGACGAAGAACTCCATCTCCATCTGCTCGAACTCACGGGTCCGGAAGATGAAGTTGCCGGGCGTGATCTCGTTGCGGAAGCTCTTGCCGATCTGGCCGATGCCGAACGGCGGCTTCTTGCGGGCCGTGGTCATCACGTTCTTGAAATTGACGAAGATGCCCTGGGCCGTCTCCGGGCGCAGGTAGTGCATGCCGTCCTCGGACTCGATCGGACCGAGGTAGGTTTTGAGCATCATGTTGAAGTCGCGCGGCTCGGTCCACTGCCCCTTGGTACCGCAGTCGGGGCAGACGATGTCCGTCATCGGGACGTCGTCGGGATCGATCTCCTCGCCCTTGGCCGCCCGCTTCTCGGCGAAGGCCTCCTGCAGGTGATCCTGACGGTGCCGCTTGTGGCAGTTCAGGCACTCCACGAGCGGGTCGTTGAAGACCGAGACGTGACCCGAGGCCACCCACACCTGACGGGGCAGGATGATCGAGCTGTCGAGGCCCACGACGTCGTCGCGCGAGGTGACCATGTTGCGCCACCATTGCTTCTTGATGTTCTCCTTGAGCTCCACGCCCAGCGGCCCGTAGTCCCAGGCCGACTTCGTACCGCCGTAGATCTCACCCGACGGGTAGACCAGGCCCCGGCGCTTGCACAGGTTGGCGACGGTATCGACTTTTGTTGCTTTGGCCACGGCGCGCTTCATCTCCGACGGGTTGTGAGAAGGAAAAACGTACGCATCGACTCTACCGTTCGCCCGATGCGCGGCGGCGGGACGGGACGACTCACGGGCGGCCGCTTGACGTGGCCGATGCCGCATATGAAAATGATTGTTGATAACAGGAGGTCTCCCATTCCCACCGACATCGTCCCGACCGCGGTCGTCGCCGACTGCCCCGTCGATCCCGAGGACCCGCCGCGCGCGCACCCCGCCCCCGAGGTGCTGACCGCGACGGGCGACCTGTTGCGGGCCCTCGCGGCCCCGGTCCGGATCTCCATCGTGCTCGAGCTCATGCACTCCGAGCTGTGCGTCCACCAGCTGGTGGACCTGCTCGGGGTGACCCAGCCGCTGGTCAGCCAGCATCTGCGGGTGCTCAAGTCCGCCGGCGTGGTGCGCGGCGAGCGCAACGGCAGGGAGATCGTCTACCGCCTCGTCGACGATCACCTCGCCCACATCGTGGTCGACGCGGTCGCCCACGCGACCGAACGGCCGGGGGCGTGAGCGTGAGCACCAGCGCGGCCAAGGGCACCGGCGTGCGCGCGACCAAGCAGCGCGGCGCCATCACCCAGGCCCTGCGCTCCGTGTCGGAGTTCAAGTCCGCCCAGGAACTGCACGAGCAGCTCCGCGCCGACGGCGAGTCGATCGGCCTGACCACGGTCTACCGGAACCTGCAGGCCATGGCCGACGCGGGCGCGGTGGACACCCTGCGCACCGACAGCGGCGAGGCCCTGTTCCGGCTGTGCTCCGACGAGCACCATCACCACCTGGTCTGCCGGGAGTGCGGGCGCACCGTCGAGGTGACCGACCGCGCCGTCGAGTCCTGGTCCGCCCGGACCGCTGCGGCACACGGATTCACCGAGGTGACGCACACCCTGGAGATCTTCGGCCGCTGCGCCGACTGCCCCGGCTCGTGAAACGGATCAGGCCCGCACGGCCTGCGTGAGGAACGGCGAGAGCACCGAGGCGACCTCGCGGGCCGCCTCCTCCGGGCCCTCGATCGGCATGGTGAGGTGGCTGAACGCGAGCCGCACCAGGACGCCCGAGGCCACCTGCGCCTCGGCCCGCCGCACCTGCGCCCAGCTCATCGCCAGGATCTCCGCCAGGCCCTCCGAGGCCCGCTGCATGATCGGCGTGCCGTCGATCGTCACGATCCCCATCAGGTCGCGGTGCGGGTTCGGCCCCACGATGTTGATGACCACCGGGTCGCCCATGCCGATCTGGAAGACGCCGCGCATCGCGTCCTCGACGGCGGCGTCGATCTGGCCGGGGTTGGCATCGATCCGCTCCTGCACGTAGGCCAACAGACCATCGACGAAGCGGGTCACGTAGGCGACCGCCATGCCCTTGCGGGAACCGAACTCGTTGTAGAGAGTCTGCCGGCTCACGCCCGCCTCCCGCGCGACGGCGGCCATCGTGACGGCCGACCACTCACGCCCCCGCAGAAATCCGCTGACCGCGTCGAGCGCCTGATCCCGCACCGATTGCTTCGGCGCGGCATCGGCATCGCGTCCGACGAGGACGGTCATCGTGCGACCGCCGCCGCGATCTGCTCGGACAGCTCCCCGCGCACCGCGCGCAACTCCTTGGGCCGGCCCATCGCCACCGCGCCCGCCAGGGCGCCGTCACGGTGGCACCGCGCGAAGAAGGGATCGCCACTCGCTGCGTCCATGGGGCCGTCCACCTCCAACTCGTCCTCCGCCGCGGGCCATCCCGCGAACTGCAGCACCGCCCCGAACTGGTTCGACCAGCCCCACGGGACCGTGGGAGCGGGCGAGCCGCCGAGGAGTACCTGCGCCACCGCGGTGCCCTGGTCCTGCGCCGCCGACCAGTTCTCGGCGCGGTAGGTGCCGCCGTCCAGCGGATGGGGCACCCGCGCGCAGTCGCCGACGGCGTAGACGCCCTCGGCGGACGTGCGGTACTGCTCGTCGACCAGGATACCGTCGTCCACGCGCAGAGCGAGACGCTCCGCGAGGCCGGTGTCGGGCGACGAGCCGATCGCCACCACCAGCAGGTCGGCGACGAGGGCCCCGCCTCCCGGCACGGCCACGGAGACCTGGTCGGGCTCGACGGTGATCTCCCCCGGCCGGACTCCGAGCAGCAACTCGACGCCGGCGTCGCGCTGCAGGCCAGCGAGCCGGCGACCGATCGACGGGGGCACGACGCGCACCAGCGGCAGGGGCGCCGGCTCGACGACGGTGACCGCTGCGCCCAGTTTCGCCGCCGCGGAGGCCACCTCCGAGCCGATGAGTCCGGCGCCCAGCACGATCACCCGGCCGGAACGGCGCAGATCATCGCGCAGGGCGATCGCGTCGCCGAAGTCCCGCAGGTACCGCACGCGCGGGGCGGGCGGCAGACCGGGCAGCTCGCGCGCCGCGGCGCCGGTGGCGAGCACCAGCGAGCCGTACGTGAGGACGGCACCGTCGGAGAGCTCCAGCGTGCGGGCGGCGGTGTCCCCACCCGTGACGGTGGCGCCCGTGCGGACCGCGACCCCGACGTCCTCCCAGTGCGTCGCGGGCTTGAGGAGCGCCTTCTCGACGGGCATGCCGGTCAGGAGGACGTCCTTCGACAGCGTGGGCCGCCGGTAGGGCAGGTGCGGATCGCGACCGACGAGCGTCACGTCCCCGTCGAATCCGCCGGTCCGCAGCGCCAGGGCCGCGGTGGCGCCCGCGACGCCCGTGCCGACGATCACCACGCCGTCGGTGCTCATCCCCGCGCCACCTCGACCATCTCGAAATCGGCCTTGGCGGCGCCGCAGTCGGGGCACGACCAGTCGTCGGGGATGTCGTCCCAGCGGGTGCCGGGCTCGATGCCGTCCTCGGGCCAACCCTCGGCCTCGTCGTACTCGAAGCCGCACTGCAGGCAGCGGAAGAGCTTGAAGGGTGCGTCACTCATGGTGGGTTCCTTTCTCGGAGATACGATTCGGCGCGGCGTCAGACCGGCTCGAAGTCGACCTTGTCGCGAACCCCGCAGTCGGGGCAGTTCCAGTCGTCCGGGATCGCGTCCCAGGCGGTGCCGGCGGGCCATCCCTCCCGGGGCGCTCCGGCGGCTTCGTCGTAGACGTAGTCACAGACGGGGCACTTGAAGGAGCTCATGCTGCGGCCTGCTCTCCGGTCGTCGTGGCGCCGTACTTGGCGAGCACCTTGTCGCGGACGCGGGGGTGGATGTTCACCTTGGTGATGTCGCCGTCGTAGTGGTCGAGGACGCGGTGATCCATGATCTTGCGCCACAGCGGCGGGAAGTAGGTCACGCCGATCAGCGTGGCGTAGCCCTGGGGCAGCGACGGGGCCTCCTCGAACGAGCGGAGCGTCTGGTAGCGACGGGTGGGGTTCGCGTGGTGATCGCTGTGCCGCTGCAGGTGGTAGAGGAAGACGTTGGTGACGATGCGGTCCGAGTTCCAGGAGTGCTTCGGCGCGCAGCGCTCGTAGCGGCCCGAGGCGGTCTTCTGGCGCAGCAGGCCGTAGTGCTCGAGGTAGTTCACCGACTCCAGGAGGCTGAATCCGTACACACCCTGCAGGATCAGGAACGGCAGGACGTACCAGCCGAAGATCGCGGTCAGCGCGCCGTACAGCACGACGGTCATGATCCAGGCGTTGAGCACGTCGTTCTTCAGCGTCCACGGGCTCTTGCCGAGGCGCTCCAGGCGGGTCTTCTCGAGGTTCCACGAGGACTTGAGGCTGCCCCAGACGCTGCGCGGCAGGAACTCCCAGAAGGTCTCGCCGAAGCGGCCGCTCGCGGGATCCTCCGGCGTGGCGACACGCACGTGGTGGCCGCGGTTGTGCTCGATGAAGAAGTGGCCGTACATGGCGGGCGCGAGGGTGAGCTTGGCGATCCAGCGCTCGTTCTCGGGCTTCTTGTGGCCGAGCTCGTGGCCGGTGTTGATGCCGATGCCGGTGACGACGCCGAGGCTGAGCGTGACACCGATCTGGCTGATCAGGCTGAGACCGCCGCCACCGGCGTAGACGCCGCCGAGCCAGCTGAGGTCGTCCGCGGTGAGGAAGTAACACATCGCCACCAGCGAGGCGAGGTGGCACGGGAGGAAGATGTAGGTGAGCCACTTGTAGTAGCGCGAGTTCTCCAGCGCCTCCATGACCTCCTCCGGCGGGTTCTCGCCGTCGTCACCGGCCTTGATGTCGACGATCGGGAGGATCACGTACAGCAGCAGCGGGCCGATCCACCACAGCACGGGCGCCAAGTACATCAGCGGAGTGTTGCCGAGGCCGAGCAGCTTCATCAGCCCCACGGCGAAGAACAGGGCGGTGGGGACGAACAGCCCCCACAGCCACATCCGCTTCTTGTGATCGGTCCAGACGGCTTCCTTGCCGTCCGCGTCGATGTAAGCCAGGCCCTTCACGGTGCCCTCCTTGATCCGTTCGCCCCATCGGGGCTGTGACTGAGGTCATACGCTCTGCGATCAGTATTTGACACTCTGGCTCGCCTTGTCAAGCAGTCAGTGGACATTTTCACGCACGCTGTAAAGGTCCAGGTAGACATGCGACTCTCGTTCGTACAGTCGTGCGGAATTCGATTGCGCACAACTGAGTTGCGTGTCATTCTTGTCGGGTGGATGCGGATCAGAACCTGGACGAGCAGCTGTGCTTCGCGCTGTACTCGGCCGCGCGGGTGGCGGCGAGCGCCTACCGCGATGAGCTGTCGGCGCTGGGCCTGACGTACACCCAGTACGTCACGCTGCTGGCGTTGTGGGAGCGCGACGGCGTCACCGTGTCGGCTCTGGGCGAACGCCTGCGACTCGACAGTGGCACCCTCTCGCCGTTGATCCGTCGACTCGAGGGAGCGGGCCTCCTCGAACGCCGCCGCGACCAGTCCGACGAACGACTGGTCACGGTCCACGTCACCGACGAGGGGCGTGCGCTGCGCCCCGTCGTCGACGAAGCCCGCCGCCGGGTGTACGAGGGCTTCAACCTGCCCGTGGAGGACGCGATCCTCCTGCGTGACCTGGCGAACCGGTTCTCCGCAGCGCATACCCGTACCACCCGCACCCCATCAGGAGGAACCTCATGAGCCCCGCATACACCGCCGAGGCGATCGCCACCGGAGCAGGCCGCGAAGGCCGTACCCGCACCGACGACGGCCGCGTCGATCTGCAGCTGGCCATCCCCACCGAGCTCGGCGGCTCGGGCGACGGATCGAATCCCGAGCAGCTCTTCGCCGCCGGCTACGCCGCGTGCTTCCACTCCGCGCTGCAACTGGTCGCCCGGCAGCAGAAGGTCGCGCTCGGCGATTCGAGCGTCGGCGCCAAGGTCGGCATCAGCCCCAACGACGCGGGTGGGTTCGTCCTGAACGTCGACCTCGAGGTCGTCATCCCCGAGGTCGAGCACGACGCCGCCCAGGCCCTCGCAGACGCGGCGCACCTCGTCTGCCCGTACTCGAACGCCGTGCGCGGCAACATCGATGTGACCGTCACGGTCACCGACGACTGACCCGATCACCCCATCAACAGAGGAGTCAATTCATGCGCGCACTGATCCAGGACGAGTTCGGCGATCCCGCGAGCGTCCTGTCCGTCCGTGACGTACCACTGCCCGAACCGCGGCCCGGCCAGGTGCGGATCCGCACCCTGCTCGCGCCGATCCACAACCACGACCTGTGGACCGTGAAGGGCGATTACGGCTACAAGCCCGCCCTGCCCGCGGCTTCCGGCTCCGAGGCCGTCGGTGTCATCGACGCGCTCGGCGAGGGCGTCGAGGGCTTCACCGTCGGCCAGCGCGTGGCCACCGGATCCGCATTCGGCACCTGGGCCGAGTACTTCGTCGCCGGCGCTGCCGGCCTCCTACCCGTTCCGGAGGAGATCTCCGACGAGGCAGCAGCGCAACTGTTCTCGATGCCGTTCAGCGCGATCAGCCTGCTCGACTACCTGAACGTCCAGCCCGGCCAGTGGATCGTGCAGAACACGGCCAACGGCATGGTCGGGCGGATGCTGGCGCAGCTCGCGACCGCTCGGGGCATCAACGTGACGGGCCTGGTCCGACGGTCCGCGGCCATCGACGAGCTCGCCACCTTCGGCGTGACGAACGTGATCGCGACGGACACCGAGGGCTGGCGCGATCGGGCCAAGGAACTCGCCGGAGAGGCCGGTTACGCGGCCGCGGTGGACTCGATCGGCGGCGCGGCGAGCACCCAGCTCGCCCTCCTGCTCGGTCAGCGCGGCACCCTGGTCTCGTTCGGGGCGATGAGCGCCACCAACCCCGGCGAGGGCGCGATGCTGGAGATCCCCGTCAACGTCGCGATCTTCAAGGAGATCGTGGTCAAGGGCTTCTGGGGCCGCACCGTGAGCCAGGAGATGGATCCCGCCAAGCGGGCGGAGCTGATGGGCGAGGTGGTCCGGGGCGTCGCTTCCGGCACCCTGGCGCTCCCCGTCGACGGGGTGTACCCGTTCGACGAGATCTCCGCCGCCGCAACGGCGAGCGGCCGTCCGGGCCGCGTGGGCAAGGTGCTCCTGCGCCCCTGAGCGCTCAGCACCGGAGGAGTGCGGCGCGCGCGCCGTCAGCCGACCAGGCGACGGCGCGCGTCGACCCCTTGGGCGAGCACGAACAGCACGAACTCCCGCAGCGCATCGCCCGCGAGCGTGCCCGCCGGGAACGAGTAGTGCAGCACCAGATCGGCGGAGACCTCCCGCTCCATGAGGCGGAGCGAGCCGAACTGCACCCCCTCCGCCACCGAGCGCACGTCGGCACGCAGGTCCTCGGTGAGCGCGAGGTCCCACGCCACCACCTGGGTCAGGGAGTAGACGTCCACGTCGCGCGCGAGCTCGAAGACCTGGACCGACGCCGGCGTCTCCCCGAAATCGACCAGTACGGCCTGGTTCTCGTCGCGGCGCAGGGTCACGCCGTCGGCGAGCGCGGATTCGAGGCGCGAGCGCAGTGCGTCCAACCGCGGGTCCTGCGCCGTCACTGCGCACCGCCGAAGCGCCGGTCGCGCTGGGCGTACTCGAGGCAGGCCGCCCACAGGTTCCGCCGGTCGAAATCGGGGAACAGGGTGTCCTGGAAGACGTACTCGGCGTAGGCGCTCTCCCAGAGCAGGAAGTTCGACGAGCGCTTCTCCCCCGACGGCCGCAGGAACAGATCCACGTCCGGCATGTCGGTCTGATACAGGTAGTGCTGGAAGGACTGCTCGGTGATGTGGTCCGGGCTGATGTCCCCCGCCGCGGCGCGGCGCGCGATCTCCCGTGCGGCGTCGACGATCTCAGCGCGACCGCCGTAGTTGACGCACATCGTGAGCGTCATGACCGTGTTGTCCTTGGTCAGTTCCTCCGCGATCTCGAGCTCCTTGATCACGCTGCGCCACAGGCGGGGCCGCCGGCCGGCCCACTTCACGCGCACCCCCATCTCGTGCATCTCGTCGCGGCGGCGGCGGATCACGTCGCGGTTGAAGCCCATGAGGAAGCGCACCTCCTCCGGGCTGCGCGACCAGTTCTCGGTGGAGAAGGCGTACGCGGAGAGCTGCTTGACGCCGATCTCGATACACCCGCAAACGGTGTCCATCAGCACGGCCTCGCCGCGCTTGTGGCCCTCGGTGCGGGGCATGCCGCGCTCCTTGGCCCAGCGACCGTTGCCGTCCATCACGAGGGCGACGTGGTTCGGCACCAGCTCCGCGGGGATCTCCGGAGGCGTCGCGCCCGACGGGTGCGGGTCCGGCGGCCGGACCGTCGTCGGAGCCGGTGGCGTCTTCGACCTACCCCGCCGCAGTCCCGGCACCGTCGACCTCCCTCTCACCGGCCGCGAGAGCCGGGCTGTGCGGCGCGTGCCGCTCGATCATCGGCAGCGATCGCAGCTGCCGTCCCACGTGCCACTGTAGGTGCGCCGCGGCGAGCCCGTTCGCCTGCCTGCGCATCCGCTCGCCCGTGGTCTCGGCGAAGTCGAAGTCGGCCCGGGCCAGCGCCGCCATCAGGTCCAGCACGCCCTGCCCCGGCACCGCGGAACCCGGCGGCCGGCAGTGCACACAGACCGCGCCGCCCGCCGCCACGTGGAAGGCGCGGTGCGGCCCCTCGTCGCCGCAGCGCGCGCAGATCGTGAGGGCGGGCGCCCAGCCCGCCGACTCCATGGCGCGCAGCAGGAACGAGATCAGCACCAGGTCCCGGTCGCGGACGCCGGCCGCGATGGCCCGCAGCGCGCCGACGGTGAGCCGGTGCAGTTCCAGCGCCGGGGCGCGTTCCTCGCCCGCCAACCGCTCCGCGGTCTCGATCACCGCGCACGCCGTGGTGTAGCGGCCGTAGTCGCCCGCCAGATCACCCGAGTAGGCGGCGATCGAGTGCACCTGCGTCACCATGTCCAGGTTGCGGCCGGGGTGCAGTTGCAGGTCGACGTGCGCGAACAGCTCCAGCCGGGCGCCGAACCGCGACCGCGGCCGCCGCACCCCCTTCGCGACGGCGCGGACCAGGCCGTTGTCCCGGGTCAGCAGCGTGAGGATGTAGTCGGCCTCCCCCAGCTTGTGCTGCCGCAGCACCACAGCGCTGTCCCGGTACGACCTCATGAGGAACATCATCCCACCTCGCGCCGACAGATGCGCCCGTGCCGCGCCGTCTGGCAGACTGACGTCCGGACGTCACGAGGAGATCAGCAATGACGGATTCGCCCGGAAAGGTCACCACGCCGGAGCAGGCGTGAGCACCCCGCACGAGCCGCCCCGCAGCGCGGTCCTCCCCCTGCGGGTCAGCATCGACAGTTGGATGCTCGGCGACCCGTCGCCGCGGTTCTCGCTGGAGAACGCTAGAAGCCCAAACGCCCCAGCTGCTTCGGATCGCGCTGCCAGTCCTTGGCGACCTTGACGTGCAGGGAGAGGAAGACCTTGCGGCCCAGGAGCTTCTCGATCTCGCCGCGCGCGGCGGTGCCCACCGACTTCAGGCGCGAACCGCCCTTGCCGATGATGATCGCCTTCTGCGAGGGCCGCTCCACGTAGAGCAGGGCGTGCACCTCGAGCATCGCGGGCTTACCGGACTTCTCCTGCGCCTCGGTCTTGTCCCGCTCGAGAACCTCCTCGATGACCACCGCGAGCGAGTGCGGAAGCTCATCGCGCACGCCCTCGAGAGCGGCCTCCCGGATCAGTTCGGCCATCATGGTGTCGTCGTCGGTATCGGTGATCTCGCCGTCGGGGTAGAACGCCGGGCCGGGCGCCATCTTCGACGCCAGCAGCTTCACCAGGTCCTCGACCTGCTCGCCGGAGGCAGCGGACACGGGGATCACGTCGCTCTCGCCGCCGAGGAAGGCGGCGACGGCCAGCAACTGCTCGGCGACCTTCTCCCGACCGACCTTGTCGATCTTCGTGACCACGCCGATGAGCGTGGTCTTCGGCGCCATGTGCCGCACCTGGTCGAGGATGTACTTGTCGCCGGGGCCGATCTTCTCGTCCGCCGGGATCGTCAGGCATATCGCGTCGACCTCGGAGTAGGTGTCGCGCACCAGGTCGTTGAGCCGCTGCCCGAGCAGCGTCCGCGGACGGTGCAGACCGGGGGTGTCCACCAGCACCAGCTGGCAGTCGGGCCGGTTGACGATGCCGCGGATCGTCGAGCGGGTGGTCTGCGGGCGCGAGCTGGTGATCGCCACCTTCGCGCCGACCAACGCATTGGTCAGGGTGGACTTGCCCGTGTTGGGCCGCCCCACGAAGCACACGAATCCGGACCGGAAGTCCTCGCCCCCGTCGTCGTGCGCCTGGATCTCCTCGGTCACGTCAGGGCCTCTCCTCGTGCGTCGAACAACAGGACCGGTGCCGTCGGCGACACCTCGTGCAGGGCGGCGACACCGGCGTCCTCGACGCCCGCACCGCCCACCAGGACCGCCACCTCGAACCCCTCGGCACCGGAGCTCAGTGCGGTGGCGACGGCCACCTGCAGCCCCGTCAGCGCCAGCGACGCCAGAGCGACCGGCGCGCCGGCGTAGGTGCGGCCGTCGAGATCCCGTACCGCGGCGCCGTGCCCGGCGCCCGCTCGCGCCATCGCACCGCGCGCGAGGGTCACGAGCTTGAGGTCCTCCTCGGACGTCTCGGTCACACGGTCTCCTTCTCGTCGTTCGCTCTGCCGGCATCGTCGTCCGACGGTGCGCCCGCCTCGTCCTCCGCGGACCGCACCAGGACCGTCGAGATCCGGACCCGGCCGCGACGGTCCGTGGCGCCCTCGGCCTCGAGCAGCAGGCCGTGTGCCAGCACCTCGGAGCCGGGCAGCGGCACGCGCCCCAGGGCCAGGCCGAGAAGGCCACCGACGGTGTCGACCTCGTCCTCCTCGATGTCCTTGTCGAACAGCTCACCAAGGGTCTCGAGGTCGAGCCGGGCCGAGACCCGGAAGTGCCCGTCGCCGAGTTCCTCGACCGGGGCGACCTCGCCGGAGTCGTACTCGTCAGTGATCTCGCCGACGATCTCCTCCAGCACGTCCTCGATGGTGACCAGTCCGGCGATGGAACCGTACTCGTTGACGAGCACCGCCATGTGGTTGTTGGTGTGCTGCATCTCGCGCAGCAGCGCGTCGACCGGCTTCGAGTCGGGCACGAAGACCGCCGGGCGGGCCATCCGGCCCACCGCGATGGCGTGGCGATCGGCACCGTCGGGCAGGGCGACGAGGTCCTTGAGGTAGACGACGCCGCGCACGTCGTCGACGTTCTCCCCGATGACCGGGATGCGGGAGTGGCCGGAGCGGACCGCGAGGCGGGTGGCCTGCGAGACCGACTTGTCGGCCTCGATCCACACGATCTCGGGCCGGGGCACCATGACCTCGCGGGCCGCGGTGTCCCCGAGCTCGAAGACGGACTGGATCATCTTGCCCTCGTCCTCGTCGACCACGCCGCGCTGCTGCGCGAGGTCGACGAGCTCGCGCAGCTCGACCTCCGTCGCGAACGGGCCGTTGCGGTAACCGCGGCCCGGCGTGATGGCGTTACCGAGAAGGATGAGCAGGCGGGTGATCGGCCCCATGAGGATGGCGATCACCTGCAGCACGACCGCGGTCACACAGCCCAGCGTGTAGGCGTGCTGGCGGCCGAGGGTGCGCGGGCCGACGCCGATGAGCACGTAGCTGACCACCGTCATCACGGCGGCGGTCACGACCGCGGTCCACACGGTGGGCAGGTAGCGGTCGAGCACCACGAACACCAGGACGGTGGCGAGGATCTCGCAGGCGGTGCGCAACAGCACCACGAGATTGACGTACAGCGGCCGGTTGACCAGCACGCGCTGCAATCGCTTCGCGCCGGGGCGCCCGTCCTCGACGAGGTCCTCGACGCGCGCCGGGGACACGGTCAACAGGGCCGAGTCGATCGCCGCGAACAGCCCGCCCAGCAACACCAGGGCGACGACGCCGACGATCAGCAGGATCGACGAGGTCACGGCTCAGTCCCGCCGCCCCAGGAAGCCGGCGCGGCCGAGCAGCGTGTCGTCGCGCGCGGACTGGCGGGCGCGGCGGTCCCGCTCGCGCTGCTGCGCGTAGTACTCGGCCAGGATGCTGTCCTGCAGCGCGAACATCTCGCGCTCCTCGTCGGGCTCGGCGTGGTCGTAGCCGAGCAGGTGCAGCACGCCGTGGACGGTGAGCACGTTGAGCTCGTGGCCGGTGGAATGTCCCGCCGCGGTGGCCTGCTCCGCCGCGAACTGCGGGCACAGCACGATGTCGCCGAGCGTCGCGGGGCCGGCGTCGACCATGTCCGGGCGGCCGCCCGGCGTGAGCTCGTCCATCGGGAAGCTCATCACGTCGGTCGGTCCGGGCAGGTCCATCCACTTCACGTGCAGGTCGGCCATGGTGTCGAGGTCGACGGCGAGCATGTTCAGCTCCGCACCGGGGTGCACGTCCATCGCCGCGATGGCGAACGCGGCCACGGCCACGACCTCGGCCTCGTCGACGTCGAAGCCCGACTCGTTGGCGAATTCGATGCTCATCGGCGTCCCGGAATGCGTCGCGCGCCCAGCTGCGGGCGCTTGGTGGCTTCGAGCTGCTCCTCGAAGGTGGAGTAGGCGTCGACGATCTCGGCGACCAGACGGTGCCGCACCACGTCGGAGCTGCTGAGCTCGGCGATGTGGATGTCGTCGATGCCGCGCAGAATCCCGACCGCGGCGCGCAGGCCGCTGGTCGCGCCGCCGGGCAGGTCCACCTGGGACGTGTCACCGGTGACCACGATCTTGGAGCCGAAGCCGAGGCGGGTGAGGAACATCTTCATCTGCTCGGCGGTGGTGTTCTGCGCCTCGTCGAGGATGACGAACGCGTCGTTGAGCGTGCGGCCGCGCATGAACGCGAGCGGCGCGACCTCGATCACGCCCGCTTCCATCAGCTTCGGAATGGCCTCGGGGTCCATCATGTCGTGCAGCGCGTCGTAGAGCGGGCGCAGATACGGGTCGATCTTCTCGTTGAGGGTGCCCGGCAGGAAGCCCAGGCGCTCCCCCGCCTCGACGGCGGGGCGGGTCAGGATGATGCGGCTGACCTGCTTGGACTGCAGGGCCTGCACGGCCTTGGCCATTGCCAGATAAGTCTTACCGGTGCCGGCGGGGCCGATGCCGAAGACGATGGTGTGCGCGTCGATCGCGTCGACGTACTTCTTCTGGTTCACCGTCTTGGGCCGGACGGTCTTACCGCGGCGGGAGATGATGTCCAGCGTGAGCACCTCGGCGGGCGACTCGCCGGAACCGTCGGTCATCATGCCGACGGACCGGCGCACCTCCTCCGGGCTCACCGCGACGCCGCTGCGCACGGCGGCGAGCAGCTCGGCGAGCACGCGCTCGGCCAGTGCCACGTCGGCCGGGCGGCCGGAGAGCGTGATGACGTTGCCGCGGGCGTGGATGTCCGCGGACAGCGCCCCCTCCAGTGCACGGAGGTTCGCATCCGCGGGGCCGAGGAGACCGAAGGTCAGCTCGATGGGGATCTCGACGGTGGACCGCGCCGGCGTCACGGCCTGAGCGGGGCTGTCGGAACTGGTGGGGTCTGGCACGCGGTGCGTCATTCCTTAACTCGGCGGTCCCCGCGCCTGACGGTGCGGATATCTCCAGTTTAGTACCGCTCACCCCCGGAAGGCCCGTGGGTTTCTCCCCGGGCGTATCCCGCCCGGCCCGGTCAGCGCGCGGCGAGCTCCTCGATCGCGGCGACGGTGGCCGCATGCCCCTTCGAGCCGGGCTCGAGGAAGTCGTCGTGGCCCTCGCCCTCGATCATCGTCAGGGTCGCGTCCATGCCGTTCTCCTGCGCCTGGGAGAGGAACCACTCGGAGAGCTGGTAGGGCACCTGCTCGTCCAGTCGGCCGTGCAGGGCGCGGACGCGGGTGGTGAAGGGCATCGCCGCCACGGGGCTGGCCTGCGCGAAGGTCCGCTTGATCAGCCGCTGATTGGCGTTGGGCGCGAGATCGAAGAGCAGCCGCATCGACTGATCGCCGTCGCCGCGCTCGATGAGGTCGAGGACGCCGCCGCGGGAGATGACGCCCAGCAGGTCGGGCCGCTGCGCAGCGGCCCAGACCGCGAGCGTGGCGCCCGCGCTGTGCGCGGCGACGATCTGACCGGCGCCCTTCGCCAGCTTGGCGGCGCCGTAGTCGATGGCCTCGAGCACGTCGTTGCCGAGGATCGGCCACACCACGCCGGGCTCGCCCACCCGCCGGTACTCGACGTTCCACACGGGGTAGCCGCGGTCGTTGAGGTCCTTGGCGACCTTGGACTCCATCGACATCGTGTAGAGATTGCGCCAGTAGCCGCCGTGCACCAGCGTGATCAGCGGCTTGTCCGCGTCGCCCGGATAGAAGTGGCCGTGCTGCGAGTCCTCGCTGCCGTAGAAGATGCGACGCGCCATCGTGTCCGAGCCCTCCTGAGCCACCCCGCCGGCCGGCGTTCCGCCGATCCGGCCATCAGTCCGGCGGCGTGCCGGACCATCTGTCGGTCATTACACCCAGCGCCCCCAGGGCGACGGCGGCCGCGGTGGAAGTCCGCAGCACCGTCGGGCCGAGGAGCGCGGGCTGCGCACCGATCCCGACCAGGGCATCCAGTTCCTCGGGGCTGATTCCGCCCTCCGGCCCCACCACGATAACGACGGTTCCGGTTACTGAGAAGTCAACCTCGCCGAGAGGCACCGCCGAACCCTCGTGCAAGACAACTACATTCGCATCCATACTGGTGAGTAGTGGAACCAGTTCCCGCGTGGTCACCAGGTCGTGGACCTCCGGAACATACGCTCGCCGTGCCTGTTTCGCGGCGGAGCGGGCCACGGCGCGCCACCGAGCGACGCCCTTCTCGGCCTTGGCGGAACCCTTCCCGCCGGACCCGCCCCCGTCCCAGCGGGAGACGCAGCGCGAAGCCTGCCACGGCACGATCGCGTCGATCCCCGCCTCGGTGGCGAGCTCCACCGCGAGCTCGGACCGATCCGACTTGGGCAGCGCCTGCACGAGGACCACGCGCGGCGACGCGGGCGGCACCGTCCAGGCCTGCGCGCACCGCACCGTCACGTCGGCCTTGCCGAAGGCGACGGCGGTGCACCGGGCGAAGCCTCCGGCACCGTCGGACAGGACCAGCTCCTCGCCGACCCGGACGCGCCGCACTGCGGCGGCGTGGCGCCCCTCGTCGCCGGCGAGGAGGTACTCCTCCCCCGGCGCGGGCAGCGACTCCGCGAGGAAGACGGTGGCCGCCACCTGCGGTTACCGCCCGGCGAACGTGTCGCGCAGGCGGGAGAAGATGCCGCCGCCCTGGTCCGGGCCGCCGCGACGCGCCGCGTGCGGGCCCTCGCCCGGGAACAGCGCCTTGAGCTCGCGCAGCTTGTCGGCCTGCTTCTTGTCCAGGCGCGACGGGACCGCGACGTCGAAGTGCACGACCAGGTTCCCGCGGTTCGGCGAGTTGACCTGCGGCATGCCGTGCCCGCGCAGCACCTTGGTGTCGCCCGTCTGCGTGCCCGGGGGCACCTCGACGGTGAGCTCGTCGTCGATCACGGTGGGGACGGTGACCTCGGATCCCAGGGCGGCGTCGAACATCGGCACCCGCGCGGTCACGTGCAGCGTGCTGCCGTCGCGCGTGAGGAACTCGTGCTCGCGCTCGGTGACCTCCACGTACAGGTCACCGGCGGGGCCGCCACCGGGGCCGACCTCGCCCTGGCCGGCCAGGCGCACGCGCATCCCGTCGCCGACGCCGGCGGGGATCTTCACGGTGAGGTTGCGGCGGCTGCGCACGCGGCCGTCGCCGCTGCACTTGCTGCAGGGGTTCTCGATGACCTCGCCGGCACCCGAGCAGGTGGGGCACGGTCGCGACGTCATGACCTGGCCGAGGAACGAGCGCTGCACCGACTGCACTTCGCCCGCGCCGTGGCAGGTGGGGCACGTCGACGGCTTGCTGTCGCCCTCGGTGCCGGCGCCCTGGCACTTGTCGCACAGGATCGCGGTGTCGACGGTCAGCTCGCGGCTCACGCCGTTGGCGCACTCGTCGAGATCGAGCTCCATGCGGATCAGCGCGTCGTTGCCCTCGCGGACCCGGCCGCGCGGGCCGCGCCCGCCGCCGCCCATGCCGCCGCCGAAGAACGCCTCGAAGACGTCGCCCAGGCCGCCACCGCCGAAGCCGCTGAACCCTCCGCCACCGAAGCCGCCGCCGCCCGGCGAGCTGTCGAGCGGATCGCCGCCCATGTCCACGACGCGCCGCTTCTCCGGATCGCTGAGCACCTCGTACGCGTCGGAGACGTCGCGGAACTTCTCCTGCGCCGCCTCGTCGGGGTTCACATCGGGGTGCAGCTCGCGGGCGAGCTTGCGGTACGCGCGCTTGATCTCCTGGTCGGAGGCCTTCGAATCGACCCCGAGGATGCGGTAGTAATCACGAGCCACTTCTGCGAAACCCTCTTACGAAATCGGCGACAGTCAGCGGACCTGATCGGACCGCGCTCAACCCATGATTCCACCACACCGCCCGATCGGACCATTCGCGCAGGTCACCCCGTCGAGAATCATGCGCGGACGAGCATCAGCGCTCGCCGAGCACCTCGCCGACGTAGCGGGCGACCGCGGCGACGGACGCGATGGTGCCCGGGTAGTCCATCCGGGTGGGGCCGAGCACGCCCACCCCACCGAAGATCGCGCCGGGCGCGCCGTACCCGGTGGAGACCACGGACGCACCGCGCAGGTTCTCGTCCTGGGTCTCCGAACCGATCGCCACCGACACCGTGCCGGGCTGTTGCCGCGCCGTCAGCAGCTTGAGCACCACGACCTGCTCCTCGAGCGTCTCCAGCACGCTGCGCAGCGAGCCCGAGACCGCGTCGAAATCGGCCGCGTTGCGGGTGAGGTTCGCGGTGCCGCCCAGCACCAGCCGGTCGTCGGCGCGTTCGACGAGCGTCTCGACCAGCACCGTCGAGATCCGGATCACCGCGTCGCGCAGGTCGCGGGGGGCGAGCGGAGCGAGATCGGCGACCCCCATCGACGCATCGGGGATGAGCTTGCCCTGCACGGCGGCGCCGAACAGCTCCCGCAGGCGCGAGAGGTCCTCGTCGGAGGCGGGCTCCCCCAGCTCGACGAGGCGCTGCTCCACGCGGCCCGAGTCGAGGATCACCACGAGCAACAGCCGCGTCGGTGCCAGCGCGACGACCTCGAGGTGGCGGACCCGCGCGGAACTGATCACGGGGTACTGGATGATCGCGACCTGCCGCGTGAGCTGGGCGAGGAGACGCACGGAGCGCTGCAGCACGTCGTCGAGGTCGACGCCGGTCTCGAGGAACTGCAGGATCGCGCGGCGCTCGGCCGACGAGAGCGGCTTGATCTGCGCGATCCGGTCGACGAACTGCCGGTACCCCTTCTCCGTGGGGATGCGCCCCGAACTCGTGTGCTGCTGCGTGATGTAACCCTCGGCCTCAAGGACCGCCATGTCGTTGCGGACCGTCGCGCTGGAGACGCCCAGGTGATGCCGGTCCACCAGCGCTTTCGATCCAACGGGCTCGTGCGTCTCGACGTAGTCGGCGACGATCGCCCGGAGCACCTCGAACCGCCGGTCCTCCGTGCTCGACATCGTGCCGCCTTTCCCTCGGGATCTTCGATCGCCCAGTTTACGCGGGCTAGAGTCGAGCCGTGATCTTCAAGGGCGTACTCGACGGCAAGCCGTACCCGGATCACGGACTCACCGCCCGCGACTGGTCCCGGATCCCGCCGCAGCAGGTCCGCCTGAGCTCGATCGTCACCACCACCACGGTGCTGGCGCTCGACCGGCTGCTCTCCGAGGACTCCACCTTCTACGGCGACCTGTTCCCGCACGCCGTCGAATGGAACGGTGACCTCTACCTCGAGGACGGCCTGCACCGGGCCGTCCGGTCGGCGCTGCGCGGCCGCGAGGTGCTGCACTGCCGGGTGCACTCGCTGCCGCCCGGCACCCCGCCCCGTCCGGCATCCTCGAGGAGGCACGGCAAGCACGCCCGCCAGGATTGAGAGGACTCCCCATGTCGCGCACCATTCGCCAGACCGGCTCCGGCGCCGCCACGGCGACCCCGGACGTCGTCATCGCCCACGTCGGCGTCGAGTTCCGCGCGCCGGACGTGGCGAGCGCCTTCTCGGGAGCGGGCACGGCGGCCCGCGCCGTCGTCGCCGCCGTCCGCGCGGCCGGGGTGGCCGAAGGCGATGTCGCCACGACCGGAGTCGGCCTGCAGGCCGTCGAGACGGGCCCGTGGGAGGACCGCCGGCTCGAGGGTTACGCCGCGACCGAGTCGCTGACGCTCACCATCCGTTCCGTCGCCGACGCCGCCGCAGTCCTGCAGGCCGCCGCGACCGCCGCGGGCGACGCGGCCCGTATCCAGTCCGTCTCGTTCGCCCTGTCCGACGGTGCCGGGCCCGCCGCCGCGGCGCGCGAGGCCGCGTTCGCCCACGCCAAGGCGAAGGCCGAGCAGTACGCGGCCCTGTCCGGCGACGCTCTCGGCGCGGTGCTGTCCATCACCGACGAGTCCGCTCCGGGCCCGCGCGCCGATGTGCACTTCGCCGCGAAGGCCCTCACCGCCGCTGCTCCCGCCGGGCCGGCGATGGAAGCCGGCGAACGCGAGATCACGGCGCACGTCACCGTCGAATGGGAGTTGGTCTAACCGACTTCTCCGTTGCCGTAACGACCGTTCCGCTGCGGCGGCGCACCCTCCGCTGCCACGCTGGGACCATGGCGAACCCGACATCCAGGACGGCACGGAACTGGCGCACGACCGGCGTCGCGCTCCTCGCGACGCTCGCACTGGGCGGATCGGTGGCGGCGTGCGGATCGTCGAGCACGAGCAACGACTCCCCGCGCGAGATCACAGCCGTCGGTACCGGCGAATCGTCCGGCAAGCCCGACGTGCTCACCGTGCAGCTCGCCGTGCAGCACCAGGCGGGCGACGTGACGACCGCGCTCAACAACGCCTCGGCGAGCGCGCAGAAGGTGATCGACGCGGCGGGCGCGAACGGCGTGGACACCAAGGACATCGCCACCGCGAACGTCAAGATCGATCCGCGCTACGGACCGGATCAGCAGATCACCTCGTACGAGGCGACGCAGTCGCTCACCGTCAAGGTCCGCAAGCTCGAGAGCGCGTCCAAGCTGCTCGGCGACCTGGCGACCGCGGGCGGCGACGCCACCCGGATCAACTCCGTCGGCTTCGACATCGAGAACGACTCCGACCTCAAGGCCACGGCCCGCGACAAGGCCTTCGCGGAGGCCAAGTCCCGCGCCGAGCAGTACGCGAAGCTCTCGGGCGGCGAACTCGGCGAGGTGCGGACGGTCACCGAGGGTGCCCCCGTCCGGCCCGTCACGACCCGGGGCTACGCCACCCCCGATTCCGGGCCGGGCGCCGCCGCCGCTCCCGTGCCGGTCCAGGCGGGCGAACAGTCGCTCACCGTCACCGTGACCGTCGTGTGGGCGCTGTCGTAGCTCAGTCCAGGATCCGCCGCACCACGCCGTCGGCCAGCAGCCGGCCGGCGTCGGTGAGGACGTAGCCCTCACCCGCACGGTTCAGGTTCCCGACGGTGACCTCCGCCTCGGCCCGCGCGGCCTCGTCGGGCCGCAGCACCGCGGCGGGGATGCCGGAGCGCATGCGCACGCGCAGCATCACGTCCTCGACGTGGCGATCCTCGTCGGTGAGCACCTCGTGGCCCGCGATCGGCAGCGCGCCGCCCGCGACCGCCTCCGCGTACCGCGCGGGGTGCTTGACGTTCCAGACCCGCGTGCCCGCGATGTGGCCGTGCGCGCCGGGACCGGCGCCCCACCAGTTCGCGCCCTCCCAGTACAGCTCGTTGTGCCGGCACCGTCCCGCCTCCGAGCGGGCCCAGTTCGACACCTCGTACCAGTCGAAACCGGCACCCCGCAGCGCACCGTCGAGCATCTCGTAGCGATGGGCGAGGACGTCGTCGTCGGTGTCGGGCAGCTCGCCGCGGCGGATCCGGCGGGCCAGCGCGGTGCCGTCCTCGACGATGAGCGCGTAGGCGGAGACGTGGTCCACCCCGGCGTCGAGCACGGCGTCCAGCGACGCCCGCAGGTCGTCGTCGGACTCCCCCGGCGTGCCGTAGATGAGGTCGAGGTTGACGTGCTCGAAGCCGGCCTCGCGGGCCTCCTTCGCCGCGGCCACCGCCCGCCCCGGGGTGTGGGTGCGGTCGAGCACCTTGAGCACGTGCTCGGCGGCGGACTGCATGCCCAGCGAGATCCGGGTGAAGCCCGCCTCCCGCAGCCGCGCGAAGAACTCCGGCGAGGTGGACTCGGGGTTGGACTCGGTGGTCACCTCGGCGTCGTCGGCGAAGGTGAAGTGCCGGCGGGCCGTGTCCAGCAGGGCCGCCAGTCCGTCGCCGCCCAGCAGCGACGGGGTCCCCCCGCCGACGAAGACCGTCGAGACCGGGACGTCGCCGAGCGCCCGGCGGGCCAGCGCGAGCTCCCCGTCGATCGCCTCCGCCCATGCCTGCGGCGAGGTCGACGCCCCCAGCTCACCGGCCGTGTAGGTGTTGAAGTCGCAGTAGCCGCAGCGCGTCGCGCAGAAGGGGACGTGCAGGTACAACCCGAACGGCGCCGAGGCCCCGTCGAGCCGACGGAGCTCTGGTGTCGAGGGCGTGGGCACGCGTCCAGTCTGGCAGGTGGCCCGACCACGGAATTTCACGCACCGGTGAGCGGAACCCGATTCCGCTTTTCCGCTCAACCAGTGGCACAATGATCTCGATGGATGAACAGGGTGAGCTGCTGGCATCGCGCCGGCACATCGATTACCTGCGGGTCTGCAGCAGCGGCTGTCAGGCCTGATTCACGACGCCTCCGTCCGCGTCGAGCCCCTGAGCGCCACCAGCCCTGGCGCACCATCCCATGAATCCCAGGAGCCTCCATGACGTCGATCGCCGACGCCCCTGTCCCCTCCGCCGCTGACGCCGCCCCCACGCGGCCGGCGCGGACGCGCCCCGTCAAGCGCAAGTCGGAGGGCCAGTGGAAGCTGGGGTACCGCACGCCGCTCAACGCCAACGAGCAGACCAAGCGCGACGACAACCCGCTCAACGTGCGTGCCCGGATCGAGAACATCTACTCGAAGCAGGGCTTCGAGTCCATCGACAAGGCCGACCTGCGCGGCCGGATGCGCTGGTGGGGCCTCTACACCCAGCGCGAGCAGGGGTACGACGGCACCTACACCGGTGACGAGAACATCGACCTGCTCGAGGCGCCGTACTTCATGATGCGCGTGCGCTGCGACGGCGGAAAACTCGACGCTGCGCAGCTGCGCACCCTCGGCGAGCTCTCCACCGAGTTCGGCCGCGACACCGCCGACATCTCGGACCGTGAGAACGTGCAGTTCCACTGGATCGAGATCGAGAACGTGCCCGAGATCTGGAAGCGTCTCGAGGCGGTCGGCCTCAAGACCACCGAGGCGTGCGGCGACTGCCCCCGCGTGGTGCTCGGCTCCCCGCTGGCCGGCGAGTCCTTCAGCGAGGTCCTCGACCCGTCGCCCGCGATCGACGAGATCGTGCGCCGCTACATCGGCGACCCGAAGTACTCGAACCTGCCGCGCAAGTTCAAGACCGCCATCTCGGGCCAGCAGGACGTGGTCCACGAGATCAACGACGTTGCCTTCATCGGCGTCGAGCACCCCGAACACGGCCCCGGCCTCGACCTCTGGGTCGGCGGCGGCCTGTCGACGAACCCGATGCTCGCCCAGCGCGTGGGCGCCTGGATCCCGCTCGACGAGGTGCCCGATGTCTGGGAGGGCGTGGTCTCGATCTTCCGCGACTACGGCTACCGCCGACTGCGCTCGAAGGCGCGGCTGAAGTTCCTGGTCAAGGACTGGGGCATCGAGAAGTTCCGCCAGGTCCTCGAGGACGAGTACCTCGGCCGCAAGCTGATCGACGGTCCCGCGCCCGCGCTGCCGGAGCGTCCCATCGATCACATCGGGGTGCAGAAGCTGCGCAACGGCCTCAACGCCGTCGGCTTCTCCCCCATCGCCGGCCGCGTCTCGGGCACCGTCCTGAGCAAGGTGGCCGACGCGATGGATCGGGTCGGCTCCGATCGCGCCTCGTTCACGCCGTACCAGAAGCTCATCGTCCTCGACGTGCCCGACGACCAGGTCGATTCCCTCATCGACGAACTGGCGCCGCTGGGCCTGCAGGGCCGCCCGTCGATCTGGCGCCGGAACCTCATCGCGTGCAGTGGTATCGAGTTCTGCAAGCTCTCCTTCGTGGAGACCCGCAAGCGCTCGCAGGTGCTGGTCCCCGATCTGGACCAGCGGCTCGCCGACATCAACGCGCAGCTGGACGTGCCGATCACGGTGAACATCAACGGCTGCCCCAACTCGTGCGGCCGCTCCCAGATCGCCGACATCGGCTTCAAGGGCCAGCTCGTGGACGATCACGAGGGGAATCAAGTCGAGGGCTTCCAGGTTCACCTGGGTGGAAGCCTCGGACTCGACAGCGGTTTCGGCCGCAAGCTGCGCCAGCACAAGGTGCTGTCGACGGAGCTCGGGGATTACATCGAGCGAGTGGTGCGGAACTTCGTGACGCAGCGCGAGGACGGCGAACGTTTCGCGCAGTGGACGCTCCGCGCCGCGGAGGAGGACCTGCGATGACCAGCACCCCGGCGAGCGAGCGAGCCCGCACGACACCGTCGAACCCCCTGACCGGACGGGACGCGGACGAGCTCCGCGCCCTCGCCGAGCGCGCGTCGAAGGAGCTGGAGGGCGCCGACCCGCTCACGCTGCTGCAGTGGACGCTGGACACCTTCGGCGAGGACTTCGTCGTCGCCTCCAACATGCAGGACGGCGTGCTGGTGCACCTCGCCAAGCAGGTGCAGGACCGGCCGAAGGTGCTCTTCCTCGACACCGGCTACCACTTCCCCGAGACGATCGGCATGCGCGATGCGGTCGAGTCGATCTACGAGGTGGAGCTGCTCAACGTGACGCCCGCGCAGAGCGTCGGCGAGCAGGACGCGACCGTCGGCAAGGACCTGTTCGCCACCGATCCCGCGCAGTGCTGCAACCTGCGCAAGGTGGTGCCGCTGCGGGAGACCCTGTCGGGCTACCGGGCGTGGGTCACCGGCATCCGTCGCGTCGAGTCGCCCACCCGCGCCAACGCCCCGTTCATCTCGTTCGACGAGGGCTTCGGACTGCTCAAGGTCAACCCGATCGTCGACTGGACCGACGAGCAGATGCAGCGGTTCATCGAGGAGAACGGCATCCTGGTGAACCCGCTGGTCGACGAGGGCTACCCGTCGATCGGCTGCCAGCCCTGCACCAACAAGCCCGCCCCGGGTTCCGATCCTCGAAGCGGCCGCTGGGCCGGTTCGACCAAGACAGAATGCGGACTGCACGCCTCATGACCATCACAGAGCCCCCCACGTCGCCGACGGTGCCCGGTTTCAGCACGCTCGACGCGCTGGAGTCCGAGGCGATCCACATCTTCCGTGAGGTCGCGGGCGAGTTCGAGCGCCCCGTGATCCTGTTCTCGGGCGGCAAGGATTCGACGGTGCTGCTGCACCTCGCGGTGAAGGCGTTCTGGCCGGCGCCGCTCCCCTTCGCGCTGCTGCACGTGGACACCGGCCACAACCTGCCCGAGGTGCTCGACTTCCGCGACCGGATGGTCGAGAAGTACAACCTGCGCCTGCACGTGGCCAAGGTCGAGGACTACCTCGCGGACGGCCGCCTCGAGGAGCGTGCCGACGGCATCCGCAATCCCCTGCAGACGGTGCCGCTGCTGGACGCCATCTCCGAGAACCGCTTCGACGCGGTCTTCGGCGGCGGCCGCCGCGACGAGGAGCGGGCCCGCGCCAAGGAGCGGATCTTCTCGCTGCGCAACGCCTTCGGCCAGTGGGACCCGAAGCGGCAGCGCCCCGAGCTGTGGAACCTCTACAACGGCCGGCACGCACCGGGCGAGCACGTGCGGGTGTTCCCGATCAGCAACTTCACCGAGCTCGACATCTGGCGCTACATCGCCCGCGAGGACATCGAGCTGGCCTCGATCTACTACGCGCACGAGCGCGAGGTCTACTCCCGCGACGGGATGCTGATGACGTCCGGCGTGTGGGGCGGGCCGCGCGAGGGCGAGCAGGTGCAGACCCTGTCGGTGCGCTACCGAACCGTCGGCGACGGCTCCACCACGGGCGCCATCGAATCCACCGCGTCGAACAACGAGCAGATCATGGCCGAGGTCGCGGCGTCGCGGCTCACCGAGCGCGGCGCCACCCGTGGCGACGACCGCGTCTCGGAGGCGGCGATGGAGGACCGGAAGAAGGAAGGCTACTTCTGATGAGCACCGCACCCGCGCTGCTGCGCCTGGCCACGGCCGGCTCCGTCGACGACGGCAAGTCCACCCTCGTCGGGCGGCTGCTCTACGACACGAAGTCGGTGCTCGCCGACCAGATCGACGCCGTCACCCGCGCGTCGGTCGACAAGGGGCTCGACACCCCCGACCTGTCGCTGCTGGTCGACGGCCTGCGCGCCGAGCGCGAGCAGGGCATCACCATCGACGTCGCCTACCGCTACTTCGCGACGCCCAACCGGTCCTTCATCCTGGCCGACACCCCCGGGCACGTGCAGTACACCCGCAACACGGTCTCCGGCGCGTCCACCGCGCAGGTCGTGATCCTGCTGACCGACGCGCGCAAGGGCGTCATCGAGCAGACCCGCCGGCACGCCGCGGTGCTCTCGCTGCTGGGCGTGCCGCGCCTGGTGCTCGCGGTGAACAAGATCGACCTGGTCGAGGACCCGGCGACGGTGTTCCAGGAGATCTCCGCCGAGTTCCGCGCCCTCACCGGCTCGCTGGGCTGGGCCGACGAGGCCGTCCACGCGATCCCCGTCTCGGCGCTGCACGGCGACAACGTCGCCTCGCGCTCGGATCAGACGCCGTACTACGACGGCCCGTCGCTCATCGAGCATCTGGAGTCGATCCCGACGGATCCGGACACGAAGCCGATCGGCTTCCGCTTCCCGGTGCAGTACGTGATCCGGCCCCGCACGCCCGAGTACCCCGATTACCGGGGGTACGCCGGGCAGGTGGCCGCCGGCACCGTCGATGTGGGCGACGAGGTGCTCGTGCTCCCCGCGGGCACGCGCAGCCGCGTCGAGCGGATCGATACGGCCGACGGCGAGCTCGCCTCGGCGCACACCGGCCGCTCGGTGACGGTGATCCTCGCCGACGACTTGGACGTCTCGCGCGGCGACGTGATCGTCTCCGCCGCCGACGCCCCGGAGCCGCGCCAGCAGTTCGAGGCGACGGTGTGCTGGCTGGCCGAGAAGCCGCTGCGCATCGGCGCGCGGCTGCTGCTCAAGCACGGCACCAAGACCACGCAGGCGATCATCGGCGGGCTGGATGCGGTGTTCGACGAGCAGAACCTCACCGTCGGCGAGGGCACCACGCTCGAGCTGAACCAGATCGGCCGGATCACAATCCAGACCGCGGAGCCGATCGTCGCCGACGACTACGACGTCAACCGGGAGATGGGCAGCTTCCTGCTCATCGATCCCGCGGGCGGCAACACCCTCGCCGCAGGCCTGGTCGGCAACGCCCTCGCCCACCTCGTCTGACAAGACGCGTCCCGAACGTCGGGTTCTCCGGCCTTCCGCGGTGAGATCGTGCCGCGGACGGCCGGTGGACCCGACTTTCGGTATCGGCGATCAGAACATCTCGACGGCCCACGCGCGACGCGGGCTCAGCAGCATGAGGTCCGCGCGGGCGGCGGCACCGTCGGTCAGCTCCCGGATCGATCCGAGGGCGACGCGGCGGGCGACGGGTTCGTCGGAGAGCCACAACCGGCCGAGGTCGGTGACATCGAGGGACAGATCCGCGGGCTCGTCGGTGGGCACGCAGGTGCCCGCTCCCCCCTCGGTGGCGATGAGGAACCGCCCGTGCGCCGGGCCGGGCCCGGCGCCGTCGTACCCCGGATCGCTCACCTCCAGCACGAGGCGTCCCGGCACCGCGTAGGTGCGTGCCGAGAACAGGGCCGGGACGTCGAAGGGGCGGATCCAGAGGAAGTCGGTGCGGTTGGAGATCTGCACCGTGCGCGGGTCCGCCGGGACAGTGGCCGCGATGTCGTCGAGCGGCCGCTGCGAGGCCTCGACCCACAGCACCCAGTCGATGCTCATGGCGAACGCCCACAGGTCCCGTTCGGCGGCCGCGTCGACGCCGAGCAGCTCGGTGACCTTGAGGGTGGAGTCCGGCCTACTGTCGGTCCACTTCGGCGCGATCGTGTACGCAAGAATCCCCGCCACGTCGCCGTCGCGGCGCAGCACTACGCGCAGCGTCTCGTCGGGGCCTCCGCCGGGCAGGACGCCTGCGGTCCGGCGCAGGTTGATGTCGAGCTTGGAGACCCGGCCCGGGAAGTCGAGCAACTCGCGGATGCGGACCGACGCGGCGAGGTAGTCCTCGCCCCCGGCGTAGCGCACCTCGCCCGCCGGCGGCTGCGGCAGTCGGCCGCGGTCCACCGCGATCCGGAGGTCGACGGACTCGGTGCTCTGCCCGAAGCCGTAGCGGCCGTAGATCGCGTGCTCGGCGGCGATGAGTGTGGCGGCGGCGTGGCCGGCTGCGCGCGCGTCGTCGAGGCAGCCCCGCATGTGGGTACCGAGGATGCCGCGGCGGCGATGGGTGGGCAGCACCGTCACGGCGGAGACGGCGCGGACCGGCACCCGTGCCCCGCCGACGGCCGTGAGCTCCTGATCGAAGGACAGGAACGTCCCGACGGTCCGCTCCCCGTCGACGGCGATACGGTGGTCGAGCGAATCCAGCTGCGCCGCCACCGCTTCCCGCCACTGTTCCGCGTCGGGCATCCGGCTCTGGAAACCGATGGAGGCGCACTCCTGGAATCCGAGCAGTTGCTCGTTCGTCGTCACACGCTGGAAGTCGATACCGCTCGAATCGGTCATACCGGCAACATTACCGACGCACACAACCCTATTTCGGCGCGGCGATCTCCGGGACGTGCGTGGCGCGGACGTACACGACATCGCCCTCGCCGAGCTGCAGCGCAGCGGCGTCGCCGCGGGTGATCTGCGCGTGGAAGCGCTCGCCCGTCGCGGCGTTCTTGAGCTCCACCCGCACCTCGAAACCGAGGTAGACCACGCGCTCGACCTCGGCGCGCAGGACGCCCGCCTCCTCGGAGGTCTGCCCGCCCGCGCGGGCGAGTTCGGGGGTGCGGCCGACGCGGATGTCGTGCGGGCGCACCAGGACGCCGTTGAGCTTGGCGACGGAGCCGAGGAAGGACATCACGAACTCGGTCTCGGGGCGGTCGTAGACGTCCGCCGGGGAGCCGACCTGCTCGATCCGGCCCTTGTTGAGCACCGCGATCCGGTCGGCGATGTCGAGGGCCTCCTGCTGATCGTGGGTGACGATCACGGTGGTCACGTGCACCTCGTCGTGCAGGCGACGCAGCCAGGAGCGCAGCTCGTCGCGCACTTTCGCATCCAGGGCGCCGAAGGGCTCGTCGAGCAGTAGTACCTGCGGGTCCACCGCGAGCGCGCGGGCGAGCGCCATGCGCTGGCGCTGGCCGCCGGAGAGCTGCGCCGGGTAGCGGGTCTGGAAGCCGGTGAGCCCCACCACCTCGAGCAGGTCGTCGACCTTGGCCTTGACCTCCGCGGCAGGCCGCTTGCGGATCTTCAGCCCGAAGGCGACGTTCTCCCGCACCGTCATGTGCTTGAACGCCGCGTAGTGCTGGAAGACGAAGCCGATGTCGCGCTGCTGCGGCGAGGCGTGCGTGACGTCGGTGCCGTTGATCTCGACGAGACCGGAGTCGAGCCGATCGAGGCCCGCGATGGAGCGCAACAGCGTCGACTTGCCCGAGCCCGACGGGCCGAGCAGCGCCGTGAGCGAGCCGTCGGGGATCTGAAGGGAGACGTCGTCCAGGGCCGCGAAGTCGCCGTAGCGCTTGTTGGCTCCCACCACGTTAATCGTCATCGCGGTTCCTCCTGCGGGTCGCTTCGAGCAGGGACATCACCACCAGCGCGACGAGCGCCAGCAGCATGAGCAGCGTCGCGGCGGCGTACGCCCCGAAGGTGTTGTAGTCGTCGTGGTTGCGCGAGCTCACCAGCAGCGTGAGCGTCTGCGAGATGCCCGGGAAGTTCGACGAGACCATGAGCACCGCGCCGTACTCGCCGAGCGCGCGGGCGATGGTGAGGACCACGCCGTAGGTCAGGCCCCAGCGGATGGCGGGCAGCGTGATCCGCCAGAAGGTCTGCCAGCCGCTCGCGCCGAGCGTCGCGGCGGCCTGCTCCTGGTCCTGGCCGATCTCGTGCAGCACCGGCTCCACCTCGCGGACCACGAAGGGCAGCGTCACGAAGGTGGTCGCCAGCACCATGCCGGGCAACCCGAAGATGATCCGGAAGCCCAGCGATTCGATGCCGCCGAACCAGCCGCCGACGCCCCACAGCATGATCAGCGCCACTCCCACGACCACGGGCGAGACCGCGAAGGGCAGGTCCACCGCGGCCTGCAGCGCGGCCTTCCCGCGGAACTTCCCGCGCGCCAGGGCGAGCGCCACGAGCACGCCGAAGATCACATTGAGGGGCACCACGATCGCCACGATGAGCAGCGAGAGCTGCAGTGCGGAGATCGCCGCCGGCGTGGTGATCCAGGCCCAGAACTCGCCGAAACCGCGCTCGAACGAGCGGTACAGGATCACGCCGATCGGCAGGATCAGCAGCACCAGCAGGTACAGCAGCGCGACCGACCGCAGGCTCAGCACCGTCTTCTTGGAGAGGTTCACTCCTGCTCCTCCCTCTTCGCGGCCCGTGAGCCGACCAGCCGCATGACGGCGAGCAGCACGAAGGCGATCGCGAGCAGCGCGACCGATACCGCGGACGCCGCGACCTGGTTGTCGACCTCGAGCTGCTGCTGGATGTACTGCGAGGCCACCTGCGTCTCGCCGGGGATGTTGCCGCCCACCAGCACGACGGACCCGAACTCGCCGATCGCGCGGGTGAAGGCGAGGCCGGCACCGGAGAGGATCGCCGGCAGCAGCGTGGGGATGATGATCTTCGCGACGATCACCCGGTTGGGCGCGCCGAGCGACGCGGCAGCCTCTTCGACCTCGCGGTCGAGCTCGATGAGCACCGGCTGCACCTGGCGCACGACGAAGGGCAGCGTGACGAAGGCCAGCGCGATGACGATCGCCGGCTGGGTCGCGTTGAGCGTCAGCCCGATGGGGCTGTCGGGCCCGTAGAGCGAGAGCAGCACGATCGACGCGACGATCGTCGGCAGCGCGAAGGGCAGGTCGATGAGCGCGTTGACCACGCCCTTGCCGGGGAAGTCGTCGCGTACCAGCACCCACGCGATGATCGTGCCCATCACGACGTTGATGACCGTCACCAGCAGCGAGACCCAGACGGTGATCACCAGCGTCGAGACGGCGTTCTTCGCGGTGAGCGCCTCCCAGAACCCCGACCAGCCGTCGTCGAAGGCGCGCGTGGTGATCGCGGCGATCGGCAGCAGCACGATCAGCGAGATCCACAGCCAGGCGACGCCGATGCGCAGCGGGATGATCAGGCTCCGCATCACTTGCCCCCGCTCTTGTAGGCGGCGGCGATGGTGCCCTTCTCGCCGAACAGCGCGGCATCCACGGCGGCCCAGCCGGTGAGGTCCTTGCCGCCGTTCTTGGCGGCCGTTCCCCTGCCGAGCACCGCGCCGAGCTCGTCGATCGTCCACAGCCGCTGCGGCTGCGCCGGGAACACGTGCGCGGTCTCCGCGGCGATCGCGGGGTCACCGGCCCGGAACCCGGACGCGGGGATCGCGCGCTGCGCCTCGGGCGAGAACAGGAACCCGACGAAGCGCCGCGCGGCCTCCGGCGCCTGCGCGGTGTTCACCACGGCCACCGGCAGATCGATGCGGAAGGACTGGGGTGGGATGAAGTACTCGGGCGTGGGCTTGCCGTCCCGCTTGCTCTGCCGCTGCAGCAGCACGGCTTCGCTCTCGTAGCTGAGCAGCACGTCGCCCTGGCCGGATTCGAAGGCGGAGGTCGCGTCGCGGCCGGAGCCGGGGCTGACGGTGGTGTGCTCGCGGATGAGCTCCTTGACGAAGTCCAGGCCCTTCTCGGGCTCCTGGCCGCCGTTCGACAGCGCCGCGTAGGGCGCGAGCAGGTTCCACTTCGCCGAACCGGAGCTGGCGGGGTTTGGGGTGACCACCTCGACACCCGGCTTGAGCAGGTCGGACCAGTCGTGGATGCCCTTCGGGTTGCCCGGCCGCACGACCACGGCGACCGCGGAGGTGAAGGGCACGGACCGTCGCGGGAACGCCTGCTCCCAGTTCTTGTCGACGAGGCCCGCCTTGACGATGCGGGTGATGTCGGGCGCGACGGACATGTTCACCACGTCCGCCGGGACGTGCCGGGCCACTTTGCGGGACTGATCGCCCGACGCGCCGTAGGACTGCGAGAAGCCCACGTCCGGGTTGGTCTCACGGAACAGCGGGATGGCGACGTCGAAGGCCGGTTTGGACGCCGCGAACGCCACCAGGTTCACGCGGTGCTCACCGCTGGAGATGTCCACGCCGTGCGGATCGTCGGTGGAACCGCCCCCGCACGCCGTGAGCAGCACGGTCAGGGCGGCTGCGACGATGCTCACAGCACGACCGCGCGGACTGGGTCGGATCACGTCTCGCCGTTCTGCTCGGGATCGGGTCAGGCGTGAATCCTACGAAGCGCGGTCAGCGCAGCAGTGCCCACGCGACCACGAGCAGCACCAGCAACGCGATCAGCGCGAGCGTCACCTTCGACTTGGGCACGAGCGCCCGCCATCCGCCGCCTGTCTCAGACACCTTCGCCATTCCCTTCCGCGGCCCGCTGACCTGCGTCGTCGGCGCGTGCTCCCCGCTCGAGGCGGGAGTCCAGCGCGTCGGCGACGCGGTCGATGAGGGCACTGAGTACGCGCACCACCAGAATTGCGATCACTGCGAGTACAACCATGACCAGGCTGACCTGCAGAACGTAGGGCAGACCCGTGAGCCACAGCTCCACCGAGTCCCACCACTGCGCGATCGCGTGCACCCGCCCAGCCTAGCGACCGCCGTGCGCGAACCCGTCGTCGTGCCCCATCATGGACGGCATGCCATCGAAGAACGACGCCACCGCCTCCGATGCCCCCGGCTCCGACGCGTTGATCACGGACACCCCGTCCGCGGGCGACGGCGTGTTCCCGCCGATCCACGACTACGCCTTCCTCTCCGACTGCGAGAACACGTGCCTCATCGCGCGCGACGGCAGCGTCGAGTGGATGTGCCTCCCGCGCCCGGACTCCCCCAGCGTGTTCGGCGCCATCCTCGATCGCGGCGCGGGCTCGTTCCGACTGGGGCCCTACGGCGTGCGGGTGCCCGTCGACCGGCGGTACCTGCCGGGCAGCCTGATGCTCGAGACCACCTGGCAGACCTCCACCGGCTGGTTGATCGTGCGGGACGCCCTCGTCATGGGGCCCTGGCACGACACGCACACCCGCTCGCGCACGCACCGTCGCACCCCGACGGACTGGGACGCCGAGCACATCCTGCTCCGCACCGCGCGGTGCGTGTCCGGCACCGTCGAGCTGCAGCTCAACTGCGAGCCGGCCTTCGACTACAACCGGGCCGGGGCGGAGTGGACGTACTCGGCCGACGGCTACGGCGAGGCCGTCGCGACGGCCCGGACCGACTTCGGCGCCAACCCCGAGCTCAAGCTCACCACCAACATGCGGCTCGGGCTCGAGGGGCGCGAGGCCCGCGCGCACACCCGCCTCAAGGAGGGCGACGAGGTCTTCGTCGCCCTGTCGTGGAGCAAGCACCCTGTGCCGCAGACCTACCCCGAGGCGACGCAGAAGATGTGGGCCACGGCGGAGTCGTGGCGGCAGTGGATCAACCGCGGCCAGTTCCCCGACCACCCCTGGCGCACGTACCTGCAGCGCTCGGCGCTCACGCTCAAGGGCCTGACCTACTCGCCGACGGGCGCGCTGCTCGCGGCGTCGACCACCTCGCTCCCGGAGACGCCGGGCGGCGTCCGCAACTGGGACTACCGCTACGCCTGGGTCCGCGATTCCACGTTCGCGCTCTGGGGCCTTTACACGCTGGGCCTGGACCGGGAGGCCGAGGACTTCTTCTCCTTCATCGCCGACGTCTCCGGCGCGAACAACGGCGAACGCCACCCCCTGCAGGTGATGTACGGGGTCGGCGGGGAGCGCACGCTGATCGAGGAGGAGCTCGGTCACCTCTCGGGGTACGACGGTGCGCGGCCCGTCCGCATCGGCAACGGAGCCTTCGACCAGCGCCAGCACGACATCTGGGGCACGATGCTCGACTCGGTGTACCTGAACACCAAGTCCTCCGAGCGGATCCCGGAGACGCTGTGGCCGGTGCTCAAGGAGCAGGTCGAGGAGGCGCTCAAGCACTGGCGCGAGCCGGACCGCGGGATCTGGGAGGTGCGCGGCGAACCGCAGCACTTCACCAGCTCGAAGGTCATGTGCTGGGTCGCGCTCGACCGGGGCGCCAAGCTCGCGGTGCTGCACGGCGAGGACGACTACGCCCGCGAGTGGGCCGAGAAGGCCGAGGTGATCAAGGCCGACATCCTCGAGCACGGCGTGGACGATCGCGGCGTCTTCACCCAGCGCTACGGCGCGCCGGCGCTGGACGCCTCACTCCTGCTGGTTCCGCTGCTGCGCTTCCTCCCCTCGGACGATCCGCGGGTGCGGGCCACCGTGCTCGCCATCGCGGACGAGCTCACCGAGGACGGCCTGGTGCTGCGCTACCGCGTCGAGGAGACCGACGACGGTCTGCACGGCGAGGAGGGCACGTTCACCATCTGCTCGTTCTGGCTGGTCTCGGCGCTGGTGGAGATCGGCGAGACGGCCCGCGCCCGCGCGCTGTGCGAGCGGCTGCTGGCGTACTCGTCGCCGCTCAAGCTGTACGCGGAGGAGATCGACCCGAAGTCGGGCAAGCACCTGGGCAACTTCCCGCAGGCGTTCACCCACCTCGCGCTGATCAACGCCGTGGTGCACGTGATCCGGGCCGAGGAATCGGGGCACGACGCCTCCGCGTTCCTCCCCGCACATCACACGCCGTGAGGCCGTAGCGTGCAGTCATGCACGACGATCGGCGGCTGACCGAAGAACGGCTCGATAGGTTCACCAGGGAGTTCCTGAACCGGGCGGTGTATTCGCACACCGCGCCGGTCACCGTGACGGCGTGGGCGGCCCCGGGCGAACCCGTGCCGTTCGAGGAGGCCGTGGCGCAGGACTTCGAGCCGATCGCGCCCGGCACGCCGTGGGGCGCGCCGTGGTCCACACTGTGGCTGCACGTCACCGGGGCGGCACCGTCGGACTGGTCCCGTCTCGTCGAGCCCGACCGCGCCGTGCACGCCCCCGAACTCCGGGTGGAACTCGGCTTCACCGGCGGTCCCGGCTTCAACGCCGAGGGGCTCGTGTACCGGACGGACGGCACCGTCGCGAAGGGGATCTCGCCGTTCAACGCCTATGTGCCCCTCACCCCGGGCGAGCCGGTGGATCTCTACATCGAGTGCGCGGCGAACCCCGACCTGGGCGGCGACTTCGTCTCCCCCACGCACCTGGGCGACCGGGAGACCGCGGGCGACGCCCCGCTGTACCGGCTCGGGACGATCGATCTGGCCCTGCGCGACCTGACGGTGTGGGAGCTGCAGCAGGACGTCTGGACGCTCAACGGCCTGATGCACGAGTTGCCCTTCGACCTGCCGCGCCGGCACGAGGTGCTGCGCGCCCTGGAGCGGATGCTGGACGTGGTGGACCCGCACGACGTCGCCGGGACCGCCGCACAGGGGCGCGCCGCCCTCGCGCCGGCGCTGGCCTCCCCCGCGTCCGCGTCGGCGCACCGGATCACCGCGGTCGGCCACGCGCACATCGATTCCGCGTGGCTGTGGCCCGTGCGCGAGACGGCGCGCAAGTGCGCCCGCACCTTCGCCAACGTCGTCGACCTGATGGACCGGGACCCGTCGCTGACGTTCGCCTGCTCGTCGGCGCAGCAGTTCGCATGGGTGAAGGACCGCAACCCGGAGTTGTTCGCGCGGATCAAGGATCACGTCGCCGCGGGCCGGTTCGTGCCCGTCGGCGGCATGTGGGTCGAGGCGGACACGAACATGCCGGGCGGTGAGGCGATGGCCCGGCAGTTCGTCGCGGGCAAGCGCTTCTTCCTGCACGAGTTCGGGATCGACACCCCGGAGGCGTGGCTCCCCGACTCCTTCGGCTACTCGGCGGCCATGCCGCAGATCGTGGCCGCCGCGGGCTCGCGCTACTTCCTCACGCAGAAGCTCTCGTGGAACCAGACCAACCGGATGCCGCACTCGTCCTTCCTGTGGGAGGGCATCGACGGCACCGCGCTGTTCACGCACTTCCCGCCCGTCGACAAGTACAACTCGGACCTCTCGGGCGCGGATCTGGCTCGGGCGCAGAAGAACTACCGCGAGCAGGGCCACGGCACGCGCTCCCTGGTGCCGTTCGGTTGGGGCGACGGTGGCGGTGGCCCCACGCGGGAGATGCTCGCCGCGGCGGCCCGCGCCGCATCGCTGGAGGGCTCCCCGACCGTCGAGATCGCCTCGCCCGCCGAGTTCTTCGACGCGGCTGCCGCCGAGCTCACGCATCCGGCGCGCTGGGTTGGCGAGTTGTACCTCGAGTTCCACCGCGGCACGTACACCTCGCAGGCGAACACGAAGCAGGGCAACCGCCGCAGCGAGCATCTGCTGCGGGAGGCGGAGCTGTGGGCGACGACCGCGGCCGTACGGACCGGATTCGGCTACCCCGCCCAGGAACTCGAGGAGATCTGGCACCTCGTGCTGCTCCAGCAGTTCCACGACATCCTGCCCGGCAGCTCGATCGCCTGGGTGCACAAGGACGCCGAGCACAACTACGCGGCCGTGGCGCGGCGGCTCGAGCGGATCATCGACGGTGCGCTCGCTTCCCTTGCGGACGCGGCGCCCGGGACCGGTGAGGCGGCGAGTCCGTCGCGGCGTCTGGTGTTCAACGCGGCGCCGCACCCCCGCGACGGCGTGCCGGCTCTGGCCGCGGCGGTCGTCGCCGCGGCGGCGCCGGTCCCACCCGTGGTGGAGGATTCGGGGTTCCGGCTCGACAACGGTGTGGTCTCCGCCCTCGTCGACGCGCGCGGGCTCCTCGTCTCACTCGTCGACGCCGCGACCGGCCGGGAGGCGATGGCGGAACCGGGGAACCTGCTGCAGCTGCACCGCGACATCCCGAACCACTGGGAGGCGTGGGACATCGACTCCTTCTACCGCCGCGACGTGACCGACCTCGTCGAAGCGGACTCGGTGACGGTGGACGGCGACGCCGTGGAGGTGCGCCGCAGCGTCGGCGAGTCGACGATCACGCAGCGGATCAGCCTGCTCGCGGACTCCCCCGCGCTCGACATCGTCACCGAGATCGATTGGCACGAGCGCCAGAAGCTGCTCAAGCTCGCCTTCCCGTTCGACGTGCAGGCCGACCGCAGCGCCTCGGAGATCCAGTTCGGCCATGTGTTCCGGCCGACGCACAGCAACACGTCATGGGACGCGGCGAAGTTCGAGACGTGCGCCCACCGCTGGGTGCACGTGGGCGAACCCGATTACGGCGTCGCGGTCGCCAACGACTCGACCTACGGGCACGACATCACCGCTCTGACCGCGGATTCCGGCACGGCGAACGCCACCGTGTCCTCCGGTACGGCGGTCCGGCTCTCGCTGCTGCGCGCGCCCCGGTATCCCGATCCCGAGGCTGACCAGGGCCGGCATCGCCTCGCCGTCTCGGTGCGACCCGCCGCGACGATCGGCGACGCCGTCGAGGAGGGGTATCGCCGGAACCTGGCGCTCCGCAGCGTCAGCGGTGCGGCAGAGGTGGTGGCGCCGCTCGTCGCGGTCGATCATCCGGGCGTGATCGTGGAGGCGGTCAAGCTCGCGGAGGACGGATCGGGGGACGTCGTGGTGCGCCTCTACGAGTCGCGCGGCACCCGCGCGACGGCGACGGTGCATGCGGACTTCCGGCACACCGCGGCGGTTCGCACCGACCTGTTGGAGCGTCCCGTCGCCGAACCCGAGCCCGCCGCCGACGTGCGGTTGTCGCTGCGCCCCTTCCAGATCGTGACGCTCCGCTTCCGTCGCTGACGTGTGCAGCATCACCTCGATCGCCGCGTTCCTCGGTGATAGTTTGAAGGTTACTCACTATCAATGGAGATCCTTCGAACCCAGGAGGTCGAGATGCTCAGCGTGCTGGCATTGATCACTTTCGTCGCCTTCCTCGTCTGGCTGACGAGCGACCACGACGGTCTGGACTTCCGTGCCCGCGACATCCACCGCGCCACGGCGGACCGGGACAGCCGCGTCGATCCGCGAGGCGTGATCGTCTCCTGATCGCCCCCCGCTCACGACCCGTCCCAGAACGGCGGCGGGTCGTCCAACAGCGGGGCACGGACCGCTGCCGCGCCGAGGGCGCGTTCCACCTCGCTCGACGGATGTGGCTCACGACCCCTCCGAGCCCCCCTGCTCGCGCGCATCGAGGTGCGCGGCAGGTGCGAACTGTGGCGTTACGTCCCAGGGCGCAGTCGTGAGCGATCGCCGCCGGGACTGCACGACCCGCTACGCGGTCAGCCCGCGACGCTCGAGGAGGGGCGCGATGTCCGGGTCGGCCCCGCGGAAGTCACGGTAGGCCTGCGAGGCGTCGACGCTGCCGCCACGGGAGAGCACTGCGGCGCGCAGCTTCTCACCGTTCTCGCGGGTCGGTCCGTCGTGCGCGGTGAACCAGGCGGACGCGTCGGCGTCGAGCACCTCGGACCAGATGTAGCTGTAGTACCCGGCGCTGTATCCGCCCGAGAAGATGTGGTTGAAGAACGGCCCGCGGTAGCGCGGCGGCACTCCGGGAACGTCCAGGCCCGCATCAGAGAGAGCCGCGGCCTCGAAAGCCTCCACGTCGCCGACGACGGTGCCCGGTGCGATGGTGTGCCAGGCCAGGTCGATGACGGCGGCCGCCAGGTACTCGACGGTCCCGAAACCCTCACCCCGCGTACCGGGTTCGAGGACCGAATCCCGAAGGTGCTGCGGCAGTGGCTCACCCGTCTCGTGATGCCGTGCGTAGCCGTCGAGGATCGTGGGCCACGCCGCGAACATCTCGTTGAACTGCGAGGGGAATTCGACGAAGTCGCGCGGAACGCTGGTACCCGAGAAGTAGGGGTAGGTCACGTCCGAGAGCAGGCCGTGCAGCGCGTGCCCGAACTCGTGGAAGACGGTGGTCACTTCATCGCGACTGAGCAGCGCGGGCCTCCCGGCGGGCGGCTTGACGAAGTTGCAGACGTTGATGATCACCGGCTGCGCGTCGAGCAGCCCGGACTGATCGACGAAGCTGGTCATCCACGCGCCGCCCCGCTTGCTGGGCCGCGCGAAGTAGTCCCCGACGAACAGGCCGAGCGGCGCACCGTCGGGCCCGGACACCTGCCACGCCCGCGCATCCGGGTGATGCAGGGCGAGGTCGGTACGCTCGGTGAAATCGAGACCGTACATGCGGGAGGCGGCCTCGAAGACGCCCTTGTCGATGACGGTGTCGAGCGCCAGGAAGTCGCTGAGCTGCGGCCCGCCGGCACTGCCCTCCCCGGCCTGCGCGCGCTGCTCGGCGAGGCGGGCGTAGTACGGCCAGTCCCACGCCTCGATCGGATGCCCGGCGATCTCTTCGAGTTCAGCGCGCTCGGCGGCGGCGTTACGCGCTGCGGGCACCGCGAGATCACGCAGCATCCCGAGTGCCGCGTCGGCGGTTCCCGCCGTCTGGTCCGCGATCTGGTACGCGGCGTGGTGCGGGTAGCCGAACAGCGCGGCCCGCTCGGCGCGCAGCCCCGCGATGCGCGCGATCAGCGCGCGGGTGTCGTTCTCCCCACCGCGGGTGTTGCGCCGCGACGACGCCTCGTACACCTTCCGGCGGGACTCGCGGTCGGTCAGCCGCGCGAGGTTCGGCTGATTGAGGGGGTAGCCGAGCGCGAGCAGATAACCGTCACGACCGGCGGCCTCGGCGGCGGACCGGGCCGCGGCGATGGCGTCGGACTCCAGCCCGTCCAGTTCGGCCTCCGTCGCGAAAGGCACTGCGGAGGCATTGGTCTCGGCCAGAGTGCGGCGGGAGAACTCGGTGGTGAGTTCCGCGAGCTCGGTGTTGATCGCCCGGAGGCGTTCCTGCGCAGCCGCGTCCAGCCCCGCACCCGCGCGCGTGAAGCGGAGGTGGTAGCGCTCGAGAAGACGCAGTTGCTCGGCATCGAGACCGAGGTCGGCACGCCGCTCGTACAGGGCGTCGATCCGCCCGAACAGCGCTGCGTCCATGAGGATCGCGTCGAAGTGCGCCGACCACTGCGGCGAGATCGCGGCCTGCGCCGCCTCCAGTTCATCCGTGCGATCAGTGGAGGTGAGCGAGAAGAACACGGCGGCGACGCGCCCCAGCTCCTGCCCCGCCCGCTCCATCGCCTCGACGGTGTTCGCGAACGTCGCCGGCTCGGGGTTCGCGGCGATCGCAGCGATCTCCCGACGGTGCCGGGCGAACCCCTCGGCGAACGCCGCCACGTAGTCCGCGTCCGCGAACACGGCGAAGTCCGGCAGAGCGAAGGGCAGGGTGCTGGGGGCGAGAACGGCATCGACGGTCACCCCTCGAACCTACCGCGCCACCGCATTCCCCTCGCGGTTGTTCGCTCCCCGCGGACCGGATCATCGAGGCGTGGATCGCCGCTCCGATCCCGTGACTCAGTCCGTGACGTGGATGCCCAGGTGGGCGGCGAAGACCTCCGCCAGGCCGACCACCTGCAGGTGCGACATGGTGGCGCCCGCGATGCCCTCGACCCCACGGATCCGCTCGACCTGCAGGCCCCGTAGGTCCACGTGCTGCAGCTTGGCCCGCGTCACATCCATCTCGCCGGCGGTGCAGTCCTCGAACGCGACCCGGGTGAGCGTCGCATCCGCGGCGTCGATGCCGTCGAGCATGCAGCCGCGGAAGACCACGTCGGTCAGCGTGGCGCCGCGCAGATTCACGAAGCCAAGCCGCACGTCGGTGAAGACCACGGACCGCAGTTTCGAGTCCATCAATTCGACGGCGCCGATGCGGGCGTCCTCGACCTCGACCTGGCGGAAGGTGGAGCGCGAGGCGCGGAAGCCCGTCGCGAACAGGCCGGTGATCCGCGTCTCCAGGAAGGACGACTCGGTGAACACGGCGTCACGGACCTCCCAACCGGCGAGCTCGCACTCGCTGAAGGTGATGCCGCTCAGGTCCCGGCCCTTGACCGTCGGCTCGGCGAACCGCCGGCGGTCCTCGGTGGCGTCGGGCGCCAGCGCGTCGGCATCGCCCTCCTCGAGCTCTCCGAGGCGTAGGGCCGAGACCTTCGGCGCGACGAGGCCGGCCATCAGGCGAGCACCTCCGGGACGAGCGGGACGGTTCTGGCGGCGGAGGCGGCGTCGGCGTTCACGGGGACGAAGGTACCTCGCGGCACTGACACGAGGACCGCATCGCAGGTCATCGTGCGCACCGGACGACGCCCGCGCCCGGTGGTCAGCCGAGCAGTCCGGAGACCGCGCGCAACCGGGCCTCTGCGTCCGCTGCGATCGAGGTGACCACGTCACGGGCCGGCCGCACCTCGTCGACCAGGCCCGCGGCCTGGCCCGCGTAGACGACGCCGACCTCGGGCAGCGCACCGTCGTAGGCGGCGCTGACCGCCTCCTCCGTGCCGGAGGACGCCTCGGCGCCGTCGCCGTCGTGCCAGCGGTCGGTGAAGTCGTTGGTGAGCGCGCGCCCGAACCACCGGGTGGGCCACGGCTGGTGGCGCGCCTTGTCGAAGACGTCCGTGTAGACCGTGTCCGCGCTGCGCGCCTTGAGGAGCGCGGGGATGGCGTAGTCCGGCCCGACGGTCTCGGGCGAGGCGAGCAGGGCGGTGCCGATGAGCGCGCCCTGGGCGCCGGCCGCAAGCACGGCGGCGAGCCCCGCACCGGTACCGATACCGCCAGCCGCGAGCACCGGGAGGTCGGTGGCCCGCAACACCTCCTGCAGCAGGGGCAGGGTCGCGATGCGACCGGTGTGCCCGCCCGCCTCGCCGCCCTGGGCCACCACGGCGTCGACGCCCGCGGCCTCGACCTCGCGCAGGTCCTCGACGGAGTTGATCTGCGAGATCACCACGGCCCCGGCGTCCTTGACCTGCTGCACGAACGGCGCGGGATCGCCGAACGAGAGCGACACCAGCTTCGGCCCGGCGGCGAGAACCGAGTCGAGGAGCTCGGGACTGTCCGCCAACGACCAGGTCTGCAAGCCGAAGGCCAGCGGTGCCTCCTCACCCGCCGCGGCGCGGATCACCCGCAACTGCTCGTCGATCCACTCCGGCGTGGCGTAGCGCGCCGCGCCGATCATGCCCAACCCGCCCGCGGCGGTGACCTGCCCCGCGAGCTCACCGCCCGCGCGGCCGCCCATCGGGGCGCCGAGGATCGGCAGATCGATGTCCAGGGTGCGCGTCAGCCAGGTGTTCCACACACCGACGAGGCTACGCCCGTGGCAGGATTCCGCCATGGGCACCACCGCATCCGTCGATCCCGAGATCCGTCTCGTGCGGGCACTCCGTCTCCGCGCGCAGGGCCTGGTCCCGGGAGTGCGGGACTGGCGCACCGCGGAGGACGTGGCGCGGGGCATGCTGGCGATCCAGGCGCAGGACGCGGCCGCGGCGCGGTTCGCGCTCTCCCTGCGAGCGTCCGACCATCCCGATGACGCCGCGGTGCTCGTCGATCTCGCCGAGCGACGCATCACCCGCAACCGGCCCGCGCGGGGCACCCTGCAGATCACGGCGGCCGAGGATCTGCACTGGCTCAGCTCCGCGCTCACCACCCGGTCCCGGGCCGAGGCGGCCAAACGCCGTCCCCAGCTGGGGATCACCGAGACGATGATGGAGGACGCGGAGCGCGTGATCCGCGGCGAACTCGCCGGCGGCGCCGTCCGCAGCCGCCCCGAGCTGGTCGCTGCGTGCGCGGACGCAGGCCTGCCGCTGGACAACTCGCAGACCGGCCACATCCTGCGCGACCTCACCGAGCTCATGGCCATCGTCTTCGCCGACCCGGCGACGAAGAGCGACACCTTCGCACTCGCCGACGAGTGGATCGATGATCGCCACGAGCCCGCGCACGCCCTGGGCGAGATGGTCGCCCGGTTCGTCGCCGCTCGCGGGCCCGTCACCCGCCAGGACATCGGGAAGTGGGCGTACCTGCCGATGGGCGCCGTGGACGAGGGCATCGAGGCCGCGGCCGAGGCGGTCACGCCGGTCACCCTCGCCGGCACCCGCTACCTGGTGGCCCCCGGCACCGTCGAGCTGACGCAGGCGCAGGTCGACGAGGCCCTCGCCCGCCCACTCCTCCTCCCCGGCTTCGACGAGTACATCATCGGATACGGCTCGCGCGCACCGCAGCTCGATGAGGCCTTCTTCCACCGGATCGTGCCGGGGCGCAACGGCGTCTTCAAGCCGATGGTGGTGGTCGACGGCGAGATCGTCGGCGTGTGGAGCCGGAAGGCCACCACCAAGGCCGTCACCGTCACCCTGGAGCCCTTCACCACGATCACCTCCGCGACCCGGCGGCGTCTCGCCGCTCCCGTGCGCGCGTACGGGAACTTCCTCGGAGTGGACGCCACTCTCGCGTAACGCCGCTCCGGTGCGCCGGGCGCGGGATATCCTTCGACCGTGAAGACGATCGCAACGAGGTCGGCCGCGCTCGGAGCCGCGTGGATCCTGCTCGGCGCGTGCACCACCTCGACGGGCGGGACGGCCCTCCCGCAGTCGTCCACGGCGGGCCCCGAGCCCGCCACGAGCACCGCGGCCACCAGTGCGCCGCAGGCTCCTCCGCCGGGCGGCGGGCGCGTGGTGGGATCCGCGGTGATGCGCGTGACGGGCACCGCGGCACCGGTCACGATCCGCTATCGGATCAACGGCGGGCCGGAGCAGACCGAGGTCGCGCCGACTCTGCCCTGGGAGCGCACTTTCGAAGCACGCGATCAGGTTTCGAGTAGCGTCTCCGCCGATGCCGGCGCGGAGATCCTCACCTGCACCATCATGATGGGCTCGATGCTGGTCAGCTTCAAGGTCGACCCCAGGCCCGCCTGCACCTTCTACTACGTCGAGTGACTCCGCGCGTCACTCAGTTGCGCGCGACGAAGTAGTTGTTGCTGTAGTTGATGTCGAAACTACTGGTCGCGGCGTGAATCCACGTGGAGCGGAACGGGCAGCCCCACGTCGGCACGGTGCGCGTGACGGCGAACCCCTCCCCCGGTGCCAGCGACCCGCGCCCCTCACCACCGCCGCCACCGAATCCCAGCCACACGTTGACGGCCGGCACGTTACCGAGGTTGCGGACGTAGCCGTGATCGGTCTGCGAGTTGGTCTCGGCCCGGCCAGGAAGCGGTCCACCACACGAGATACCACCTGTGACTTGGAGATCCACGATGGGAACGAAGGCGCTCGCAGTGGGCGCGGTGATCATCGTGGCGGCTCCGGCGATCGCGACCGATGCGGCGGCCAATGCAATCTTCCTCATGATTCGACTCCCCTTCTCCCGGATCGAACTTCTTCGGACGCGGCGCATTTTTTAACCGCGAGCGCCGAGGAGGCGCTGTCTGTGTTGTCGGCCACACCCCGTGCCGCGTTACGGAGCGTCGGATAACGATTCGGGTTCACGGTCAACGGATTCCGTGATCTTCTCGTCACCGTCGCGTGACCGGCGACACGCGACGGCCCCGACCCGCACAGCGGCGAATCAGGGCCGTCGGGCGGCCGCCCAGACGGCCCGGCATCACTGTGATGCCCATCACATTATGGCCCGAAAAAGACGAAAAGCCAACGATTCCCGTTACGCGAGAGACGGAAGTGCCCGACGGGCCCACTGATTCGAGTGAGACGACTCAGTCGGCTGTGGACTTCACCTGCACCGCGTCGACCAATACACGCAACTCCGGTTGCTCAGCCGCGTCCGCCAGGGCATCCCGGAGCACCCGCTCGTGCGTCGGCCGCGCTTCCGCCAGGAGCTCCCACCCCGCAGGGGTGAGCTCGGTGTAGATGCCGCGACGATCGTCGGCGCACAGGATCCGAGTGAGGAGACCGCGCTCCTCCAACCGGGTGACCAGTCGCGTGGTCGCACTACTCGACAGCGCCGCAGCGCGCGCGAGTTGACGCATTCGCATGTGCCAGCCGTCCTGCCTGCTGAGCGCGTCGAGCACAGTGAACTCGACGACCGAAAGACCGTGGCCCGCCTGAAGGGAACGCTCGAGCTCGTTCTCGATCAGCGCATGCAGGGCGACGAGCGTGCGCCAACCCTGTGCGCGGATCTCCACCGCATCATCGGCGATCCCCATGAGAGCACCCCTTCCTTGTGAGCCTCAGCATAGCACCTTGCGACGATTACCGGCGTGTGCAACTATCTATTTCGTTGCGTGCGCAATTACTGCAGACGCCGGTGATTGCAGACGCCGCCACCAACTCCGACTTCCTAAGGAAAACTCATGCCCATCGCGCTCCTCGCGCTCGCCCTCGGGGGCTTCGGCATCGGACTGACCGAGTTCGTCATCATGGGCCTGCTGCCCGAGGTCGCTGCGGACTTCGCCGTCAGCGAGACCGTCGCCGGCTATCTCATCTCGGGCTACGCACTGTCCGTCGCGATCGGCGGCATCATCCTCACCGCCTCCCTCGGCCGGGTCAATCGCAAGCACGCTCTCCTCGGGCTGCTCGTCCTGTTCATCGTCGGAAACCTGATGTCGGCACTCGCCGGCTCCTACGAGGTCATGCTCGCCGGCCGGATCGTCGCCGCGCTGTGCCACGGCGCCTTCTTCGGGATCGGTGCCGTCGTCGCGGCCGACCTGGTGCCCGAGAACCGCAGAGCCGCAGCCATCTCCATCATGTTCGCCGGCCTGACGGTCTCCAACGTCCTCGGCGTGCCGCTCGGCACTTTCCTCGGCCAGGCCGCGGGGTGGCGATCGACGTTCTGGGCCATCACCGTCATCGGCGTCGTCGCGCTGATCGGCATCGCCGCTCTCGTGCAGAACACCCCGGCGACGACGGCCGGGGACAGCCCTCTCGCCGAGTTCCGGATCTTCCGCAACCGGCAGGTGTGGCTGTCGATGCTCGTCACCGTCCTCGGATACGGCGGCATGTTCGGCGCCTTCACCTACATCGCCTTCACACTCACCGAGGTCGGCGGCTTCGCCTCCTCCTCGGTGCCGTGGCTCCTGGTCCTGTTCGGCGTAGGGCTGTTCGCCGGGAACCTCCTCGGCGGTCGCGCCGCCGACCGCAACCTCCCACTCACTCTGATCGTGCTGATGGCCACGCTGACCGTCGTCCTCGGCGCCTTCGCCCTGACCGCGACCTCGCAGGTCGCCACCATCGTCGCCCTGGTCCTCATGGGCGCCTTCGGATTCGCCACTGTGCCCGGCCTGCAGATGCGCATCATGAACCACGCCGGCGACGCTCCGACACTCGCCTCGGGTGCCAACATCGCCGCGTTCAACCTCGGGAACGCCTTCGGCGCCTGGGCCGGTGGCCTCACGCTCGCGGCCGGCCTGGGCTACGTCTCACCGCTGTGGGTCGGCGCCGGGATCACCCTCGCGGGGCTCGTCGCCTACGTGATCGCCGCGCGCGTCCGTGGAGGCGAGTTCGCTCGCACCCGAACGGCCGCCCCGGTTCCCGTCCCCGCCTGATACCCCTTCCCCCCCCGGATCCCAGGAGATCGATCATGACCACCATCCCCCAGCTCACTCTCAACGACGGCGTCCGCATGCCCCAGGTCGGCTTCGGCGTCTTCCAGGTGCCCGACGACGAGGCGCAGCGCGCCGTCGAGACCGCGCTGGCCGCGGGCTACCGCAGCATCGACACCGCGATGATCTACGGGAACGAGGTCGGCGTCGGCCGCGCTCTCGCCGCCGCGGGCATCCCCCGCGAGGACCTGTTCGTCACCACCAAGCTGTGGGTCGCGGACCTCGGTGCGGGAAGGGCCCGAGCGGCGCTCGAGGCGAGCCTCGACCGACTCGGCCTGGACCACGTCGACCTGTACCTGATCCACTGGCCCGCACCGGAGACCGACTCCTATCTGCAGACCTGGGGTGAGATGCAGGACCTCCGTGGCGACGGCACCCGCTCGATCGGCGTCTCGAACTTCCTGCCCGAGCACCTCGACCGGCTGGCGGGAGTCGGTAGCACGCCGCCGTCGGTCAACCAGATCGAGCTGCACCCGGCGCTGCAGAACCGGGACACGGTCGCCGCGAACCGTCGTCAGGACATCGCCACCGAGGCATGGAGCCCGCTCGCCCAGGGCGCGGCGCTGGACTCCGCCGCCGTCACTGCCGCCGCCGCTCGGCACGGCGTCACCCCGGCGCAGATCGTCCTGCGCTGGCACCTGCAGCACGGCACCATCGTGATCCCGAAGTCGGTGACGCCCAGCCGGATCGCCGCGAACCTCGATCTGTTCGGCTTCTCGCTCGACGACGCGGAGGTCGCCGCGATCGACGCGCTGGAGGCCGACGGCCGCACGGGCCCCCATCCCGCCGCGTTCAACGGTTGAGGACACCGCGGCGCCTCATGACGGGTCAGTTCAGGCGCCAGCTCTCGTAGGCGCGGGGATCGTCGAGCGGCTCGGTGTGGATCGTGGTCCGCAGGTCGGCGAACAGGGCCGCGAGCTCCTGCTCCACCTGCTCCGCGAGGTCGTGCGCACGATCGACCGTCCACACGCCGGGCACGAGCATGTGCATCTGCACGAACCGCTCGTGCCCGGACTCGCGGGTGCGCACGTCGTGGAACTCGACGCCATCCGCTCGGTGCCTGTCGAGCACCTCGTCGATCCGGGCTCGTTCCTCCTCGGGCAGGGCGGCGTCCAGCAGGCCTGCCCCGGATTGCCAGACGAGTCGCGTACCCACGACGAGGATGTTCAGCGCGACCGCGATCGCGATGATCGGGTCGAGGGGCAGCCACCCCGTCAGGGCGACCAGGAGCACACCGAGGATCACACCGACGGTGGTCCACACATCGGTGAGCAGGTGCTTCCCGTCCGCCTGCAGAGCGAGGGAGCGGTTCGTCCGGCCCACGCGCACCAGATAGACCCCGACAGCGCCGTTGATGACAGTCGCCAGGACCGAGATCGCGAGGCCCACGCCGACCTGCTCGAGTTCCTGGGGAGCGAACAAGCGGTTCACCGCGGAGACGATGATCACGCCGGCGGCGACCACGATCATCACACCCTCGAGGACGGCCGAGAAGTACTCGGCCTTGGTGTGGCCGAAGTTGTGATCGCTGTCCGCGGGCCGCGCGGCGACCTTGAGCGCGACGTACGCACCGATCGCGGCGACCAGGTTCACCGACGACTCGGCGGCGTCGGAGAGCAGGCCGACGGAACCGGTCAGCAGCCACGCGGCGACCTTGAGGCCGATGGTGAGAACGCCGGCCCCGATGGCCACGAGCGCGTACTTCGACAGGTCCGGGCGGAGTGGAGACCGCGAACCGTGCTCGTGTCCTCCGCCCATGACCGCGCCTACTTCCCCTTGGGCTTGTCCGACGCGGCGTCGGACGAGAGCGCGGCGACGAAGGCCTCCTGCGGCACGTCGACCCGGCCGATCGTCTTCATCCGCTTCTTGCCCTCCTTCTGCTTCTCGAGCAGCTTGCGCTTACGACTGATGTCGCCGCCGTAGCACTTGGCGAGCACGTCCTTGCGGATCGCGCGGATGTTCTCGCGAGCGATGATCTTCGAGCCGATCGCGGCCTGCACCGGCACCTCGAACTGCTGGCGTGGGATGAGCTCCTTGAGCTTGACCGTCATCTTGTTGCCGTACGCCTGCGCGCCGTCGCGGTGCACGATCGCGCTGAACGCGTCGACGGCCTCGCCCTGCAACAGGATGTCGACCTTGACCAGATCGGACTGCTGCTCGCCGGCCTCCTCGTAGTCGAGCGAGGCGTAACCACGGGTGCGCGACTTGAGCGAGTCGAAGAAGTCGAAGATGATCTCCGCCATCGGCAGCGTGTAGCGCAGCTCGACACGGCTCTCGGACAGGTAGTCCATACCGCCGAGCTCGCCGCGGCGCGCCTGGCACAGCTCCATGATCGTGCCGACGAACTCGCTGGGCGCGATGATCGTGGTCTTGGTGATCGGCTCGTAGGTCTCGCGGAGCTTGCCGTCCGGCCAGTCGGACGGGTTGGTGACGGTCATCTCCTTGCCGTCCTCGCCGACCACGCGGTACACCACGTTCGGCGAGGTGGAGATCAGATCGAGGCCGAACTCGCGCTGCAACCGCTCGCGGGTGATCTCCATGTGCAGCAGGCCGAGGAATCCGCAGCGGAAGCCGAAGCCCAGCGCGACCGAGGTCTCCGGCTCGTAGGTCAGTGCGGCATCGTTGAGCTGCAGCTTGTCGAGCGCCTCGCGCAGCGCCGGGTAGTCCGAGCCGTCCACCGGGTAGAGCCCGGAGTAGACCATCGGCCGCGGCTCCTGATAACCCGTCAGTGCCTCTTCGGCACCGTGCCGCGCGGTGGTCACGGTGTCACCGACCTTGGACTGGCGCACGTCCTTCACGCCGGTGATGAGGTAGCCCACCTCGCCCACGCCCAGCCCCTTCGTGGCCTTCGGCTCGGGCGAGACGATGCCGACTTCGAGCAGCTCGTGGGTGGCGCCCGTCGACATCATCTTGATCTTCTCGCGCGGGACGATCTTGCCGTCGACCACGCGGATGTAGGTGACGACGCCGCGGTAGGTGTCGTAGACCGAGTCGAAGATCATCGCGCGGGCCGGGGCGTCGGCATCGCCGACGGGGGCCGGGATCCGCTCGATGACGCGGTCCAGGAGGGCGCCGACGCCCTCACCGGTCTTGCCGGACACGCGCAGCACGTCGTCGGGCTCGCAGCCGATGATGTGGGCGATCTCCTCGGCGTACCGGTCGGGATCGGCGGCGGGCAGATCGATCTTGTTCAGGACCGGGATGATCTCCAGGTCCTTGTCCATCGCCAGGTACAGGTTGGCCAGGGTCTGCGCCTCGATGCCCTGCGCCGCGTCCACCAGCAGCACGGCGCCCTCACAGGCCTCCAGCGCGCGGGAGACCTCGTAGGTGAAGTCCACGTGGCCGGGGGTGTCGATGAGGTGCAGGACGTAGTCCTCGTCGCCCACCTTCCACGGCAGGCGCACGTTCTGCGCCTTGATGGTGATGCCGCGCTCGCGCTCGATGTCCATGCGGTCGAGGTACTGCGCCCGCATCGCGCGCTCCTCGACCACACCCGTGAGCTGCAGCATCCGGTCGGCCAGGGTCGATTTGCCGTGGTCGATGTGCGCGATGATGCAGAAGTTACGGATCCGGGTGGGATCCGTGAAGGTGGTGTCGGCGAAGCTGGGAATCGGTCTCACTCCTCGGGCGGCTGGCCGGGTCCCCGGCACACGTCAAAGTCCAGTTTCTCATGCCGTGCTGTGCGGGCGCACCATGGTGAGCTGGTGGACCCTCGCGCCGCGGTGGCGCACGCCCGGCACCGTCGGACTCGGACCGTACGGGACGAAGCCGCAGCGCTCGAAGAACCGGACCGCACGCGTGTTCTCGACCAGCGTCTGCAGGTGGCAGCCGGCACCGTCCAGCGCGGCGGACCAGGCGTCCATCAGCCCGTACGCCGCGCCGGTCCCGCGCGCCTGCGGCGCGACGTCGATGTGCAGGTGGGCGGGCCACCGCTCGTCGTGCAACTCCCCTGACGCCGACGGCTCGCGGCGACACACCGTCGCGAGGTCGAACACCGCGCGCCCGAGGAAACGCGCGGTGGCGGGGCGCAGCAGCACCGACGGGCGGCGCAGTGCCGCGATCAACCGATCCTCCTCGGACGGCAGCGGCGCCCCGGCCGGGCAACCCGTCAGGTACCCGACGGGCTCGCCGCCGTCCTCGGCGACGAACAGGGAGTCGGCGCAGTGCTCGATGTACGGGTCCAGGTAGACCGCGCGCTCGGAGTCCGGGTGGCGCCACAGCTCGCCCGACGGTGACCCCTCGCCCGCTCGCGCGAACAGCGCGCGCAGCGCCTGCGCGTCCGCGTCGCGGTACGCGCGGATAGCAGTCACCGCTGCGCACCCACGGTATGGCCGTCCTCGTCCGGTTTCATGCGGTCCACGGTAACGTCGAGTGCCATGAGTGATTCTGAATCCTCACGAACATCGACACCAGCAGAGACGACACCGACACCGCCGAGCTCCTTGAACCGCCGAGTCTTCCTCGCCGCCGCCGGCTCGGTCCTGGCCCTCGCCCTGTGGGCGCTCGCCTCTCCCGACACCGCGGAGAGCGTGATCAGCGGTGTGGTCAGCTTCATCACCACCTGGTTCGGCTGGTGGTACTTCCTGCTCGCGACCGCGATCGTCGGCGTGGTCGTCTTCATCGGCCTGAGCCGGTACGGCACGTACCGCCTCGGCCCCGAGGAGTCGCGGCCCGAGTACAGCCTCTTCACCTGGACCTCGATGCTGTTCGCGGCGGGCATCGGCATCGATCTGATGTTCTTCTCCGTGGCCGAGCCCGTGAGCCACTACCTCAATCCCCCGGTCGGCGCGGGCGAGAACAACCAGGCAGCACGGGAGGCCGTCACCTGGACCGTGTTCCACTACGGCATCACCGGCTGGGCGATGTACGCGCTGATGGGCGGGGCGCTCGCCTACTTCGCCTTCCGGCACAACCTTCCGCTCACGATCCGCGCAGCGCTCTACCCGATCCTCGGCAAGCGCGTGCACGGCCGCCTCGGTGACGCCGTGGACGTGGCCGCCGTCCTGGGCACCATCTTCGGCATCGCCACCTCCCTGGGCATCGGCATCGTCCAGCTCAACTACGGCCTGCACGAGCTCTTCGGCGTCCCGCAGGGCAAGGCCGCGCAGATCGGCCTCATCGTGCTGTCCGTGATCGTCGCGACCATCTCGGCGACGTCCGGCGTCGACAAGGGAATCCGGCGGCTCAGCGAGCTCAACGTCGTCCTGGCGATCGCGCTGCTCGTCTACATCCTGGTCGCGGGCCGGTCCGACTTCCTGCTCAACGGCCTGGTGCAGAACGCCGGTGACTACTTCTCGACGTTCCTCGACCGCACGATGGACACCTTCGCGTGGGGCCAGATCAATCCCGAGACCGCCGGCAACGACCCCCGCGGCTGGCTCGACTCGTGGACCCTGTTCTTCTGGGCCTGGTGGGTCGCCTGGGCGCCGTTCGTGGGCCTGTTCCTCGCGCGGATCTCGCGCGGTCGCACGTTGCGCCAGTTCATCTTCGGCGTGCTGCTCGTGCCGTTCAGCTTCATCCTGGTGTGGATCTCGGTGTTCGGCAACAGCGCACTCGAGGTCGCCCGGGGCGACAAGGGCTTCGCGGAGGCCACCGCCTCGACGCCCGAGGTCGGCTTCTACTCGCTGCTCGAGAAGTACCCCGGCGCACCGCTGCTCCTGGCCATCGCCACCATCACGGGGCTGCTGTTCTACGTCACCAGCGCCGATTCCGGTTCGCTGGTGATGGGCAACTTCACCTCCAAGCTCGAGGACCCGATGGCGGACTGCGCGCGCAGCACCCGCATCTTCTGGTCCTTCGCGATCGGATTGCTCACCCTCGCCATGCTCTTCGCCGGATCCGAGGGTTCGATCGTGACGCTGCAGAAGGCCACCATCATCATGGGGCTGCCCTTCTCGTTCGTCCTGGCCCTGGTGGGCCTCGCCCTCCTGCGCGCCCTGCACACCGAGTCGTACAAGCTCGACAGCTTCCGCACCACACTGCCGAAGTCGCTCGCCGCGGGCCGTGGCACCGGCGATCCGGGCAGCTGGCGCCGTCGGCTGCTCGCGACCATCCACTACCCCGGCAAGGCGGCGACGAAACGCTTCCTCGAGAACGCCGTCGCCTCCGCGATGCGCGACGTGGCAGCGGAGTTCGCCGCCGAGGGCATGACGGCGACGATCGACGAGTCCGGCCGCAGCGAGTCGCTGCCCTCGCCCACCCTGAGGGTCGACCTCGCGAGCGAACCGGACTTCGAGTACTGCGTGTGGCCGGTGTCCGCGCCCGCCCCGAGCTACGCGGTCCTGGCGCAGCGCTCCGGCGATCGCTACTACCGGTGCGAGGTGTACCTCGCCGAGGGCTCGCAGGGCTACACGCTCAACGGCTACACCCGCGAGCAGATCATCGGCGACATCCTCGACCAGTACGAGCGGCACCTGGGCTACCTGCACCTGCGCCGGGCCGCCACCGACCACCACACCGAACACGACGAATCGGCCGGAACCCGAACCGATCCCGACCCTGAAGCGTCCACCGAACCCGAAGGGACACCCGCATGACCGAACCCACCCTGTTCATCGACGGAACCTGGCGGCACAGCGAGAGCGGCGGAACCCGCACTATCGTCTGTCCCGCCGACGGTACCGAGGTCGCCGTCGTCGACGAGGCGACCGCCGCCGACACCGAAGCCGCGATCGCGGCGGCCCGTCGCGCCTTCGACACCGGCCCCTGGCCCCGGACCCCCGCGGCCGAACGCGGCGACCTCGTGATCGCCGTCGCCGACGCGATCGATCGCCGCCGCGACGAGTTCGCCCGTGCGGAGACGCTCGACACCGGCAAGCGCCTGTACGAGTCCGAGCTCGACATGGCCGACATCGCCGCGTGTTTCCGGTACTTCGGCAAGCTCGCCGGGCAGGATGCGGGGCGCATCGTCGACGCCGGATCCGCCGACGTCGCCTCGCAGATCGTCTACGAGCCGGTGGGCGTCTGCGCGATGATCACGCCGTGGAACTACCCGCTGCTGCAGGCGGCGTGGAAGGTCGCGCCCGCGCTGGCCGCCGGTGACACGTTCGTCCTCAAGCCCTCCGAGCTGACGCCGCACACCTCGATCCTGCTGATGAAGGTGCTCCAGGAGGTGGGCCTGCCCGACGGCGTCGCCAACCTCGTGCTCGGCGCCGGTGCGCAGGCCGGCGCACCCCTGTCCACCCACCCCGACATCGACCTGGTCTCCTTCACCGGCGGCCTCGTCACCGGCCGGCTCATCGCCGCCAACGCTGCCGGCACCGTCAAGAAGGTGGCGCTGGAGCTGGGCGGCAAGAACCCGAACGTGATCTTCGCCGACGCCTGCGCCACACCCGAGCGCCTGGCCGCGACCGTCGACAACGCGCTCAACGCCGCCTTCCTGCACTCGGGCCAGGTGTGCTCCGCCGGCGCGCGGCTGGTGATCGAGGCGTCCGTGCACGATGTCTTCGTCGACGAGCTGGTCCGCCGCGCCGAGGGGATCCGGCAGGGGCTGCCCTTCGCCGAGGGCACCGAGACCGGACCGCTCATCTCCGCCGCCCACCGCGACAAGGTGCACGCCTACGTCGAGAAGGCCCGCGAGGACGGGGCCGTGGTGCGCACGGGCGGCGCGTTCGCCACGGGCGATCAGGGCTCGGGCTCGCTCGACGACGGCTTCTTCTACCTCCCGACGGTGCTCGACCACTGCGACCCGTCGATGGCCTGCGTGCACGACGAGGCCTTCGGGCCCACCGTCACCGTCGAGACCTTCGAGACGGAGGACGAGGCCGTGGCGATCGCCAACGACACCGAGTACGGACTCGCGGGCGCGGTGTGGTCGGCCGACGGCGGCCGGGCCAAGCGCGTCGCGCGCCGGCTGCGGCACGGCACAGTGTGGATCAACGACTTCGGCCCCTACCTCCCCCAAGCCGAGTGGGGAGGCTTCGGCGCCTCGGGCATCGGGCGCGAGCTCGGGCCCACCGGCCTCGGCGAGTACCTCGAGGCCAAGCACGTGTACGAGAACCTGCGGCCGTCCGTGACCGGATGGTTCGCCGAGCGGAAGGACGCGTAAGTGACCGTGAGCGAGGAGACCTTCGACTACGTGGTGGTGGGCGCCGGATCCGCCGGGGCCGCCGTCGCATCGCGACTGTCCGAGGACCCGACGGTGACGGTCTGCCTGCTGGAGGCGGGGCCGTCGGACGTGGGCGACGAGGCGATCCTGCAGCTGGACCGGTGGATGGAACTGCTGGAGTCCGGGTACGACTGGGACTACCCCATCGAGCCGCAGGAGAACGGCAACTCCTTCATGCGGCACGCCCGCGCGAAGGTGCTGGGCGGCTGCAGTTCCCACAACAGCTGCATCGCTTTCTGGGCGCCGCGCGAGGACCTCGACGCCTGGGAGCGCGATCACGGCGCCGCGGGGTGGGGAGCCGACTCGGTGTACCGGCTCTACCCGCGGATCGAGACCAACGACGCCCCCGGTGAGCACCACGGCCGTTCCGGGCCCGTGCACATCATGACGGTGCCGCCGAACGACCCGTGCGGCGTCGCCCTGCTCGACGCGTGCGAGGAGGTGGGCATCCCCCGTGCGGAGTTCAACTCCGGGACCACGGTGACCAACGGCGCCAACTTCTTCCAGATCAATCGCCGCGCCGACGGCACGCGCTCGTCCTCGTCGGTGAGCTACCTGCACCCGGCGATGGATAGGGAGAACCTGACGATCAAGACCGGCGCCTGGGCGAAGAAGATCGTCTTCGACACCGCCGGCGACGTGCCGCGCGCCATCGGCGTGGACATCACCGACAACGCCTTCGGCCGGACCACGCGGGTGGGCGCGCGCCGCGAGGTGATCGTCAGCGCCGGCGCGATCGATTCGCCGAAGCTGCTGATGCTCTCCGGAATCGGCCCGGCGGACCACCTGCGCGAGACCGGCGTGGACGTGCTCGTCGACTCCCCCGGCGTGGGCGAGCACCTGCAGGACCACCCGGAGGGCGTGATCGGCTTCGAGACGAGCCGGCCGATGGTGCGCGAGTCCACGCAGTGGTGGGAGATCGGGATCTTCACCCCCACCGAGTACGGGCTCGACCGGCCAGACCTGATGATGCACTACGGCAGCGTGCCCTTCGACATGCACACGCTGCGGCACGGCTACCCCACCGCGGAGAACACCTTCTGCCTGACTCCGAACGTGACGCACGCGCGCTCGCGCGGCACCGTCCGGCTGCGGACCATGGACTTCCGGGACAAGCCGAAGGTCGACCCGCGGTACTTCACGGACGCCGAGGGCCACGACATGAAGGTGATGATCGCGGGCATCCGCAAGGCGCGTGAGATCGCCGAGGCCGGGCCGCTCAAGGACTGGATCGAGCGCGAGCTCTACCCGGGCCCGGGCGCCCAGACCGACGCCGAGCTCGCCGAGTACATCCGGCGCACGCACAACACCGTCTACCACCCCGTGGGCACGGTGCGAATGGGCGCGGTCGACGATCCGCTCTCGCCGCTGGACCCGGAACTGCGGGTCAAGGGCGTCGCCGGCCTCCGGGTGGCGGACGCGTCGGTCTTCCCTGAGCACACCACCGTGAATCCGAACATCACGGTGATGATGGTCGGCGAGCGCTGCGCGGAACTCGTGCGGGCGGGCTGAGCCCTTCGCGGCTTATCCTGGGGGCATGGCGAACGACTTCACCCGGTTCGCGGCCGTGGCGGCCAAGCTCGCGCGCGAGCACGGCCCCCGGCTCGCGGCCCAGGTCGTGAACAGCCCTCCGGTCCGCGCGGGCCGCGAGGCGATCACGCAGGCCGTCACGCAGACGGTGAACCAGGCGCTCGGCCTGGAGTCACCCGCCGAGCCCAAGGAGTTCACACCCGGCCGGCCGGTCACCCGGACCTCCACGCCGACCGAGCTGATGGCGCGCGGCGTCTTCTACGCGCCCCAGCTCGACGGGCAGGCCGATCCGGGCGAGGTCGTGTGGACCTGGGTCGAGTTCGAGGAGACGACAGGGCCGAACGCGGGCCAGGGCAAGGATCGGCCGGTGCTCGTGGTCGGCCGGTCGGTGACCAGCCTCCTCGGGCTGATGCTCTCGAGCCAGGAACGGCACCAGGGCGATCCGGCGTGGATCGGCATCGGTTCAGGGCCGTGGGACGCGGAGCACCGCCCCTCGTGGGTGCGGCTCGACCGGGTCCTCGACGTGCCCGAGGACGGCATCCGTCGCGAGGGCGCCGTGCTGGACCGGCGGCGCTTCGAGTCCGTCGCGCAGCGGCTGCGCGAGGACTACGGCTGGACCTGAGTCAGGCGCGTCTCAGAGCAGCGCGGCGACCGCTTTCGCGGTGGCCTTCGCGGAGCCGGGGTTCTGGCCGGTGACGAGGGTGCCGTCGACCACGGTGTACGAGACGAACGGGAGCGTGCCCTCTCGTAGAGCGCGCCGCGCTCCTTCGCCCGCGCCTCGGCGTTGTACGGCACCAGCTTGTCGACGCGGGCCAGGATCTCCTCCCGCCACGCGAAGCCGGTCATCTTGCGTCCGGCGATCAGGTACTCACCGTTCGACAGCTTCGTGTCGAGCAGGCCGCAGTAGCCGTGGCACACCGAGGAGACGATGCCGCCGCGCTCGAAGATCTCCCGCGTGATCCGCTGCAGACCCTCGCTGCCCGGGAAGTCGTACATCACGGCGTGGCCGCCGGTGAAGTAGATCGCGTCGAACTCGGACGAATCGATCTCCTCGGGGCTGCGCGTGCTCTCGAGCAGGGCCATCTTCGCCGGATCGGCACGCCAGGCCTTGGCGGTCCTGTCGTAGTTGGGGAACTTCAGCGACCGGGGCTCGAGCGGCACCGCGCCGCCCTGCGGGCTGACCAGGACCTGCTCGAAGCCGGCCTGCTCGAAGACGCGCCAGGCGTGCGTGAGCTCGGAGAGCCACAGCCCCGTCTCGTGCGACGGATCGTCGTAGTGACCGACATTGGTGACCACGTTCAGGATTCGCTTCGGCATGACGGGCTCCTCGGAGTGCAGCAGTTGACACTGCTTACATTAGCTCGCCCGCCCCATGTAAGCAATGCACACATCGGAGCGGCACGCCGTGCCCGCTCAGGCGAGCCGGGTGATCTCCACGATCACGTCGAGGTCCGACGCCCCGCCGCCGGCGATCACACCACGCAGCGGGGGCACGTCGGCGTAGTCGCGCCCCACGCCGACGGAGACGTGGCGCTCGCCGATCGGGACGTCGTTGGTGGGGTCGTAGCCACGCCACTGGCCGGTCCAGGCCTCGATCCAGGCGTGCGACTCCCCCGCCACTGTCGAACCGACCTCGGCGTCGCGCTGCGGATGCAGGTACCCCGAGACGTACCGGGCCGGGATGCCGACGCTGCGCAGCAGGAGCAGGGTGAGATGGGCGTAGTCCTGGCACACGCCCTTGCGCTCGTCCCAGGCGTCGATCGCCGACGAGTGCACGCCCGTGGTGCCGGGAACGTAGTCCAGTTCCTCGTGCACCCAGCGGCACACCGCGAGCACGGCCTCATCGGGCTCGAGGTCCTTGATCAGCTTCTTCGCCTGTCCGGCCAATTTCCGCTGGCGCGGAACGTAATCGGTGAAGCTGAGCAGTTCGTCGAAGCGGTCGCGGACGCGATCGGTCTCCAGCTCGTCCCAGCCGACCACGTCGCCGGACTCGTCGGCCGCCTCGGTCTCGACGACCGACGCGCCGGTGACCTCGAGCGCGGTGTGCGGGGCGTGCAGGTCGAACGCGGTCACCGCGGTGCCCCAGTAGTCGGTGTAGCGGTACGCGCGCGTGGCGGGCACCGTCTCGACGCGGTTGAGGATCACGTTCTGCCGCTGATCGCTGCGCGGCGTCAGCCGGGCCTCGTTGTACGACGAGGTGACCGGCGCGTTGTAGCCGAATCCGGTGGAGTGCACGACTCGAAGACGCCAGCTCACAGCTCCCCCTCCAGGATGGTGTCGATGTCGCCGCGGGCGCGGGCATCGGTCCACGCGACGTACGGCGTCACGTGGAAGTAGCGGGCGGTGATGGCCTCGCCCGCGGCCTGGCCGAGCTCCTGCAGCGCGACGAGGCGACGTTGCAGGTCCTCGACCAGCTCACCGGGAGCGAGGAATTCGAGCTCGCCGCGGGCGCGGCCGAGGAGGCGCTGCGCCTCGGTGCGGGTGCCCAGGCGGCCCTCGCGGCCGCCCTCGATCGCGTTCAGGCAGTCCTCAGCGGTGGTCAGCGCGTGGATCACCGACCGCGGGAAGAGCCGGTCGACCAGGATGAACTCGACCACGCGGGTCGCATCGAGCACGCCGCGGTGGGTGCGCAGGTACGTGTCGTGGGCGCCGGTGGCCCGCAGCACCGTGACCCAGGTCGGCGCATTCGCGCGGTCGCCGGCCCGGGAGAGCAGCAGCCGCACGGCCATGTCCATCCGCTCGATCGAGCGGCCCAGCAGCATGAACCGGTAGCCCTCGTCGCGCGAGAGCGTCGAGTCGGTCAGTCCGGCGAACATCGCGGCGCGGTTCTTGATGTAGTTGAGGAACTCGTGCGGGCCGAGGCGGCGCGCGGCGCGCTCCCGCTCGGCGAGGCCGTTGTAGGTGGCGTTGAGGCACTCCCACATCTCGGAGCTGGTGACCTCTCTTGCGCCGCGGGCGTTCTCGCGGGCGGAGGCGACGCTGGCCGCGATCGAGCCGCTGCCCGGATCCCGGTTGTAGGCGACGACCTCGGTCACCGACCGCAGATCGAGCGGCTGGTCGGCGGGCGGCTCCGGGATGCCCAGGACGCGGACGAGTTGCCGGGAGGCGCGGTCCTCGTCGATGGTGGCGTCCTCGAGGAACTGGTGCACGGTCACATCGAGCATGCGGGCGGTGTCATCGGCGCGTTCGGCGTACCGACCGATCCAGTACAGCGCCTCGGCGTTACGCGCGAGCATGGGTGCCATCCTCTCGTGCCTGCTGTTGCTGTTGGTCCTGCGAGCTGAGTTCGGGCCCGAGCTCGACCTGCTGCTGTTCCGCCAGGTCGCGGCTCGGAACCACCTCCACGCCTTCGAGTTCCGCCTCCGCAGCCGACGAGCGGGCCGCGAGCACCCAGGTGTCCTTGGAGCCGCCGCCCTGGCTCGAGTTCACGACGAGGGACCCCTCCGGCAGCGCCACGCGGGTCAGCCCGCCGGGCAGCACCCACACGTCGTCACCGTCGTTGACCGCGAACGGCCGTAGGTCCACGTGCCGCGGACGGGCCTGCTCCCCGATCTTCGTGGGCACCGTCGAGAGCTGCATGACCGGCTGCGCGATCCAGCCGCGCGGGTCGGCGGCGACCTTGCGCCGCATCGTCGCGAGCTCCTTCTCGCTCGCGTCGGGGCCGAAGACGATGCCGTACCCGCCCGAGCCCTCGACGGGCTTGATCACGAGTTCGTCGATCCGGTCGAGCACCTCCTCGCGCTCGTCGTCGAGCCAGCAGCGCAGCGTGTCGACGTTCTGCAGCAGCGGCTTCTCACCGAGGTAGTAGTCGATGATGTCGGGCACGTAGGTGTAGGTCAGCTTGTCATCGGCGACGCCGTTGCCCACTGCGGAGCTGATCACCACGTTGCCGGCGCGGGCCGCGTTGAGCAGCCCCGCGACCCCGAGCACCGAGTTCGGGAGGAACTGCATCGGATCGAGGAACTCGTCGTCGATGCGCCGGTAGATCACGTCGACCTGCTGCTCGCCGCTCGTGGTGCGCATGTAGACCACGTTGTCGCGGCAGAAGAGGTCGCGTCCCTCGACGAGCTCGACGCCCATCTGCCGAGCGAGCAGGGAGTGCTCGAAGTAGGCGGAGTTCGCCATGCCGGGTGTGAGAACCACCACCGTCGGGTCGGCCTCGTTGGAGGCGGCGGAGCGGCGCAGGGCGCGGAGAAGGTGCGAGCTGTAGTCCGCGACGGCGCGCACGCGGTGCCGCTGGAACAGGTCCGGGAAGACCTGGGCCATGGTCCGGCGGTTCTCCATCACGTAGCTCACGCCCGACGGCGAGCGCAGGTTGTCCTCGAGCACGCGGAAGGTGCCCTCCGCGTCGCGGATGAGATCGATGCCCGCGACGTGGATGCGCACCCCGTTGGGCGGGCGGATCCCGGCGGCCTGCCGGTGGAAGTGCGCGCAGGAGGTGACCAACCGCTTCGGGACGACGCCGTCGCGCAGGATCTCCTGCTCGGAGTAGATGTCGTCGAGGAACATCTCCAGCGCCTGAACCCGCTGCTTGATGCCCTTCTCGAGGCGGTTCCACTCCGCGGCTGCGATGACGCGCGGCACCAGGTCAAGCGGGAACGGGCGCTCACGCCCCTCCAGCGAGAAGGTGATGCCCTGGTCGATGAACGCGGCGCCGAGAGCGTCGACGCGGGCCGCCAGGTCCGATTCGTCGGCCGAGGACAGGGCGCCGAAGATCCGCTTGTAGGGCGCGCGGACGGTGCCGTCGTCGGCGAACATCTCATCGAAGGCCCGCCCGAACGACGGTGCCTCGTCGTAGCCGCCGAACAGCGGCGCATCGTCGGAGAGTCGAGGGGCGGCGGCCTGCTTCCGGGTTGCGGACGCGGCGCGTCCCGAGCTGCCGGCCTTGGCCTGTTTCTGCGGGGTCACCCGGCCATCGTGCCGCACCCGCGCGGTTTCGGCAGCGGTCTCGTTCACGGCGTGGCAAGGTGTCGGCCAGGCGGTGTTCCCGCGGGCGGCGTCACGATTTGGGTTGTATCCGGGCCACTGGTAACCTGGTACGTCGGCAGTCAGTACCGGCTGTCCCTTTCGAGACAAGAGAGTTTGAACGCGTGGCCAACATCAAGTCCCAGATCAAGCGGATCAAGACCAACGAGCGCAACCGTCTGCGCAACCAGTCGGCGAAGTCGTCGCTGCGTACCGCCATCCGCCACTTCCGCGAGGCCGTCGAGGCCGGGGACAAGGCCAAGGCCGGCGACCTGCTCGTGAGCACCAGCCGCCAGCTCGACAAGGCCGCCAGCGCCGGCGTCATCCACGCCAACCAGGCCGCCAACAAGAAGTCGGCGCTCGCGCTCGCTCTGAACAAGCTCTGATCTTCCGCTAGACGCGCGTATCACCGCGCCGCACCACCCACCGGCACCACGCGGGCCGGGACTGGAGCGGCGCGGTTTTCGCGTATCCGCACCCGGCCCAGGCGGGCCCACCCGGATCAGTTCGCGAGCGTGGCGACCCTGCGGACCGCGATCTCCAGCGCGTAGTCCGGATCGGCCGCCTGGCCCTTGACGTCCGCGTTCGCCGCGGCCACGGCCTGCAGCGCGCCGGCGACGTTCTCGGCGCGCCAGCGGCGCGCGACCTGCGTCATCTTCTTCACCTTCCACGGCGCCATGCCCAGCTCCCCCGCGTCCCGGTACTGATCGGGGGTGCGGCCCAGGCCGCGGATCCGGGCGACGGAGTGCACCGCGTCCGCGAGCGCGTCCGCGATGAGCACGTGCGGGGTGCCGCGGTGCTGGGCCCAGCGCAGGGACTCGAGCGCGGCGGCCACCTGCCCGGCGACGGCCTTATCGGCGATCTCGAAGCCGGTGACCTCCGCGCGCCCCGCGTAGTAACGGTGCACGGCAGCGAGATCCACGCGGCCACCGGTGTCGGCGACGAGCTGCGCGATCGCCGCCGCGAGCTCACGCAGATCCTTACCCACGGAGTCCACGAGCAGGTCGATCAGTTCGTCGGAGACGCGCACCTTCTGCGCGCGGAACTCCGACTTGGCGAAGTCCGCCCGATCGCGCGCGGAGGTGATGGTGGGCACCTCGACCATCTCCGCCCCGGCCTTCTTCAGCGCCGCCACCATCGACTTCGCCCGGCCGCCGCCGCTGTGCTCGATCACCAGGGTGATGCCGTCCGGCGGGTTCTTCGCCGCCTCGACGATGAGGTCGACGGGGGCCTTACCGGCCTCTCCCGCGGACTCGAGGACGACGATGCGCTCCTCCGCGAACAGCGACGGGCTCAGCAGCTCCACCAGCTCGGATTGATCCACGTCGCCGGCGCGGATCCGCGTCACGGGGACGGCGTCACCCGCTCCGCCCGGCAGCCCCATGCCGCCGTCGCCCGCGGAGGCCCGCGCCGCCTCTACGATCGCCGAGACCGCCCGCTCCACGAGGAGCCCCTCGGTCCCGATCACCACGTGTACGCGCGCGCTGTCCACCACGGCCCCCATACTTCCAGACCCCACCGACCATCACGCACGCCACGACCAGCACGACTCCCGACGGCCGAGTACGCACTCTCTAGAGTGGGGGTTGTGAGACGACGCATTCGGGTGGCGGTCGATCGAAGCAGCGTGTGTATGGGCGACGACATCGACAGCCACGCATCGACCGAGACGGTCAGACCGGGAACGACGCTCAGCGCCTTCCTCGGTGCGGCGGAGCCTCACGTCGGGTCGATCGGGTGGTCGTGGTTGGCACGCGTCGATGACGTGTACGCCGCAGTGTGGTCGATCGACCACGGAGTGCAGTTGCTAGTCGACGACTACCCGATCACCCGCGGCACTGCACCTAGGAACCTGTACTGGGTGTATTGGCAGCAGATCGATCCGGCCTGGTTGCACCATAAACTCTCCGGCGGAGCGCCAGTGAATTTCAAACGCCTCCACGACGAGTACAAGCCCATCGGATTGGAAAAGCAGGAGCGTGAGGAACGCCAACGAGAACGTGACATCGACGAGCGTTGCGTCAGCGCCAATTGCATGAGGGCCATCGAGAACCTCGGTGCTGACATCGAGCTTCACAACGACCGGCTGCTCCGATTCGACCTGCTCGGTCTTCGGTGGACGTTCAAACGGAATGACTCGATGTTCGACATCTACGTCGGCGACGATTCTCCCGCTTCGATCCGCCCGCTACCGCTCGCAGAGCGTTGGCTTCTCACGGCGGTGGCCACCCGATCTACGCCGTGCTGGGACCTCTTTTCGCTTGCACCTGCCGAGAGCACATTCGAATGGCGCGCAATGTCACCGACACTCGGCCGACCCGCACGATGGGAAGCCCGCAAGGACTACGCCGTAGCGCAACTAGAAGGGGATGACGCCGTCGCCTGCTTCCGATTCGCCGAAGGCAGGACTCTAGAGCAGATCATCGACGCGTTCGTCCGCGGAGAGTAGAGGCACGGCATCGCGACGACGATCGGAGTTGGAAGCCGACGGCGCACGCCACGACGAGCGTGATCCCGGTGGCCGCGCCGCCCGGCACGTCGATCACGCCGATCCGGGCGCACCACCGTGCCACGCCGATGACCCACCACAGCTCCGGTCCCGTGGCGCGCACCGCGAGCGCGGCGACGGGGCCGAGGACGGGCGCGGCCAGAGCCGCGAGGGTGCCGACCACGGTGATCACCGGGATCACCGGCCCCGCCAGCAGATTCGCCGCGACGCCGCCGAGCGGCACCCGACCCGAGAACGCGACGACGAGTGGCAGCGTCACCACCTGCGCCACCACTGTCACCGCCAGCAGGCCCGCCAGTGTGTCCGGCACGCGGGCGGTCACCAGCCGATCGCGCAGTACCGGCGACCACAGCACCAGGCCGGCGGTGGCCACCACCGACAGCGCGAAGCCGATGTCGCGGGCCAACGCCGGCCGGACCAGCATCAGCACGATGATCGCCGCGAACAGCGCGACCAGCGGCTGCCGCCCGCGACGCAGCGCCAGCGCCGCCACGCCGACCAGGCCCATCACCGCCGCCCGCACCACCGACCCGGTGGGCCCCACCAACCCGACGAACGCGACGATCGCCACCGTCGTCACCACGGCGCGTGCCCGCAGCGGCAGTCCGAGCGCCGCACACAGGCCTAGCACGCAGAGCGCGATGATCGCGAAGTTGGCGCCGCTCACGGCCGTCAGGTGGGTCAGGCCGGAGTCCTGGAAGTCACCGCGCACCGTCGGGAGCGTGGCGGACTCGTCGCCGAGCACGAGCGCGGGGAGCAGCCCGGCGGCGTCGACGGGCAGGGACTGCCCCGCGACCGCTGCGAGCGAGCGGCGCACCGCGGCAGCGGCCCGGAAGTACGGCGGCGCGCGCTCGAGCACTCTCGGCTCCCCCGCACCGATGAGCACGGCCGCCACGAGCCCCGGCCGGGTACTGCGCAGCACCGTCGAGCGGATCGCGACGTGCTGCCCCGGCACGAGGGCGCCCAGATCGTGTGTCGCGCCGAGGAGCAGGACTGCGCCGTGCACGCCCGTCGGCGGGTCCGACCGCACCGCCACGGCCGTGGCTGCCACCAGCACCCGCGAGGCGTCGAGGTGGCCGCCCGGATCGCCCGATCGTTGCCGCGGCCACTCGTCGATCTCCAGCAGGACCTCGACCGAACCGCGTCCGTCGTACTCGGCGATCGAGGCGCGCTCGCGGTCGTGCACGCGCACCGCGACCGACGCGGCGACTCCCGCGCCGAGCCCGGCCGCGGCGGCCACCACGAGGCAGATCGCCTGCGCCGCGGGCCGCGCGTCCCGCCGCCGCGCGACGGCGGCGGCCGCCGCGATCGCCGCCAGCAGGACCGCCGCCCACGACGCCGCGGCCGCCGAGATCAGGGCGATCGCCGCGGCCGCCCAGCAGATCAGCGCCGCGGGCAGCAGCCGCAGGTCGAGCCGCTCCTGCACGTCACACCGTGGCCATCGGCTTGATCTTCGCCAGCTTCGCGTCCCCGATCCCGCTGACCTTTCCCAGATCGTCCACCGAGCGGAAGGGACCGTTCTGCTCGCGGTAGGCGATGATCGCGGCCGCCGTCGCCGCGCCCACGCCCGGCAGCCGGTCGAGTTCCGCAGCGCTCGCGGTGTTGATGTTCACCGATCCGGTGCCGGCCGCTGCGGCGGCTCCCGTGCCCGGCGCACCCGACGATGACGCGGCGCCCGGCGCCGATCCCGAGGTGACCGAACTGCGCGGTGTCACCCCGGCTTTCGGGTCCACCGCGCCGACGACCACCTGGTCCCCGTCGCGCAGGGGCTGAGCGAGGTTGAGGTTCGTGGTGTCGGCGCCGCCGAGGGCCCCGCGCGCGGCGGTCAGCGCATCGGCGACGCGGGCCCCCGGCCGCAGCCGGTGCAGGCCGGGCGCGCGCACCAGGCCGACCACCGCCACCACCAGCTCCGCCGGCGCCGCGCTGGGGGCCGCGGCGGACGGCGGCGCGGCGGACGGCGGCGTGGGCGCGGACGGTTCCACCGATGCGGACGCACCGGCGAAGTCGACCACCGGGTACTCCCCGGTTCCGCCCTCGCGCGCCGGTCCGAACACCACCACCGCCGCGACGACGGCGGCGATCACCCCCACCACCACGAGGGCGACGGCGGCCCTGGGCGTGGTGCGCACCCGGTCGACGGTCGAGCGCCACCCCGACGGCTCCGGATCGTCCCAGAAGTCGTCGTCGTCCCTGCGCGTGCGCCGCCCGGGCGCGCGGTCGTCGTCCTCGTCGTCACGCACCCGTCCGAGTGCCGCCCGGCCCGCCGCAGCATCGGCCCCGAAGTCCTCCAGCCACGCGGGCCGCGCGAAGATCTGCTCATCCGCGAGGCCGGTGCCGGCCGTCGCCTCTCGTTCGCCGTTCATGCGACGAACGTAGAACGACGACACCGTCGGACAGCGCCGCAGAAGGCCTGGCGACGGGGCGCCTGTGGATAACCCCGAACCTGTGGAGGAACGGCCCGGCACGGGCCGCACCGACGGTGGGGTGTGCTAGGCCTCGGCCTCGTCGGCGACGAGCGCCGGCGCGACCGCGACGCCCACCGCGCCCGGCCCGAGATGCGCAGCGATGGTGCCGCCGAAGGGGCCGATCACCAGCTCCTGCAGCTGCGGGAACTCCTCCTTGACCAGCGCGGCGACGCGCTCCGCGGCCTCGGGCGCCTCGACGTGGTGCACGGCCACGCGCGACGGCCGGTTCCCGAGGTGCTGCGACGCCAGCGCCGCCAACTGATCCCGCGCCCGCGAGACGGTGCGGGTCTTGCGCTCGGAGACGATCCGGCCGTCCTGCAACCGCAGCACGGGCACGATCTGCAGCGCGCCGCCGAGGAGCTTCGCCAGGGCGCTCACCCGGCCACCGGCACGCAGGTGGTCGAGCGTCGCGACGCAGAAGAAACCCTCGGCACCGTCGAGCACCTGCTGCGCTGCGTCGGAGACCTCCTGGGCGGACGCGCCGGCGCGGGCCAGTCGCGCGGCCTCGAGGACACCGAAGCCCATGGCCATGTCGATGCTGCGCGAGTCGATCACCGTGATGTCGGCGTCCATCAGCGCCGCCTGCGCGACCGACGTGGAGTAGGTGGAACTCAGGTGCGAGCTCATGGTGATCACGACGACGCCGTCGACGCCGGCCTCCTCGACCGCGGCCGCCAGCACCTCCCGGACCTCGCCCACCGACGGGCCCGACGTGGTCACGCCCTCCTTGACGAAGCGCTCCGCCTGGTACCCCGTGCCGCGGTCGATGTACTCGTTCTCGCCGGCCAGCACGTGCAGCGGCAGGATGCGGATGCCCAGCTCGGCGAGCCGCTCCGGGGCGATCGCGGCCGACGCGTCGGTCACCACGACGACACTCATCGCGCTCCCCCTTCCGTGCCGCGCAGTGCGCGCAGCACCCGCTGCGCCACCTGCTCGTGCATCTCGAACGACCAGTGGATCCCGTCCAGGTTATTGATCCCCAGGTCGAACGACCACTCGCACAGGTCACGCAGGGGGACCATGGGCACGCCTGTGTCGTCGGACCAGGCCCGCATCGCGCTCTCGGTCCGCGCCCACCCGGGATGCGCGAAGGAGTACGCCAACGCGCGGTGCGTGGGCGGCGCGAGCACCGCCACCGGCGCCTCGGGGCGCAGGGAGTGGATCGAGTCGTAGGTCTTGCCCAGGTAATCGACGGTGACGTGCGGCGGCAGCGCCATCGGCCAGCCGACGGGGGCGAAGGTCTTCTGCAGGACGGCGTAGCCGTCGCGGGCCCGGGCTCGCAGCGATGCGGGCCGCAGGTAGCGGATCTGCTCGCGGATCGCGGTCGGCAACGGCGAGGGCAGCGAATCCATGCCGCCCAGGGCGAGCACCGCCGCCTGCACCGTGGGCACGGCCGACCAGACCCGCGGGTCCTGCGTCACGCACCACCAGCCGTCGCGGGTGGTCCATCCGACGCGGGCGAAGAGCTCGCAGCGCAGTCCCAGCTCGGCGGCCACCAGGTTGGGCCAGATCCGCGGATCCGATGTCGGCAGCGCGCCCTCGGGCCCGTAGAAGCCCAGGGAGTCGCTGAGCACCAGGAGGGTGCCGGACGGCGTCGCGCTCACTGGACCTCGGGGGCCACGTCCGACGAGGCGTTCCACACGTCGAGCCGCCACCGCGGCACGTCGCCGTGGCCGGAGAGCTGCACCCAGCTGCAGTTGCCGAGGCCACCGAGGATCGGCCAGGAGGTCACCGGCAGGTCCAGCAGGCGGGCGGTCAGCGCGGCGACGAGGCCGCCGTGTGCGACCAGCACGACGGGGCGCTCCGAATCGCCCCACTCCGGCAGCCGCTCGATGAGCTCCTCGACCAGCGGGAACGAGCGTGCCGCGACGTCCACCCGGGCCTCCCCGCCGGGCGGGGCCCACTCGGGCGCGTCCCGCCAGCGCAGCCGCGCGCCGGGCATGTAGGCATCGACCTCGGCGTGGGTGAGCCCCTGCCAGTCCCCCAGCAGGGTCTCGCGCAGCCGCACGTCGGTCTCGACGGTGCCGCCGGTCACGGCCGCCAGTGCGTCCGCGGTGTCGCGGGCGCGACGCAGGTCGGAGCTGACGATCGCGAGCGGATCGCGATCGCCGAGCGCCTGGGCCGCCGCGGCGGCCTGCCGCCGCCCGAGATCGGTGAGGTCGGTGTCGAGTTGGCCCTGCATGCGGCCCTCGGCGTTCGACGCGGTCTGGCCGTGCCGGAGCAGGACGAGCCGGCGCACCGTCGGGGTCAGGCGCTCGACCGAGGAGTCGAGACCGTCCTCCACGTGCATCAGGCGTCCTCGCGGTCTCCGTCGGCGCCCTCGGTGCGGGCGTGCTCGCCCAGGCCCTCGACCTCGATGTGCGGGCAGTCCTTCCACAGTTTCTCGAGGGCGTAGTACTCGCGCTCCTCCTCGTGGAAGACGTGCACCACGATGTCGAGGAAGTCGAGCAGCGCCCAGCGGCCCTCGCGGGCGCCCTCGCGGCGGGTGGGCTTGACGCCGGCCTCGCGGAGCTGGTCCTCGACCTCCTCGACGATGGCGTTCACCTGCCGCTCGTTGCTCGCCGACGCGATGACGAAGGCCTCGGTCAGCACGAGCTGCTCGGAGACGTCGAGCACGACTACGTCCCGGGCGAGCTTGTCGTCGGCCGCACGCGCCGCGATGGCGGCGAGGGTACGGGCCTGATCGGATGCGGTCATGATCCTCCTGGGTCCACGGTCTGGTCCGGTGCCGGGCGGCTCTGATAGAGAGAGCGCTTGGCGATGTACTGCACCACGCCGTCGGGCACCAGGTACCAGACGGGTCGCCCGGCGTCGGCACGCGCGCGACATTCGGTCGACGAGATGGCCAGCGCGGGCACCTCCACGAGGAACAATCTATCCTTCGGCACGTCCGAGAGGTGATCCGCGGCCAGCTGGTAGCCCGGCCGGGAGACCCCGACGAAGGTCGCGAGCCCGAACAGCTCCTCCCAGTCCTGCCAGCTCAGGATCGACGCGAGAGCGTCGGCGCCGGTGATGAAGAACAGGTCGGTGTCGGGGCTCTGCCGGTGCAGATCGCGCAGCGTGTCGACGGTGTAGGTGTCGCCACCGCGATCGATGTCGACGCGGCTCACGCCGAAGCGCGGGTTCGAGGCGGTCGCGATGACCGTCATCAGGTAGCGGTCCTCGGCGGGCGTGACCTCGCTCTTCTGCCAGGGCCTGCCGGTGGGGACGAAGATCACCTCGTCGAGGTCGAAGCGGTCCGCCACCTCGCTCGCGGCCACGAGGTGCCCGTGGTGGATGGGGTCGAAGGTCCCGCCCATCACGCCGACGCGACGGCGGCTCTTCTCACCGGCGCGGGGGTTCCCGGCGGCGCTGGACTCACGCATAACGGTCCATCCTATGCGTCGCCCTGCGACGTCACACGGGCAGCAGGCGGCCGATGACCTCGGCCAGCTGCCCCGCGGTGCGACATTCGTACATGTCGATCAGCCGCCCGTACTTGTCGGCGACGGAATCGCCGGTCCCCCACGACGCCCTCCGCTCGGGATTGAGCCAGAAGGCGTGCCGCGACTTCTCGACGAGCTCGTCGAGTTCGGCGAGCGCGGGGTCGGTGTGGTTGGAGCGCGCGTCCCCGAGGATCAGCAGCGTCCCCCGGTGCGTGACCGCGTCCGGGAAGTCGCGGACGAAGGTCCGCAGGACGTTGCCGTAGTCCGAGCCGCCGAACCGCGCGACGTTGGTCTCCCGGATCACCCGGTCGAACATGTCCACCACGGTGTCCACGGTGAGCGTGCGCGACGGGTCGATGTAGTCGGTGATCTCATCGACCGAGTCGACGAACCCGAACACCCGGATCTTGGAGAACTCCGCGCTGAGCGCGTGCGTGAGCAGCAGCGTGAAGTTGGAGAAGCCCGCGACGGAGCCGGAGAGGTCGCACAGCAGCACGAGCTCGGGCTTGGTGGGCCGGGGCCGACGGTGCGCGAGATCGATCGGCACGCCGCCGGTGGACATCGACTTGCGCAACGTGCGCCGCAGGTCGATGGGGCCGCGACGGGCGCGGCGCCGGCGCACGAGCAGGCGCGTGGACAGCTGCCGGGCCAGCGGCCGGACGGTCTGCTCCATGCGGTGCAGCTCGGTGCGCGTGGCGGCGAAGAACGCGACGTTCTCCGGCAGCTGCGGCGCGGCGTACTGCGCGACGGCCTCGGGCCCCCGTCGGGCCGCCATGGCGACGGACGTGAGCTCCTGCACCCGCTCGGTGAGGCCCGCGACGCGCGAGCGCGCGACCCGGCGCGCCGACTCGTACTCGAAGCTGCCCGGTGCGGCGCCGTCCTCGCCGGCGGCGGCGAGCAGTCCGTTGGCGATGGCGGCGATCAGCGTCTGCGGGTTCAGCGCTTTGAGCGCCTGGTACGAGGAGAAGGCGGTGCCCGTGGCCGACTGGTACTCCCCGAGCTGCTCGACGATCTGGCTGGCGATGCCGTCGTGGTCGCCGCCCGCCACCAGCGCGGCGACGGCCTCCTGCCGCAGCGCCTCGCGCGTCGCGTCGGGATCGGGCGGGGTGTCGGCGGCCGGCATCTTCAGCGGGTCGACCTGGTCGGGCGCCTCCCCCGGCACGCCCTGGCATCCGCCCGGCCCGCCCTGGCCGGAGCCGCCGGTGGCGCCGTCGGCCCCGAAACCGCCCCGGACGGGGAAGTACAGGTCGAAGATCACGTCGAAGGTCTTACGGTGCATCTGCTCGCGCAGCAGTACCGCGGCGAGGCCCTCGCGGAGCTGGCTCCGGTCGGTGAGGTCGAGCACCGTCAGCACCTCGGCGGCGGTGATCGCCTCGCCGGGGCCGATGGCCATGCCCCGCTCGCGCAGCGTCCGCACGAAGGCGTGCAGGTGCTGATCGAGCGGGGTGCCGGCGGTCGTCATTACAGTCCCAGCGCCGTGGCCGCGGTCTCGATGTCGACCTGATGCTTGAGCACCACCCCCAGCGTCGGGCGCAGGGCCGCCTTGTCGATGGAGCCGTTCGCGCTGCCGGTGACGCCCAGCGCGAGCAGGGTGCGGCACCAGTCCAGCGTCTCCGAGACCGACGGCTTCTTCTTCAGGTCCAGCCCGCGCAGCGTCGAGATGACGCGGAGCAGCTGCTGCGCCACCTCGGTCGGCAGGTCGGGGACGCGGCTGCGGATGATCGACAGTTCCAGCTCGGCGTCCGGGAAGTCGATGTGCAGGTAGAGGCAGCGCCGCTTGAGCGCCTCCGACAGCTCGCGGGTGGCATTGGAGGTGAGGAAGACCAGCGGCTTGCGCACGGCGGTGATGGTCCCCAGCTCGGGCACCGTCACCGCGTAGTCCGAGAGCACCTCCAGCAGCAGGCCCTCGAACTCGAGGTCGGCCTTGTCGGCCTCGTCGATGAGCAGCACCGACGGTCCGTCCTCGCGCACGGCCTGCAGGAGGGGCCGCGGGAGGAGGAACTCCTCCGAGAAGACGTCCTGCTTGGTGTCGTCCCAGTCCCCGTCGCCGCCGGAGGACTGGATACGCAGGATCTGCTTGGCGTGGTTCCACTCGTAGAGGGCGCGGGCCTCGTCGATGCCCTCGTAGCACTGCAGGCGGACGAAACGCGCGGCGCGGGCCTGCGAGCAGGCGCGGGCCAGCTCGGTCTTGCCGACGCCGGCGGGCCCCTCGACGAGGAGCGGCTTGCCGAGCTTGTCGGCGAGGAAGACGGCGGTGGCCGTCGCCACGGACGGGATGTACCCCGTCTCGCGGAGCGCGGCGGCGACGTCGTCGACGCTGGTGAACAGGGCGGTGGGAGCCGGGGTGGCGGCGAGAGTACTCAGCGTGCTGCCTTCCGTTTGAGGACCTCCTTCTCGAAGCCCTTCGACGCGATCTCTGCACTCATCTTCACACCCTTGCGAACGACGAAGCCGGGCAGCTTGATCTTGAGGTCGATGTTCATGTCGCACAGCACGCGGACGCGGTCCTCGCCGAGGGGCGTGAGCTGGTAGTACCCGCCCTGCGAACGCACGGCCATCCCCTCGCCCTCGGACTGCCAGGCGACCTTCGTCTCCGGCGTGAAGTCGTAGCGGAAGCGCATCGTGTCGCTGATCCCGACCATGCCCGCCTCGACCTCGACGACACGTGGGTCGCCCGCCGCGTCGCGCTCGACGACGGTCACGCTCTTGTGCGAGGCCGACCACTCGGGCAGCGACTCGACGTCCAGCAGCGTCGCGTACGCGAGCGCGGCGGGGGCGTCGATCTCGAACTCGACCTTCTCGTTGATTGCCATTGCAACAATCTAGCTGTGCCGCCGGCCCCACCGAACCGAGCCCGGCGGTGGAGGGTCAGGAGGCGCTCTTGCGCTTCATGACCTCCTTGGTCAGCCCGTTCTTGATGATGTCCATGGCCAGCTTGATGCCCTTCTTCACCACGAAGCCGGGCGCCTTGACCTTGGGGTCGAGGTACATCGTGACCTTGACGTGGGTCTGATCGTCGCCCTTGGGCGCGAGCTCGTAGATACCGCCCTGGCTGCGCACGGCGGTGCCCTCGTTGCGGGTGTCCCACTTGCAGCTGACGTCGGTGAAGACGTAGTCGAAGGTCAGGTTGTCGCTGAACATCATCAGGCCGACGGACGCGTCGACCACGCTGGGGCGGCCGTTGGCGTCGCGCTCGACCACCTTGACGTTGCTGTGGGCCGAGGACCAGTCCGGCAGCGCCTCGACGTCCGCGAGCGTGTCGAGGACCAGGGAGACCGGCGCGTCGATGTCGAATTCGAGGGACTCGTTGATTGCCATGGCGACAACCTACCCCCGACGGTGCGCCCGTCCGGCCGGGTCGCGATTACCGGGGCCGAACGTGCCCGTCGCCCCACGCGATCCACTTGGTGGAGGTGAGTTCCGGCAGACCCATCGGGCCGCGGGCGTGCAGCTTCTGCGTCGAGATCCCGATCTCGGCGCCGAAGCCGAACTGCTCGCCGTCGGTGAAGGCGGTGGACGCGTTGACCATGACGGCGGCGGCGTCCACCCGGGTGGTGAAGGCGCGGGCGGCGGCGAGGTCACCGGTGACGATCGCCTCGGTGTGCCCGGTGCCGTAGCGGTCGATGTGCTCGATCGCCTCGTCCAGCCCGTCGACGAGCTTCACCGCGATGTCGAGGCTGAGGTACTCGTCGGCCCAGTCGGTGTCGGTGGCGGGCACCATGCCGGTCTCGTCGCCGTGCACGATCACGCCCTCGGCCTGGAACGTGCCGAGCAGGCGGGGCAGGAAGACGTCCTTGAGCGCCGCGTCCACGAGCACGGTCTCGACGGTGTTGCACACGCTGGGCCGGCGGGTCTTGGCGTTGACCACGATCCGCTCGGCCATGTCGAGGTCGGCCGCGGGGTGCACGTAGATGTGGCAGTTGCCGGTGCCGGTCTCGATGGTGGGCACGGTCGCGTCGCGCACGACGGCCGCGATCAATCCGGCGCCGCCGCGCGGGATCACCACGTCGACGAGGCCGCGGGCGCGGATCAGGGCGGTGACGCTGGCCCGGGAATCGGCGGAGAGCAGCGCGACCGCGTCGGGCGTGATCCCGCTCGCCTGCAGCGACTCCCGGAGCACGGCCACGAGGGCGGCATTCGACGAGGCGGCCGAGCTGGAGCCGCGCAGCAGCACGGCGTTGCCGGACTTGAGCGTGAGCCCGAACGCGTCGACTGTGACGTTGGGCCGGGCCTCGTAGACGATGCCCACCACGCCGAGCGGCACGGCGACCTGCCGCAGCTCGAGGCCGTTGGGCAGGGTCGATCCGCGCAGCACCGTCCCGATGGGGTCCGGCAGCCCGGCGACCTGACGCAGGCCGGAGGCGATGCCGTCGACCCGGGCCTCGGTGAGGGCGAGCCGGTCGATGAGCGACTCCTCGGTGCCGGCGGCGCGGGCGCGCTCGACGTCCTCCGCGTTCGCGGCGAGGATGCGGTCCTTGTGCGCCAGCAGCGCGTCGGCGGCGGCGTGCAGCGCGGCGTTCTTCTGCTCGGTGGTCAGCGTGATCAGCTGCTTCGAGGCGGCGCGGGCGGCGCGGGCCGCCTCCTCGACCGCGGCGGTCGCGGCCCGCAGTTCGGCGTCGGCGGTGGCGTCGGAGGCGGTGGGCGTGCTCATGGTCCGAGAATACGGGGCCGCCGGAATCGTCAGTGCGCGGTGCTACGTTGCGCTCGTGTCCCGCCGAAGAACCGCTCGCAGCCTGTCGCGGCAGGCGTGGATCTCGCTGCTCCTCGTGGTCGCGACCGCGGTCTTCGTGGCCGTCGGCGCGCTGCGCGACCGCTCCTCCGCGGAACCCTCCTCCGGTCCCGCGGCCCCCTCGGCGGGACCGTCCGCGGGTGCACCCCTCGCCGGGGTCCGGATCGTCGCCGCCCGCGAGCGCGCGCCGCAGCCCTACCGGCGCGCCGCCTTCGGGAAGGCGTGGACGGACGATCAGTCGGCCCCGCTCGGGCACAACGGCTGCGACACTCGTATTATCTATAGCGAATTTCCGGAGCTAGCCCGCCGTAGTGCTCTGACGTGCAATAAGTCGATGCACGCCTGCGCTTCGACTGAACGAGCGACGTGTGGCACATCACGGAGGTGACTCTAATGAATTTGGCTGCGGGCAGGTGCAGCGGCTCCCCCTGTTGGCCTCGGTGGCTGCTGCCCTTGGTTACGACCGCAATCGCGACCGTTCAACATGTCGAGGTCATGCCGACCACTCACGCGGTGGAGCTGTGACCCGTCGCGAAGCGATCGGGGCCGCGGCGGCAGTGATGATGATCGCGGGCACCACGGGGTGTTCGATCGCGCCGGGTAGTGGAGAATCAGTTCTGGCCGCTCCTGCGTCTGGAACGGCAGCAGCGGGCACTGAGGCCGGTGACGGGCGTCGAGGTGCGTTGGCGGCGCTGGAGCAGCTTCCAGTCAAGGGGCGCGCACCGAAGACCGGATATGCGCGCAGCCAGTTCGGGATCGCGTGGACCGACGCGAACACAGTTCTGTGGGGCGGGGATTCGTTGAGCACTCGCGAGAACATCCTGTCGCGGGACTTGACCGATATCACTTGTAAGCCCCGGTCTGGGAAGACCTCTCCGCCGTGCGTGGTGCAGTCGGGTGTACTGCAGGATCCGTATACCGCCAAGACGCTGAACTTCGTTCGCGGGGACAAGACTTCGCCGTTGGTTCCCATCGATCACGCGGTGAGTTTGGGGGACGCATTCCAGAAGGGAGCACAACAACTTTCACTGGCCGAGCGCATCAATCTTGCTAACGACCCGCTGAATCTCGTTGCGACGACGCGTGAGCCAAACTCCGCGAAGAAGGATTCGGACGCAGCTTCGTGGCTGCCGCCCAACAAGGCGTTCCGATGCAACTACGTGGCGCGACAGGTCGCTGTAAAGGTTCGGTATCGACTCTGGGTGACGCGAGCCGAGAAGGAAGCCATCACCCGGGTGCTGTCGAGTTGCTCGCGTCAGATGCTGCCGACCGAGGCGGAGGAGGCCTTCAGAGTCGAATAGCTCGGGGTGGCCGACCTGTACGCGAAGGTCTTGAGAACGGAACGCTCGCGGGCAGCCGCGCCTGCTCGTGATGAGCTCGTAGCCGCGCCCGCTGGCGCACTCCTTAGCAGCGTCAGCACCGCCGGTCGGCAGGTCTTCATCCAAGACCTCGCTGGACGAATGGGGCTTCCAGGGTACATCGCCGCCACCATGAGACTCGCACGTGCGAGTTACGGTCCACCTCAACTGGTTCGCGGCGGACACTTCGGCTCGTGCTCATCGAAGCGCTCAACCTCGCCGAGCACCAGCTCAACACCCCCTCGAAGACGCCTGGCCTGCGGTTTGAATCGGGGAGAGGCAGAGTGGTATTCGCACGCGCGGATCGCACGCTGACTCGGCGTGCCAACTGCGCCCCCCTCTCAATCACCGGTTCGGTTACTGGCACGCTCGTGCCAATGTCTCGCAGAGCAAAACGCAACCGAACATCCCCCCAGGAGCTCCAGCCTGCAGCCCGTGATCACACCTCGCTGATCACGGCATTGCGACAGGTGGAGATCGCCGTCGACGACTTCAATCGCGAGGCCGCCCGGATTCACGCCGAGTACGGCATCGCCATCTCCCCGGAGCGGGTCTTCAACACCCCTGAGAACTCCGGCCTGGAGCAATACATCGAGGTCGCGATCGGCATAGTCGCAGGCAAGCGTCCCGTCGCCGTGTACGGCTCGGATAGCCGGCGCTGGACCGGCGCTCAGTCCCCACGCCAGGTCCTTGCCCTGCACGAAGCGGCCGGCGACAACACCATCGACTACCTGACGCAAATGGCTCTCAACATCGAGGTGATCAAGGCCAAGCAGGACGACCTCGACCGCAGCCTCAAGAAGAGGTGCCTTCGGCCGAATATCAACGGGAAACCTTGCCAGATGCGGCCGCTGTACCAGGCAGGAGTCGGCCACCAGGACGGGTTCGGATGCTGGCGTCACGCCACCGACAAGGAGAAGCGTGACCTCGAGGAGTCTCGAATCAGCATTGAGTTCAAGACCAGTTGCCCTGGATGCAAAGCCAGAGCGGGCGAGACGTGCTCAATTCCGACTGAGGGCCACCTCACCCCTGCTCAGGCCGGCCTGAAGATGGTTGACGGAGAGTGGCCGCGGGTGCGGGTTCTCGGCGGCGCCGACATTCACGTACCGCGGATCGAACTGATCCATCCTCGCGTCCTCGAACCCGCCGAGTAGACCTCTCGCACCTGGCGGGGGCCGACTGAGCCGCATCGAATCTCAGATGGGAGCGTCATCACGCCGCGATACCGCGACGCCCCTCCGATAGGTGGTTGTAGTTGAGGTGGGTCGAGACGTTTCGCTCGCACGCGTCACGACCACGAAGGTCATCGGTTCACCGGCGGTGGCGAGACCCTGCAGCGCCGAGCCTGCTCGCGTTCTCGCTTCGGTGCGACGGCGATCTTTCACCGATCTTGCGTTCAATCAGTGGTACGGGCGTTGCGACGAGCGCGTTCGCCAAGCACCTCATCAATGTCGATCAGCGGGAGGATCAGAGGCTGCCCTGGGGGTGGCGAGATCCTATGAGTGTGGATTTCACTGTTCATACGTTTGACAATCGCGCGGGCGGCAGCGGCGCTAGGAGCCGCGATCGCCTCGCTCCGAGCTTCAATGATTCGTCGACGAATATCGTCGGCTAGGTTCGGGTAGCGCAGACCTTCGCGCTCCATCTTCTTGCGCACCCACCAGTTCTCTCCATCTAGGACCGAGTCCGGCGGAATAGGCTTCCCTGCACCAGTCAAGTTATCGAACTCGCCACGATCCTGGGCTGCTTGAATCTGGGATTCAACCCATGACTCGAAGGAAACGCTCGCCGGCTTACGCTCTGTCATTCTCTCTCCAATCGAACTCGTAGAAGCTACCTCTTAGCGTCTCTGCGCGCTGGGAGCGCTAAAGCCACTGCCGCGGTGATTATCAAGATCGCAGCTATAGCGAGAAACGCACGATTGTATGCGGCAAGGAGCACAGATTTATCACTATCGTCAGCAACCGCAAACGTGACTAGAACCGCTAGCCCCAGGGCGCCTCCGACTTGCTTCATCGTATTCATCACACCCGAAGCTGCACCGGCTTCGTCAGGCGCAATACCCGAGTTGACCGCCGCAGTAATCGGAGTATTAAGCAGACCGCTTCCAACACTGAAGAGAATCGCAGGCAGCAGGATTCCCGAAACATAGGTGCTCTCGATCGACAGCTGAGACTGCCACCAGAAGCCCCCAGCGGCAATCACTGCACCTCCGGCAATCAGAATTCGTCCATCAACTCGTGCCATTAGCCACGGAGTTACTCCAACTCCAATAATAATTGCCACAACCGTGTGCGGCAAGAATGCCAGACCAGTTTGCACAGGACTGTAGCCCAATGCGTTCTGCATGGCAAGCGTCAAGAAGTACCACATAGGATTAAGGGACGCGCCGGCTAGAAATATCGCTATATTACCTACCGAAACCGAACGACTCTTGAAGATCTTCAGGGGAATCAATGGAGAGTTCGTGAATCGCGCCTCAACAACAATGAAAGCTATCACTAACAACGCACCGGCCGAGACCGTGAGCACTGTCGATCGCGCTCCCCATCCGCGGTCGGCCGCGAGCGTTATCCCGTACGCCAGGGTCCCCAAACCGGCAGTTGCCAGCACAGCCCCACCGGCATCCACTCGTGGCCGCTGACGAGTCAGTCTGTCGGCTTCAATGACTCGAACGGCCAGCAATGCGGCAGCGAGTCCGATCGGCACATTGATCAACAGGATAGATCGCCACGAGAGATACTCGGTGAGAACGCCTCCCACCAAGTTTCCCGCTGTGCCACCTGCTATGCCTACGGCGGTCCAGGTAGCGAATGCACGCGTCCTGCGAGGGCCTTCTGGGAAAGACGCGGTCAGTATCGTCAGGGTGCTAGGTGCCAAAATCGCCGCTCCCAGGCCTTGAATCGCCCGAGCAACTACCAGCATCCCGGCCGAGCTAACCAGACCTCCGACAAGACTGGACAGCGAGAAGATAGCAAGACCCACCAAGAAGGTACGCCGTCGACCGGCGAGGTCGGCGAGCCTGCCGCCTAGAAGTAGAAATCCAGCAAATGTGAGTACGTACGCATTTACAACCCACTGCAGATCGCCATCGCCAAAGCCAAGAGAGTCCTTGATCGAGGGGAGCGCGACGTTCACGACCGAGACGTCTAGTACCACCATGAACTGTGCGGCACAGACCACCGCCAGCGTGATGCCAGTCGGCGCACGGCCAGAGCGCTCAGGTCCGGTTGCTGCCACACCGTGCTGCATGGACTCACCCCCGTAGGACCGCGGATTGATACGTTTGTATCATACTACTGGTTCAGACGACCGCTCGCTCACCCCTGACGAGATCCGAGATCTGACGTGCCGGTCCTTCCAACCTGGGATGATGGGCGCCAATCAGTGGTTAAGATCCCGAATCCGCGGTTGACAAGAGATGCAGCGATGTCGGCCAGTCCGGATCGGATGGACTCACTCGGCCAACCGCCAGCCAGGAACCTCAAGGTCGTGTTCGCTGCCATTGAGGATCTGCATATGCAGACGTCGAAACCCTTGCGAAGGATCGATCCCTAGTTCTTCCCGTAGGACGATCAGCAAACGTCCGTACACCTCAAGCGCCTCGCTACGGCGGCCCAGTCTGGTCAGCGCGGTTGGCTATGTCAAGTTGATCTGGCCCCGGTAGGGCGGTTTCATTCGGCCCCACCTGAGTGGGGCCCTGAGCCGCTAGAGTCCGGGGTGTGGATGGGCGGCCGCGGGTGCGCAGTGTGGTTGCGCCGACTGGTTGGGATCGCGAGTCGGTGCGTGCGTATGCCGAGTTCGTGATCGCGCGTGATGATCAGCTCGGTGATCAGGTATCGGTCCGGGTGAAGATTAAAGACGGGGAGCCACTGCCGAACCTGACGACCCGGTGGACCGTGGTTTATGTCACTCACCAGAACCGGGCCTTGCGCCGGCATCTGTCGGTAGTCAAGGACGAACGCCGCGCTTAGCCCGCGGTAGCTGCTGCTTCGGTGTGAGCCAGGCGGTAGCTGTGAGTGCCGGTTTCGATGATGGTGCCGCGGTAGGTGAGCCGGTCGACGATCGCGGCGCAGAGTCGTGGGTCGGTGAAGGTGTCTGTCCAGCCGGAGAAGGACTGGTTGGAAGCGATCGCGACGCTGTTCTTCTCTTCGCGTTCGGTGAGGACTTGGAAGAGCAGTTCGGCGCCGCGGCGATCGAGTTCCATGTAGCCGAGCTCGTCGATGATGAGCAGGTCAACGCGGCCGTAGCGGTTGATGGTCTTCGCGAGCTGCTTCTCGTCAGCGGCCTCGACCAGCTCGTTCACTAGTTTGGTGGCGAGGGTGTAGCGGACTCTAAAGCCTTGCTCGGCGGCAGCGGTTCCCAATCCGATCAGCAGATGGGATTTGCCGGTTCCGGAGTCGCCGATGAGGCAGAGCGGCAGTCCGTGGCGGATCCAGTCGCCGGTGGCGAGCTGGTGGATGGTGGCGGGTTCGATGTCGGGGTTGGCGTCGAAGTCGAAGTCCGCCAGCCACTTCTCCCGCGGGAACCCCGCGGCTTTGACGCGGCGAACAGTGGAGCGGCGGTCCCGGTCGTCGACTTCGGCGAGCAGGAGTTCGGCGAGGAACCCCTGGTAGGACAATTGCTGCTTGGCGGCGGCGGTGAGGTGCTGGTCGATCATCGACCGCACTGTCGGCAGGCGTAGGCGCCGGCAGGCCTGGTCAACGGCGGCGAGGGCGGCTTCTTCGGTGAGGCCGCCCCGGCGGCGCAACGACGGGGCCAGCGCATTCGTCTGGTTCTTATTGGCGGTTGCGGTCATAGCCGGGTGGGCCTTTCAATCGGTGGTGGGTCCAGCGACTCAATCGGTGGTGGGTCCAGCGACGCAGGTAGCGCGTCGGAGGCAGTGCGTCGCCGGTGCTGCGGGAGCAGGCGGTCGTAGGCCGTAACGCTGGGCAGCGGTCGCCGGTCGGGTGGCAGGCCGGCGATCACCGCCGCGGGGTCTGCGAGCCGTCGTTGGGTGAGGCTGACAACTCGTTGCTCGCGTCGTTCGGCATGGCGATCGAGATGACGGCCAGCGTTGGCCCCACCTGTCTGGTCGGCAGCGACCGAGGCGTGCGCGAGCAGGCGGGCTTCGGCGCGGCGAGCCTCAACGGCGACGACCTCGGCGCTCACCGCCCCGACCCGCAATGCAGCATCGATGCCGGCGATCACCGCCGCGGCGGGCAGGCTGCGGTGCAGCAGCAGGACGTCGATCAGCTCGCTGGTGCCGTCGGTGTCGCCGTTGACTCGTCGGGCGGCGGCCCAGAACGCATCATGGCTGGCGGTGAACACCCCGGCAGCGCGGGCCTGCGCCAACGCCGTTGATCCCGGCAGGGCACCGGGTTTGAACTTGAGCACCTCGAGGTAGTGGTCGAGGTCGATCTTCGCGGTGCCGCGGCCGGCGACCCGTGGATGCCGCGCGACCAGGGTCCGGCCGTCGTAGACCAGCAGCTGGGAGGCTTGTAGTGAGACGCGGACTCGGCGGCCGATCAGGTGCGCCGGCACCGAATACTTCACCATCCGAACGGTGATCATCGCCGACCGATCGACCCGTGGTGTGAGGATCAGGCCCGGGTCGAAATCCTCCACCGGCAGCGGCGCGAGCGCTGCTCGGTCGTGCTCGTAGTCCTGGCCGATGGTGCGCAGTCGTCCGTCGATCCGGCGGCCCTCGTCGCGGTCCTCCCAGGCTTTGATCTGCTCGTTGAGCTCATCGAGGGACTCGACCTGCGGCATTGGGGTCAGCCGGTTGCGGCGGAACCATCCGACCTCGCCTTCAACGCCGCCCTTCTCGTGCGCCCCGGCGATGCCGGGCTGGCAGTAGAACGGATCGAATCCGTAGTGCGAGTGAAACAACGTCCACCGCGGGTTCTCCTGTCGCCGCCGGTCTCCGCCCTGCAGGACCGCGACCACCGCCGAGGTGAGATTGTCGTAGCGGATATGCCGGGTCGGGACCCCGCCGAGCTCGCGGAACGCCTCGACGTGCCCTTCGAGGAACGCTTCCTGCCCGCCGGTCGGATAGACCCGGTGAATGGCCTTGCCCGAGTGCGAGAGCCGGTAGACGAACATGTGGCACTTGGTCTTCACCCCGCCCAGGATCACCCAGACCTCGCCGAAGTCGACCTCCGCCTCCGCGCCCGGGGCGTGGTCCTGGGCGATGAACACCTCCGTCCGGCGGCCGGCCTCCACCTCGATCTGCGCCCGCCGGACCCGCACGTAGTCCCGCACCGTCGAATACGACAACTCGACCGCATCGTGCTCGATCGCCAGGCGTTCCCGGATCCGCGTCGCGGTGTGCCGCTGCTTACGCGGAGCATCCAGATCCGACCGCAACATCTCATCAATCGCCGCCTTGAACCGGTCCAACCGCGGCGACGACCGCTCCGGCGTCTTCCGCGGCGGCGGCTCCGCCGATGACAACGCCTGCCGCACCGTCCTCCGGTGCACGCCATGCTTGCGAGCCAACGCCCGGATACTCATGCCCTCGACCCGGGCGTCCCGCCGGATCTGCGCGAACAGCTCCACCTTCGATCCCATCATTGGCCACCACCTGCTTCGGCTCGGAAACGATGTTCACGAGCAACCATCAGGTGGGGCCAGATCAAACCGTCGCAACACCACCGGCGAGTCGCAAACGGGGCCAGGTCTAGCCGTCGAGCCGGGGCCTCTTCAAGCTGTCATAGCCACGCGGTCATCAACTGGTAGTAGAACGACTCGCGCAGAGGATATTTGGCACACAACTCATACAACTCGATAACTACTTCGCTGTAGCGCTCCAATTCCATCTGCGCCTCGGTGAGGAGCTCGCACGTCGACACGATCTCTTCCTCCAGTCTGGCAACACTGCCGCGGAGAATTTGTCCGTGTTTTACCCCTGCAAGGGGCGCACCGCGGATCATCCGCAACGCATGGCGCCCAGTCGACAACGCATCTTCTGCGGAACAGTGCAGCAACGACCTGGCTTTAGCGACGAGCTCACGGAAACGCAATACGTCGATGTCGAGAGCGTGCTGGTCGAGCGAGTAGCCCGGCGGTTCTGTCCTCACAATGGCAGCCGCATCACATCGGTAATCCAACGCCTCCAGCGCTTGACGCAGCTGGTATACGTACGTTTGCATGGTTGTTGTTGCACTGCGGGGCGGGCTTTCGGGCCACAGTTCTGCGATGAGTGTTTCCTGCATCACCAACGCACCTGGGCGCAGCGCCAATACTGCGAGCACCTGCTGAACCTTCGGAGACAACGATGCTTCGGTGCCACTCCAACCCAACTTCACTGGCCCAAGCAGTCGTACAGCCAACCCGGTAGGCTCCGTCGCAGTTAATCCACCTTCAATGACCTTCACGTGCATGTACCTCCCGGTACGCTTCCACTTTAGGACGAACACTTTGGCGATGGAGGCTGGTCAACATGACAGGTACGTGCGTCGCGCACCTCACCACCTCCAGGTTAGGGAAATGCGGTTTGCGCCATGCAGGACGCAACTGCATGCCCGGAAACGACTCGATTGCGCAGCGTTACCCCCCGGAAAGCAGCCGCCACGTCTGCCGGTAGCGGTTGTACGCTTGTACCCTATACGTGTGTACCACACAAACCTGAACGATGCAGGAGCAAACAGTGCCGCGCACGCCTGACCACACTGTGCGCCGCACGCAGATCGCGGACGCACTGGTCCGAACCGCGACTCGAAACGGCCTGCACGCAGTCACGATGCGGTCGGTAGCAGCTGAGGCCGGCGTCTCGCTAAGGCTCGTGCAGTACTACTTCGTCAACAAGGAACAGCTGCTGGCCGGTGCCCTCCTGCATCTTGAGCGCTGCAGTCACGAACGTTGGGCTCAGCGGCTGGCCGACATCCCGCAACCGCTGCCAGCACGTGCGGTGATTGAAGCGTTCGTTTCCGAGGCTCTTCCCACGGACGAATCGAGCCGGGCATTTCACCAACTGAGTATGTCCTACGCAGTCCTTGCAATGACGAACCCTCAGATCGCGGAACAACCGTTCATCAGTGGCGTGAGCCGCATCGAGAGCGAGCTCAGCAGCTTGTTCGAGCGCGCAGTCGATACGAACGAGATCGCAGCTGGTCGCGATGCTCACACCGAGGCCGTCAGACTGGCGGCACTGGTCAATGGGCTCGGGACTGGCATTCTTGTCGGCCAATACACAGACGAAGATGCTGCTCAGGTAGTCGCGTATCACCTCGATCGACTCTTCGATCAGGTTCCTACACGTCTCCCGCCGCCGGCCGAACTCGGCCGTCACGGCTGATGCCGGCAACACGCGCTCGGGTGCTTCGATGAAACTTCGACCGCATCTCGAAGGCCGTCACCGGTACTAGAGCCATGCCCTCACGAGATTCCAATGCAGCACCTCTATCCACAATCGTCGATCGTGTAGTTCAACGCGGCGACGGCGATCGCCCCGCCGTGTGGACCGATGACGGTCCTGTGACCTACAGCCAATTGCTCAGGCTTGTGAAGATCGTTGCGTGGCGCCTTCGCGCCTTGGGGCTCCGCGCACAGGACCGCGTAGTGATCGAACTCGACGACTCCGTCGAGTTGGTTGCCGCGTTCCTCGGTGCCGTTCGGATGGGAGCGGTCCCTGTGCCGATCAATCCGTGGGCGAATTTCAGCACACAAGCAATTGCACATAGTCATGCCAAATTGCTCATCAGCGAAAACGCCGAACTGGACATCCCATGTGAAGCGCTCACAGGCACAGAGCTCACGGCCGCCACCTGCCAGGACATTCATCTGCAGGCCCCTCCCGAACCGGCACATAGTGAGGACCAAGCCTTCTGGCTGTACAGCTCGGGTTCAACAGGTCACCCGAAGGCTGTCGTGCACCTTCACCGTGACGTCTCCGGAGCGTGCGAGAACTACGCTGGCGAGGTCCTCGGGATGAAGGCGACCGATCGCTGCCTATCCACAGCCAAACTATTCCACGCGTACGGGTTAGGTGGTGGGCTGTTGTTCCCGCTCTGGCATGGAGCATCAGTCACCTACCTTCGGGGTAAGCCTGGGCCGTCCGCACTATGCGCGGCGATCGGCCAGTTTGGCGTGACGGTCTTGTTCTCCGTGCCTGCCCTTTACAACGCCGTAGTCCGCCGCGACCACGAGCTTTCGATGCCCTCACTACGCCGGTGCGTATCAGCCGCCGAGCCCCTGGCGCCCGCAGTCTGGGAGCACTGGCAGCGGAAGACTGGCATCGAGATCCTCGACGGGGTGGGATCGACCGAGATGCTCCATATCTACTGCAGCAACAGGCCCGGCGGCGTTGTGGCGGGCTCAGCGGGCGTTCCAGTCCCGGGATACGAGCTCAAACTACGGCCCGGCAGGATGGACGACGATGATGGTGAAGACGAACCACAGGAACTGTGGGTACGCGGCCCAAGCACCTTCGACCGGTACTGGCACAATCAGCAGGCCACCCGCAGTGCATTCTGTGGGCAGTGGTTCCGCACCGGTGACTGCTTTCGCCTCGACAGCGACGGACTGTACTGGTACCTCGGCAGAGTCGACGACATGCTCAAGATCAGCGGTCTATGGATCTCTGCGAATCACATCGAAGCCCGTCTGGCCGCCCACCCGCTGGTCAACGAAAGTGCCGCAATCAGCGTCGAGGCACGTGGATCGAATCGGATAAAGGCATTCGTCGTCGTTAACGGCGATCTGATCACGCCCAACGAGAAGCCGTCACTTCTCGCGAGTCTGCGAAAGTGGTGCGCGCAGGGGCTGCCCGCCGATCACGTGCCCCATCATTTTGAGCTGATCGACGCCTTGCCGAAATCCACCGGAGGTAAAGTGCAGCGGCACATACTGCGCGAGAAACTCACTTCGGCTCCACAATCCGAGTCACGTGAATCGAATGTATGAGATTGTCCGTCCCCACAGTCAATGAGAATCGAAATCTGCCGTCCGTTGAGACGGCTCCGTTCCTCCCAGCTTGCGCCTGATCTGCCACCACAATGGCCGAAGTCGAACTCAACGAAACCACAATGAGGCCCACGAGATCGAAACGGTCGTTCGATACCACACCTGACCGGTATTTCTCGACCCACTCGTCCTTGGTCCGGAGCCATCCCATCGGACCAACACCGACGAAGTCAGAAGCCAACACCGCAGCCAAGTCGGCGTCGTCACCAGACAGTTCGGCTTGTCGCCACCGCTCGACGAGACCAAGAATCTCTGTGGATTCAGGCATCCACATCGCCACCCGAAGGCACTGTAAGTAGCGTCGACACCTCGTCTCCTAGCAAGAATTCTGCAAGCGCTTCGAGATAGTCGGTAATCGTCACATCTTGGTCGAGATACGGAACGATTTCACGTACCTTCTCATAGAGCACTCTAGTCCACGAACTCAAACCGGCTGCACCGCCTCGAATGTCCACGGCTTGACAAGCGCACATCAACTCGAACGCGACGACGTACACAGTATTTCGGAGAATCTCACGCGCACGACGAGCGGCCACGAAACCGAAGGAGACGATATCTTGAAAGTCTGCGGTGGTGGACAGTGATTGTATGGACATTGGCACGGTTAGTGCACGGTTTTCTGCGGTCACTGATGCGGTCATGAATTGTCCGCCCATCAGCCCGAGACGAAGACCCGGGTTCTCCTGGCACAGGAACGCCGGCAGGCCGTTACTGTTGGACTGATCAAGGAACCTGTCGACTCGTCGGTTCGCGAGATTGGTGACAGTCGTCAGTGCGATGGCAAGATGGTCCATGGCCATCGAGATGTACTGCCCGTGGAAGTGTCCGTTGTGGAAGGCTCGTCCGATGTCAGGAAGAACAATCGGATTATCGCTGGTCGAATTCAGTTCGTTTTCGATCGTTGTTTCGATCCAGTCGAGGCTGTCCAGTACGGGGCCAAGAATCTGCGGTGTGCAGCGGATAGAATAGGCATCTTCGATTGCCAACTTTTCGGTGCCGGCTGGCACAGTATGGGAGCGACCGGCGCGGCGCACAGCGAGCTCTGCTTCGATATCGCTTTCCGAGCGTGCCATCTTGGAGTCATGGAGCCCCTTAAAGATGGTATTCGCCGAAGCCAATTGCCCGCGATGAGGTTTGACCCTGTGTACCTCTGGACGAAATGGGTCGACGATTCCTGCTAGGCCTTCGACCGAGAGCGCAGTGATAGCGTGATAGATGTCTACCAGTGCGCGAGCACTACTGTAGGTCAACACGGCGATGCCAACCATCCCGGAGGTGCCATTGATCATGGCCAAACCCTCCTTGTAGCTTAGGTTCGCTGATTCAATTCCAGCTCGCTGGAGAGCTTCGGCGCCGCTGACTATTTCACCATTGTGGTACGCCTTCCATTTGCCAGTACTCACCATTGCGACGTAAGCCAACGGCCCGAGGTCACCGCTAGTTCCCAGGGAACCCTTTTCAGGGATGCACGGCACGATTCCCGCGTTGAGAATGGCGAGATAGATTCGCAGATTCTCAGGCCTAATTGCAGAATTGCCTAGCGATAGGGATACGAGGCGACTAATCATGATCGCTCGCGTGGTCTTCTCGTCAAGATAGCTACCGACATTGGTCGCAACAGCCTGAATGAGGTTTTCCTGGAGTTGTTGAGCGTCCGAAGCGGGAACGAATCGGTCTGCGAAACCTCCGACACTGGTTGTCACCCCATATATGATGCGGCCGTCATCGACGAATCCGTCGAGCAAGGCTCGGGATGCGTCGATTCGCGCCCATGCTCGCTCATCAATAGCAACGTGATCGCCGTTGCGGGCAGCGTCGGCGACTTGTCCGATCGTGACTCGATTGGATGGATCGATAGTCAATCCCATTGGGTTCCTCTCGTAAATCCGCGGGTATCCATATGTTTCGCTCGATCTGGCGGCCGGTTAACCCTGGCATGTATGTTCGTCGATCTCAGCTGGTTATGCGTTCCGCGACTAGCCGCAAGCGGAACGCCACTGATCGGTAGTAGTCAGAAAGGTGAATCCGTTCGCCAGGTGGGACGCCGACTGAGGTTCATCGTGGCATGAATTCGCCAGCGTCGTCAGCGGGCAAGATATTCGGATTCAGCCGAAAGAAGTTTCCTGGATCATATTGCCTCTTAAGAGCCTGAAGTCGACCGTACTTGGTGCGCCCATACGAGTCCGCGGTCCGTCCATCTTCATCTGGATTCATGAAATTGACGTATCCCCCAGCAAGGAATGGCTTCAAGTCTTCGTATCCAGAGCGCGCCCAGATAACGTTCGCTTCGTCGAGCGTCGGATCGTTCCATGCTGCGGCAAAGCTCACGACGAATGGTAAATTCCGGTTGTGATATGCCGTGGCTTCCGAAGGGACTCGTTCGACGGCTCCGCCGAGGTACAGTAGCTCGAGCTGAGAAAACGGCGAAGTTATCCGACTTCCATATAGCAGGGCCCGATCGATCAGAGCATCAGGAAGCGCCGCCGCGTATCCGCTCTTTGTGCAAATTCGCTCCGGCACGACCGCTCCAGGGAATGCGTAAGCTTGCACAGCACGGTAGGGCATGGTTGCTTTCGTGACACCATAGCAGGTTGCCACTGCGGTGATATCTCTGATTGCGTTCTCGCCGTCGGCCGGATTTCCGACCCAGCAAGCCATCGCACATAGCACGGGGGTGCCCCACATATGTTGGGGCAGTTCAGGCAGCGGCGGAGCCAGACGCAGGTAGAATACCCAGGTCAACTCGTCGGGTGCTGTCGGCATATAGTCCCGCCATGTCGTCAGGACATGCTTGGCGTCGTCCAGCGAGAAGTACCCAGAGAAGAAGCGTATTGGTCCGACGCGGTGCAAAGAGAAGTCGAATTCTGTTACCACACCGAAGTTTCCGCCACCACCGCGCAACCCCCAGAAAAGTTCACTGTTCTCGTCGGCGCTGGCTCGAACGACGTCTCCTGACGCCAACACCACCTGCGCTGAGTTCAGATTGTCGATTGACAAACCGTACATTCTACTCAACCAGCCGAAGCCACCGCCGAGCACCAGCCCGCCCAGGCCGGTGTGGGACACAACCCCCGCCGGCGCTGCCAGCATATGAGCTTGCGTTGCTGTGTCGAACGCTCCAAGAAGGCAGCCACCCTCGGCTATGGCTGTACGAGAATCCGGATCGACGGTTACCGCTGCCATCCTGTGGAGATCAAGAACAAGTCCACCTTCAACTGTCGAGTGCCCGGCCATCGAGTGACCACCGCACCGAACAGCGACGGGCAACTCCTCTATCTGAGCCCATGCGATGGCTGCTCTGATGTCTTCGGGACCAGTCACCTGCGCGATCGCCACCGGGTGGCGGTCGATCATGCCGTTCCACACCCTGCGTGCCCTGTCGTAAGTGCGGTCCGCCGGCGTGACCACAGGGCCCCTGATCCGGCGCTTGAGTGAACGCAAATCGGTCGCTCTGGTCATCGTCCTGTCCTCTCAGTCTGGATTACCCCTTCGTGACCGCACAATCGAGCAAGCGCGGCGTCCAGTGTGTCGTTGTCGTCATCGGACCGCCTACCGGGAATCACTGCAATGCAGGTACTTTCACCAGATGCCACAGGTGGTAGGCGGCGAGCGAGCGCAGTCAGAGACCGACCGGGCCCGCACTCAATCAAGGTGCAAGGACCGTCGGCAAGCGCGGCGCGCAGGGCGGGACCGAACCGCACTTGGCGTGCGGGTTGCTCCAGCCAGTAGTTGGGATCGAACGTATGGTCGTCGGGAACGCGGGATCCAAGGTAGCCCGAATACAGTTGGCACCCTGGCCGGCGTACAAAGTTGTGCATTTCCGTGTCCCACTGCGGTCGCTCCACTGTTTCCAGAATATCATTCATCAAATCGCTGTGAAACGGTTGGAGCGCGTTTACATCTGCGCATGTCACGCCATCACGCATTAGTCGGCGTCGTACTTCGCGCAGCCCGCTTGTGCTGCCACAAACCAGTACCTGACGCGGTCCGTTGACCACCCCCACGGAGACGTGATCGATTCCCGCGATCCGCTCTTCTATCTCCTCCTCGCTTCCCGCCACGGCAAGCATTCCACCGGCTGGTGCGTGCTGGTATTGACGAACGAAGCTCGCGATTAATGCTAACGCGTCTCCGAAGTCAAGTACGCCAGCAACGACGGCGGCAGATATCTCTCCGACACTGTGTCCCAGCAGCCCATCGGGGTGAACACCAGCCTCAATCAGGGTAGAAGCCAACGCGCAGTTTACCGACAGCAGCAGTGGCTGGGCACGGGTGATGTCGTGGAAGAGCGGCCCGGGATTGTGCTGGAGCCACACTTTCCGGAGAGCGGGGTCGTCGAGGATGTCGAACGCCTGATCCATCACGGTGGTGAACGTTTCGTTGATTCCGTACAGGTCTGCGGCCATTCGTGGCTGCTGCGCCCCTTGGCCCGGGAAGAGAAATACTGTTCGCCGGCGGTTGCTGCTCGCGCTGGTCGAGTCAGGGTTGGCTGTCACGGTGCTGTGTTGTCGTTGACCCAGCGCAGTAGCTCCTCCGGCGTCGTGAAGTCCCACAACGTTTCGTCCGGAATCACGATACCGTGCTCGCGTTTGAGCTGCGAGGAGGTTTCCATCAACGCTAGGGAGTCGAATCCTAGGTCGGCGAATTCGGTCTTCTCAAATTCGCCATCGAGAACGACCGACTCATCCTCGCCCGCGCTGGCGATCATGGCCTTGCGTAGATCATCGGAATTCAACATTTTGCACCTTTCGTGGGGGTGGAAATTTGTACATCATTTTTGGACGACTACCGCCGAGATGAATCCCCCGTGGCCTCGGGCAATCACTAAGGCGGTCTCCAGCGGCCCAGTCCTCGGCTGTCCAACAACGAGATCAATCGGAAGATCGGTCACAGTCACGTTCGGAGTCGGGGGGATGATGTTGTGGCCCAGCGCCAGCAGAGCCGTGGCAATATCGAGAGGTCCAGCACCTGCCATGATTCTTCCGGTGCCCGATTTCGGTGCCGTCACGGGAATGCTCCTGGGGCCAAATAGTTCGCCGAGCACTTCAGCTTCAGCCTCATCGGCAGATCGCACGCCTCCTGCGTCGGCGAAGACGACATCTACATCATCAGGAGTGACGCGTGCATCTTCGAGTGCTGCCATGATGGTCCGCGCCAGCGGCCGGGTATAGCTGTGATCATCACGGGGGTTGAAACCCGATGCGTACCCGCTGATGGTGCCGTACTTCTTTCGACCTGTATCGGGGTTACTCTCGACGACAAGCATGGCGCCACCCTCACCGGGTACATATGTGTCGTTTCCTGGCGCGAACGGACAATAGCCCTGATCAGCTGCGCGCGTGGCCGCAATAGATCCGCTGGCAAGATGCGATACCCAACCCCACGGGTCAAATGACGACTCCATGCCACCTGTGACAGCCAGGGAACACTCCCCCGCCTCGATGGTGCGTAAGGCGTGTCCGACTGCGTCCAGGCCTCCTGCTTGCTCAGCCACCAGTACGGCGCTCGGTCCCTTCATGCCGTGGCGGATAGATATCTGCCCGGTATTTACCGCATAGAACCATGCGAAGCATTGATACACGCTTACGCTCTCTCGGCCTTCGGTCCACAGCCGCTGCATTTCTCTGTGGGAGAATTCGAACCCTCCAGTCGCGTTCGACGTAATAACAGAGCATTCGAACGGGTCGTGGCTAGCGAGGTCGACTTGCGCATCGGCGAGAGCACGTTCTGCGCTGACCAGCGCCAACTGGGTAACTCTGTCGGTCTGTTTGATAAGGCGGCCAGAGAGGAAGTCAGCGGGGTTAAACACAGAGATCCGTCCTGCCAAAGCGGCCGAATAGCGCGAGTCGTACTCGGGAATTACTTCGATCCCCGACGCGCCTGAGACTGTTCGTTGCCAGTACTGACTCAAACCGAGCCCGGTGGCAGCTGCGACGTCCAGGCCCGTCACGACACAACGTCGATCGGTCATGACGGGACCTTCTTCAAGACCATGGCGCTTTGGAATCCGCCGAAACCGCTACCGACGGACAGAACAGTGTTCAAGGACGCTTCACGAGCGACCAACGGAACGTAGTCAAGATCGCACAGGGGGTCAGGTTCGTGGAGGTTAGCGGTTGGCGGTACCAGTGAGTCGCGCATGGCCAGTAGGCAGGTTGCGATCTCGATCGATCCGATCGCGCCCAGCGAATGGCCCACCATCGACTTGATCGAGCTGACCGGCACCCGCATCGCGTGAGAGCCTAAGCTCCGTTTGATCGCAGCGGTCTCGTGGATGTCGTTCTGTTTGGTCCCCGAACCGTGTGCATTGACGTAGTCAATTTCGGTGCTCGCCGCGTGGGCTGCTGAGAGCGCTTTGTTGATCGCCAGAGTCATCTCGAAGCCATCCGCCGTCAGTCCAGTCATATGGTGGGCGTTACACGTGGAGGCGTAACCACCAACTTCACCGAGAACCACAGCTCCTCGCCGGCGGGCGTGCTCGTATTCTTCGAGGATGAGCATGGCTGCACCCTCGGCGATCGCAAATCCATTTCGGCGGGCATCGAACGGTCTGGCGGCTCCGGCGGGATCATCGTTGTTGGGAGTTGTAGCGCGGATCGCGTCGAAGCACGCAACTGCGATCGGGGTTATAGGCGCATCCGTTGCACCCGCTACCATCACATCCGCGGAGCCGTCTCCTATGAGGCGGGCTGCTTGTCCGATCGAGTCGATGCCCGAAGTACACCCCGCCGACACCACCCGGACGGGCCCTTCCGCCGAGACGACCTGCGCGACTTCGCGCGCGATCGACCCTGGTGTGAAGTAGTCAAACAGATGCGCAGAAGCGTAACGCTCGTCAACGAGCCAATCCGTGCCGTCATCGGACAGGACCACGTACTCATTCTCAACGCTGGTCGCGGACCCCACCGCGTTGCCGACAGTGACGCCGACGCGCGCCCGGTCTACGCTATCTTCGATACCCGACTGTGCCAGTGCGCGACGAGCACATACCACGGCAAGCATTGACGCTCGGTCCATCCGGCGCGCCTCGCGGTGCGTCAGCCCCATGCTTAGCGGGTCGAAGTCGATCTCGCCGCCCACCTGAGAACGGAACTGGGTCGGGTCGAACGCGGTTATCCGGCGGATCGCGGTGCGTCCAGCCGTAATCATTGACCAAAATGGTTCGGTATCGGCTGACCCGGGTGCCAAAACCGGCTCTTCCCAGATGAGGGTGTAGGTCGGTCGGGCGCGTCGGTCCGCAGATAGACGTCGAGGTCTCCCGACGATGGAGGTTCCTACGCCATCCATCCGAAAGACCTCGACGTGACCGACACAACCCCGCCGGCCGGCTTCGGCCGCCCTGACCTCACCGCCTTCGCGGCTCATCCCAATCGACCCTGATCGGGTCTGCTGACCCCCTCGACGAGAACGCAGCGACATCACAGCCACCCAACCCCGACCGTCCGGGAAGCTGGGGCACGTCACACGGCCTGTGCTGCGGGCGTGTCGAGTGGGTCGTCCAGGGGCGACGCAGGAGCGTCGACGCGACGTGCTGAGAGGTGGTTCCAACCGAGCGCTAGGACACTGGCTACAGGCATGGCGATAGGTCAGGAACGGCGTCGCTCCCTGCGCAGGAGGGAGCGCAGAGTCTCGGCGTTCGCGTAGCCGACCCGTAGCGCGATCTCGGCGGAGGTGAGGTCCGTGGTTGCTGAGAGGTGCCGAGCTCGTTCGATGCGAAGCCGTTGGACGAAGCCGAGCGGAGTGAGGTTGAGCGCCGCACGGACTCGTCGTTCGAGGGTGCGCCGGCTGGTGCCGAGCGACTGCGCGACGAAGGCGACGTTGAACGGTTCGTCCAGGCGGGCGCGCACGAAGCGTTCGAACTCGACGACGATCGGGTCCTCGTGCCGGAGATGTTCGTAGGCGACGAAGGCCGCCTGCGACGGACGCTCGTCTATGATGAGGAGCTTGGCGACATGTTGGGCCAGGTCGGGGCTGATCGATCGCACGAGTGAGAGCGCGAGGTCGATGTGGGCGAACGCGGCGCCGGCGGTGACGAGGTTCCCGTCGACCACGACCATGGTGTCGAGATCGAGGGCGACGGTCGGATAGCGCTTCAGGAACTCCGGCCCCAGGAACCAACTGGTCGTCGCCCGCCGATGATGCATCCGTCCAGTCTCGGCGACAGCGAACACGCCGGTGCACGCCGCGGCGATCCGGGTGGTCGCCTCGTCGAGGCGCCCGAGCGAGGCGATGACCGAACGAGCATCTCGGCTCTGGAGGGCGTCGTGGGTCGCGGCGGCCGTGAGGGTTCCAAGCGCAGGGACGACGACCACGTCGAACTCTCCGGACTCCGACAGCGGGTGGTCCACCGACAGGGTCATCGATGCCGTCGTGGTCACTCGCCGTTTCGGTCCGAGGATGGCGAGTTCGATCGCGTCGATCCGCGGGTCGACATCGCTGCGGGCTCCGTCGGCCACCCGCACGATGTCGATGATCGACGCGACAGCCGAACCGAAGCAGCCGTCGATCGCGATCAGTCCGATACGCATGGCGCCAACAATAGCAATACTGCCGTATACGCCACTTCTCACATGCCCTTGCTCGTCATACGCTGAACTCGCTTCACCAAGAAACCTCGACACCTAGGAGAACCCCTCATGTCCACACCCGCATCACTTCCGTATGCCTTCGTCGCCAAGATCGTCGCGGCCGATGGACAGCACGACGCGCTCGCCGATCTGCTCGCCGGCGCTGTCGCGCTCGCCAACGAAGAAGTAGGAACGATTGTCTGGTTCGCGGTCAGGACCCACGCCGACACCTTCTGGATCTTCGATGCATTCCCCGACGAGGCCGCTCGCGACGCCCACGCCAACGGCGCCATCGTCGCAGCCCTGATGGCCAACCAGCACCTCCTCGGCGCAGCACCCGAGATCCTGGCGGCCGACGTCCTCGCGTCCAAGCTTCCGTAGTCCGCCAACGCACGAGACGATCGCGCCCCGCCGAGCCGTCGCCAGGTCGCGACGCAGCGCCACGCTGCGTTGCCGAGCGGTGCGAGGCCTATCGGCACACGGACAGGATGTCCGAGCGTTCATCCGGCGAGGGGTCCGTCGCAGAGGAGAGCGACGTCGGGTGTCGGGCAGAGCCGTGAGGCCAGCGCATCGCGCGACCATCAGAACCGAACCGCCCCTGCCCTACGTTTCCGCAGGTCAGGGGCTGTTCGCCGGAGCCGCCTGTCGGAATCGAACCGACGACCTAATCACGTCGGCTTTGCGTCTATCGCCTGATGCGCCCACTGGGCGAACGAGCCGCTGACCTGCGCGAACGCCGAGCGTGGGGGACGCCGCCATCCGGTGGTGACCGACGACGACCGACTAGTACCGACCGTTTCACCGGAGCTTGCGGCGGCGTCGAAGCCGAGCAAGCTCCATTCTTTTAGCTCACCGCGCCCTCCTCCTCGCCGGTCCCGTCTTCGTCGAAGACGTTTCAGGGGTCTTCTCAGATGCCGGTGTAGGTCGGCCGGGCGCGTCGGTCCGCAGATAGACGTCGAGGTCTCCCGACGACGGAGGTTCCTACGCCATCCATCCGAAAGACCTCGACGTGACCGACACAACCCCGCCGGCCGGCTTCGGCCGCCCTGACCTCACCGCCTTCGCTCGACTCGACGGCCTCGGTCTGAGCGTGACCGGACAACGACTTGAACCGGATCGTGCGGTCCTAGCGTGCCGCGTGGTGGAACCAGATCAGTGGTGCCGACGGTGCGGCAGCGAAGGCGCTGCTCGTGACACCGTGATCCGGCGGTTGGCCCACGAGCCGCTGGGCTGGCGACCGACCGTGCTGGAAGTTGTAGTGCGCCGCTACCGCTGTGCCGACTGCGGACACGTGTGGCGCCAAGACACCAGCGCCGCTGCGGAGCCACGCGCGAAGCTCTCGCGCACCGGGCTGCGGTGGGCGCTGGAAGGGATCGTGGTCGCACACCTCACCGTCGCCCGTGTCGCCGAGGGACTCGGGGTCGCGTGGGACACCGCCAACAACGCGGTCCTGGCTGAAGGCAAGCGGCTGCTGATCAACGACCCCACGCGGTTCGAGGGCGTGAAGGTCATTGGCGTCGATGAGCACGTCTGGCGCCACACCAGGCGTGGCGACAAGTATGTCACCGTGATCATCGACCTCACCCCGGTCCGCGATGGCGCCGGCCCAGCAAGGCTGCTGGACATGGTCGAGGGCCGGTCGAAGGCGGCGTTCAAGACCTGGCTCGCCGACCGCGACGACGCCTTCCGTGACGCGGTCGAGGTGGTCGCGATGGACGGCTTCACCGGGTTCAAGACCGCCGCTGCGGAGGAGATCCCGGACGCGGTCACGGTGATGGATCCCTTCCACGTCGTGCGCCTGGCCGGTGACGCCCTCGACAGGTGCCGGCGCCGGGTCCAACTCGCGATCCACGGGCACCGTGGGTTCAGGGACGACCCGCTCTACAAGTCGCGGCGCACGCTGCACACCGGCGCGGACCTGCTCACCGACAAGCAGAGCGACAGGCTACGCGCGCTGTTCGTTGATGACGCTCACGTCGAGGTCGAGGCGACCTGGGGTGTCTACCAGCGCATGATCGCCGCCTATCGCCACGAGGACCGGCAACGTGGCCGCGAGCTCATGGAGAAGCTGATCACCGACCTCAGCGCCGGCGTCCCCAAGGTGCTCACCGAGCTCACCACCCTGAGCCGGACCCTGAAGAAGCGAGCCGCTGACGTGCTCGCCTACTTCGAACGACCCGGCACCAGCAACGGGCCGACCGAGGCGCTCAACGGACGGCTCGAACACCTGCGCGGCTCCGCACTCGGGTTCCGCAACCTGACCAACTACATCGCCCGAAGCCTGCTCGAGACCGGCGGCTTCAGACCCCAACTCCTACACCCCCGATTGGGATGAGCCCCAAAACCGAGAGCCCTGTTACAACCACTCGTCGATTCACCCTTACGATCTTGAAGCCCACAGTTCAAGATCAACTCGAAGACCGATCGAGATCATTCACTATTGGACCTCGATTCAGCCTGGACGGGAGGTGACCAACGTGAACGCGCAAGCAATCATCGTAGGTCGGGAGGAACTGTGGGGGCGCTAGCTCTGGTTACAGGTGGAACAAGTGGCATCGGGTATTCTTGCGCCCAGCAGCTTCGCGATGCTGGATTCCGGGTCGTCGTCACTGGGCGTAGGCAGGACAAGCTCGATCGGGTCGTTGACGGGATGCCTGGTATCGGCGGGTACGTCAACGACGTTCGTGACCGAGCAGCGGTACAGACCCTGGTCTCCGCGGTCGTCGCTGAGCACGGACCCATCGACATTCTGGTCAACAACGCTGGACGCGGCGGCGGCGGCCCCATCGCCACGATTACCGACGACTTGTGGCTCGATGTAATCGAGACTGACCTGAACAGCGTATTCTGGGTAACTCGCGCGGTTCTAATTGCATCACCAAGCATCCGTAGGTCCACAGGACGTATTATCAATATTGCCTCGACAGGCGGTAAACAAGGCGTCCCTTTTGGAACCCCTTATTCGGCCGCGAAGGCCGGAGTCATTGGCTTCACGAAGGCGCTTGCCAAAGAAGTTGCCCCCACCGGCCTCACCGTCAATGCCGTGTGTCCCGGATACGTCGAAACTCCAATGGCGGTAGAGATTCGCGAGTCGTATGCCCAGATGCGTGGCGTCTCGGAGGAGAAAATCATGCAAGAGTTCGAGTCGAAGATTCCCCTCGGACGATATAGTTCTCCAGAAGAAGTCGCGTCAATGGTCACTTATCTCGCAAGTCCGTCTGCGGCCTCGGTGACCGCACAAGCGTTAAACGTATGCGGCGGACTCGGAATCTACTAAAGCGACAAACTCGAAAGCGAGCAATATGAGCGCCATGGAAGCCAACGATCACGGTCAAGCCTTCTATCGAACCAAACGCTTAAATGGCTACGATCTTGTGACGGTGCAAGCGGCGAATCACCTCCTGTGGAGGTGTGCCCCGAGCCGGCTGATCGATTTATACAATTCGCACGTCACCGACCGCCACCTTGATATCGGTCCAGGTTCGGGCTACTATCTCGACCACTGCACCTTTCCGTCGATGAATCCAGAACTCACACTCGTTGACCTTAATCCGGATCCTTTAACATTCGTTCAACAGCGTCTTGCCCGCTACTCCCCGTCAGTCGCACGAGCGGATCTACTCGATAGTTTGGAAGACGTTCCAAACGCACCGTTCGACTCGATCGGCCTCAACTACGTACTGCACTGCCTTCCACAGACACCGGGAGGCCGGGCAGATGTATTTGCCAATATCAAGCCTTTGCTGAAGCCCCAGGGAGTGCTTTTTGGTAGCACAGTCGTAACTGGCGGCGCATCAGCAACACCGCTATCGCGCGCATTCAACGCCTTGTACCAGAAGATGGGCGCATTCCATAACGAACTCGACACCGTCGATTCGTTACATTCGGCACTTGACGAACATTTCACTAGCCACGTGCTTGAGGTACGCGGCAGCGTGACAATATTCAGCGCGCGAGGCCCGCGATGACCTCAATCTCTGCGCAGGTTCACACAGATGTCGCCCAGCTGTACAGCCGTCATATGCGGGCTATGGATGAAGGTCGCGTCACTGATTGGACCGCCGACTTTACTGATTCCGCGACCTTCACGACGAACGCACGTCCGGATACTCAGGAAGGGCGGTGCAACATCGCCACCGAGGCTCGCGACGCCGCGAATAAACTACGGGACTCTGGCGACCGTCGACGACATTGCTTGACGAACCTGGAACTGTGCTACGTAGATGGCGACACCACCAGACTACGGGCTGATAGCTATGCTGTAGTAGTCCGTACACCCCAAGGTGGACCGTCGGCTGTAGAATTCTTGTGCACGTGCACGGACTACCTGGTATTCGAAGCGGGCCGCTGGTCGATAGAACGGCGTGTTGTTCAACGTGACGACTTGCCGCGGCTTCCCACAGAAGGCGCCATATAGCGCTCAGGATTGTTGGACCATAGGAATGGCGGCACACATACGCTTCATGCGTTTGTGTCAATCCGTTGCGCGCGGCTAACTGCACCCACCTAATAGCGGAACCGATCACTGAGATCGCAACCAAGCATCGTTTAGTGGAAGCTCTGGATCTCGATGCTTAATTTGGGACCTTTCTTATCATTTGACGCAGAGCAAGTTGCGCACCGTCTCGGTCGGCGATCGCAACGTCACGTTCGCGCTTGACGATGGCGATTTCTGCGGTGGCGGCGTGCAGTTCTTTCCGAAGACGGGTGTTCTCGTCTTCAATGCGGCAAAGTTCCTTGGCAAGGTCTTGTGCGCTTGTTGCATCGAGCTGGTCCCCGAGGTTTCGCTGCACACGACGGCGAAGGCGATCACGTTCGCCACGCAGATCACGGATTTCACCTCTCGCATTCGCCAGTTCAGTGCGTAGACCTTGAGCGGTGCGATCATCGACCGTGTCGTTCGAGCCGCCGTCCTTGTCAAGATTTTGGTTGGATTGCGATTGAATGGCTGTTTCGATTGCCAGCCGTACAGTGGGGTTATTGTAGACAAACCAGGTTGATACACGCGCGGCGCGGTGGACGCTCGTGAAGCTTACTTGTTCGCCGTGGGTCACCATTTCGTCGATTTTGTCCAACGTGGCGGTCTGTTTTCCCGCCGCGGCGGCACGGCGTGCTGCGACTAAGTGTTGCGTTCGTGCGTCAGACGATGTCTTCATCGAGCCTCCGTCGCAGGCTTCCTATGGGGATGATTGCTGCTTGGCGGGCCTTTCGGAGATCTGTGCAGGCTGATTCGATGGCTGTCTTCTCCGACTCGGGGAGCGCTGCGAGTTGCTTACGCATCGTGTCGGCGATTTGCTCGTAGGACTTGATCTGAGCGTCGAGGTTGTCGGTCACCCAGCCGGCCGCGTCGACAGTTAGGGCGATAGCTCGGTCCGCGCGTAGCTGCGCTACTTGTTGTTCGATCGCTGCAAGGTAGGAGGGGTCTGATCGGTAGAAGCTGCAGCCACTACACTGGAACCGGATGGGGCAGCTCTGACCTCCCGCTTTGACGTTGCTCGGCTCGGTGCAGTTGCCGTACGCCGTTGCCACGCTTGCCCGCTCATAGGATAGCTCGCCAGCAAACGGCGCGGCCGTACCTGTTCGGTCGACGGCCATTTTCGAGACCAGCGCCACCGCTTTCTGCTTCCGGGTAAGCGTGACCTGGTAGTAGCCCATCGTGGTGCTGACTTCCCGATGATCCATCAGATCCCGGAGAACGTCGACTGGAGTGCCGTTGTCTGCGTGCCGTTGCGCGTATGCGTGCCGGAAGCCATATAGTTCAAGGTCCTCTGCCCGGAATGACGCTGCGGGTTCCGAGAACCCCTGAGGAGGGGGGATGATCTCAGCCCAGGCGTTGAAGATCTTGCGGAACTGGCTGGAGTTCATGTGTTCGCGCCGTTCCTTGTTCCGGCCTCCCAGGGCGGGAAATAGGTAGCCGACGCATGCTGTCGGCAAATAGAGCGTCCACAGACGTTGGCGCCATGCCTCGATTACGTCGGCCGTCGAGGTGTCGATGGGCAGACGGCGCTTGTGCCGGCCAGCTTTGGTGTTGTCGTAGATCAGAGAGGGCTGGTCGCGGATGTACTCAATTGGGTTGTCACTGAGCCTGGCGATCTCGCTTGGTCGTCGGCCGGTATCGCGCAGCACTTGGTAGAACACCTTGTACATCTGTCGGACATCGTCGAGATCCCACCCCTTGGGCGTGAAAGAGGAGGTTGTGCCGAGTAGATGCAGTTGCCCGTCGAGGTAGGCGGTCCACTCCTCTGGGATGGCCCGTCCAAGATCGTCCTCAGCGGCGCTCGGGCGGCGGGGCGTGTGCTCCGGGCGGACCGCGAACGTTCCTGGAATATGGTCCATAAGCCCGCTACTGCGAGCGTGCTCAGTCAATCGGCGCCACCAACCGATGATCGCCTGGCTGTGGGTGGCGGAGTATGGGCGGTCGGTCTTCGGATTGACCGCCGCCGCGATGGTGCGGCATATCTCCGCCATGTCTCCGGCATTGAGGCTTTCTGGGGCGTTGCCGTTGCGTCGCCCCGTCAGCGCAACGCTCGCGAGCTCTGCAGCTTGAATGTACCGCTGACACTCGGCGACGTTCGGCCGCAGGGACCTGAGCACGTCGCGGGTGAGATCCCTAAGCCACTGTTGCCGGACTACGGTGAAGTCAAGACTGCCGGTGACGGCGACATAGCTTCGGTCGCGGTGCGAGACCAATCCAACAAGGGCACAGTCCCAGATATCGCCTTCGGTGCCATCCTCGCCCCTGTGGCGAAGTTCAAGGCGGCGCAACGCCTGTTGCAACGACCTCAGTACCGCTCGCGGCATCCCGGTGTAGTGCGTGTCATCTTGATCAAGGAGAGTTGTCGCGGCCGCAGGAAGGCGACTGACCAAGCACCGCACATGCATTGGCCTGATCGCGATTTGTTGCCGGTCACGGTCCTGCAGGCCGTACAGGATCTCGTTTCGAAGGGCTGGTGTTAGCGCGGCCAGCGTGAACCGGCCCGCAGCTCCCGGATCGGTGCTGCGCCGACCGTGCAGCCTTCGCGGAGGTAGCGTCGCTCCAGGGGGGAGCTTGCCTTTTGCTTTTCGGCAGCCAGTACATAATTGGGTGTCGCCGTCGACGACTACCTCACATCCATCGCGCAGGCAGATGGAGATCCCTGTTTGCGCGGATTCGAGCGATCCGACGAACGAGAAACTGTCAGGGTCCCATTCGTCGGGACGCCATGGCTGCTGGTCGAGAGCTGCTGCGACGAACTCGTCCCAACTCTGATGTGTGGCAGCGGGAACCGCCTTCTCGGGCGGGTCGAACGCAATGACGGTCATCGCGCCCCCTGCTGGCGCGCCGCATGGACGGCCGCGACCGCCGCACGGGTCCGTGCATCGCTGGCGTGAATATAGATACTGGTCGACTCCGAGGTCGCATGTCCGAGAAGGTTCTGAACAACGTCGATCTCACTGCCAGCAGCGATCCACTCCGTTGCCGCCGAGTGCCGAAACATGTGTGGCGTCGCCCTGAACCCACATTTGCGTCCAAGCCCACTGACTATCTGGTAGGCGTTCGAGTACGTCATCGGCCCGCCTGCCTCAGCTCCTCGATAGTTGACGAACAGAAACCTGCCCTGTCGATCTCCCAACAAGGTAAACCGTTCATGCTGGTAGTCGCGGTAGTCGCTGACGAAGCTGTCCGCGACCGGCACGTGGCGAGGGGTCTTCGACTTCGCGATCGCGTAGTTCCGATTATCGGTTCGCCGTCTGACGTGGAAGTGCGGTCCAGACACGGCACATCCGAGCGCACGAGAGTTGGGCAAGAGGTGAATGTCCTCACTGAGGAGTCCTAGGGTTTCACCGATGCGAGGGCCACCTTCGTGCAGAACACGCAGCAAGAACCGATCCCGGGCAGTCTTCGCGTACTCACGCATCGCCAGCACCTGCTCGTCGCTGAAAACTTCCGGCGGTCGCTCAGCGACCTTGACCCGCAGCGCGTTAATCCGCGTCCGGTGGAACTGCCCTCCCTCTCCGCGCCCCAGGGCGCGACTCTGCTGGATCCAGCGTTTCTCGACGAGTCGGTCAGCGATAGCGGCGTCGATGTGACCGTTTGCTGCGCAAAAGCGGAGGAACTCTGTGACCGCCGTCAACATCACACTCACTGTTCGGGGAGCCCGCGGCCTCCCTGTCCTCGCGCTCGGAACGACCTGAAGGTGCCGCTTAAACCGAACCAGATCAAGCACGTTGACACTCTGCCATCGCACCCCATCGGCCGCCGCCCACGTCAGGAACGCTGCGACCGCCAACATGTAGGTACGGATCGTGTTCGGCGACTTCTCAGCCCCCTCCATCGAGACAGCAAATCGCATCGCCTCCGGATGCGGATCGAACTGCTCGTCGTCCACCACCAACCACGTCGACCATCCCGCCCGGTGCCGTGCCTGCTCAACCTTCCACCGCATCACCCCCCTCCCTCCGCCTACCGCCCGCCGTCACTCGCTACTAAAAGATAGATGTGAGCCACAATAGCAGCTAACCCTCGTAACACACGTCCCTCACCTGCAGAGTGTGGGTATAGATAACCCGCAACGACGTGCTCGACCGGGACCTCGAGGACAAGACCTACGTGCGCACGTCCGGCTGCCCCACCGCGGTCGCGACAGGCGTGCTGGTCGACCCGTACGGCGGCGCCACCATCCGCTTCCAGCGCGGCGCGAAGACCTCCGCGAAGGTGCAGATCGACCACGTCATCGCGCTGGCCTACGCCTGGGACATGGGCGCGTGGTCGTGGGACGACGCCAAGCGCGCCACCTTCGCCAACGATCCGCGCAACCTGGTCGCTGTCGACGGTCCGGCGAACGAGAACAAGCGCGACTCTCCCCCGGGCCGGTGGATGCCCTCGAACGAGCGCTTCCACTGCCAGTACGCCCGGCAGTTCTCCTTCGTCGCCCGCGAGTACGGCCTGTCCGTCGACCGGGCCTCCGCGGCGGTGATCGACCGGGCCGCGCAGAGCTGCCCCTGAGCTTCGCTCCGCCCGCCGTCGCTGCTCTGTACCGCGCCGCACCCAGTAAACAAGCATTGCTGCTTGTTTTTTTCGGTCCGGGCTGACAGAGTGTGCGCGTGCCCACTTCAGCCCCCGTGTTCGATGCGCTCGAGTCCACCTCGGCCGCGGTCGCCGCGATCGCCGACTCCCTCACCGACTGGTCGGTCCCCACCCCCGCCGAGGGCTGGACCGTCGCCCACCAGGTAGCCCACCTCGCCTGGACCGACGAGGTCTCCCTCGTCGCCGCCACCGACCCCGACGGCTTCACCGCGATCCTGCAGGACGCGATGGCCGACCCGATGGGCTTCGTCGACGCCGGGGCGGCCGAGCTCGCAGCCGACCCCGACCTCCGCGCGCGCTGGGACCGCGCTCGCGCCGCGCTCGCGATCGCCCTGCGCGAGGCCGACCCCGGCACCCAGCTGCCCTGGTTCGGCCCGCCCATGCGGCCGGCCACCATGGCGAACGCCCGGCTCATGGAGACCTGGGCGCACGGCCTCGACATCGCCGACGCGGCGGGCGTCGAGCTGGACGCCCCCGAGGCGCTGCCCCACGTCGCCAAGATCGCCTACAAGACCCGCGACTTCGCCTACACGATCAACGGCCAGACGCCGCCCGCCGAGCCCTTCGACGTCTTCCTGGTCGCCGCCGACGGCTCCGAGGTCAGCTTCGGCCCCGGCGACGCCGCACAGCGCGTGACGGGCTCGCTCGAGGACTTCTGCCGCCTCGCGACCCAGCGCGTCAACGTGGCCGACACCGATCTCGTCGCCACCGGCGCCGACGCCGCTCACTGGCTGACCATCGCGCAGTGCTTCGCCGGCGCCCCCGGCACCGGCCGCGCCCCGCAGGAGGGAACAGCATGACCCGCACCATCAGCATCGCCAACGTCTCGGGCTTCTACGGCGACCGCGCGGCCGCCCTGGGCGAGATGCTCGCCGGCCCCCGCGTCGACTACATCACCGGCGACTACCTCGCCGAGCTCACCATGCTCATCCTCGGGCGCGACCGGCTCAAGGACGCCGACCTCGGCTACGCCAAGACCTTCCTGCGGCACCTCACGCCGCACCTGGGCCTCCTCGCCGAGCGCGGCACCAAGGTCGTCGTCAACGCCGGCGGCCTCAACCCGGGCGGCCTCGCCGCCGCCGTCGAGAAGGCCATCGAGAACGCAGACGAGTCCGCCCGTCATCTCACGGTCGGCTGGGTCGACGGTGACGATCTCATCGCCCGGTCCGCGGAGCTCGGCGTGCCGAACGCCGTGACCGCCAACGCCTACCTGGGCGCCTTCGGCATCGCCGAGTGCCTGACCGCGGGCGCCGACATCGTCATCACGGGCCGCGTCACCGACGCCTCCGTGATCCTCGGCCCCGCCATCGCCGAGTTCGGGTGGCAGCGCACCGACTTCGACGCGCTCGCCGGCGCCGTCGCGGCGGGCCACATCATCGAGTGCGGCACCCAGGCCACCGGCGGCAACTACGCCTTCTTCGACCGCCACCCGATCGAGCGACTGCTGCACCCCGGCTTCCCCATCGCCGAGATCGCCGACGACGGTTCCTTCGCCATCACCAAGCAGCCGGGCAGCGGCGGCGTGGTCGAGGTGGGCACCGTCACCGCGCAGTTGCTCTACGAGGTCACCGGTCAGCGGTACGCCAATCCCGATGTCACCCTGCGCCTGGACTCCATGACGCTGGCCCAGGACGGCGACGATCGCGTCACCGTCACGGGCGTGCGCGGCGAGGCGCCGTCCGCCACGACCAAGGTCGCCACCACCACGCTCGGCGGCTTCCGCAACGAGATCGCCTTCCTGCTCACCGGAATCGACGTCGAGCGCAAGGCGGCGCTGCTCGAGGCGCAGCTGCGCGCGGCGCTCGATCCGGCACCGTCGGGCCTGCAGTTCCGCCTCGCCCGCACGGATCACCCCGACGCCCCCACCGAGGCGGCCGCGTCGGCCACCCTGACAGCCGTGGCGTGGGACACCGATCCGAACCGGGTCGGCCGCGCCTTCAGTTCCGCGGCGGTCGAACTCGCGCTCGCGACCTACCCCGGCGCCTCGCCGATGGCGCCCCCGTCGAGCGGCGGGCCCTACGGCGTCTACCAGGCGGTGTACGTGCCCAACGAGGACGTGCCGCACCGGGCGCACCGTCCCGACGGGACCGTCGTGGAGATCGCGCCGCCGCTGGTGGTCCAGGAGCTCCCGGCCGACCCGTCGCAGCCGGGCACCGCGCCGTCGCCGGCCACCACCGCGACCGCCCGGGTGCCGCTCGGCACCGTCTTCGGCGCCCGCAGCGGCGACAAGGGCGGCAGCGCGAACGTGGGCGTGTGGGCGGAGTCCGACGAGGCCTACGAGTGGCTCCGCAGTAATCTGACCGAACAGGCTCTGCGCGAACTCCTTCCGGAGGCTGCGGAACTCCCCGTCCGCCGGTACGAGCTGCCCAACCTCAAGGCCCTCAACTTCGTCATCGAGGACCTGCTCGGCAAGGGCGTCGCGCACGGCTACCGGTTCGACCCGCAGGCCAAGGGGGTCGGCGAATGGCTCCGCGGCCGCTACGTCGACCTGCCCGTCGGCCTGCTGCCCGCCGGCCACACGACCAAGGAGATCGCATGACCGACCTGTGGGAGTCCGAGGAGCGGCTCGCCCTGCGCAAGACCGTGACCGCGTTCACCGAGCGCGAGATCCTGCCGCACCTCGACGACTGGGAGGCCGAGGGCCTCCTGCCGCGCGAGCTCCACAAGAAGGCCGGCGAACTCGGCCTGCTCGGCGTCTCCTTCCCCGAGTCGGTGGGCGGCGGCGACGGCGACCCCCGCGACGCCCTCATCGTGTGCGAGGCGATGCACGAGGCCGGCGGCTCCGGCGGCCTGTTCGCCTCCCTGTTCACCTGCGGGATCTCGGTGCCGCACATCATCCTCGCGGGCACCGACGAGCAGAAGTCCCGGTGGGTCGCGCCCGTCCTCGCCGGCGAGAAGATCAGCTCCCTGGCCATCACCGAGCCGAACGGCGGCTCCGACGTGGGCCATCTGACGACGACCGCCCGCAAGGACGGAGACCACTACATCGTCAACGGCGCCAAGACCTTCATCACCTCGGGCGTGCGCGCCGACTGGGTGGTCACCGCCGTGCGTACCGGCGGCGAGGGCGCGAGCGGCATCAGCCTGCTGGTGATCGAGAAGGGCCTCGACGGTTTCGAGGTCAGCGCTCCGCTCAAGAAGATGGGCTGGCACGCCTCCGACACCGCGGAGCTCTCCTTCACCGACGTCCGCGTCCCCGCGGAGAACCTCATCGGCCCCGAGGGCAGTGGCTTCCTGCTGATCGGCGCCGCCTTCGTCACCGAGCGGCTGGCTCTCGCGGTGCAGGCCTACTCGCACGCGCAGCGCTGCCTCGACCTCACGCTCGACTGGGTCCGCCAGCGCGAGACCTTCGGCAAGCCGCTGATCAAGCGGCAGGCGGTGCAGAACACGGTGACCGAGATGCGGCGGCGCATCGAGGTGGCCCGCGTCTACAGCCGGCACGTCGCCGATCAGTACTCGGAGGCGCTCGCGTCCGGCGGCCCCGGTGCGGCCGCGGAGCTGGTACCGCAGGCATGCTTCGCCAAGAACACCGCCGTCGAGTGCGGCGAGTGGGTCGCCAACGAGGCGGTGCAGCTCTTCGGCGGCCACGGCTACATGTCCGAGTACGAGGTCTCGCGGCACTACCGCGACGTCCGCATCCTCGGCATCGGCGGCGGCACGTCCCAGATCCTCACCACCCTCGCGGCGAACCGACTCGGCTACAAGTGATTCCCGCTCCAGCTCCCCGGCAGTTCCCCCACCAAGGCAAAGGACTCCCTTCATGACGGTGCTCCGCAGCACACCAGCGCCCGACTCCGGCGCGTATCGCGAGGCCATGCTCGGCAAGCTCGCCGACCTCACCACCGAGTTCGACAAGGCCCTCGCGGGCGGCGGCGAGAAGTACGTCGAGCGGCACCGCGGGCGGGGCAAGCTGACCGCCCGCGAGCGGATCGACAGTGTGCTCGATCCCGCCTCCCCGTTCTTGGAGCTGATGCCGCTCGCCGCCTGGGGCAGCGACTTCCAGGTCGGCGCGTCCCTCGTCGGCGGCATCGGCGTGGTCGAGGGCGTCGAGGTGATGGTGGTCGCCAACGATCCCACCGTCAAGGGCGGAACCTCCAACCCGTGGACGCTGCGCAAGTCGCTGCGCCTGAACGACATCGCCAAGGAGAACCGGCTCCCGGTGCTGTCCCTGGTCGAGTCCGGCGGCGCCGACCTCCCCACGCAGAAGGAGGTCTTCGTCCCCGGCGGCGCGATGTTCCGCAACCTCACGCAGCTGTCCAAGGCCGGCATCCCCACCATCTCCGTCGTCTACGGCAACTCCACCGCCGGCGGCGCGTACATCCCCGGCATGAGCGATCACGTGGTGATGATCAAGGAGCGCTCCAAGGTCTTCCTCGCGGGACCGCCCCTGGTGAAGGCCGCGACGGGCGAGATCTCCGACGACGAGACGCTCGGCGGCGCCGAGATGCACTCGCGCACCTCGGGTCTGGGCGACTACATGGCCAACGACGAGCTCGATGCGGCGCGCATCGCGCGCTCGATCGTCAAGCGGCTCAACTGGCACAAGCAGGGCGCGGCGCCGTCGAGCCTGGTCAAGCCCCCGCGCTACGACGCGGAGGGCCTGCTCGACATCGTGCCCGACGATCTGAAGATCCCGTTCGACCCGCGCGAGATCATCGCCCACATCGTGGACGACTCCGATTACGACGAGTTCAAGCCCCTCTACGGCGGTTCGCTGACCACCGGCTGGGCGAACCTGCACGGCTACCCCATCGGCATCCTCGCCAACGCCCGCGGCGTCCTGTTCTCCGAGGAGGCGCAGAAGGCCACGCAGTTCATCCAGCTCGCGAACCGCTACGACACGCCTCTGCTGTTCATCCACAACACCACCGGCTACATGGTGGGCGCCGAGTACGAGCGCGGCGGCATGATCAAGCACGGCTCGATGATGATCAACGCGGTCTCCAACTCGGAGGTGCCGCACCTCTCGCTCATCGCCGGTGCTTCGTACGGCGCCGGGCACTACGGCATGGCGGGTCGCGCCTTCAACCCGCGCTTCCTGTTCTCCTGGCCCAGCGCCCGCTCGGCCGTCATGGGGGCCAAGCAGCTCGCCGACGTGGTCACCGAGGTCGCCGCGGCCTCCGCCGCCTCGCGGGGGCAGGCCATGGACCCGGCGTTCGTCGACGGCATGCGCACCGCCATCGAGACCCAGATCGACAAGGAGTCGTTGCCCGCCTTCATGTCCGGGATGCTCTACGACGACGGCATCATCGATCCCCGCGACACCCGCACGGTCCTCGGCATGGCGCTCTCCGCCATCCACAACGGCCCCGTCCACGGCACCGACGCCTTCGGCGTCTTCCGGATGTGAGGAAAGCATGACGACATTCGATTCCGTCCTCGTCGCCAACCGCGGCGAGATCGCCCGCCGCGTCATCGCGGCGGCCCACGCCCGCGGCCTGCGCGCCGTGGCCGTCTACTCCGATCCGGACGCGAACGCGCCGCACGTCGCCGAGGCCGACGAGGCCGTCCGGCTGCCCGGCGAGTCCCCCGCGGACACCTACCTGCAGGCCGAGAAGATCATCGCCGCGGCGAAGGCCACCGGTGCGCAGGCGATCCACCCCGGCTACGGCTTCCTCTCCGAGAACGCAGACTTCGCGGCCGCGGTGCAGGCCGCCGGCCTGATCTGGATCGGACCCTCCCCCGAGGCCATCACCGCGATGGGCTCGAAGGTGGCGGCGAAGGCACGCCTCGCGGACGCCGGCGTCCCGATGCTCACCAACCTCACGCCCGACCAGGTCTCCGACAAGGACTTCCCCGTACTGGTGAAGGCGTCGGCGGGCGGCGGCGGCCGCGGCATGCGCGTGGTGCGCACCCGCGCCGAGCTCCAGGACAACCTCGACGCCGCCGAGCGCGAGGCGAAGTCGGCTTTCGGCGACGGCACCGTCTTCTGCGAGCGCTACCTCGAGCGCGGCCGCCACATCGAGGTCCAGGTGATGGCGGACGCGCACGGCACGGTCTGGGCCGTGGGCGAGCGCGAGTGCTCGATCCAGCGGCGCCACCAGAAGGTGCTCGAGGAGGCTCCGTCGCCGCTCGTGGAGCGGCATCCCGCCATGCGGATGGCGCTGTACGAGGCGGCTGCCAACGCCGCGAAGGCGATCGGCTACACCGGGGCCGGCACCGTCGAGTTCCTCGCGACCGACGAGGGCGAGTTCTTCTTCCTCGAGGTCAACACCCGCCTGCAGGTGGAGCACCCCGTCACCGAGGCCACCACGGGCCTCGATCTGGTCGGGCTGCAGTTCGACGTGGCCGCCGGCCTGCCCCTCCCCTCCGCCGAGCCGCCCGCGACCCGCGGGTGGGCGATCGAGGCCCGCCTCTACGCCGAGGACCCCGCCAACGACTGGCGGCCCGCCGCCGGCACCGTGCACCGCTTCGAGGTGCCCGGTGTGGTCAGCGAGTTCTCGGGTCCGGACCGCCCCGGCATCCGCCTCGACAGCGCGCTGGCGCGCCGCGACAGCGTGGTCGAGGTCTTCTACGATCCGATGCTGGCCAAGGTGATCGGCTTCGCCCCGACCCGTGCGCAGGCGCTCGCGATCACGGAGGCCGCGCTGCGCAAGGCCGTGATCCACGGCCTGACCACCAACCGCGACCTGCTGGTGCGCGTCCTCGCCGATGCCGATTTCAAGGCCGGCGATTTCGCGACCGACTTCCTGACCGGCGAGCGGCTCGAGCGTCTCGCCGCGCCCCTGCTGGGCGAGGACGAGCTGGCGGAGGCCGCGTCGGCCGCCGGCGCCGTGCTGGATCGACGGGGCGCCGCGGCGAGCCCGCTGCCGCACGTCGCCCCGGGCTGGCGCAACATCGGCGCACGCACGCTCGCGCCCGAGTTCCGCACCGCCGACGAGCGGGAGTTCACCGCCGACGGTGCCGGCGTCGCCTCCGTCCTCGACGACGGCGAGCGAGCGAGCGTGGCCGTCGAGCGGGACGGGGTCCGGCGCACCTTCGCCGTGACCGCCTACCCCGGCGACCAGACGGTGGTGGAGGTGGAGACCGCGCGGGGCGCGGCGACGCTGACGCTGGTGAACCGGCTGCCGTCCGCCGATGCCGCCGCGGCGGCGGGTTCCCTGCTCGCCCCCATGCCCGGCGTGATCACCCGGATCGGCGCCGCCGAGGGCGATTCCGTCACCGCCGGCCAGCCGGTGCTGTGGATGGAGGCCATGAAGATGGAGCACGCCATTTCGGCCCCGGCGGACGGGGTCATCGCCTCGATCCCCGTCGCGGTCGGTCAGAACATCGATGCCGGCGCCGTCGTCGCCGTGCTGGAAGATACGGAGTAGCAGGACATGAGCACAGGACCCATCTCGCTGGACGTCATCGAGTCCGAGGAGCGCCAGGCGCTCCGCGCCACGGTCTCGGAACTGGGTCGCAAGTTCGGCCCCGAGTACATGCGCGAGAAGATCGCATCGGGCGAGGGACCCACCGAGCTGTGGAAGGCGGCGGGCGATCTCGGCCTGGTCGGCGTGAACATCGCCGAGGAGTACGGCGGCGGCGGTGCCGGCATGTACGAGCTGGGCATCGTCGGCGAGGAGCTCGCCGCGGTCGGCTCGTCGCTGCTCATGCTGGTGGTCTCCCCGGCGATCAACGGCACCATCATCTCCAAGTTCGGCACCGAGGAGCAGAAGCAGCGCTGGCTGCCCGGTATCGCCTCGGGCGAGACCATCGCCGCCTTCGCGATCACCGAGCCCGACGCCGGCAGCAACAGCCACCGGATCACCACCACCGCTCGCCGGGACGGTGACGACTGGATCATCTCGGGCCAGAAGACCTTCATCTCCGGCATCGAGCTCGCCGACGTGATCCTCGTGGTCTCGCGCAGCGAGGACGCCAAGACCGGCAAGCTGCGTCCCGCGCTGTTCCTCATGCCCACCGATTCCCCCGGCCTGCAGAAGACGAAGATCCCCATGGAGGTCGGCCTCCCGGAGTCGCAGTGGACGCTGTTCTTCGACGACGTGCGGCTGCCCGCCGAGGCGCTCGTCGGCGAGCCGGACGCGGCCATCGCGCAGCTCTTCGCCGGGCTCAACCCCGAACGCATCATGGCCGCAGCGGGTTCCGTGGGCTCGGCCCGGTACGCGATCGACCGCGCGGTGGACTACGCCAAGCAGCGCACCGTCTTCAAGGTCCCGATCGGTGCGCACCAGGCGATCGCCCACCCGCTGGCCGAGCTCAAGGTGGAGACGGAGCTGGCGAAGCTGATGCTGCAGAAGGCCGCCACGCTCTACGACGCCGGTCAGGAGTTCGCCGCCGCCGAGGCCGCGAACATGGCGAAGTTCGCCGGCGGCGAGGCCGGGGCGAAGGCCGTCGACCGCGCGATCCATTCGCTCGGCGGCAACGGCCTGACCACCGAGTACGGCCTGGCGCAGATGCTCGTCGCCTCGCGCCTGTTCCGCATCGCGCCGGTCAGCCGCGAGATGGTGCTCAACTTCATCTCCGAGCACACGCTCGGCCTGCCCAAGAGCTACTAGGAGGGACGCGATGACCGACGATCCCCTGGTCCGGTACGAGACGCGGAGCGGTGCTACCTTCCTCACCATCGACAGCCCGCACAACCGCAACGCCATCTCGCAGCGGCTCCTCGCCGACCTCAGCGCCGGCCTGGAGCGGGCCGCGGCCGACGACGCGGCGCGCGCGGTGGTGCTCACGCACACCGGCACGACGTTCTGCGCCGGTGCGGATCTCAAGGAGGCCGCGGCGAACGGTGCCGGCTCGGACCCGAAGTCGCGCACGCTCGCGATGATCGGCGCGATGCGCGGGATCATCGAGTGCCCCAAGCCGGTGATCGCCCAGGTCGACGGCCACGTCCGGGCCGGCGGCTTCGGCCTGATCGGCTCCTGCGACTTCGTCTTCGCCGGTCCCGCCGCGTCGTTCGCTGTCACGGAGACGCGGATCGGGGTGGCGCCGGCGATGGTCTCGCTGGTGCTGCTGCCGCACCTGCCCTCCCGCGTCGCCTCCACCCTGCTCCTGACGGGGCGGAAGTTCGACGCCGCGGAGGCGGCCGGGTACGGCCTCATCACCGCGGCCGTGGCGGATCCCGCGGCGGCCGTCGCGGAGCAGCTCGCCGAGCTGCAGCTGTGCAGCCCGCAGGGGCTCCGGGAAACGAAACAGATCCTCTGGCACGACATCCTGCGTTCCTTCGACGAGCGGGCCGACGCGCTCGGCGAGCAGTCCGCGCGCCTGTTCGGCTCCGCCGAGTCCGTCGAGGGGATCACGGCGTTCCTGCAGAAGCGCGCGCCGAGCTGGGCCGAACCGGTATCGGCGGAATAGGCTGCATCCGATGACTCCCCTCCGCCCGCCCATCCGCGCACCCCAGCAGTCCCGTAGCCGGGAGACCCGGCAGCGCCTGCTGGAGACCACCATCGCCTCGCTCGCGGCGCGCGGCTGGACCGCCACCACGGTGGGCAGTGTGGCGCGGCAGGCGGGGGTCTCGCGCGGCGCCGCGCAGCACCACTTCCCCACCCGGGAGGACTTGATCAGTGCCGCACTGGAGTACATGGGCGAGCAGCGTCTCGCCCAGGTGGCCCAGGCCGGTGCGGCGGTGCCCGAGGGCCCCGACCGCCCGTACGCGGTGGCTCGCCTGATCGTCGAGTACTACACGGACGACCTGTTCAAGGCGGCGCTGCACGTGTGGACCGCCGCCGCGAGCGACGACGCGCTGCGCGAGCGGATGCTGCCTTTCGAGAACAAGCACTCCCGTGAGGTGTTCGCGCTCGCGATGCGCCTGCTGGGGGTGGACCGGGACGACGACGAGGCCCGTCGCGCCGTGCAGGCGACGCTCGATCTCGCCCGCGGCCTCGGCCTCGCGGACCTGCTCTCCGACGACGCCGCCCGCCGCGAGCAGGTCGTCGAGTTCTGGGGACGGCAGCTCGCCGCTGTGGTCGCCTCGCGCTGAGGCGCTTACGCCTTGTCGAGGTAGTCGCCGCGGTCGCCGCCGAGGACGACCTCGTTCATCGCGCGCAGCGCGGGATGGCGCTCCAGCTCCGGGTCCTCGCCGACGATCCCGTAGGCGAGGTCGCGGGCGGCGGCCAGCACGTCACCGTCGTGCGCGAGGTCCAGGAAGCTCAGGCGCCGGGCCAGGCCCGACTGGTCGACGCCCAGGATGTCGCCGAAACCGCGGTACTCGAGATCGAGCTGGGCGAGCGCGAAGCCGTCGACCGTGTCGGCCACCGCGTTCAACCGTCCGAGAGTGCGCTCCGATCCGCTCGCGGTGATGAGCAGGCAGAGGCCGGGGAGGCCGCCACGACCGACGCGGCCGCGCAGCTGATGCAGCTGGCTGATGCCGAAGCGGTCGGCGTCGCGCACCACCATCGTGGTCGCGTTCGCCACGTCCACGCCGACCTCGATCACGGTGGTGGCCACCAGGATGTCGATCTCGCCGGCGGCGAAGGTCGCCATGATCTCGGACTTCTCCTCGGCGGGCAGGCGCCCGTGCAGGAGCGCGATCCGGTGCTCGCCGAGCGGGCCGGCGGCCAGCTCGTCGTACATCTCGATGGCGGAGACGGTCTTCGGCTTCGCGTTCTCCTCCTCGGGCTCATCCCGGGAGGCGGTGCGCGTCGCGGCCTTCGGGGCCGCAGCGGGCTTGTCGAAGTCGTAGTCCTCGTCGGTGAAGCCGGCCTTGGCCTGCTCACCCGTGGCGTCGTCGCCGATCCGGGGGCACACCACGTAGACCTGCCGGCCGGCGCGCACCTCCTCGTCGACGCGCGCCCACGCCCGCGCCACCCAGGCCTCACGATCCTCGGGGACCACGGAGGTCTGGATCGGCTGGCGGCCGCGCGGGAGCTCCCGCAGCACGGAGGTCGTCATGTCGCCGAACTGCGCGAGGGCGACGGTCCGCGGGATCGGCGTCGCCGTCATCACCAACAGGTGCGGCATGGATTCGTCGTCGGTGCTCTCACCGGTCCCCTTGCGCCGCAATCGGTCGCGCTGCTCGACGCCGAACCGGTGCTGCTCGTCGACCACGACCAGGCCCAGCCGGAAGAACTCGACCGTGTCCTCCAGCAGCGCGTGGGTGCCGATCACGATGCCGGCCTCACCGGTCACGATGCGCAACAGCGCCGCCCGCCGCTGCTTGACCGTCATCGAACCCGTCAGCAGGGTCACCGTCGTCGCCGCCTCGGCCGCGCCCAGCTGTCCCGCCTGCGCCAGGTCGCCGAGCATCGAGGTGATCGACAGCAGGTGCTGGGTCGCCAGCACCTCCGTCGGGGCGAGCAGCACGGCCTGGTGCCCCGCGTCGACCGCGGCCAGCATCGCCAGCAGCGCGACGAGGGTCTTACCCGAGCCGACCTCGCCCTGCAGCAGACGGGTCATCGGGTGGTCGCGGGCCATGTCGCCCACGATCTCCGCGAGCACCTCCTCCTGGCCCGCGGTGAGCGCGAACGGAAGCCGCTCCCGGAGCCCGGCCTGCAGCGGACCGTCGGGGGCGTGCAGCGGCGGCGCCCCGACGATGCCGACGTCATGCGCACGGCGCGCGAGGGCGCTCTCGATCGCCACGGCCTCGTCGAAGGCGAGGCGCCGGCGGGCCCCGTCGGCCTGGGCGCGACCGTCGGGCTTGTGCGCGGCGCGCACGGCGTCGTCGAGGCTCATCAGTGCGTGCGCCGCGACGAAGTCGGCGGGCAGGGACTCCGGCACCGGAGCGAGGCGCTGCAGCACGCTGTCCACGAGCGAGAGGATCAGCCACGTCGGCATGTTCTTGGTGCCGTGGTAGATCGGGACGGTGGGCTGCATCAGCAGGCTCAGGTCGGCGAACTTGAGCCGCTTGGAACCCGCCTTGGTCGAGCCGGCCTCGTTGGCGGCGAGCGCCTCCGCCGACGTGATCGAAGTGTCCGGCAGGACGAGCCACTCGGGGTGGGTGAGCTGCAGCTTGCCGTTGAACTCCCCCAGCCGCCCGATCAACAGCAGCTGCCGGTCCTGCTGGATCGGCTTGGGCAGGTAGTTGAAGAAGGTCACGTCGTAGGCCCGGACCTTGTTGACCACCTGCACCTTGAACATCTTCTTGCCGCGGTGGTGCGCCCGGGGCGGGGTGATCGCGGTGACGGTGCCGATGACCACCACGTCGTCGCCGATCCGGGGTTCGGAGCGCCGCGTACCGTCGTCCTCGACGGCTCCGCCCTCGTAGCGGAAGGGGAAGTGCCGCAGCAGATCACCGACGGTGAACAGGCCCAGCTCGGCGGTCGCCGCCTCGGCGATCTCGGGGTCGAGCGCCTCGGCCAGCGGCGTCTGCAGCGTCAGCGTGCGCGCGGAACTCATTCGACGCCGATCTCCATCACGCTGGCGCTCTGCCCGCCGGTGTAGCCGACGACCTCGACCTCGGGCCGGTCCGGGCGCAGTGCGGCGCTGACCCGGTCGGGGAAGTCGCCGTCGGCGGCCTCCCCCATCAGCACTGTCACCAGATCGCCGCCGGTCGCGAGCAGCAGCTCCGCCAGCGCCTCGCCGGCGGAGTACTGGTCCTCCTCGAGGACCACCACCTCGCCACCGACCATCCCGAGGTAGTCGCCGGGACCGCAGGGCCCGAGGATCGTCAGCGCGTCCTCGGTGACCGCGACGACGGACCCGCAGCGCGCGCCCGCCGCGGCCTCGGCCATGGAGTAGGTGTCGTCGGCGGCGTGCCCGTTCGGCTCGTGCACGGAGAGGGCGGCGATGGCCTGCACCATCGACGAAGTCGGCAGTAGGGTCACGAGCACTCCCGACTCGCGCGAGCGCGCGGCGACCGCGAGCAGTTCCGGCGTCGGGAGCGCGCCGTTCGGCATGAGCAGCACCTCGCGGCCCTCGAACCGGTGCAGGGCGGCCAGCAGCTCGGCGTGGGTCATCCCGCGATCGCAGCGGATCACCTCGGCGCCGGCGCTCGCGAACAGCTCGGCGGCACCGTCGCCGGAGACCAGCGCGACGATCGCGCGCGGCGCGTCCAGCAGGGCCTGCAACGGGGTCTCGGTGTGGCCGGTCTCCTGCAGCACGTTCACGGCGATGCTGCGCAGCTTGCCGTGCGCGAGCCCGGCCTGGATCGCCCGGCCGGGTTCGGTGGTGTGGGTGTGCACCGACCACACCGCGACGGGGTCGGGATCGGCGGCGGCGACGACCACGACGGAGTCGCCGAAGGTCTGCAGTTCGCCGCGCAACCGGGTCGCCGCGGCCTCGGTGGCGTCCGGCAGCAGGTACATGACCTCGTAGTCGGCGTGCGGGCCGCGCGGCGGGTCCTCCCCGTGGCCGTGGTCGTGCCCGTGCCCGGTGTCGACCTGCACGTGCACGTGCGGCGCGATCTGCCGTCCGAACCGCGGGCGCTCGGCCGCGGCCCCGGCGGTCACCTCCACCAGCGCGTCCAACAGCACCAGCAGTCCGCGGCCGCCGGCGTCCACGACCCCCGCCGCGGCGTTGTCGGCGAGTTGATCGCGCGTGCGCAGCAGGGCGTCGAAAGCGGCATCCGCACAGGTCCGGGCACAGGCGGCGAGATCACCGCCGCCGGCCAGCGCGGCGCCCGCGCCGTCGGCCGCGGCCCGCAGCACCGACAGGATGGTGCCCTCGATCGGCTCGGCGACGGCGCTGGTGACCAGCGACGTGGCGTTGCGCAGACCGGTCGCCAGCCCCTCGGCCGACAGGTCCGCGTCGGGTCCGAGCTGGGCGGCGACGCCGCGCATGATCTGCGAGACGATGACCCCCGAGTTGCCGCGCGCCCCGGCCACGGCGCCCGCGACGGTCGCGCGGGCGACGGCGTGGGGCCCCTCGGTGCGGTCCGCCTCCTCGGCGGAGCGTGCCGCCGCGCGGAGTGTGACCAGCATGTTGGTTCCGGTGTCGGCGTCGGCCACCGGGAAGACGTTGAGGGTGTTGATCTCGTCGACGGCGCGCTCGAGTCCGAGGACGGCGCGCCGCAGCCAGGCCACCACCACGCGGCCGTCCTCCGCCATCGGTCCCGTCACGCCCGCCAGCCTAGTGGGCGCCCCCGTCCGAGTAGAGGCCCCGGAGCGGTTTGGCTCCGTCGGCGGCCTCGGCTATGCTTGCAGGGTTGCCTCGCGTCCGGGCGTGTCACCGACACGTCCCGACCGGCGGGGCGAAGCACAGGTTTTCAACGATACGAGGAGTACACGACTATGGCTGCCGTCTGCGACGTCTGCGACAAGGGCCCCGGCTTCGGTAAGTCGGTCTCGCACTCGCACCGGCGTACCAACCGCCGGTGGAACCCGAACATCCAGACCGTGCGCGCCCAGGTCGCGCCCGGCCAGAGCCGGCGCCTGAACGTGTGCACCTCGTGCATCAAGGCCGGCAAGGTCGTTCGCGGCTAGTACGCGAGAAGCTTGCACGAAGGCCCGTGACCTCCCCGAGGTCACGGGCCTTCGTCGTGCGCGGGGCACGGCGTCGTCACTGCACCTGGGCCAGGTGCGGCAGGCGCCAATCGACGGGCTCGGCGCCCAGGCCGGCGAGCGCCTCGTTCGCCTTCGAGAAGGGGCGGGAGCCGAAGAATCCGCGGGAGGCGGACAGCGGCGACGGGTGCACCGATTCGATCCGCGGCACGCCGCCGAGGCGCGGGCCCAGCGAGGCCGCGTCCCGGCCCCACAGGATCGCCACGAGCGGCGCGTCCCGCGCGACCAGCGCGTCGATCGCGCACTCGGTGACCTTCTCCCAGCCCTTCCCGCGATGCGAGGCCGCCTCCCCCGGGCGCACCGTCAGGACGCGGTTGAGCAGCAGCACGCCCTGCCGCGACCACGGCGACAGATCGCCGTTCGCGGGCATCGGGAGCGCCAGGTCCTCGCAGTACTCGCGGTAGATGTTCTGCAGGCTGCGCGGGATCGGCCGCACAGACGGGTCGACGGAGAAGGACAGCCCGACCGCGTGCCCCGGCGTGGGATACGGGTCCTGGCCGACGATGAGCACCCGGACCTCGTCGAACGGCTGCCGGAACGCGCGCAGCACGTCAGCCCCGGTCGGGAGGTAGCCGCGGCCGGAGGCGTTCTCGGCGCGCAGGAAGTCGCCCAGCGCCGTGATCTCGTCGGCGACGGGTGCGAGCGCCCGCGCCCATCCCGCCTCGACGGTGTCGGACAGTGGTCTCGCCGTCATCGCGCGCCCTCCTCGGGGTCCTCGGTGAAGGTGTTCCAGCCGCCCGCTGCGGGGCCCGCGTCGCCGTCGACGGTGACGGTGCCCGCGGGCAGTGCGCCGGGCTCGAGCGCCACCCCGAGGGGGCGCCATTCCGGCGGGATATCGACGCCGGGCGGGAAGGTCGCGAGCAGGGCGTGGTCCTCGCCCCCGGTGCGCACCCAGTGCTCGGCGTCGCCGCCCAGCGCCGCCGCGCAGGCGACGAGGTCGGCATCGGGGGCCAGCCGCGCACCGTCGAGTTCGATCCGGACACCGGAGGCCTTCGCCAGCGCGCGCGCGTCCCGCAGCAGGCCGTCGGAGACGTCAGTGAGCGCGGTCGCCCCCGCCTCGGCCGCCTGCGGCCCCGCCGCGAGGGGCGGCACCGGGCACCGGTACACCTCGACGAGTTCCTCGAAACCGGTGCGCCCGGCGAGCAGCACCGCCAGCCCCGCGGCGGAGCGGCCGAGCGTGCCGCAGACGGCGACCACATCGCCGGGGCGCGCGCCCGAGAGCAGCACCGGAGCCCGCCCCTGCAGATCGCCGAGCACGGTCACGGCCAGCAGCACCTGCTCGGTGCGCACCACGTCGCCGCCCGCCACCGCGCCGCCGGCCTCGGCGGCGCCGCGAGCCGTCCCGCGGGAGATGCCCGCGACGACGTCCTCGCCGGTCGTGGACGGGCACCCGAGGGTCACGGTGAAGGCGGTGCACACCGCGCCCATCGCCGCGATGTCGGCGGCGTTCTGCGCGATCGCACGCCGGCCGACGTGCTCCGGCGTGGTCAGGTCGAACCGGAAGTGGCGCCCCTCGACGATCGCATCGGAGGAGACGACCATCCGTCCGTCGGGCGCCACGACGACGGCGGCGTCGTCGCCCGGGCCGACCGGGACGCGGGGATCCGGGCCCACACCGCCGGTGGCCAGCGCGATCACGCCGTCCTCCCCCAGCTCCGCCACCGTGCGCACGCGGGGTCGCGCGGGGCTCTCCGGCTCTCCTGAAGTCATCGCGGCTACCGTAGCGGACGTGAGCGATGCAGACGACAAGACCACCGCGGGCCCCGACGGTCCGCCCGCCAAGGAGCGCCGCAGCCCGGCGTTCCTCGCCACGGCCGTGGCGCTGCCCGTCGCGGTGGCGGTCTGCTTCATCGCCTTCCTCGTCCTGGCCCAGCAGAAGCAGGGCGACGCGCGCAACGCGGCGGAGGCCGGCCATCTGAAATCCATCGCGGCGCCCGCCTCCGGCGAGGCCGCGTGCGCCACCGTGCTCGGCGCACTGCCGGCCGACCTGGACGGCTACCGTCGCACCGACGACTCCGAGCCCGGCGGCTTCGCGCGCTGGAGTTCGGAGAAGGCGGGAGCCGTCGAAGTGCGCTGCGGCACCGAGCGTCCGGCCGAGCTGACCGCGACGGCGAAGCTGCAGATCATCAACGGCGTGCAGTGGCTGCAGGCCACCCCAGCCGGCGCGCCCGCCGCCGACGGCGGGAGCTACTGGACGGCCGTCGACCACCGCCCGTACGTCACCGTCTGGGTGCCCGACGGTGCCGGCACCTCGGCGGTGCAGGCGACCTCGGACGCGATCCGCGAGCACCTGCAGGCTGCCTCGCTCGATCTGGGCCGCTGAGGCCGCGACCGGTCAGCGCAGGCCGGTGCCGCGCGCCAGGGCGGTGTCGATGAGCAGGGTGAGCAGCTCCGCGTAGTCCACGCCGGACTCCGCCCACATCCGCGGGTACATCGAGGTGGAGGTGAACCCGGGCATGGTGTTGACCTCGTTGATCACCGGGCCGTCGGGGGTCTGGAAGAAGTCCACGCGGGCCAGGCCCTGGCAGTCGAAGGCGTGGAAGGCACGCACCGCGAGGTCACCGATCACGGCCGCCTCGGCCTCGGTGAGGTTCGCGGGCACGGTGTAGCGCGCCCGGTCGTCGAGGTACTTGGTCTCGAAGTCGTAGAAGGAGTGCTCGGCGTCGGCGGCCATCTCGATCTCGGCGATCGCCGACGCGGCCACGGTGCCGTCGGGCCGCTCGAGCACGCCGATCTCGACCTCGCGGCCGATCACGGCCGCCTCGATGATCACCTTCGGATCCCATCTGCGAGCCTCGGCGATCGCGGCGGGCAGCTCGGTCAGGTCGGTGACGCGGGTGATGCCGATCGACGATCCGCCGCGGGCGGGCTTGACGAACAGCGGCAGCCCCAGGCGGTGCAGCACCTCCGGCGGAACCTCCGTCTCGCGCTGGCGCAGCACGTGGAAATCGCCCACGGGCAGGCCGTCGGCGGCGAGCAGCTTCTTCGCGAACTCCTTGTCCATGCCGGCAGCGGAGGCGAGGACGCCGGCGCCCACGTACGGCACGCCGACCATCTCCAGCAGGCCCTGCAGGGTGCCGTCCTCGCCGTACGGCCCGTGCAGGACCGGGAAGACCACGTCGACGGTGCCCAGGAGCTCACCCGCGCTGTCGGCGTGCACCGAGACGAGCTCCGCGCCGGGCAACAGCGCGAGATCCGTGGGTGCGTCCGCCACGCTCGGGAGCGCGCGATCGGCGAACCGCAACGCCGTCGCGTCGCCCTCGGAGAGCACCCATGCGCCCGCCTGCGTGATCCCCACGGGGATGACCTGGTAGCGCTCCGGATCGAGATGGGCGAGGATGCTCCCCGCCGATACGCACGAGACCGCATGCTCGCTGCTGCGCCCGCCGAAGACCACTGCCACCCTGATTCGCTCCGTCACGGTCGCCCACCTTACGTGTCGGCCGGAACGAGGGCCACGCGGTTACCGGGGGCTATTCGACGTCGTGCGGGCGCCACTCGCCGCCGACGTCGCGGTTGAGCAGGTCGTCCATCGCGCGGAAGACGGGCACCCCGTCGTAACAGACGGCGCGCACCGCCTCGGTGAGCGGCATCTCGACACCGACGCGGCGCGCCAGGTCGGCGATGGAGATGCACGACTTCGCGCCCTCGGCGACCTGCCCGTGCGCGGCGGCCTGCGCCTGGTCGACGGTCATGCCCTGCCCCAGTCGGGCGCCGAAGCTGAAGTTGCGCGACTGCGGCGAGCTGCAGGTGGCGACGAGATCGCCCACCCCGGCGAGGCCGGCGAGCGTGAGCGGCTGGGCGCCGAGCGCGGTGCCCAGCCGCAGGGTCTCGGCGAGGCCGCGGGTGATGATCGCGGCCCGCGAGTTCTCCCCCAGGTTGATCCCGGAGGCGATGCCGCAGACCAGCGCGATGACGTTCTTGGTGGCGCCGCCGATCTCGCAGCCGACGACGTCGTCACTGGTGTACGGCCGGAAGTAGTCGGTGCGCACCAGGTACTGGGCGAGGGAGGCGCGGTCGGGGTTGTCGGACGCGACCACGGCGAGTGTGGGCTGCCCCTTGGCGATCTCCTTGGCGAAGTTCGGGCCGGTGAGCACGGCGAGCCGGTCCCGGTCGATGCCGGCGGCGTCGACGACGACCTCGCTCATCCGGTCCAGGGTGCCGATCTCGATGCCCTTCGCCAGATTCACGACGGTGACGTCGGGCGGGATGAGGTGCCCCCAGTCGCGCAGGTTGGCGCGCAACGACTGCGACGGGACGGCCAGGACGACGAGTCCGGCGCCGCGCATGGCCTCCGCCGGATCGTGTGTCGCGGAGAGGTTCTCGGGCAGCACTCCTTCCGGGAGGTACTGCGCGTTGATCCGGCTCGTGTTGATCTGGTCGGCGACCTCCTGCCGGCGGCACCACATCCGCACGCGGTGCGGCTCCGGGCGAGTGGCGTCCGCGAAGACCTTCGCCATCGCGGTACCGAACGACCCCGCCCCCATCACCGCAACGTCGACCATCCGGCCCCTCCTCGCATCACGCCCGCCCACCGGATCGGCGGGCACCGGACGCGAGCCTATCGCCCGCCCGGAAGCGGCAGGGTCGGTTCCGCCCGCCTAGATTGGAGTGCATGAGGTCACCGCACGGGGTCGACGCACCCCCCGAGGTCGCGGTGGTGACCGCGGTGAAGTCGCTCGATGCGGCCAAGTCGCGCTTCGCCGCCCCCGGTGACGGGCTGCGCGGGGCCGTCCCCGGACTGGTGCTGGCGATGCTGCTCGACACGCTCGCCGCAGCCGCGGCGGCCCCGGGTGTCGTCGGGATCCACGTGGTCTCCCCGGACCCCGCGGTGCGCGCGGCGGCCGAATCGGCCGGCGCCCGCACCGTCGACGAACCCGACCCGGGCGGCCTCAACGCCGCGCTCGAGGCCGGCGCCGCCGCGGCGCGGGCGGCGCACGGCCCGGGTGTCGCGGTGCTGGCGCTGCAGGCGGATCTGCCCGGGGTCACGCCCGGCGAGCTCGCGGACTTCCTCGCGGCGACGGCGGGCCGACGGGGCTTCGTGCCGGACCACGCCGGGACGGGGACCGCCGCGCTCTACGCGCCCGGGGGCACCGGCCTGCGGGCCGCCTTCGGACCGGATTCCGCGGCGGCGCACGGCGTGACCGGCGCCGTGCGGCACGCCGGTGCGTGGCCCGGCCTGCGCACCGACGTGGACACGCCCCGCGACCTCGCCGCTGCCGGACGGCTGGGCGAGCACACCGCCGCCGCACTCGCGGCCGCCGATCGGGCCGTCGCGTCGAAACCGCGCGCCCGATACGCCAGAATGGAACGGTGACGACCGAGCCTGACGCCCCCTCCGCCGATCCGACGCCCGCACCCGGTACCGCGGTCGCCGACACCGTCGGCCCGCCCACGGGCCGGCCGACGGCGATCCCGACGGCCCCGCCCGCGGCTCCGGCCGAAGTGACCAGTGACCTCCCCGCCGATCGGTACCTCAACCGGGAACTGAGCTGGCTCGATTTCAACGCGCGCGTGCTGGCGATGGCCGAGGACGCGTCGCTGCCGCTTCTCGAGCGCGCGAAGTTCCTGGCGATCTTCGCCTCCAACCTCGACGAGTTCTTCATGGTGCGGGTCGCGGGACTCAAGCGGCGCGACCAGATGGGCCTCTCCGTGCGCTCGGCCGACGGCCTGTCGCCGCGCGAGCAGCTGCGCATGATCTCCCAGCGGACGCAGGAGCTCTCGCACAAGCACGCGCTGGTCTTCAGTGATGCGGTGCGGCCTCAGTTGGCGGCACAGGGCATCTCGGTGGTCAGCTGGGCCGATCTGTCCCCGTCGGAGCGCGAGGACCTCACGGCCTACTTCCACACCCAGGTCTTCCCCGTGCTGACGCCGCTCGCCGTCGATCCGGCGCACCCGTTCCCGTACATCTCCGGCCTGTCGCTCAACCTGGCGGTCGCGGTGGTCGACAGCACCACGGGCGGCGAGCATTTCGCCCGCGTGAAGGTGCCGGACAACGTGGCCCGCATGGTGTCGGTGCGCAGCGAGCGCATGGACCACGCGGTGCTCCCGCTCGAGGACCTGATCTCGGCCCACCTCGATGTGCTGTTCCCGGGCATGACGGTCTCCGAGCACCACGTCTTCCGGATCACGCGCAACGCCGATTTCGAGGTCGAGGAGGATCGCGACGAGGACCTGCTGCAGGCGCTCGAGCGTGAGCTCGCGCGCCGGCGCTTCGGCTCGCCGGTCCGGCTCGAGGTGGCCCAGGACATGTCCGAGCACATGCTCGAACTGCTGCTGCGCGAGATGGACGTCGACCCGGCGGACGTCATCACCGTTCCCGGCCTGCTCGACCTGAACTGCATGTTCGAGCTCTACGGCGTGGACCGGCCGGACCTCAAGGAGAAGCCCTTCGTCCCCGTCACCCACCCCGCGTTCGGCGAGCGGGAGACGCCCAAGAGCGTGTTCTCCACGCTCCGCGAAGGCGATGTGCTGGTGCACCACCCGTACGACTCGTTCTCCACCAGCGTGCAGCGGTTCATCGAGCAGGCCGCCGCCGATCCCCACGTACTGGCGATCAAGCAGACGCTCTACCGCACCTCCGGTGATTCGCCGATCGTGGACGCGCTGATCGACGCCGCCGAGGCGGGCAAGCAGGTCGTGGCGCTGGTCGAGATCAAGGCGCGCTTCGACGAACAGGCGAACATCAAGTGGGCGCGCAAGCTCGAGCAGGCCGGCGTGCACGTCGTCTACGGCCTGGTCGGCCTGAAGACGCACTGCAAGACCTGTCTGGTGGTGCGGCGTGAGGGTTCGACGATCCGCCGCTACTGCCACATCGGCACGGGCAACTACAACCCGAAGACAGCGCGGCTGTACGAGGACGTCGGCCTGTTCACCGCCGACCCCGACCTGGGCGCCGACCTGACGGATCTGTTCAACCGGCTCACCGGCTACTCCCGCAAGGAGGAGTACCGCAACCTGATGGTCGCGCCGCACGGGATCCGGTCGGGCATCATCGAGCGGATCGACGAGGAGATCGAGCTGCACCGCGCGGGTAAGCCTGCGGGCGTGCAGCTCAAGGCGAACGCCGTGGTGGACGAGCAGATCATCGACGCTCTCTACCGCGCCAGCCAGGCCGGAGTGCCGGTGGAGGTCGTCGTCCGCGGGATCTGCGCGCTGCGACCGGGCATGCCGGGGGTGAGCGAGAACGTCACGGTCCGCTCGATTCTCGGGCAGTTCCTCGAGCACTCCCGGATCCTGCACTTCCGCGGAGCGGACGAGTACTGGATCGGCAGCGCCGACATGATGCACCGCAACCTGGACCGTCGCGTCGAGGTGATGGCCCAGGTCAAGGATCCGCGGCTGACCCGTCAACTGGGCGAGATGTTCGACTCCGCACTCGATCCCGCCACCCGGTGCTGGGTGCTCGACGCGGACGGCAACTGGAACGCCTCCCCCGTCTCCGGCGAGAAGGTCCGGGACCACCAGCGGGAACTGATGCGCGCGCACCGCGCGAGCCAGCGGTGAGCGGCGGGGGCGAGGGCGCGGTCGTCCGCGCCTCCGGGGGCGTGCTCTGGCGGCCCGGCGCGGAAGGCCCCGAGGTGGCCGTGGTGCACCGTCCCCGCTACGACGACTGGTCGTTGCCGAAAGGGCACGTCGAGCCCGACGAGCACCCCGTCGTCGCCGGACTGCGGGAGGTGGTCGAGGAGACCGGTTTCTCCGCCCGGTTCGTGCGGTCCGTGAGTCAGGTGTCCTACGACGTCCCCCGGCGCCGGCGCCACGGGCCCGGCGGCGACACCGTCCGCAAGCGCGTCGGGTACTGGTCGGCGCTGGCCGGTCCGGGCGCGTTCGCGCCCAACGAGGAGACCGACGAGCTGCGGTGGCTCCCGGTGCGGGACGCCACGGCGCTGCTGACCTATCCCATCGACAAGAAGGTCCTGCGCGCCTTCGGGGAACAGCCGCGGTCCACGGCGACGATGCTGATCGTCCGGCACGCCAAGGCCGGTCGCAAGCAGGGCTACCAGGGCGACGATCTGGCGCGACCGCTGGACCGCAACGGTCGCGCCCAGGCGGAGGCCCTCGTCGACCTGCTGAGCGCCTTCGGGCCCGGTCGCCTCCTGTCGGCCCCACCGGTGCGCTGCACGCAGACGCTGGAGCCGCTGGCGGCCGAGACGGGCCTGCCCCTGCTGGAGGAGCCGACCGTCTCGGAGACGGCCTACGCGCGCGACCCGGCGGCCGCGCACCGGCGGATCCGGGAGATCGCCCGCAGCGGCGAGGAATCGGGCACGGTGCCCGTGGTGTGCAGTCAGGGCGGCGTGATCCCGGACCTGACCGCCTGGTGGGCCGGCGCGGACGACGTGCGCCTCCCCGCGGCACGCAACCGCAAGGCGAGCGTGTGGGTGCTCACCACTGCGGGCGGCCGGCTCCTGACGATGGACCACATCGACAGCCCGCTGCCCCTGGAGCACTGAGGCTTCCAGGGGCAGCGGGTCCTGCTCCGCGAGCGGGTTACTTCTTCGTGGCCTTCTTGGCGGGAGCCTTCTTGGCGGGAGCCTTCTTGGCGGGAGCCTTCTTGGCGGGCGCCTTAGTGGCGGCCTTCTTCGCAGGCGCCTTGGTCGCGGCCTTCTTGGCCGGAGTGGCCTTGGTGGCGGCCTTCTTCGCAGGCGCCTTGGTCGCGGCCTTCTTCGCAGGCGCCTTGGTCGCGGCCTTCTTGGCCGGAGTGGCCTTGGTGGCGGCCTTCTTCGCAGGCGCCTTGGTCGCGGCCTTCTTCGCAGGCGCCTTGGTGGCGGCCTTCTTGGCGGGTGCGGCCTTCGTGGCCTTGGCCGGAGCCTTCTTCGCGGCGGTCTTGGTCGCGGTCGCCTTGGCGGCCTTGGCCGGAGCCTTCTTGGCGGCCGTCTTCTTCGCGGGCGCGGCGGTGGCCGAGCTGCGGCGCACGGCGGGGCCGGAGGAGGGCAGCTTGGCCGAACCGGAGATCACGGCCTTGAACTGCGCACCGGGGCGGAACGCGGGGACGGAGGTGGGCTTGACCTTGACGGTCTCACCGGTGCGGGGGTTGCGGGCGACGCGGGCGGCGCGCTTGCGCTGCTCGAAGACACCGAAGCCCGTGATGGTGACGGACTCACCGGAGTGGACGGCACGGACGATCGTGTCCACGATCGCCTCGACGGCGGCGCCGGCGGTCCGGCGGTCGGTGCCCAGCTTCTCGGTGAGCGCCTCGATCAGTTCTGCCTTGTTCATGGACGATCTTCCTCTGTGGTCGGAGGCTCACCGCTGAGCCAACTAGGGACACCGTAAACGCACAATTGCATTCAATCCAAGAGCCACGCCAGATTTGATCGAAGGTGTGTCGGAATGACAAGTGGCGGCACCGGTTCGATCCGGTGCCGCCACTGCGGGTTTTTCGCGCTAGAGAGTCACGGGTTTGTATGCGGGCCTGCGGCTTTCAAAATCCGCGATGACGTCCGACTGCTGCAGCGTGATGCCGATGTCGTCCAGACCCGCCATCAGGCGGTGTCGGACCGAGTCGTCGATCGTGAAGGGAACTACCAAGTCCCCGGCCGTCACCGTCCGGTCCTCGAGGTCGACGGTGATCTCGAGGCCGGGCTCGTTCTCGAGCGCCTTCCAGAGCAGTTCGACGTTCTCCTGCTCGACGAGCGCCGCGACGAGGCCCGCCTTGCCCGAATTGCCCCGGAAGATGTCGGCGAAGCGCGACGAGATGACCACCCGGAAGCCGTAGTCCATGAGTGCCCACACGGCGTGCTCGCGCGAGCTGCCCGTGCCGAAATCCGGTCCGGCGACGAGGACGGAACCCTTGTCGTAGGGCGCGGTGTTGAGGATGAAGTCCGGATCGGCGCGCCAGGCCGAGAACAGCCCGTCCTCGAATCCGGTGCGGGTCACGCGCTTGAGGTAGACGGCGGGGATGATCTGATCGGTGTCGACGTTGGTGCGCCGCAGCGGCACGCCGATACCGGTGTGGGTGACGATGGCTTCCATGATGTTCTCCTCGGACTGCGGTGGGCGCTACGCGCCGGCGACGGGGGCCAGATCGGCGGGGGCGGAGAGCGTGCCGCGCACGGCCGTGGCGGCGGCCACCGCCGGGGAGACCAGGTGCGTGCGACTGCCCTTGCCCTGCCGCCCCTCGAAGTTGCGGTTCGACGTGGACGCGGAACGCTCACCGGCGGCAAGCTGATCGGGGTTCATGCCCAGGCACATCGAGCATCCGGCCTGGCGCCACTCGGCGCCCGCGTCGAGGAAGACCTGCCCGAGGCCCTCCTCCTCGGCCTGCGCGCGCACCCGCATCGATCCGGGAACGACGAGCATGCGCACCCCGTCGGCCACCTTGCGGCCCCGGAGGATCTCGGCGACGGCGCGCAGGTCCTCGATCCGGCCGTTGGTGCACGAGCCGACGAACACGGCGTCGACGGCGATGTCGCGCAGCGGAGTGCCCGCCTCGAGGCCCATGTACTGCAGGGCCTTCGCGGCGGTCTCCTTCTCGCCGTCGGAGCCGAACGACTCGGGATCGGGCACCGACGCGCTCAGCGGCGCACCCTGGCCCGGATTCGTCCCCCAGGTGACGAACGGGGTCAGCGCGCTGCCGTCGATGTCGACCTCGGCGTCGAAAACGGCCCCCTCGTCGGTGCGCAGGGCGTCCCACGCCTCGATCGCGGCATCCCAGTCGGCACCCTTGGGCGCGTGCTCGCGACCCTCGATGTAGTCGTAGGTGATCCGGTCGGGCGCGATCAGCCCCGCGCGGGCGCCGGCCTCGATCGACATGTTGCAGATGGTCATCCGCGCCTCCATCGAGAGCTTCTCGATGGCGCTGCCGCGGTACTCGAGGACGTAGCCCTGGCCGCCGCCGGTGCCGATCTTGGCGATGATCGCCAGGATCAGGTCCTTGGAGGTGACGCCGGGCTGCAACTCGCCGGAGACGTTGATGGCCATGGTCTTGAAGGGCTTGAGCGCCAGCGTCTGCGTCGCCAGCACGTGCTCGACCTCGGAGGTGCCGATACCCATGGCGATCGCGCCGAAGGCGCCGTGCGTCGAGGTGTGACTGTCGCCGCACACGACCGTCATGCCGGGCTGGGTGAGCCCGAGCTGCGGTCCCATCACGTGGACGATGCCCTGCTCGCCGTCGCCCATCGAGTGCAGGCGCACCCCGAACTCGGCGCAGTTGCGGCGCAGCGTCTCCACCTGGAGCCGGGAGACCTCGTCGGCGATGGGCTGGACCAGCGTGTCCGTGGGCACGTTGTGGTCCTCGGTGGCGATGGTCAGGTCGGGGCGGCGCACCGGCCGGCCCGCCAGACGCAGCCCGTCGAAGGCCTGCGGACTGGTGACCTCGTGCACGAGGTGCAGGTCGATGTAGATGAGGTCGGGCTCGCGCGAGGCGCCCTCGCCCTCCCCCCGGACGACGACGTGCTGGTCCCAGACCTTCTCGGCCATTGTGCGCGGCTGCATGCTTCCCACCTGCTTCATCATCTTCGCTTCGCCGGCGGGCGCGGGCTGCGCGTTGAATCCCACCATGCGAGAGCCTAGTATCGAACTATGGGAAAGGATACCGCACTGCCGGACGCCCCCGAAAGCCTCACCCCGGTGAGCGGAATCGGCGTGCTCGACAAGTCCGTCGCCGTGCTGCGCGCGGCCGCGGCGGAGCCCGCGAGCCTGGCCGACCTGTGCGGCCGCACCGGCCTGCCGCGCGCCACGGCGCACCGGCTTGCCGTCGGGCTCGAACTGCACGGACTGCTCACCCGCGACGGCGACGGGCTGTGGCGCCCCGGTTCGGCGCTGCGCGAACTCGCGGCCAGCACCGCGGACGCGCTCGTGGACACCGCCGCGATGGTGCTGCCCCGGCTCCGCGAGATCACGGGCGAATCGGTCCAGCTCTACCGCCGCGAGGGCGATCACCGCATCTGCGTCGCGGCGGCCGAGCCCCCGTCCGGACTCCGGGACACCGTACCGGTGGGCTCGCGCCTGCCGATGACCGCCGGATCCGGGGCCAAGGTGCTGGCGGCGTGGGCCGACACCCGGGCGGACTCCTTCTTCACCGACCGCGCCCTCTCCGAGGTCCGCAAGCGCGGATGGGCGCAGAGCGCCGGCGAACGCGAATCCGGCGTCGCCAGCGTCTCGGCGCCCGTGCGCAATCCGCGCGGCGAGGTGATCGCCGCGATCTCCGTCTCCGGTCCGATCGATCGCATGGGCCGGCGCCCCGGCGCCCGCTGGGCGGCGGACCTGTTGCAGGCGGCCGAGGCGCTGCAGCGACGGATCTGAACTAGGCCTCGCCGCCCACCCGGCAGCGCACGGCGCCGCCGTCCACGACCAGTACGGCCGACACCCGGCTCGTCGTGTCCGCCATCCGCGCCGCGCGGTGCGCGATGACCGCCTCGGCGACCATCGGCCACACGTCGTGCCGGATCGCGCGACGCACCGAGCGCGCGCCGTAGACCGGGTCGAAGCCGATCTCCACGAGGTGGGCAGCCACCGCGTCGTCGATGCTCAGATCGACGCCGCGCTTGCGGGCGCGGTCGCCGAACATCTCCAGCTCGTGTCGCGCGACCTCCACGGCGGTGTCCTCGGAGAGCTCCTCGAACAGCGTCACCTCGTCGATCCGGTTGAGGAACTCGGGATCGAAGAACCGGGCGATCGACTGCTCGGAGATCCGGTCGAGGCGGCCCTCCAGAATCCGGTCCACCCGCTCTCCCGCCGGTGCGGGCAGCAGCCGGGAGACCGAACGGCCGGCGCGGTGCCACGGCCGCTCCTGCTCGGCGCGCAGCTCACGACTGCCGAGGTTGGAGGTCATGAACACCAGGCAGTTGCGGAAGTCGTAGCGCTGCTGGCCGTTCGCGAGCGTGAGCTGTCCGCGGTCGAGCACGTGCAGGAGCGCGCGCAGCACCGTGGTGTGCGCCTTCTCGACCTCGTCGAAGAGCACGATCCCGGGCATCGAGACGGTGCCCTCGATACGGTCGCGGTCGAAGACGCTCAGGCCCTCCTTGGATCCCGAGTACCCGGGCGGCGCGCCGGCGAAGGAGGCCGCGTAGTGCTCCTGCGCCATGGCCGACATGTCCACCTGACAGAAGTCGTCCGGCCCCGTCCGCAGCGCGGAGGCGAGCTGGCGCACGATCTCCGTCTTGCCGGTCCCCGTCGGGCCCACCAGCAGGTGGCTGGCGAGCGGACGGGTCTTGTCGGTGAGGCCGGCCTGCACCACGGACAGGGTCTTGAAGATCGATTCGATCGCATGATCCTGCCCGAAGACGTTGGCGCGCAGCTGCGCCAGGATCCGGGCGGCGTCGACCCTCCCGACGGCCGCCTTGGCGAACTCCTCGTCGGTGGGGCGCGAGGTGGCCTCCCGGCCGCCGAGGTCGACACCCTCGGCGGCCAGGCGATCGGTGATGAAGGGCACGGTCTACGCCTCGCGGGTCTTCTCGGTGGGGATGGTGCCGACGGGGCACTCCGCGACGCCGATGGTGTCGCGCGTGAAGGATTCGACCTGCTCGCGGGCGGCCTCGGCGTCGGTGACCCACAGCTTGTAGAAGTCGAAGGGGCATTCGGCGACACCCTTGTCGCCCTCGCCCGCGGCGTGGATCCCCGTGTACCCACGGTGGAGGATCTTGAAAAGGTGGTTCTGCGACTGGTCGTGCTTGCGGGCGTCGCGGATCGTCGAGACGGAGAGCTGCGCGTACTGGATGCCGTACTCCTCCTCCCCCGTCTCGCCGAGGGTGCGGCCGTCGAAGCCGATGATCGACGAGTGGCCGAAGTAGGAGTAGACGCCGTCGAATCCGGCCGCGTTGGCGACGGCGACGTAGACGTTGTTGGCCCACGCCATGGCTTTCGCCATGAGCACCTGCTGCTCCTTGGACGGGTACATGTAGCCCTGGCAGCGCACGACGAGCTCGGCGCCCTTCATGGCGCAGTCGCGCCAGATCTCCGGGTAGTTGCCGTCGTCGCAGACGATCAGCGAGACCTTGAGCCCCTTGGGACCGTCGACGACGTACGTCGAGCTGCCCGGATACCAGCCCTCGATCGGGGCCCAGGGGATGATCTTGCGGTACTTCTGGACGATCTCGCCCTGATCGTTGATGAGGATCAACGTGTTGTACGGCGGCTTGTTCGGGTGATCCTCGTGCTGCTCGCCGGTGATCGAGAAGACGCCCCAGGTGCCCGCCTTGCGGCAGGCGTCCGAGAAGATCTTCGTCTCCTCGCCCGGGATCGCGGCGGCGGTGGCGTACATCTCGTCGGGGTCGTACATGATGCCCTGCGTCGAGTACTCGGGGAAGACCACGAGGTCCATCCCCGGCAGGCCGGCCTTCATGCCGACGATCATCTCGGCGATCTTGTGACAGTTCTCGATGACGCCGGCGCGGTCGTGCAGCCGGGGCATCTTGTAGTTGACGACGGCGACGCCGACGGTGTCCGGGCTCGAGGAGATGTCTCCGTGACGCATGGTGGAACCTTTCGTTGAGGTGGTTTGCGGGTCAGACGGTTGCGGGGACGGGGGCCGGCAGCTTCGGCAGCGCTTTGGCGGCCATGGCGCTGAGCACCAGGAGGGCGACCGCGATCACCGCGGCGCCCACGGCGGCGGAGGTGCTGGTGGGCCAGGCGCCCCGCCAGATGAGGAGCGCGGGAACAGTGCAGGTCAGATGCGATCCGATGAGGATCAGCCAGCCGGTGAAGGGCATCAGCGCGGTCATGCCGCGGGCCAGGATGAGGAAGAACAGCAGCCACATCACGGCCCAGACGAACCAGACGACGCCGAGCACGGGATCGGCGGCGAACGAGAACGCGCCGAACACGATCGCCATGGCGGCCACGAAGATCGAGTACCAGCCGAGGCCCCGGCCGTCGTTGCCCATGAGGTTGTTCACGCCCACGTAGAGGTAGGTGAAACCGAAGAGGTAGCTCGAGCCCGCCCCGAAGATCCCGTTCAGGTCGCCGTCGGCGGCGACGACCGCGAGCGTGGGCAGCACGACCTGCATCGCGCCCACGAAGAGGTTGAAGACACCGGCCTCGCGGGCGGAGATCGCCCCGAGGAACCAGGCCCCGTTGACGAAGAGAACGGCTCCGACGAACAGCAGTCCGATGGTGGTCATGTGGCGACTCCCGATTTATTACCGATTCGGCACTATCTCTGATCGGTAGTATTCGCGGGTCGACGGGAACGCGCAGCGGATTCGGGGAAAAAGCTGGCGGGAGCCGCTACGAGAGCCGCAGGACCAGGGACTGCCAGACCTCGCGGCCGGTGTCCGAGAGCGTCAACAGGACGCTGCGGCGGTCCCCCGGGGCGGGGCGGCGATAGGCGAGATTGCGCTCGACGAGGCGGTCCACCAGGCGCGTGGTGGACGACGGCGTGGTGCCGGTGCGTGCCGCGAGCTCTCCGACGGTGGCCCCCTCCACGGCGGCCAGGAGCCGGAGCGCGCGGAAGTGCTCGACGGTGAGATCGTGTTCCGCGAGAGCGGGGAGGAGGACTCTCATGACCAGATCGTCGGCCTCGCAGACGGCCGCGAAAGCGGTGCGCTCCGACGCCTCCCGCACATCCGCGCTGCCGTCCATGCCCGCCCCGATCTTCGACTGTGTCATCGCAATCCGCGATCACTGTAGCGCGTTCCGGCGCGGGCGCGGGCGGCCTCCGCGTAAGCTCGGCCGCACACCCGGTCCGTAGTGCAGGACTGTCAGACGAGCGGACGTCCATGAGCGAGTACACCGTTGGGTTGCTGTACCCCCGGCGTGGCCCGGCAGGGCTGTTCGGCCCGTCGTGCCTGAGCTGCACGACGCTCGCCGCCGACGACATCAACGCGCGCGGCGGCATCCTCGGCCGCGAGTTGGCCGTGCGGCCGATCGATTCCGCCACCGGCGTCGCGAACGTCACCCACGAGGTCGAAACCCTGCTGGCCGCGGGCGAGATCGATGCGATCGTGGGCTGGCACACCTCGGACGTGCGGCGCGCGCTCTCCGCCCGCCTGGATCTGCGCGTGCCGTACGTCTACACGGCCCTCTACGAGGGCGGCGAGTCGACGGCAGGCGTCTTCCTCACGGGAGAGACGCCGGAGGACCAGATCCGCCCCGCCCTGCAGTGGCTGCGCCGCGAACGCGGGCTGCGCCGGTGGTGGATCGTCGGCAGCGACTACCTCTGGGCGCGCGACAGCGCCAAGGCCTGTGTGCGCTTCGCGCGCGGCCTCGGCGACGACCTCGTCGGTGCCCGGTTCGTCCCCGTCGGCACCCAGGACTTCTCCGCCGTGATCGCCGACATCGCGCGGTCCGACGCGGACGGGGTGCTGATGCTGCTGCTCGGGCAGGACGCGGTCGAGTTCAACCGGGCCTTCGCCGCGGCCGGGCTCGACGACGGGCTGGTGCGCTATTCGCCGCTCATGGACGAGCACATGCTGATGGCCTCGGGCCCGGACGCCACGCGCGACCTTTTCGCCTCGGCCGGCTACTTCGACTCGGTGGTGACGTCCGAGTCGATGGAGTTCGGCGCCCGCTACTTCGGCCGCTTCGGCCCCGACGCCTGCACGCCGACCTCGATGGGCGAATCCTGTTTCGAGGGCATGCTCCTACTCGAATCCCTGCTCTCGACGGTGCGCAGCACGGACGTCCGCGACATCATGGCGGGCGTGGGCGGCGTGCACTACGAGGGGGCGCGGGGCGACATGGCGCTGCGCGACGGGCACGCGCACCAGCGCATGTATCTGGCGCGCGCGGAGGGCTGCGATTTCGACGTCATCGGCCAACTCTGACGGTGCGCCGGCCCGGGCAGGGCCGCCGCGAGGCGGAGTGCGCCCGCGTACGCACGATCGGCGTGGGTCCGGCGGTCCGGTGCGGGGCAGGACCCACGCGCCATTCCGTCCGTGACCGGAGCACGGAAACGACGAAGGCCCGGATCAGAAGATCCGGGCCTTGCGCTGTACCCCCGATGGGATTCGAACCCACGCTACCGCCGTGAGAGGGCGGCGTCCTAGGCCGCTAGACGACGGGGGCTAGAACTGTTCGCCGACGCGCCGAAACGCCTCAGCAGTGCGATGAAGATAGCACATCTGCATCGTACGTACCCCCGATGGGATTCGAACCCACGCTACCGCCGTGAGAGGGCGGCGTCCTAGGCCGCTAGACGACGGGGGCTAGGACTGCGCCCTCCGCGAACGGAGGGCGCTGTCACGCTGGCCTACCAGGACTCGAACCTAGAATGGCTGAACCAGAATCAGCTGTGTTGCCAATTACACCATAGGCCAATGACTCTCGCCGAGATCGTTTCCGACCTCGTTTTGAGCCGCGATCCAGCTTACCCAGCCGCACTGGGAACACCAAATCGCCAGGTCATCCCCTACTGCGGGGCGCCACCGTCGGCCGGCACGAGGGCGCGCGCGGCCGCGAGGCGCCCCAGGGTGCGCTCGCGCCCCAGCAGCTCCAGCGACTCGAACAGCGGCGGGCTGATGGGCGAGCCGGTGACACCCACGCGGATCGGCGCGTAGGCCTTGCGGGGCTTGAGCTCCAGCTCGTCGATGAGCCGGCCCTTGAGCGCACCCTCGATCGCCTCGGTGGTCCAGTCCGTGAGGCCCTCGAGCGCGGCGATGCTCTCGTCGAGCACCTGGCCGGCATCGGCCTTGATGTTCTTGGAAGCCGCGGCGGGATCGACGGCGAAGTCGGCCTCGTCGACGTAGAGGAACTTCAGCAGGTCCCACGCGTCGGAGAGCACCACGATGCGGGTCTGCACCAGCTCGGCGGCGGTCGCGAACTCCGGACCGAGGCGCGCACCGTCGACGAAGCCCCGCTCGACGAGGAAGGCCCGCAGGCGCCCCTCGAAGTCCTCCGGGGTGAGCAGGCGGATGTGCTCGGCGTTGATCGCGTCGGCCTTCTTCTGGTCGAAGCGGGCCGGGTTGGAGTTCACCCGGTGCACGTCGAAGGCGGCGATCATCTCGTCGAGGCTGAAGACGTCGTTGTCCGCGGAGATGCCCCAGCCGAGCAGCGCGAGGTAGTTGAGCAGACCCTCGGGGATGAAGCCGCGGTCGCGGTGGTGGAAGAGGTTCGACTCGGGGTCGCGCTTGGAGAGCTTCTTGTTGCCCTCCCCCATCACGAACGGGAGGTGCCCGAACTCGGGGGTGCGCTCGGCGACGCCGATCGCCTCCAGCGCCTCGTAGAGGGCGATCTGACGGGGCGTGGAGCTGAGCAGGTCCTCGCCGCGCAGCACGTGCGTGATCTTCATCATCGCGTCGTCGACGGGGTTGACCAGGGTGTAGAGCGGGTCGCCGTTCGCGCGGGTGAGGGCGAAGTCCGGCACGCTGCCCGCGGCGAAGGTGGTCTCGCCGCGCACCATGTCGTTCCAGGTGAAGTCGTGGTCGGGCATGCGCAGGCGCACGACGGGGCTGCGCCCCTCGGCGAGGAAGGCGGCCTTCTGCTCGTCGGTGAGGTCGCGGTCGAAGTTGTCGTAGCCCAGCTTCGGGTTGCGGCCGGCGGCGACGTGCCGCGCCTCCACCTCCTCCGGGGTCGAGAAGGCCTCGTAGGCGTGGCCGCCCTCGACGAGCCGCCGCACCACGTCCAGGTGCAGGTCCTTGCGCTCGGACTGGCGGTAGGGGCCGTACGGACCGCCCACCTCGGGCCCCTCGTCCCAGTCGAGCCCGAGCCACCGCAGCGATTCGAGGATCGCGGCGTAGCTCTCCTCGCTGTCGCGGGCGGCGTCGGTGTCCTCGATGCGGAAGACGAAGGTGCCGCCCGTATGGCGCGCGTGCGCGAAGTTGAACAGTGCGGTGCGCACCATGCCCACGTGCGGGGTACCGGTGGGCGACGGGCAGAAGCGCACGCGGACGGCGTGGTCGGCGGGGTTCGCGGGGAGCTCAGTCACGTCCACCAGGGTAGTCGGCGCACGAGCGGCGACCGGCCTAGCCTCGGGGCATGGTCGAACCCCTCGCCGTCACGGAGTCGGGTGCCGTGCGCGGCACCGTCGCTCACGGGATCGCCGCCTTCCGCGGCATCCCCTACGCCGCACCGCCCGTCGGCCCCGGACGCTTCGCCCCGCCGCGCCCGCCGGAGCCGTGGTCACTCCTCGACGGTGCGCGCCCGGGACCGTCGGCGCCGCAGGGGCCGTCGCGTCTCGAGGCCGTGATGGGACGGCGCGCGCCCGACTGGGACGAAGCCGGATGCCTCACCCTGAACGTGTGGGCCCCGGACGGCGACACCACCGGCGTCCCCGTCCTGCTGTGGTTCCACGGGGGCGGGTTCACGAGCGGCAGTGGCGGTTGGGACTGGTACGACGGTGCGCGGCTCGCCGCAGCGGGCGGGATCGTGGTGGTCACGGCGAACTACCGTCTCGGGCCGCTCGGCTACGCGCGGCTGGGGCTGCCGGACGGGGACGACCTCGGCGTCCGCGACCAGGCGTGCGCGCTGGCGTGGGTGGCGCGCAACATCGCCGCGTTCGGAGGCGACCCGGCGCGGATCACGGTGGGCGGTCAGTCGGCCGGGGCGTACTCGGCGCTCCACCTCGCCCTGTCCCCCGAGACCGGCTCCCTGGTGCACGGCGTCCTGGCGCAGAGCGGGCCGTTCGGGCTGCCGCCGCAGGAACCCGACGAGGCCGCGACGCGGAGCGACCGGCTCCGCGTCCTCGCCGGCGCCGACGATGCGGCGGCCCTACGCGCGCTGCCGGCCGAGCGGCTCCTCGCGGCGTACGGCGCCCTGGCGGCGGAGATCTCAGAACCGGGCGCGCTCGCGCCCCCGCTGTATCCCGCGCTCGGCGGATTCGGGACCGAGCGCCCCTGGCAGGAGCGTCTCGCGACGCTCGACGGCAAGCCGTTGCTGATCGGGACGGCGCGCGACGAGATGACGGCCTTCGTCGCCTTCGACCCGCGGTTCGCGCGCGATCCGGAACACGAGCACACACTGAGCGAGCAGGTGTTCGGCGCCGGGTCGCGGGAGATCGCCGATCGGCACGCGGAGGCCGGGAATCCGGTGTACGCCTACCGGTTCGACCGCGTCCCCGCGGACGATCCGTCGGGCCTGGGCGCGACGCACTGCGCCGAGCTGCCGTTCGTGTTCGACGCGCTGGATGCCTACCGGGATGCGCCGATGCTGGGCCCCGTCGACGGCGTGGACCGCGCGCTCGCGCGCGGGATGTGCCGCGCCGTAGCGGGGTTCGTCGCCACCGGCCGGCCCGACGACGCGGCCTGGACCGCCTATCGGGCCGGCGAACCGGAGACGGTTCGCGTGATCGACCGCGCCTGAGTCAGCGGTCCTCGGCGAGGCTGGTCAGCGTGCCGATGCCCTCGACGGTGACGGCCACGTGCTGGCCGGCGGTGATGGGGCCGACGCCCTCCGGCGTTCCGGTGAGGATGACGTCGCCGGGCAGCAGGGTCATCACCGAGGAGATCCACTCGACGATGTCGCCGATGGAGTGGATCATCAGCGACGTACGGGAGTCCTGCTTGATCTGGCCGTCGAGCTCGGTGTAGATCCGCGCATCGGACGGGTCGAAGTCGGTCTCGATCCACGGGCCGAGCGGGCAGAAGGTGTCGTAGCTCTTGCCGCGGGTCCACTGCCCGTCGTGCCGCTGCTGATCGCGCGCGGTCACGTCGTTGGCCACGGTGTAGCCGAGGATGACGTCCTTCGCCCGGGCGGCGGGCACGTCGCGGCAGGGCTGACCGATCACGATGGCCAGCTCGCCCTCGTAGTCCACCTGCTGCGAGCTGCGGGGCAGCTTGATCGGCGCCAGCGGCCCGATGATCGACGTGTTGGGCTTGATGAAGATCACGGGGTCCTTGGGCGCTTCGCCGCCCATCTCCGCGGCGTGGGCCGCGTAGTTCTTGCCGATGCAGACCACCTTGCTCGCGAGGATCGGAGCGAGCAGCCGCACGTCGTCGAGCGCCCAGCTGCGGCCGGTGAACTCCGGTGTGCCGAAGGGATGCTCGGAGATCTCGCGGGCGCGGGCACCGTCCTCCGGGTCACCCTCGATGGCCGCGAACGCGACTCCGTCACTGCTGGCGATTCGTGCAAGGCGCATAGGGCGAGCCTACCGGTCGACGGGCATAGTTCGATCAGCTAGGCTTCATCCCAAGATATAGACAACATGTTCCACTGATTGGGATTTCTATGGAGATGTCAGCCGCCCGTCGCTGGTGGATCCTGGTGGTGTCCATGACCGCCGCGATCACCACGACCGCCGCCGTGAACTGCACCGCGTTCCTCATTCCGCAGCTCATCCGCGACGGACTCTCGGTGCAGCGCGCGGGCCTTTTCGCGGCGGCCGCCCCGGCGGGCCTGCTGCTGACGACGATCCTGTGGGGCGCGCTCATCGACCGCTACGGCGAACGCCGGGTGCTGCTGATCAGCATGGGCGGCGCCACGGTCGCCCTCGCCGGCACCGTCGCCGCGTTCGCGACGCACGCACCCCTGCCCGTCGCGGCGGCCGGCCTGTTCCTCGCCTCCGCGATGGCGGCGAGCGGCAACGGGGCGAGCGGCCGGATCGTGGTCGGCTGGTTCCCCGCGTCCAGCCGCGGCACGGCGATGGGAATCCGGCAGACCTCGCAGCCGCTCGGCATCGCGCTGCTGTCGGTGACGATGCCGCTGCTGGCGAACCGGGTCGGGCTCACCGCGGCGATGATCGTGCCACTGGTGGTGGCAGCGCTCTCGTTCGTCCTGGTGTGGGCGTTCATCATCGATCCGCCGCGACCCGAGACCGGTTCCGCGGCAGTGGAGGCGAAGACGAATCCGTACCGCGAGGACTCCTTCCTCGCGCGCATCCACGCCGTCTCGCTGCTACTGGTGCTGCCGCAGGGCGCCGTCTGGACCTGGGGCATCACGTGGCTGATCGTCGGTCTGCACTGGGCGCCCGCCACCGCGGGCCTGCTGGTGTCGGCGAGTCAGCTCTTCGGCGCCCTCGGACGGATCGCCGCCGGCGCCTGGTCGGACCGGCTGGGATCGCGCACGGCGCCGATCAAGTGGATCGCACTGGGCGCCGCCGCCGCGATGGGCGCCCTCGGCGCGCTCGCGGCGATCGGCTCCCCCGTGGCCGTCGCCGTCTTCCTCGTCGCCTCCGTGGTCACCGTCGCCGACAACGGCCTCGCCTTCACCGCGATCGCCGAGAAGGCCGGGCCGTTCTACAGCGGCCGCGCGCTGGCCATCCAGAACACCGGGCAGTTCGTCGCGACCACCGCCGCCGGACCGATCCTCGGATCGCTGATCCACGCGACGAGCTTCGGCGCCGCCTTCGCCATCGTCGGCCTCGCCCCGTTGCTGGCCTACCCGCTGGTCCCCTCCGACGCGAAGCCCGCGGAGGTGCCGGAAGCGGCACCGTCATCACCCCGGAAATGACTTAACAGCGTTAGCCCAGAGCGCTTCCCGGGGAAACGTCTGCTGCTAACGCTGTTAAGTCCGACGGGGCGGGCCCACCCGGCCCGCAGTGGTCGCTACGCGCTGAGGGCGGCGGCGATGCGGTCGCCGACCTCGGTGGTACGGATCGGTGCGTCGCCGCGGGCGGCGAGGTCCGCGGTCACCGCGTCCTCGATCCGCTTCGCACCGGCCTCGTCGCCGAGGTGCCGCAGCAGCATCACCGCGGACAGGATGGCCGCGGTGGGATCCGCCACGCCCTGACCGACGATGTCGGGGGCGCTGCCGTGCACGGGCTCGAACATCGACGGGTTGGTGCCCGTCGCGTCGATGTTGCCCGACGCGGCGAGGCCGATGCCGCCGGAGATCGCGCCGGCCTCGTCGGTGAGGATGTCGCCGAAGAGGTTGTCGGTCACGATCACGTCGAACCGGGACGGGTCCGTCACCAGGTAGATCGTCGCGGCGTCGATGTGGCTGTAATCCACCGCGACGTCGGGGAACTCGGGAGCCACCTCGTCGACGGTGCGCTGCCACAGCGAGCCGCCGAAGACGAGCACGTTGGTCTTGTGCACCAGCGTCAGCTTCTTCCGGCGCGACTGCGCGAGCCGGAAGGCGAAGCGCACCACGCGCTCCGCACCGAAGCGGGTGTTGACCGAGGTCTCATTGGCGACCTCCTGCGGGGTGCCGACGCGGATGGCGCCGCCGTTGCCGGTGTAGGCGCCCTCGGTGCCCTCGCGGACCACGACGAAGTCGATCTCGCCCGGGTCCTTCAGCGGCGACTCGACACCGGGGAAGAGCTTCGACGGGCGCAGGTTCACGTGGTGATCCAGCGCGAAGCGCATCTTCAGCAGCAGGCCGCGCTCGAGCACGCCCGGCGGGACCTTGCGCGGGTCGCCGATGGCGCCGAGCAGGATCGCGTCGTGCTCGCGCAGCGACGCCAGGTCCTCGTCGGTGAGCAGCTCGCCGTTGCGCTCGTAGCGGCGCGCACCCAGGTCGTAGTCGGTGGTCTCGATCTCGCCGACCACCGCGCGCAGTACCTTGAGCGCCTCCGCCGTCACCTCGGGGCCGATGCCGTCCCCGCCGATCAGCGCGAGCTTCACGACAGGTCCACCTGCGCGATCGTCGTGGCGGACACCGCGTCGGCGATCGACTGCTGCAGCTCCGCCGGGACGGGCCGGCTCACGCGCAGCAGCACCGTCGCGCCGTCGCCCTCCGCGTCCTGGCTCAGCGCCGCGGCCTGGATGTCGATGCCGGCGTCGCCGAGCAGCGTGCCGATCTTGCCCAGCGAGCCCGGCTGATCGCCGTAGGCGACGAACAGGTTCAGGCCCTCGGCGCGCAGGTCGAAGTTGCGGCCGTTGATGTTGGTGACCTTCTCCACCCGGCTCAGGCCCGAGAGGGTGCCCGAGACGTTCTGGACCGTGCCGTCGCCGTAGACGGCGCGCACGTCGACCAGGCTGCGGTGGTTGGGGCTCTCGGAGACCTTCTCCAGCTCGACGGTGACGCCGCGCTCCTCCGCCAGGGCGGGGGCGTTGACGAACGTGACCGCGTCCTCGATGACGGCGGAGAACAGGCCGCGCAGCGCCGAGAGCTGCAGGATGTCGACGTTCTCGCTGGCCAGCTCGCCGCGGACGGTGACGCCGATCTTCTCCGGCAGCTGGCCGGGCAGGCCGCCCAGCAGCACGCCGAGCTTGCGGGTGAGCTCGAGCCAGGGCGCGACCTCCTCGTCGACGGCGCCGCCCTTGACGTTGACGGCGTCCGGAACGAACTCGCCGGCCAGGGCCAGGCGGACGCTCTTGGCGACATCGGTGCCGGCGCGGTCCTGCGCCTCGGAGGTGGACGCGCCGAGGTGCGGGGTCACGACGACCTGCGGCAGCTCGAACAGCGGGCTGTCGGTGCAGGGCTCGGTCTCGAAGACGTCGAGGCCGGCGCCGAAGACGTGACCCGAGGTGATCGCGTCGGCCAGCGCCTGCTCGTCGACGAGGCCGCCGCGGGCGGCGTTGACGATGATGACGCCCTTCTTGGCCTTCGCCAGGAGCTCGCGGCCGATGAGGCCCTTGGTCTCCGGGGTCTTGGGCAGGTGCACCGAGATGAAGTCGGCGCGCTCGACGAGCTCCTCGATGCTGACCAGCTCGATGCCGAGCTGCGCGGCGCGGGCCGGGCTCACGTAGGGGTCGTACGCGATGATCTTGGTCTCGAAGGCCGCCAGGCGCTGCGCGACGAGCTGACCGATGCGGCCCATGCCGACGACGCCGACGGTCTTGCCGAGGATCTCGACGCCGTTGAACGCGCTGCGCTTCCAGGTGTGCTCGCGCAGTGTCTTGTCCGCCGCGGGGATCTGGCGGGCCGTGGCGAGCATCAGCGCGACGGCGTGCTCGGCGGCGGTGTGGATGTTCGACGTGGGCGCGTTGACCACGAGGACACCGCGCTCGGTGGCGGCGGGCACGTCCACGTTGTCCAGGCCGACGCCGGCGCGGGCGACGATCTTGAGCTTGGTCGCGGCGGCCAGGACCTCCGCGTCGACGGTGGTCGCGGAGCGCACGAGCAGTGCGTCGGCCTCGGGGACCGCGGCGAGCAGGGCGGGGCGGTCGGGGCCGTCGACCCACTTCACCTCGACGTCGTCACCGAGCGCCTCCACTGTCGACGGTGCCAGCTTGTCGGCGATCAATACCACGGGACGGGTCACTTGCGCTCCTCATTCACGGTGCCGGTTGCACGGTCAGCTTAGTGACCTGCACCCCGGGACTACCGAGCCGGGTTACCGGGAGCGTGGGGGCCGAAGATCCGGCGCACCGCGAGAGCCACTTCCACGTCGAGCCGGTCGTCGGCGATCTCGCGCCCGCGGCGCTGCAACGCGCGACGCACCCGGTACTTCACCGAGTTGGCGTGCATGAGCTGCTGCTCGGCCGTCGCCTTGAAGCTGCCGCCGGTGCGCAGGAAGATCTCGAGGGTGCTGCGCAACCGCTCGTCGGCGGCGTTGGCCCCGGTCAGGTCCCCCAGCACCCCGTCGGCCCAGCTGCGCGCGGCGCCCACGTCGCGCGCGACGAGCGCAGCGAGACCGACCCCCGGGTCCGTCGCGACGAGCAGGGAGGCGCCCGTCGCATCCGCGACCCGGCGCACCTCCCGGGCCGAACGATTGGTCGCGCGGAAGCCCTCCAACGCCTCCCCCGGCGGGCCGAGGACGACGCGGGGAGGATCCGCGGCGCCGACGATGAACTCCCGTGCCGTGGCGATCGCGGCGTCGCCCTGCGACACCGGGAGCCACGCCCAGGCCGTGAGGCGATCGACCGCCACGGACAGCGGCGGCCCCAGCGCGCCGACGGCGTCCCCGAGCTCGCGCAGGAACCGCTCGATCCGCTCGACCTCGTCGACCCCCTCCGCGTACCACACGACCAACCCGATGTGACTGCCGCGCAGCGGGTACCGGATGCTCGCCGATGCCGCCGCGACGTTCGGCACCTCCCCCTCCAGGACCTCGAGCACGCGCACCGTCCGGGCGCCGCTGCGGGCGTCCACCCAGGCCGCCCGTTCCGCCTCGTACTCGTCGAGGACCCGCCGGGTGACGACGTCGTTGTAGTCGAAGGACCAGCCCACGAGCCAGCGCAGGGCCGCCTCGCGCAGCTCCTTGGCCGCCTCGAGATCCGCGTCGAGAGCTTCGCCGATCAGCGCGATCATCGTCTGCTGACCCAGGTAGTAGGCGCGGACGAGCGAGGTGGCGGCCAAGCCTCGCTGGGCGACCCGGCGCGGGTATTCGAGGGCGGCGAGCGGGACCTCGATCCGCTCGACCGGCACGTCGAGCACGATCGCGTGCGTGACGTTCTCGACGTTGGCCTCGACGCTCGCCGCGAGGGAACCGAAGATGGCGTCGTCGTCGCGCAGGCCGGGGAGATCGGCGGCGATCCGCTCGGTCATGGCGTCGGCGACCTCGCGCCGCGAGGCGGTGCTGAGCACCCGGGCGATCAGCGAGCGGGGCGCATCCGGGTCCATCGCCAAATCCTAACCCCGAGCGAACGACGAAACGATCGGAATTCGTCCTCAGAGGACGAATCGTGCGTCACATGTCGTCGCCAGTGGACGATGTGACGACGGTCACGCCCTGCCTACCGTGGGTGCACCCACCGGACTAGGAGCCCCCGTGACCTTCGATCTCACCACCTTCGCCCACCTCCCGGCGGCGCGCGCCGCGGCGGCCCCGCAGGCCCCCGCGGTGGCCGACGACGCCCTCGACCTCGACAACGCCGCGTTCGACGAGGCGGTCCGCAGCGCCGCGGCCGCACTGCGCGCCGCCGGGATCGGCCACGGCGACGTCGTCGCGGTGAAGCTGCCGAACACCGCACTGCTCGTGGTGACGCTCTTCGCCGCCTGGCGCCTGGGCGCCGCCGCGACGCCGATCAATCCGTACCTGGCGCGCCCCGAGGTCGAGTACCAGGTGCGCGACGCCGGCGCCTCGGTGCTCGTCACCGACGCCGACTCCCCCGCCGGTGTCACCGTCATCGCCGCGGATGCGCTCCTGGGCCACGCGCCCGAGACCGTCGAGACCGTCGCGGCGCGCGAGGACCTGGCGCTGCTGATCTACACCTCCGGCACCACCGGGCGTCCCAAGGGCGTGATGCTCGATCACGCGAACCTGCTCGCGATGAGCGAGATGTCAACGGCCGCCTTCGCGTTCGACGAGAACGACCACAGCCTGCTGATCCTGCCGCTGTTCCACGTCAACGCGATCGTCGTCTCCACCCTCAACCCGCTGCGAGGCGGCGGCCGGGTGACCATCGCCGGCCGGTTCGACCCGCGCACCTTCTTCCAGGTCCTCGAGGAGACCGGCGCGACGTACTTCTCCGCGGTCCCGACGATCTACACGATGCTCAACGGCCTGCCGCCCGAAGTCCGTCCGAACCTGCCCCGCATGCGTTTCGGCGTCTGCGGCGCCGCGCCCGCGAGCCGGGAACTGCTGGAGGGGTTCGAGGCCCGCTTCGGCTTCCCGCTGATCGAGGGCTACGGGCTGTCCGAGTGCACGTGCGCCGCCACGTGCAACCCGCTCGACGGTGTCCGCAAGGTCGGCAGCGTCGGGGTGGCACTGCCCGGTCAGCGCATCCGGATCGCCGGGCCGGACGGTGCCGAGCTCCCGGCCGGCAAGCCGGGCGAGGTGCTGCTCGCGGGGCCGAACATCATGCGCGGCTACCTCGGACGCCCCGAGGAGACGGCCCGGACCGTTGTCGACGGATGGCTGCACACGGGCGACGTCGGCATCCTCGACGAGGACGGCTACCTCCGCATCGTGGACCGCGCGAAGGACATGATCATCCGCGGCGGGGAGAACATCTACCCCAAGGAGATCGAGACCGCGGTGTACGGCGTGCACGGCGTCGCCGAAGCAGCCGTCATCGGCCGGCCCGACGCCAAGTACGGCGAACTGCCCGTGCTCTACCTCTCCGCCGCCCCCGGCGCGCAGCTGGACATCGACACCGTCGCCGCGCACGCGCGTGAACAGCTCGCGAAGTACAAACAGCCCGTCGCGATCACGCTGCTCGACGCGTTGCCGAAGAACCCCGTCGGCAAGATCGACAAGCCCGCCCTACGCCGCCTCGACGCCGCGGCCGCCGGCCCGTCCGCCTGATCCACCCCCTCCCCGTAAGGATTTCGTCATGGGATTCATGAAACCCGACCTCCCCGAGGTCGATCCGGCCGAGTTCATCACCCGCCCGCTGCAGGACCGGCTCCGCTTCGCCACGCAGCGCTGGGTGGATCACGGCTTCGGCACGCAGAAGGTCGCGTTCGTCATCTACGTCGTCAAGCTGCTGGTGCTGTACGCGCTCGGCGGTGTGGTCTTCGCGACCGCCACCTCGGGCCTGCACTTCTGGGAGGTCTCGAGCTGGTGGAACCAGCCGATCGTCTACCAGAAGCTGGTGCTGTGGACCACCCTGCTCGAGGCCATCGGCGTCGCCGGCGCGTGGGGCCCCTTGACCTTCAAGATCAAGCCGATGACCGGCGGGATCCGGTTCTGGGCGCGCACGGGCACCATCCGGCTGCGGCCGTACGCCTGGGTGCCGGGCACCGCGGGCACGCGCCGCACCGGGCTGGACGTGGGCCTGTACTGGCTGCTGCTCGCGTCCCTGGCGCTGGGCATCGCGCTCCCCGGTGTGCTGGTGACGGATTCGTCGCCGTACGAGCTCGTCGCGCCCTGGCTGATGATCGCGCCGGTCGCCCTGCTCATCCTGATCGGCTTGCGGGACAAGACGATCTTCCTCGCCGCCCGCGGTGAGCAGTACATGCCCGCCCTGATCATGTTCGGGCTCCTCCCCCTGCTCTCCTTCGCGACGATGATCGTCGGGCTCAAGCTGCTCATCGTGGTGGTCTGGGTCGGTGCCGGCCTGTCGAAGGTGGGCAAGCACTTCATCAACGTGATCCCGGTGATGGTCTCGAACTCGCCGTGCATGCCGTTCAAGGGCCTGCGCCGGGCCCACTACCGGAACGCGCCGCACGATCTGCTGCCGTCGCGGCTCGCCCGGTTCATGGCCGAGGGGCTCGGCACGTTCGTGGAGATCGTCGCACCGCTGATCCTGTTGTTCTCGATGAACCGCACCGTCACCGTGGTGTGCGCCGTGTTCATGGTCTGCTACCACTTGTTCATCATCTCCACCTTCCCGCTGGCCGTCCCGCTGGAATGGAACCTGCTCTTCGCGTACACCGCACTCTTCCTGTTCGTCGGATTCCCGGCGCAGGACGGCTATTCGGTGCTGGACATGAGCCCGTCGTGGCTGATCCTCGTGGTGCTGGCCGCCCTCCTCGTCTTCCCCGTGCTGGGCAACGTCCGTCCCGACAAGGTCTCCTTCCTCCCCTCGCTGCGGCAGTACGCCGGCAACTGGGCGACGGGCATGTGGGCCTTCGCACCCGGCGCCGAGGAGAAGCTGAACCGCGTGCAGCGGCAGACCACCAACACCGTCGACCAGTTCGTCGCCACCGGCGTCGATCGCGAATGGGCCGAACTGCTCATGAACATGGGCCTGGGCTGGCGCGCCATGCACAGCAACGGCCGCGGCCTGTTCTCGACGCTGCTCAGCCACGTGCCCGACGTCGAGCAGCGGACGCTGCGCGAGGGCGAGCTCGTGTGCAACACCCTGATCGGCTTCAACTTCGGTGACGGCCACCTGCACGACGAGACGCTCGTCGCCGCGGTGCAGGAGCAGGCGGGGTTCGAGCCGGGCGAGCTGATCGTGGTCTGGGCCGAGTCGCAGCCCATCACCCGCTTCAGCCAGGACTTCAAGATCATCGACGCCGCGCTCGGCGTGGTGGCCCGCGGCCGGTGGAGCGTCACTGAGTGCGTGACGACGCAGCCCTGGCTCCCCGAGGGCCCCGTCGCCTGCGAGATCACCTGGTCAGCGGACCACGACCGCTTCCCGCTCGGCACCGGGCTAGGCTCGCGGGCATGACCACCGGCACCGTCGTCGGCGGCGGGCCCAACGGGCTCGCCGCCGCCATCACCCTGGCCCGCGCGGGCGTCGAGACCACTCTCCTCGAGGCGGACGACACCGTCGGTGGTGGCCTGCGTTCGTTCGAGGCGATCGTTCCGGGCCTCGTGCACGATCACTGCGCCGCCATCCACCCGATGGCGGTCGGCTCCCCGTTCCTGGCCACGATCGACATCGAGAAGCGCGGATTGCGCTGGCGGTCAGCGGAGATCGAGTGCGTGCATCCGCTCGACGACGGGACGGCGGGGGTGCTGCAGCGCACCGTCGCCGACACCGCCGCCGGGATGGGACCCGACGGTGCCGCCTGGCGCGCACTGTTCCAACGTCCCGTCGAGGGGTTCGAGAAGATCGGACCGGCGATGATGGGGCCCCTGCTGCGGGTCCCGCGGCATCCGTTGGCGTTGGCGGGGTTCGGTGCACCGACTCCGCTGCCCGCGGCGGCGCTCGCCCGCGCCTTCCGCACCCCGCAGGCACGCGGACTGTGGGGCGGCGTCGCGGCGCACACCTTCCGGCCGCTGCACGAGCCGATGAGCTCGGCGATCGGGAAGGGGCTGCTGACTGCGGGCCACCGCCACGGGTGGCAGGTCGCCGAGGGCGGCTCGGGCGCGATCGCCGCTGCGCTGCTCGCCGAGTTCGAGGACCTGGGCGGCCGGGTGCAGACCGGTGTCCGCGTGACGGCGGCGGACGTCCCGACCACGGACGTGACGCTGTTCGACCTGGACCCGCACCAGGTCGCGCGCATCCTCGGCGATCGCCTACCGGCACGGGTGCGCCGGGCGTTCACGCGATTCCGGCGGGGCCCGGGAGCATTCAAGGTGGACTTCGCCGTCCAGGGCGGCGTGCCGTGGACCAACGCGCACGCGCGCCGCTCGAGCACCGTCCACCTCGGGGGCGAGTTCGCCGAGGTGGCGGCGACGGAGCGGGCCATCGCCGCCGGAACGATGCCCGATCGCCCGTTCGTCCTCGTCGGCCAGCAGTACCTCGCCGATCCCACGCGCAGCGTCGGTGACGTGCACCCCGTGTGGAGCTACGCGCACGTGCCCCACGGCTACACCGGGGACGCCACCGAGGCGATCATCGCCCAGATCGAACGCTTCGCCCCCGGTTTCCGGGACCGCATCGTCGGTACCGCGGTCTGCTCGACGACCGAGATGTCGCGCTACAACGCCAATTACGTGGGCGGCGACATCAACACCGGTTCCAAGGACCCGCTCCAACTGGTCTTCGGACCACGGATCACCGTGCAGCCCTACGACCTCGGCGTCGCCGGCATGTACATCTGTTCCGCGGCGACCCCGCCCGGGCCCGGGGCGCACGGGATGTGCGGCCATCACGCCGCCACCCGTGCGCTCGCGAGGCTGTAGGACGGCTACTTCTCCGTGACCGTGGGCGGCAGCCCCACGATCGACTGGCACTGCTGCGAGGCGGCCTTCGCCCGCGGGGCCTGCGCCCCGCCGCTCCATCCGTTCACCCGGTCGTAGCTGGGATCGTTCACGCCGGCGCGCTCGAGGCACTGGGCGAACTTCACCGACCACTGGTCGTAGCGGTCCCAGAACGCGGCGTCGCGGGCGGGCTGGCCGGGCGCGGGCTGCGCGGGCCCGGGCGGGGGCGCCGGCGCGGGATCGGCGAGGGCGACCCCGGCCGCGGGGGCGAGGATCGCGCCACTGAGTGCGGCACCCGCGAGCATCCGGCGGGCGATAGTGCGCTTCGACATAGGTTCTCCTTCAGTCGTTTCCGTTCCCGGCGTTCGGCGAACACCGGTACGGACGAACCTAGGAGCGCACTGTCACGCCCGGGACCTCTCCGTGTCACACGTCGGTCGCAGCCGCCGCTGGTGCCTCGCGGCCGTTCGCAGGTTCCGCCTGTGACGCGGCGCATGGGATGCCCAGTGCTCTAGCTGCCGAAGACCTCGTAGAAGAACGACACGCTATCGCCCTCGCCCTCGTCGACGCGCTTGAAGACCTTGTTGATCGGAGACGCGAATCGACCGCTGTCGGGCGGACCGCACACCACGCTGAGCGGGCCGACGTACGGCAATCCGTCCTCCGGGGTGTCGACCCACGCGTACCCCGCATTCCTCACGAGCACCTCACCGACGTAGCACCCGAAGAGGAAGATCGTCTCAGCCATCGCATCGGATCCGGGCTCACGGAAGCCGTCGAGCAGAGTGTCGACCGCACTCAGCGAGGCCGGCGAGTAGTCGAGCTCCACACCCGCCACGTCGCGTGCCGCCTCCACGGCGACCGCTGCGAGAGCCGGGGCGTTCGCAGCGACGGGTGCGGCAGGTATCCGCAGGGCACGCCCCGTCCACTCCGGCCCGAGGACCCGGCCCTCGTGATCCACTCCGGTTCCTACTGCGCGGCGTACGCGGGCTCGCTGCGGAAGCGGGAGACGCGGCCGTCGATGCCGCAGATGCGCCACATGAGCTTGCTCAGCGGGTTCATCAGGCCCGCCTTCTCCGCCATCATCCGCACGTCGCCGAAGACGTCGCGCTTCATCTGCTGCGACTCGGCCGAGCGCCAGAAGATGTCCTTCTTCACCGAGCGCGGGATGTCGAATGTCTCCCAGAACTGCTTGGGCGGCATCATGATCATCGTCACCATAACCCGCATCGTGAGCGGCAGCATGAGCGAGAGCACCAGACGCGGGAAGACGCCCCGGGTCGGGATGCGGTGCTCGAGCAGCTGGTGCGCGAAGCCGATGTGACGCGCCTCCTCCGCCACGTGGATCTGCATGATCGAGCTCATGGCCGGGTGCTGCTTCGAGCCCGAGCGCAGGAACTGCTTCTGCAGGTGGTCGATCGGCTCCTCGCCGCCGAGCACCATCATGTAGAAGTACAGCGGCGTGACGGTCGCGAACAGCGGCACGATCGGGGAGATGCGGCGCAGGAACCAGCTGCCGCCGGGGACGTCCATGCCCACGCGATTCACGAACTCCTGGAACATCAGCGTGTGCTGGCACTCCTCCTTCGCCTCGTGCGTGGCGTAGCGGAACTCGGGAGAGTTGTTGGGCAGGGCCGCGGTGTACTGCATGATGCCGCGGATCAGCATCGACTCGAACTGCAGGCCGACCTTGGCCACGTTGGCCTGGCGCCACATGCCGATCTCGATCTGCTTCGCCAGCGGCTGCGCCTGGTACCACGGGTGGCGGCCGATCGGATCGAAGCGGGAATCGCACACCCAGCGCGGATCGTCGGGGACGATCGCCAGCTCGGGATCGTCCCAATCGATGTCGACGTAGGGATCGAAGTTCCGGCGCACCGACGCCTCGGAGAGGTCGGTCAGCGTCTGCTCGTACTCCGCCTGCCCCGGGAAGGGGTCGTGCATGGTCCGGCTCATATGCGTCAGGGCCAGTCGCATCTCACGTCTCGCTTTCATCCGCGGTCCATCATCTGATAGCCGATTGGGGTCACCCTATCACTATCAATCAGCGGTGCTGGTTTCTTCGCCGTCGAACTACACGTAGGACACGATCAGCACGAGCGTCGAGAAGGCGAGCATGCCGAGGCAGTTGACCCAGAACGTCGACCCCAGGAAGCCGGCGCGCACGTGCGCGATCGCCGCACAGACGAAGTAGGCGACCACACCGGCGTTGGCGGCGACGCCCACGCCGGGGTACCAGAGGCCGGCGAGCAGCCCTGCGACCGCGACGAGCTTGATCACGATGAGGGTCCACCACCAGTCGCGCGGGAATCGCACTCCGTCGAGGCAGTCCCGGATGAAGGCGGGCGGGCGCAGCGACAGCAGCGCGTCGCCGAACAGGACGGCCGCGAGAACGACGGTGAGCGCGGGCCAGTGGGGTGTGTCGATGAACGTGGTCATTGCGGTACTCCTTCTCCGAGGATCTGTGCGATCGCCTCGACGAGGCGCTCCGCCGCGGCCTCCCGCGTGACCGCGCCACCCGAGGTGGCGAAGAGCAGGCCGATGTAGACGAAGTAGAGGGTGCGGCCGGCCGCCTCCGGATCGCCGTGCCGGGCGGCGCGCAGGATGCGCGCGAAGTCGCCCTGCAGTTCGTCCCCCAGATCGCCGAACGTGCGCGAGTGGTGCCGTCCGCGCGCCAGCACCGCGGCGTACTCGCGGGAGAGGTCACCGTCGGCGTTGAAGTAGGTGACGAAGGGCTGGACGGTCTCCAGCAGCTGCACCGTCGCCTCAGCGGGAGTGAGGGCGGGCAACGACGCCGCACGCTCCCGGTCGGCGTGTACGGCTGCGATCCAGTCGTCGACGATCGCGATGAGGAGTGCGTCCTTATCCCCCACTCCCATCACGGTGCCGACGCTGACACCGGCGTCGGCGGCGATGCCGCGCACCGTCGTCCCCGCGAAACCGTGCTCGCGGAAGGACCGATCGGCGGCCGCGAGCACCCGCGATCGCGTGTCCGCCTTCGCCTCCGCCCGCGACTGAACACGTTCATTGAACATGTTCAGCAGAGTAGTCCCGACGCCTCGCACACGCAAGAGCCCCGCCGGACTCGGGGTCCGGCGGGGCTCAGCGGTGATGCGGGGTGAGACTAGGCGGTCTCGGTGATCGGGCGATCGACCCAGCTCATGAGGTCGCGCAGCTTCTTGCCGGTGACCTCGATCGGGTGCTCGGCGTTCTCCTTGCGCAGCGCCTCGAGCTCCTTGTTGCCGCCCTCGACGTTCGCGACGAGACGCTTGACGAAGGTGCCGTCCTGGATGTCCGTGAGGATGTCCTGCATGCGCTTCTTGGTGTCGGCGTCGATGACGCGCGGGCCCGAGAGGTAGCCGCCGAACTCCGCGGTGTCGGACACCGAGTAGTTCATGCGGGCGATGCCGCCCTCGTACATGAGGTCCACGATGAGCTTGAGCTCGTGCAGGCACTCGAAGTAGGCCATCTCGGGGGCGTAGCCGGCCTCGACCAGCACCTCGAAGCCCACCTTGACGAGCTCCTCGGTGCCACCGCACAGCACGGCCTGCTCACCGAAGAGATCCGTCTCGGTCTCCTCCTTGAAGGTGGTCTTGATGACGCCGGCACGGGCGCCACCGATCGCGGCGGCGTAGCTCAGGGCGAGCGCCTGGCCGTTACCGGTCGGATCCTGGTCCACGGCGATGAGGGCCGGAACGCCCTTGCCGTCGACGAACTGGCGGCGCACGAGGTGGCCGGGGCCCTTCGGGGCGACCATCGCGACGGTGACGTTGGCCGGGGCCTCGATCAGCTTGAAGTGGATGTTGAGGCCGTGGCCGAAGAACAGCGCGTCGCCGTCCTTGAGGTTCGGGGCGATGTCCTCGGTGAAGATCTGCGCCTGCGCGGTGTCGGGCGCGAGGATCATGATCACGTCGGCCCACGCGGCGACCTCGGCGGGCGTGCCCACGGTCAGGCCCTGCTCCTCGGCCTTGGCACGCGACTTCGAGCCCTCCTTGAGGCCGATGCGCACGTCGACGCCGGAATCGCGCAGGCTCAGCGAGTGCGCGTGCCCCTGCGAGCCGTAGCCGATGACGGCGACCTTCTTGCCCTGAATGATGGAGAGGTCGGCGTCCTCGTCGTAGAACAGTTCGATTGCCACTGTGGTTCGGTGTCCCTTCTCGGTTTGTGCAGTAGTTAAGTTAGCGGGTCGCGGTGATCGACTTCGGACCGCGGCCCAGCGCGATGACGCCGGACTGCGCGATCTCCCGGATCCCGAAGGGGTCCAGGACGGCCAGCAGCGCATCGAGCTTGTCCGGCGTGCCGGTGGCCTCGATGGTCACCGAGTCCGGCGAGACGTCGACGATCTTGGCACGGAACAGGTCCACCGTATCGGTGACCTGGCCGCGCGAGGTGGCGTCCGCGCGCACCTTGATCAGCATGAGCTCGCGCGCCACGGAGGACGTGGAGTCCTGCTCGACGATCTTGAGCACGGAGACCAGCTTGTTCAGCTGCTTGGTGACCTGCTCGAGCGGCAGCTCGTCGACGGTGACCACGATGGTCATGCGGCTGACGCCCTTGAGCTCGGTGCCGCCCACCGCGAGGGATTCGATGTTGAAGCCGCGGCGGGAGAACAGGGACGAGACGCGGGCGAGCACGCCCGGACGGTCCTCGACCAGAACGCTCAGCGTGTGCGTGGTGCTCACTTCTGCTCCTCCCCGGGCAGCGTCGCAGCGTCGGGACGCTCCATCGCGGCGTGGATGACGGCCGGCTCGTCGGCCGCGTCGTCCTCGTCGAACAGCGGCCGGATGTCCCGCGCCGCCATGATCTCGTCGTTGCTGGTGCCCGCGGCGACCATCGGCCACACCTGGGCGTCGGCGCCCACGATGAAGTCGATGACCACGGGGCGGTCGTTGATCTCCCGCGCCTGCGCGATGACCGCGTCGACGTCCTCGGCGCGCTCGCACCGGAAGGAGACGCAGCCCAGTGCCTCACCGAGCTTGACGAAGTCGGGGATGCGCATCGAGTGCGTGGACAGGTCGGTGCTCGAGTAGCGCTGCTCGTAGAACAGCGTCTGCCACTGGCGCACCATGCCCAGGTTGCCGTTGTTGATGACGGCGACCTTGATCGGGGCGCCCTCGATGGCGGCGGTGGCGAGCTCCTGATTGGTCATCTGGAAGCAGCCGTCACCGTCGATCGCCCAGACCTCCTTCTCGGGCGCGCCCATCTTGGCGCCGAGGGCCGCGGGGACCGCGTAGCCCATGGTGCCCAGGCCGCCCGAGTTGAGCCAGGTGCGCGGCTTCTCGTACTTGACGAACTGCGCGGCCCACATCTGGTGCTGGCCGACGCCCGCGCAGTAGACGGCGTCGGGGCCCGCGGCGATGCCGAGGCGCTCGATCACGTACTCGGGGCTCAGCGCACCGTCGGACGGGGTGTTGTAGGCCAGCGGATAGGTCTTGCGGATCCCGTCCAGGTACTCCCACCACGTGCTCAGGTCCGGCGCGGCGATGGTCGCGCGGTCCTCGGAGATCGCGGCGATGAGCTCGGCGATGACCTCCTTGCAGTCGCCCACGATCGGGACGTCCGCGAAGCGGTTCTTGCCGATCTCCGCCGGGTCGATGTCGGCGTGGATGACCTTCGCGTCGGGCGCGAAGGAGTCCAACTTGCCGGTGACGCGGTCGTCGAACCGCGCGCCCAGGGTGACCAGCAGGTCGGAGCGCTGCAGCGCGGCCACGGCGCCGACGGTGCCGTGCATGCCGGGCATGCCCATGTGCTGGGAGTGGCTGTCCGGGAAGACGCCGCGGGCCATCAGGGTGGTGACCACCGGGATGCCGGTCAGCTCCGCCAGCTTGAGCAGCTCCTCCGACGCCTCCGCCTTGAGCACACCGCCGCCGACGTAGAGAACGGGCGACTTCGCCGCCGCGATGAGGCGCGCGGCCTCGCGGATCTGCTTGCCGTGCGGCTTGGTCACCGGGCGGTAGCCGGGCAGGTCGATCTGCGGCGGCCAGGAGAAGACGGTGTCCTCCTGCAGCACGTCCTTCGGGATGTCGACGAGGACGGCTCCCGGGCGGCCGCTCTGGGCCAGGTAGAAGGCCTCGGCGATCACGCGGGGGATCTCGGCGGCGTCGTAGACCAGGAAGTTGTGCTTGGTCACGGGCATCGTGATGCCCGAGATGTCGGCCTCCTGGAAGGCGTCGGTGCCGATCAGTGGGCGACCCACCTGGCCGGTGATCGCGACGATCGGGACCGAGTCCATCTGCGCATCGGCGAGCGGCGTGACCAGGTTGGTCGCGCCCGGACCGGAGGTGGCCATGCACACGCCGACCTTGCCGGTCGCCTGCGCGTAGCCGGTGGCGGCGTGACCGGCGCCCTGCTCGTGCCGCACGAGGACGTGGCGGACCTTCTTCGAATCGAGGAGCGGGTCGTAGACCGGGAGGATGCAGCCGCCCGGAATACCGAAGACCGTGTCCACGCCGATCTCCTCGAGCGACCGGACGACCGACTGGGCGCCGGTGACGCGCTCGGGGGCCACGACGCGGGCGCCCTCGAGGACGCTGTGCGCGGCGTCGGCGGCGACGTGCTGCTTGGCGGCTGCGGAATGCGGGCCGGGGATCCCGGCGCCGGGCTTACGGGCCCCGGGCTTCTGCCCTGGATGGGGCCGAGCTGTAGGTGCGCTCACGACTCGACTCTTCTCGTGCTCTAGCGGTGCTCTACTCAGTGGACATATCGGCGTGCGATGCCGCCCGAAGACTATCCGGGCAACAAAAAACCCCCGTCAGCGGTAGCTGAGCGAGGGTAGCGCGTCGATGCTGGTGTGAAACGGATGCAACCGGTTCAGGCGGCGACGCGCCGACCGATTACGAGGAGCTGGTAGCTGTGCTTCACACCAGTGAAACTAGGCGCTGGTGTGCATTCGCGTCAAACCAGTGAGCACCCCCGTCCCACATGATGGGATTCGGCTGCCGCGTGCGACAATGCGTGTTATGAGCGAGAGCCCTGCGACGCAGTCGAGCACCACCCGCACCGTGACCACCGATCACACGCCGGACACCGCGGTGCCGATCGCCGCGGGCGACCGCGTGGTCTTCAAGCACCCTCGTATCGCGCTGCTCGGCGTCGCCCTGTTCGCCGTCTGCCTGGCGCCCATCGTCGGGCCGTGGACGCTCGGCCGCTCGATCGACGGCGGGGCGGCCGGCGCCGGCGCCGCAGTGCTCGGCTGGCTGCTGCTGATCGTGCCGATCCTGCTCGCCCTGTGGATCCTGCGCGTGCGCACCGTCATCGGACCCGACGGTGTGCGCTCGGTCCGCGTGCTCAGCGCGACCACGATCGGATGGGACGAACTGGCAGGGATTAGGATCGGGCGCAACGGTGCGGTGTACGCAGTCCGCACCGACGGTTCCGAGGTGCGACTACCCGCCGTCACCATCAGCCAGCTCCCCCGCGTCGCGACCGCCTCCGGCGGCCGGATCCCTGACGTCACGGCGGAATAAATCCCGCCGAACAGGCCTTGTCCTGTTCACGGGGAGCGCATCTCCTCCACCAGCCCGCACGATACGAAGATCCGAGGCGAGAAGCTCATGCCACCGCTCCGCTCACGCACCACCACCGTCGGCCGCAACGCCGCAGGCGCCCGCTCGCTCTGGCGCGCCACCGGACTCACGGACAGCGACTTCGGCAAGCCGATCGTGGCGATCGCGAACTCCTACACCCAGTTCGTGCCCGGCCACGTCCACCTCAAGGACATGGGCGAGATCGTCGCCGAGTCGGTGCGCGCCGCAGGCGGCGTCGCCCGCGAGTTCCACACCATCGCCGTCGACGACGGCATCGCGATGGGCCACGGCGGCATGCTCTACAGCCTGCCCAGCCGCGAGATCATCGCCGACTCCGTCGAGTACATGGCGAACGCGCACACCGCCGACGCGCTGGTGTGCATCTCCAACTGCGACAAGATCACGCCCGGCATGCTCAACGCCGCGATGCGGCTGAACATCCCCACGGTCTTCGTCTCCGGCGGCCCGATGGAGGCCGGCAAGGCCGTCATCGTCGACGGGATCGCCAAGGCGCCCACCGACCTCATCACCGCGATCTCCGCCTCGGCGAACGACGCGATCGACGACGCCGGGCTCAGCGAGGTCGAGCGCTCCGCGTGTCCCACCTGCGGCTCCTGCTCGGGCATGTTCACCGCCAACTCGATGAACTGCCTCACCGAGGCGCTGGGTCTCGCCCTGCCGGGCAACGGTTCCACCCTCGCCACGCACGCCGCCCGCCGCGCCCTCTTCGAGCGCGCCGGCACCGTCGTGGTCGAGGCCGCCAAGCGGTACTACCGCGACGGCGACGAGTCCGTGCTCCCCCGCAACGTCGCCACCCCCGCAGCCTTCCGCAATGCGATGGCGCTCGACGTGGCCATGGGCGGATCGACCAACACCGTGCTGCACACGTTGGCCGCCGCGCAGGAGGGCGAGGTCGACTTCGACCTGTCGACCATCGACGCGATCAGCCGCAAGGTGCCCTGCCTGTCCAAGGTGTCGCCGAACAGCGACTACCACATGGAGGACGTGCACCGGGCCGGCGGCATCCCCGCCATCCTGGGCGAGCTCCGCCGCGCCGGCCTGCTCGAGACCGACGTGCACACGGTGCACGAGCCGTCCTTCGACCAGTGGCTCGACGACTGGGACATCCGCTCCGGAAAGGCCACCGACGAGGCGCTCGAGCTCTTCCACGCGGCGCCCGGCGGCGTGCGCACCACCGAGCCCTTCTCCACCAAGAACCAGTGGGAGAGCTTCGACACCGATCAGGCCGGCGGCTGCATCCGCGACGTCGAGCACGCCTACACCGTGGAGGGCGGGCTGTGCGTGCTGCGCGGCAACATCGCCGTCGACGGTGCGATCCTCAAGACCGCGGGCATCGACGAGGACCTGTTCACCTTCGAGGGCCCGGCCGTCGTGGTCGAGTCGCAGGAGGAGGCCGTCTCCAAGATCCTCGGCAAGGAGATCAAGGCCGGCGACGTGGTCGTGGTCCGGTACGAGGGCCCCAAGGGCGGGCCGGGCATGCAGGAGATGCTGCACCCCACCTCGTTCCTCAAGGGCCGGGGCCTGGGCAAGCTGTGCGCCCTGATCACGGACGGCCGCTTCTCTGGCGGCACCTCGGGCCTGTCCATCGGTCACATCTCCCCCGAGGCCGCAGCCGGCGGCGTCATCGGCCTGGTCGAGGACGGCGACACGATCCGCATCGACGTGCACACCCGCGCACTCGAGGTCCTGGTCGACGACGAGGAGCTCGCGCGCCGTCGTGCCAAGATGGAGGCCTCGGAGCGCCCGTGGCAGCCCAAGGACCGCCAGCGCACCGTCACCACCGCGCTGCGCGCCTACGCCGCCCTGGCCACCTCCGCCGACAAGGGCGCGGTCCGCTACGTGCCGTGACCCGGTAGATCCCGCACACGAGTGATGCCCCGGTCCCCACAGACCGGGGCATCACTGGTTGCTCCCCTCCCGTCGCGGCGTACGACTACAGCCACTGCGGGGCGTGGGGTGCACCCGACGGGTCGTCCAGTCCGACGCCGCCGCGCCCCGTCGCCCACCGGGCGACCGCGGCGACCGGACCCGCCACCGTGCGGGCGGGCTCACCCCCGGTCACCGGCACGGGATCCCTGCCCGGGCTGGAGAGCACCAGCCCGGCTCCGTCGCCCCGCTGCCGCCACACGCCCACCACGTCGTCGATCAGTGTGGTGCAGACCTCGGCGGGGAAGTCGGCGAAGCGGGCGTCCGTCCCGAGGTCGACGCTGTGGATCCACACCTCGCGCGTGCGCATCCACACCGTCTCCGCGGCCGGCACGAGACGCCCCTGCGCGGTCTGCACGGTGGCCGACCACGCGGCCGGTGGCGCGTTCCGCCACTTCTCGTCGAGCCGGGCGACGGAGTGGTCGAACAGGTTCCGGAGCGCACCGGCGTTCACCGTGGCCCCCTCCGCGATCTCGCGCGCCCGTTGCTCGGCGGATTCGTACATCGGGGTCCGGGTCCCCGTCACGGCCCAGTCCATGAGCCGGCACAGGGCGATCGCGTTGTATCCGACATGCGCGAGCAGGTGCCGGCGACTCCACCCGGGCAGTGCGGAGGGCTCGTCGAGCTCCGCGTCGGTGAGGCCGCCGAGGTGCCGCGCGAAGTGGGCCGTGCCGCGTCGGGCGATCAGCAGCTGGTCGGCCAGCTCGCGCTCGCGGAACCCGGTCATCGCACGACCGTCGTGTTCCGCACCGAGCCGATCCCTTCGATGGTGACCTCCACGGTCTCGCCGTCCCGGATGTGCCGCGGCGGCTTGCGGGCGTGGCCGACCCCGCCGGTGGTGCCGGTGATGATCACGTCGCCGGGACGGAGGGTCACGATGTGGGAGATGTACTCCACCAGCGCCTCCGGCCCGAAGACGAGATCCGCGGTGTTCGCCTCCTGCATCAACTCCCCGTCGAGCGCGGCGGTGATCCGGGTGTCGGGTGTGTAGTCGGTGACGAGGACCGGTCCGAAGCCCGACGTCTTCTCGAAGTTCTTGCCCTGATCCCATTGCAGCGTGCGGTACTGGTAGTCGCGCATGGTGTAGTCGTTCATCACCGAGTACCCCGCGATGTACTCGGCCGCCTCCGCCTCCGCGACCTGGTAGGCCCGCCTGCCGATCACGAACGCGAGCTCCGCCTCCCAATCCAGCTCCCCCGCCGCGTAACCGGGGACGATCACGTCGTCGTACGGCCCCGTCAGCGCGTCGGCGAACTTCGCGAACAGCGTGGGGTGCTGCGGAAGGTCCCGGCCCATCTCGCGGATGTGGGTGGCGTAGTTCAGACCGACGCACACGATCTTGCCGGGCCTCGGCACGACCGGCGCGTAGTCCGCGCCGGCGAGGGGGATCCGGTCGCCGGACGCGGCGCGCGCCAGCGCCTCCCACTCGGGGTCGGCGAGCAGGTCGGACAGGTCGGCGAAACCGTTGATGACGGTGGCGGTATCGGTGTCGACGCGGACGGCGGCGGTGCCGCGGTCGAGGCGCAGGGTGGCCAGGCGCATGGTTCAGGCTCCTTCGGGGATGTAGGTGCGGCTGAGGTGCAGCCGCTCGATGACCGGTGCGTCGGAGAACGCGAACAGGTCGAGCTGCGATTCCGCGTCGAAGGCCCAGCGGGTCCAGGACGGGACGGCGATCAGGTCGCCCGTGGTCACTCGCGTCACAGTGTCGCCGAGGTGCACGGTCCCGGTGCCCTCGAAGACCTGGTACACGGTGCTTCCCGCGTCGTGCCGCGGCCGAGTGGACGCCCCCGGGCGCAGTCGGTGGAACTCGGCACGAATGGTGGGCATGACGTCGCCCCCGGTCGTCGGGTTCGAATAGCGCACGGCGGCGTGTCCGGGTCCGCAGGTGGCGGCATGCCCCTCGTCCTCGAGTTCCAGCTGCGCGGCGAGAGCCCGATCCGTGTGTTCCCAGCGGTAGGCCGCGATCGGCGAGTTGGTCTTCGCGTCGAGTCCGATGAGCGGGCGCAGGCCGGGATGCGCCCACAGCCGCTCCGCGCGGGAGACGTCGGGGGTGGAGTCGTCGGTCACCGTATCGGACCCGAACTCGAAGAAGGCCGTGTCGGTGTACTGCACCAAGGGGATGTCGAGTCCGTCGATCCACGCCATCGGGTGGTCGGTCTCGTTGTGATGGCCGTGGAAGTGCCATCCCGGGGTCAGCAGGAAGTCGCCGCGGCGCATGGCGACCGGATCGCCGTTCACGACGGTCCACACCCCCTCGCCCTCCACGACGAACCGGAAGGCGTTCTGCGAGTGCCTGTGCTCGGGGGCCACCTCCTTCGGGCCGAGGTACTGGATCGCCGCCCAGAGGGTGGGCGTGACGTGCGGTGCCCCACCCAAGCCGGGGTTCGCCAGGGCGATCGCGCGACGTTCGCCGCCGCGTCCCACCGGAACCAGATCGCCCGAGCGCTCGGCGAGGGGATACAGCTCGGACCACCGCCACACGTACGGCACCGCCCGCGGCGCCGGCGACGCGGGCATGAGATCGGCCGTCTGGGTCCAGAGTGGATTGAGGTGGCGGGAGTCGAAGTCCCGGTACAGCTGCGCCAGGCCCGGATCGTCCGCGGGAATGGGAGAGGTCGAAGACATCTGCTGCTCCGTCGGGTGAGGGTGCGGGGTTTCGCGAGCAAACGTAGGACGCTCGATGCGCGGACGGCCCGAAGATTCTGATGAGCAGAATCTGCGAGGTGCGGACTGCGTTGTGGATCACACTGATCGGGCCGCTCCGATACCGCTCCGACCGAAGGAATCACGATGCCCCTTCCCACTTCTCACCATCTGATCGACGGTGCGCTCGTCGGAGAACCCGACCGGCCGTCGCGGTCCCCGGCGGACGGGACCGAACTCGGCACGTACGCCGACGGTGGTGCGGCGGAGGCGGACGCGGCCATCGCGGCGGCCCGGCGCACCTTCGACGATTCCGACTGGCCGCTCGACCGTCGCCGGCGACATCGGGCATTGTCCCGGATCGCCGACGGCATCGAGGCGCGCACCGACGACCTCGCTCTGGCGCTCGCCCGGGAGAACGGGAAGGTACTGGGAGAGGCTCACTTCGAACTGTCACTCGCCGTACCCAAGCTCCGCTACTACGCCGCGCTCGCGCTGGCGGATCACGGACGAGCAGCAGAGGTCTCGCCCGGGGTGCACATCCGATCGGTCGCTGAGGCGGCGGGCGTCGCCGGGGTCATCGTGCCGTGGAACTCCCCAGTCGTGCTGGCGGTGCGGTCGTTCGCGCCCGCGCTTGCGACTGGGTGCACCGTCGCGATGAAGATGCCGGCACAGACCGCCATGGTCAACGGGCTGCTGCACGAGATCCTCGCCGCCACTCCCGACCTTCCCGACGGCGTGATCAACTCGGTCACGGAGTCGGGTTCCGAACTGGCCCAGCGGCTCGTCTCCTCACCGGACGTCGAGGTGGTCAGCTACACCGGCAGCTCCGCAGTGGGGCGCACGATCATGGCGAACGCCGCCCCGCACCTCAAGCGACTCTCGCTCGAACTCGGCGGCAAGTCCCCGATGATCGTCTTCGATGATGCCGACCTCGACGCCGTCGTTCCCACGCTGACCGCCGCGATCACCACCTTCGCCGGCCAGTTCTGCATGGCCGGCAGCAGGATCCTGGTGCAGGCGTCGATCCGGGATCGTCTCCGCGCACGTCTCATCGAGTCGCTCGGCGCCGTGCGCCCGGGCCCCGGCGATGCACCCGACAGTGCCATGGGGCCGATGATCGACGCCGCGAACGCGCGTCGGGTCGAGCGGATCCTCAGCGACGCCGAGCAGGACCCGGCAGTCGACGTGATCGTCCGCGGCGGGCAGCTCGGCGGGCCGGAGAGCGCATTCGTCGCGCCGGCCCTGCTCGCCCCGCACCACCCGGCGCATCCCGTCGTGCAGGAGGAGATCTTCGGCCCCGTAGCGACGTTCGAGTCGTTCGACACCGAGGACGACGCCGTCGACCTCGCCCACGCGACGCGGTACGGACTCGCCGCGTCGATCTGGTCCCGCGACGTCGACCGCCCGACCCGCGTGGCGCGACGCGTCCGCGCCGGCACGGTGTGGATCAACGGCTGGGCCGTCGTGGCCGATCAGTTCGAAGAAGGTGGGTTCGATCAAAGCGGCCTCGGCCGTCTCAACGGCACCGCGGCGCTCGCCGAGTTCCAGGAGGTGAAGACCTATGTCCAATCTGTCGACTCCTGAGCGCGGGGTGGCTGCGCCGTCCGCAGCGGCCCGGGCCTCGCTCCTGGTGACCATCATCTGTTGGGGCATGGTGGTGATCGAGGGCTACGACCTCATCTCCTTCGGCAGCGTCCTGCCGGTGCTTCTGCGAGATCCCGGTTCCGGCTTCACCCCGCAGAACGCCGGCCTCGTCGGCGCCACCGCCTTCATCGGCGCGACCGTCGGCGCGCTCTCCTCCGGCTGGCTGTCGGACCGCATCGGGCGGCGTCCGGTGGCCATCGGCTCGCTGGTGTGGTTCTCGGTGTTCACCTTCCTCTGCGGGTTCGCCGATGGGCCCGCAACACTCGGTCTCCTCCGCCTTCTCGCCGGTATCGGCATCGGCGCCATCGTGCCGTCGACGTCGGCGCTGACGCTCGAGTACGCGGTCCCCGAACACCGCACCCTGTCGTACACGCTCATGCTGTCCGGAGTGCCGATCGGCGGTGTCCTGGCCGCGGTCTCCGGCATGACGGTGATCCCGTCGCTCGGCTGGAACTGGGTCTTCTTCGTCGCCGTCGTTCCCGCTGTGCTGATCCTCCCGATCGTCCTGTGGAAACTGCCCGAGTCGATCACGTTTCTCGAGCACCGGGGACGCCTCGCCCGTGCCGACGTCCTGCGTGAGCGGTTCGGCCTGCCGCGGCCCGCATCCCCGCCCGCCGCCGACGACGGCTCCCCGACACCGGGGATCTTCAGCCCCGACTACCGGCGGGCCTCGGCCCTGTTCGCCGTCGCCTCGTTCTTCGGGCTCCTCACCTGGTTCGGACTCGGGACCTGGATCCCCGGGATCATGCGACACATGGGGTACGACCTGGGCTCCGCACTGCGGTTCCTCCTCATCCTCAACATCGGCGCGATCATCGGTTCGATCTTCATCGCACTCGCCACCGATCGATGGGGATCGAAGAAGGTGGTCGTGGGCACCTACCTGTGCCTCGCGGTGGTGCTCACAGTGCTGCTGATCAAGCTTCCGCAGCCGCCGCTGCTGGTCGCGATGGCCCTCGCCGGGGTCGGCGGCCACGGCGGGCAGATCCTGATCAACCGGTACGTCGGCCGTTCGTACCCCGCCGCCACCCGCGCGCGAGCGCTGGGATGGTCGCTCGGCGCCGGCCGGATCGGCACGATCCTGGGCCCGATCGTGATCGGTCTCATCGTCGCCGACGGTCGCGCCTCGCTCGGGTTCCTCTTCTTCGCCGGATGCGCCGCGGCCGCCGCGGTGACCCTCCTCGCCGTTCCCCGCACCCCGGCGGCCTCCCGAGACGAGGAATGATGACCGCTCTGATCACCCTCGAGGACTACCGCACCGCCGCCCGGAAGCGGCTCCCCCGCATGATCTTCGACTTCATCGACGGCGGTGCCGAGGATGAGCGCACCCTGCGCGCCAATCGTCGTGCCTTCTCCGATCGCACGCTCGCCCCGCGGCTGCTCAGCGGTGCCGCTACGCGATCCCAGGCCACCACGGTGTTCGGCGAGACCCTCTCGCTCCCGGTCCTGCTCGCCCCGACCGGGCTGTCGCGCCTCGCGGGGCGGGACGGCGAACTCGCCGCGGCCCGCGGTGCCCGCGCCGCGGGCACGCAGTCGGTACTCAGCTCGGCGGCGTCGGTACCGGTGGACGAGGTGGCGCGCGGATCGGGCGTACCGCCCTGGTTCCAGCTGTATCCGTGGCGCGATCGGATGCTCACGTCGGCGCTCATGGACCGAGCCCGGGCAGCGGGCTGCACCACCCTCGTCGTGACGCTCGACGTTCCGGTCACCGGAGCACGGGAACGCGACTACCGCAACGGGATGACGATCCCCGTACGCCCGACCCCGTCGTCCGCCCTCGACGTCCTGCGCCACCCGCGCTGGGCGGCCAGGATGCTCACGGGCCCCCGCGTCACCATGGCGCACCTGGTGGGGCTGTCGGCGGAACGCGGATCGAGCGCGGCGTCACTCGCGCAGCTCAACCTCGACCTGCTCAACCCCGCGTACTCCTGGGACGACCTGCGGCGCACCCGCGACCACTGGACCGGTCCGCTGCTCGTGAAGGGAGTACTGGGCGCGGCCGATGCGCGGCTCGCCGTCGACTGCGGGGCGGACGGCGTGATCGTCTCGAACCACGGTGGCCGGCAGGCGGACGGCGTACCCGCGTCCCTCGACGTGCTCCCCGAGGTGGTCGCCGCGGTCGGCGACGTGGCGACGGTCCTCATGGACGGCGGTGTCCGCCGCGGCACCGACGTCCTCATGGCGTTGGCGATGGGTGCCGAGGCCGTTCTCATCGGCCGCCCGTGGATGTACGGTCTCGCCGTCGGCGGCGAGGAGGGCGTCACCCGGGTCCTCGACCTCCTTCGAGCGGAGATCGATCGTGCTCTTGCGCTGATCGGCGCGGCATCGACGACCGACGTGACCCGGGCGATGCTCGCGGACTCGGGGACGTCGCGGTGAACCGCACCGTGCGCGAGATCGTCCACCAGCTGCTCCAGGACCGCGGCATCACGCACGTCTTCGGCAACCCCGGATCGACCGAGATGCGCTTCTTCCGGGACTTCCCCGCCGACCTCCGATACGTCGTCGGCCTGCAGGAGGCCTCGGTGATCGCGATGGCGGACGGTCATGCCCGCGCGACGGGCGGCGTCGGACTCGCGATGGTCCACTCTGCGTCGGGATTGGGGCACGGCCTGGGCAGCCTGTTCACCGCGGCGCGGAACGGGACCCCTCTGGTGGTGCTCGCGGGCCAACAGACCCGCTCGCTGCTGCCCCACGCGCCGTATCTCCAGGCGCAGGACGCGGCGGCGTTTCCGCGGCCGCACGTCAAGGATGCGATCGAACCCGCGCGCGCGGCCGACGTCCCGGAGCTCCTCGCCCAGGCCATCGATCTCGCAGCGGCACCTCCCGCGGGACCGGTGTTCGTGTCCGTCCCCGAGGACGACTGGGACGAGCCGGGCGGTGAGGTCGCGCCGCGGCGCGCCGCACGCGGCCTGCTCCTCCCCGCCGATTCGGCGCTCGCCGAGCTCGTCGACGATCTCACCGGAGCCCATCACCCAGCGCTCGTTCTCGGCGGCGCCGTGGAAGCCGGCGGAGGGCGCGGCGCCGCGGTCGCGCTCGCGCGGTCGCTGGGTGCGGCGGTGTACGCCGCCCCGCTCACCGACCGGGCGGCGTTCCCGGAGGACGACCCACATTTCGCCGGGTTCCTGCCCCCGTTCGCCGAGGGCGTGCGCGCGGCGCTGGACGGGCACGACGTGGTTCTCGTCGCGGGAGCGCCCGTCTTCACGTTCCACGTGCCGTCGGACGGGCCCGTCATCCGCCCCGGGACTCGGCTGTGGCACGTGACCGACGACCCGGGCGACGCGTCCCGGGCGTTGGCGGGGACCTCCCTGCTCGCCCCACCGGCGAGCACGGTGGGCGTGCTGGCACGGCTGACCGCCGCGGCCGGGACCGTGCCGCTGCGCGCACCGTCGGGCCGCACACGGGACGACGCCGTCGCCCCACCGGCCGCCGGGACGCTGAGCCCCGAGGCCGCGCTGGCCGCGATCGCCGCCGTGCTCCCCGACGATGCGCGGATCGTGGAGGAGGCGCCGACGCATCGCAATGCGATGCACGCGCACCTGCCGATCCGCAGTGGGCAGGACTTCCACGTCGCCGCCAGCGGCGGACTGGGGTGGGGCATGCCCGCCGCGGTCGGCATCGCCCTCGCCGACCCCGACCGCCCGGTGGTGTGCGTCATCGGCGACGGATCGAGCCTGTATTCGGTACAAGCCCTGTGGACTGCGGCGCAGCACGGCGCGGGCGTGCTCTTCGCGGTGCTGGACAACGGCGGGTACGCGGCGATGAAGGCGTTCGGAGGGCGCCTCGGGGTGTCCGACGCCCCCGGCCTCGACCTCCCGGGCGTCGATCCGACCGCACTCGCCCGGGGGTTCGGGGTCGGCGCCGCGACCGCCGGCACCCCCGACGAGGTCCGGTCCATGGCCGCGACGGCGATCGCCGGCCGGCGGCCGTTCCTGCTGCGGATTCCCGTGGGCCCCGCCGCCGGGGCCCTCTACTGAGATGGGGCCGCACGACGCCTCGAGGGGTAGCTTCGGTCTCGTGCAACGGTTCACGGTCGTCAAACGCCCCGAGTACGCGGTGCGGGCGGCGGACAACACCCTGCAGCTGTTGCTCCTGCTCCAGGCCGAACCCGACGGCGTCCGGGTCCAACAGGTGGCGGAGCACCTCGGTATGGCACCGTCGAGCGCGCACCGTCTCCTCTCCACCCTCGTCTACCGGGGGTTCGCGAGTCAGGACGCCGCACGCAGGTACGTCCCTGGGCCGATCCTCAACGGCCGCCGCGGGGTGGCGGGAGTAGCCGGTCTCCCCGCGCCGATCGCCGGGCCGCTCGCCGATCTCGCGCACACCACCGGGGAGACCGTCTCGCTCCTGCGCCGGGGTGGTGCCAGCGTCGAGTTCGTCGGCTCCATCGAGTCCCGCCAGCGGCTGCGGGTCGGGGAGCGCACCGGAACCGTCCTGCCGGCGCACCTGACGTCCGGTGGGAAGGCCCTCCTCGCGGCGTTCGGCGATGCCCCGGTACGCCGGATGTACACGGGGTCGGCCGCGCGCCGGGCGGGTATCCAGCTCTCGGCGCCGGATCTCGAGTCGCTGATCGGCGAACTCGCGGAGGTCCGCGCGCACGGCTACGCCCTGAACTTCGGGCTCACGGAGGCCGGCATCTCGGCGATCGGGATGGCGGTGCCCGCCGAGGCCGGTCATCCTCCGACGTTCGCCGTCGCTGTCGGTGCCCCGTCGGTACGGGCCGACGTACTGACCGATCCCGCCACGAGGGCCGCGCTGCTCGACACCTGCGCGGCGCTCAGCGCGCCACTGAGCGAGATCTACTGAGTTCCCGCTAGGTGAAACACGCGAACGCCCGGCACTCCCTCACGGGAGGCCGGGCGTTCGGCGTTGCGACGACTACCGCTTGACCAGTGGATTGGCGCCGTTGAGTAGGACCCAGACGGTGACCGCCGCCGCGACCGCGATGATCAGCCAGACGAACGAGCCGATGTGCGGCCGGCGCGCCCAGCCCCGGTTGAAGTCGAGCGAGAGCTTGCCCGGACCGGTGAGGATGATGGCGACCGAGGCGAAGAGCAGCAGCAGCTCGAACTCGACGCCCTTGTCCTGCGAGAAGAACACGAAGCCGTTCCCCACGGTGGTGAGCTTGAACAGCGTGGCGGAGAGCATCACGCCCACGGCGCCCGCGGCCGCGATCGGGGTGAGCAGGCCCAGGATCAGCATCGCGCCACCACCGAGCTCGACGACGCCCGTGGCGATCGAGATGACCTTGGTGAACCGCTCGAAGCCCAGTGACGGATCGTTGCCGTTCTGCAGATAGCTGGCGAATCCGTCGATGCCGGGGCCGCCCCAGATCCCGAACAGCTTCTGGATGCCGTGCGCGACGAGGATCGCGCCGACAGCCACGCGCAGCACGAGCAGTCCGAGGTCGGTGGTGCCGCGCCGGGCGGCCTTGCGAGCCTCCTCCAGTTCGGCCGAGACGTCGCCGACCGGCTTGCCGAACCGGCGGCCGGCCGGCGGTTCGATCTGCTCGGTCGCCGCGGTCTCCAGCGGGATGCCCTCGGCCTCGGCACGGGCCTGTGCGGCGCGCTCACGGCCCCGCCGCCGGTTGTAGCGCTTCCCGAACTCGTCGCGCTCGTCGCTCGAGAGGTCGGCGCGCTCCGTCGCGGCATCCGGGGAGGTCCCGGACGTCGAGATCGCCGCGGTGGCGGCGTTCGCCGCCGCGATCGCGGCGGCCAGGTCGCTGGTGTCGGGCACGCCGGGCGCGTCGTTCGCCACCGTCCCGGGCGCGGGAGTGGACGCCGCCGGCGTCGCCGCGGCGGGGGCGCTCACCGTCGTGTCGTCCGATGCCGATGCCGCGGGCTCGTCGCGGTAGCGCGGGAGCACCGGCCCGATGCCGGTGTCCGAGTCGTCGTGCGGGTCCAGGACGAACCCGCCCGTCGGGTGCCGCTCGCCGAAGCGCGGCAGCTCACCCGTGGACCGGAAGTCATAGGGTGACTCGGCCGCGCCCTCGCTGGTCTCGTTCTCGATTCCGTCCTTGTCACTCACGGAAACCAGCCTAGAGTGCGAACGCGCCGACGGCCGGGAGCGAACCGCGGCCTCGGCACGATCGGTAGTGTGGCGGCATGAGTGAGGGGACCGGCCGCGCACGCTCCGGCGCGCGGCGCGCCGTCGTGGTCGCGGCGGCTGCGGCGCTGCTGGCGGGGTGCGCCGACTTCTCGGACAGCGAGGCGGCGCCCTTCACGGGGCCGCCCACCGGCGGGGTGACCACCACTAAACCGCCGGCCCCCGCCCTGCCGAGCGCGGCGCCCAAGGCGCCGGGCCCGTGCATCGACCAGAACCCGCAGGTGCTCGCCACCTGCCTCACCACGCCCACCGACCTGATCCCCACCGACGATTTCGCGCACGCCTACGTCGCGGAGCGCGGCGGCGCCGTCATGTACACGACGACGGACCTACCCAACCGGGAGGTGCTTCGGGTCGGCGCGGACACCACCGGCGACGGCGGGCTCACCGCGCTGGCGCTGTCCCCGTCGTACGACCAGGATCGGCTGTTCTACGCCTACGTGAGTACCCCCACCGACAACCGGGTGGTGCGCGTGACGCCGGGCGACGAGCCGAAGGTGATCCTCTCCGGGATCCCGAAGGGCGCCACCGGCAACGCCGGCTCACTCCTGTTCTCCGGCCGCGATCTGCTCGTGGCCACCGGCAACGCGGGCGACGCGAACGCGGCGCGCGACCCGGCTTCGCTCGCGGGCAAGGTGCTGCTGCTGCCCGATCCCGGCACCGTCTCCCCGGTGCGCCCCAAGGTGCTCGCGACGGACGGCGGCGTCCGGCAGTCGCTGTGCTCGGTTCCCGGGGGCGGGCCGGTCTTCATCGCCGATCAGGGGCTCACCCAGGACCGGCTGCGCGTGCTCACCCCGAACCAGCCCGCGTCCGTCGTGTGGAGCTGGCCCGACCGGCCCGGCCTCGCGGGGTGCGCCGCGATCGACGGTGCCGTCTTCGTCAGTCAGTCACGGCCCGGCACGGTCGAGATGCTCAAGCTTCCCGAGGGGCCGACCGCGGCCGACGGTGAGCCGATCCAGGTTCTCGATCGCACGAAGTACGGCGTCGTCGGGCGCCTGGCGATCGGCCCGAAGGACCTGCCCCAGGGCGTGACGACGAACAAACCCGAGCCGCAGGCGCCCACGGACGACCGCGTCGTGCTGATCCCGCCGCCGAGCGGCGACGCGGGAGCCACCGACGACTGACGCGCGGTCCTCCCGGCCTCACGGCCGGCGGCGGCGACCGGTCACTCGCAGGCAGCGAGCACCAGCTCGCGGACACGGGCGGCGTCCGCCTGGCCGCGGGTGGCCTTCATGACGTCGCCCACTATCTTGCCGGCGGCCTGCACCTTGCCGGCCTTGATCTTCTCGACGATGTCGGGGTTGGCGGCGAGCGCCTCGTCGACGGCCTTCTGCAGCGCACCGTCGTCGCGGACCACCTCGAGGCCCCGCGCCGCGACGACCTCGTCGGGCTCGCCCTCGCCGTCGAGCACGCCGACGATGACCTGCTGCGCGAGCTTGCTGGTGAGCTTGCCCTCGTCGACCAGGGCGATGACGCGGGCCACCTGGGCGGGCGTGATGGCGAGCTCGGCGAGCTCCACCCCACGCGAGTTGGCCTGCTGCGGAAGGAAACTGCCCCACCAGGACCGCGCCGCGTCGGGCGTGGCGCCCGCGTCCACGGTGGCGATGATCGCATCGATCGCGCCGAGGTTGACCAGGTCGCGCATGACCTCGTCGGACAGGCCCCAATCGGACTGGATCCGGGCGCGCCGCAACCACGGCAGCTCCGGGATGGTGCCGCGCAGCTCCTCGACCAGCTCCGCCGCCGGCGCGACCGGGCCGAGATCGGGGTCCGGGAAGTAGCGGTAGTCGTCGGCGGTCTCCTTGGGGCGACCGGCGGTGGTGGTGCCGTCGCCCTCCTGGAAGTGTCGCGTCTCCAGGACGACGGTGCCGCCGGCGTCGAGAACGGCGGCCTGGCGCCGCATCTCGTACCGCACCGCGACCTCGACGGACCGCAGCGAGTTGACGTTCTTCGTCTCGGTGCGGGTACCGAACTCGGCGGACCCGACGGGCTTGAGCGAGACGTTGGAGTCGCAGCGCATCGAGCCCTGATCCATGCGGACGTCGGAGACGTCCAGCGACGCCAACAGATCGCGCAGCGCCGTGACGTAGGCCCGCGCGATCTCGGGTGCCCGCTCCCCCGCACCCTCGATGGGCTTGGTGACGATCTCGACGAGCGGCACCCCCGCACGGTTGAAGTCGAGCAGCGAGTGCGAGGCGCCGTGGATGCGGCCGGTCGCGGAGCCGACGTGCGTCGACTTACCCGTGTCCTCCTCCATGTGCGCACGCTCGATCTCCACCCGCCAGGTGCTGCCGTCCTCGAGCGGCACGTCGAGGTAGCCGTCGTAGGCGATCGGATCGTCGTACTGGCTGATCTGGTAGTTCTTCGGCTGGTCGGGGTAGAAGTAGTTCTTCCGGGCGAACAGCGACGAGGGCCGGATCGAGCAGTTCAGGGCCAGGCCGATGCGGATGGCCGACCGCACCGCCGCCTCGTTGACGACGGGCAGCGCGCCGGGCATGCCGAGGCAGGTGGGGCACACCTGGGTGTTGGGCTCGGCGCCGAACTCGGTGCGGCAGCCGCAGAACATCTTGGTGGCGGTGCCGAGCTCGACGTGGACCTCCATGCCCATCACGGGCTCGTAGCGGGCAACGACGTCCGCGTACTCGGGGAGATCCAGATCGGCAAGCTCGGCACTCATGCCTCCAGCCTAATCGGATGCCGGTCAGCGCACCGCGACGGCCACCGCGTCCGCGGTCACGGTGATCGTGCCCGAGACGTACCCCGCGTCGGATCCGGTCAGCGGGCGGCCGTCGCGCGCGGTCGCGGTGAACGTCCACGGGCGGTTGTCGGTGAAGCGGACCTGCCCGTCGCGCACGGCATCGCCCAGGTCGATGTCCTCGACGTTCGGCGCGGTCCAGGTGTACGTGCCGTTCTCGCCGGAGTAGTCCGACTGCGGGCAATCGGCGGGGAAGCGGTCCTTCGAGGCGGCGCACGCCGCGTACTTCGCCGAGATCTGCTGCCGCGCGGAGGCCTTGGCGGCGTCGCTGAGGCCGAAGGCGATCGAGAAGGTGGTGCCGACGCTGAACCGGGACAGGCCCCGCACCGACGCCTGGCCCTTGTCGTCCGACGAGGTGTACTTCGACTTCTGCGGGGCCAGGTTCTTGTTGGCCGAACCGAGGTCGAGCGCACCGGGGAAGACGTAGACCACGCCGGAGGCCGGCAGCGGCTTGCCGAGCACGGTGACGTTCTTCTTGTCGGACTCGTAGGAGGAGTACGGCTTGAGCTGCACCGCGGCGGTGGCGAGCTTCCAGTCGTCGCCCACCTTCTCAAGGGTGAGTTCCTCGTCGTAGGCGACCTCGCCGATGGTGACCGTCAGATGCACCGTCCCGGCGAATCCGGCGCTCTCGCTGACGATCGTCAGGTCCTTGATCGGAGCGAGGTCGCGCTGCTTGCGCAGGATCTCATCGGTGAGCAACTCGGTGGAGGCGGGCGCCTCCTTGCCGTAGCTCAGCGCCTTCGCCGCGTCGCCGGCCTGCAGCGCGGCGAAGTAGGCCTTGACGGTGCCGCCGGGCGAGCCCGCGCCGCCGCCACCCCCGATGCTCTTGACGACGGCGACCCCCGCGATGAGCACGATCACCAGCAGCACGGCGCCGCCGCCGATCAGGGCGGGGATCAGCCAGCCCGGCCGGGGCTTCTTCGGGGCTCCGGGGCTCGGCGGGAACGGCGGTGTCCCCTGCGGGCCGGGCGTCGCGAATCCCTGGGCCGCCGGGTAGGAGGGGTACGACGGTGCGCCGCCCTGCGCGTACTCGGGGCCCTGCCACGTCGGGCGCAGCTGGGTGGACTGGTTCGGGTCGTGCGGGTCGAAGCCGGGGTTCGAGGGAGGACTCTGGTTCATGCCGGTCAGCGTGCGGGAGCGCGCTTAACGGGCGCTTCGCGTCCGCCAGTCCCCCGGACCCCGTCGGCGGCCGGCGCGACGGCTCAGCCGAAGAACTCGGCGGCGTCGTCGTAGCGGTCCCGGGGCACCCGCTTGAGCTGCTTGACCGCGTCGGCGAGCGGCACCAGACCGATCTGCGTGCCGCGCAGCGAGACCATCTGCCCGAACTTCCCGGCGTGCGCGGCGTCGGCCGCGTTGACGCCGTACCGGGTCGCGAGCACGCGGTCCGCGGGAGTGGGAGTGCCGCCGCGCTGCACGTGGCCGAGGACCGTGGTGCGGACCTCCTTGTTGATCCGCTGCTCGATCTCGACGCCCAGCTGGTGGGCGACCCCGGTGAACCGCTCGTGGCCGAACTCGTCGGTGCCGCCGACCCGCAGCTCCATGGAGCCCTCGGCCGGCTTCGCCCCCTCGGCGACCACGACGATGAAGCTGGAGTGGCCGCGCTGGAAGCGGCGCTTGATCAGGCGGCAGAGCTCCTCGACGTCGAACGGGACCTCGGGGATGAGCACCATGTGCGCGCCGGAGGCCAGGCCCGAGTTCAGCGCGATCCAGCCCGCGTGCCGCCCCATCACCTCGACGATCATCACGCGCTGGTGCGATTCGGCGGTGGAGTGCAGCCGGTCGATCGCGTCGGTGGCGATGGTCAGGGCCGTGTCGAAACCGAAGGTGACGTCGGTGCAGTCGATGTCGTTGTCGATCGTCTTGGGGACGCCGACCACGGGCACGCCCTCGTCGGCGAGCCAGGACGCCGCGGTGAGCGTGCCCTCGCCGCCGATCGGGATGAGCACGTCGATGCCGTTGTCGTCGAGGGTCTGCTTGATCCGGTCGAGGCCGGCGCGCAGCACGTCGGGATGGGTGCGGGCGGTGCCCAGCAGGGTGCCGCCCTTGGTCAGCAGTCGATCGTTGCGGTCGTCGTCGGAGAGCTGCACGCGCCGGTCCTCGAGCAGGCCGCGCCACCCGTCCTGGAAACCGACGACGGCGGAGCCGTACCGTGACGCGCTCGTGCGGACCACCGCGCGGATCACCGCGTTCAGGCCCGGGCAGTCGCCGCCGCCGGTGAGGACTCCGATTCGCAGACTCATGGGAGCGATCTTGCCGGGTCGACCCCCAACCTGTCATGACAACTCACGAGTAGTTCACCCGGGCGTGACGACCCCGGTCTCGTAGGCGTAGACCACGGCCTGCGCGCGATCGCGCAGGCCCAGCTTCTGCAGCACCTTGCTGACGTGCGTCTTGACGGTCTGATCGGAGACGAACAGCGCCCCCGCGATCTCGGCGTTGGAACGGCCGGCGGCGACGGCCTCGAGCACCTCGCGCTCGCGGGGCGTGAGCGTCGCGAGCTCGGGCGGCGGGGTCCGACGGTGCGCCCGGGCGGCGGTGACCTCGGCGATCATCCGCCGGGTGACCGACGGGGCGAGCAGCGACTGGCCCTCGTGCACCACCCGGACGGCGCGCACGAGCTCCTCGGCGGGGGCGTCCTTGAGCATGAAGCCCGAGGCCCCGACGCGCAGTGCCTCGTAGACGTAGTCGTCGATGTCGAACGTGGTGAGCATCAGCACGCGGACGCCGTCGTGGCGGCGCAGGATCTCGGCGGCGGCCTGCAGCCCGTTCATCTCGGGCATGCGCACGTCCATGAGCACCACGTCGGGTTGCAGCCGCGCGACCTCCGCCACCGCGGCCTTGCCGTCGGGGGCGTCCCCGATCACGGAGATGTCCGGTTGCGCACCCAGCAGGGCGCCGAAGCCCTGCCGGACCATGGCTTGATCGTCGGCGATGAAGACGGTGATGGACACTCTGAGCAGCCTAGGCCCCGTCGGGTCGCGCCGGGAGCGAGGCGCGGACCGCGAAGCCCCCGCCCGCCGTCGGGGTCGCCGACAGCGTTCCCCCGACGGTGCGCGCCCGCTCGGCCATGCCCGGGATGCCCTGGCCGAGGCCGGGGCCACCGAGGTCGGCGTCGGAGGTGCGCGGGCCGTTCTCGATGCTCAGGTTGAGCGTCCCGGCGTCGAGCGTGAGCGCGACGGTGATCGCGGCCCCCTGTGCGTGCCGGGTGGCGTTGGCGATGGACTCCTGCACGATCCGGTAGGCGACCAGTGCCGTGCTCTCCCCGATCGCCGACGGATCGGGCAGGGGCAGGTACTCGACGACGACGCCGGCCGCGCGGGCTCCGTCGATGAGCTCGTCGACGCCGCCCAGCCCGGGGGCGGGCGCGAGCTCGGCGGAGGCGTCGTCGAGGCGGAGGACACCGAGCAGGGAGCGCACCTCGTTGAGCGCCTCGCGGGCCGAGACGGCGATTCCGTCGAACTCGGCGCGGGCGCGCTCGGAGACGTCGGGCACGCGGTACTGCGCGGTCTGCGCCTGCACCACCACCAGCGACATCCGGTGCGCGACGATGTCGTGCAGGTCGCGGGCGATGCGGGTGCGCTCCTCGAGAATGGCGCGCCGCCCGCGCTCGAGCTCGCTGACCTCGGTCTGCTCCTCGAGCTGCGAACGGGACTGCAGCGCGAGCCGCAGCAGCAGGGAGACCGCGAGCGCGACGCCGAGCCCCGCGACCCAGCCGCCGCCGGTCCCCGGCTCCGCGTTCACCCAGAACAGCAGGGACGAGGCCACCCAGACGACGATGGCGTCGAGCGGCTTCGCACGCAGGAAGACCATGACGGTGGAGACGAGCATCGCGATGATGAGCGAGACCTGCCAGTTCCAGTTCCAGTCGTTCTTGGGGGTGAACCAGAAGAACATCGGGAAGACCGCGGCGGTCGCGGCGATGATCCCCCACGCGAGCCGGGGATGCGCCCACACCAGGGCGAGCGGCAGCACCGACAGGCCGCTGAAGATGGGCAGGAAGATCGCCGGGACGGTGAACTGCTCGTTGAGCGTGGGCCAGGCGACCGCCCACATGATCAGTGCGACGATCAGGAACAGCCAGTTGATCTTGCGGGACAAGAAGGTGCCCAGCGGGGTGTCGTGCAGGGTGCCGTTCGGGTCGGCGATGTGCAGTGCGCTCTGCTGATCCAGGTACCGTCCGGCGCGCACCGCGGCGCGGCCGAACCGCTCGATCCTGTTCGTGGTCGTCCTCATGGAAGGCAACGCTAGGGGTGTCCCGCGCCCGCCGTCCTCACCCGTTCGGGTGATATCGAACCACTCGCGCAGCCGATCCGGCCGCCGGTCCGGCGTTCCTAGCGTCGCTGCCATGAAACGTCGTATGCTCGCCGCCGCAGCCGTCCTCGCCGTTCCCCTGTCCTTCGGGCTCCCCCTCCCCGTCGCAGCCGGCGACGCCGCCGCGCGCGAGGACGTCGCCTCCGCGGCGGCCGTCCGCGCGATCACCGACCCGGCGCTCGATGCCGCCGCCCAGGTACGGTCCGTTCCGCGCACCCTCGGGTACGCGGCCGCGATCGGGCCCGGGTACGCGGTCAATCCGCACGGTGAGTGCTCGTCGGTGGTGCGGCTGCCCGCCGACTTCGACGCGCCCTGCAAGGCGCACGATCTGGGCTACGACCTGCTGCGGCACGCCGACTCCTCGGGCCACCCGCTCGACGGATGGGCGCGCCGGCGGATCGACGACGCCTTCGCCGAGCGGCTCGCCGCAGCGTGCGCCGCGCGGCCGGTCGGCCAGCGGCGCCACTGCACGGAGGTGGCCGGGCTGACCGTGATGGCGGTGCGCGCCAACACCTGGCGCCAGCACGACGGTCCGCCGCGCGCCGAGTCGGTGCGCGAGCTGGTCACCGGCTGGCTCACGGGCGGAGGCCGGCTGTGATCGCCCGGCGGCGTCCCCGCGGCGGCGTCCTCACCGGATACGCGGTCGGGGTGGCATGCGCATTGTTCCCGAACCAGTTGCCGCGCAGCGTGATGATGCAGATCGCGGTGTGCGTTCTGTTCGGGGCGATCGGCGCGCTCGCGGGGTGGCTGATCGTGCGGCGCCGCCCCCGGACCGACGGCGGCGGCCGCCTGCCGGCGTATCTCGGCTCGGCCGCGCTGGCCGGATGGGTGCTGTGGCAGAACCATCTCCGGGTGGCCGCGGGCGTGGATCCGGTGGGGCCGCTGGGCTTCGCGGCGCTCGTGGGAGCGGTCGTCGCGGTTCCCATCGTCGTCGCCGCGCTGTGGCCGGTGCGGGCGCGGGCCACTGCGGCGGCGGTGGCCGCATCGGCAGTGCTCGCCGGGATCGCCTGGCCCGCCACGGCATCCTCCGAGGAGTCGGCGTCGTACGCGCAGCGGTTCGCGGGCATCGCCTCGGCGACACCGGGGGTGCGTGCGTACGCCGCGCTCGGCGACGGCGCCTCCCCCGCCGCCCGGGCCGCGGTGGCGGTGGAGCGGCTCATCGCCGGCGGCGGGCTCAGCCGTCGTGTGGTGGTGGTCGCGGTGCCGACCGGATCGGGCTGGGTGGACCCGCACTTCGTCCGCGGGGTCGAGGAGGCGCTGCACGGCGACAGCGCGATCGTCGCGATGCAGTACACCGAGATGCCGAGCTGGCAGTCGTTCGTCCTGCACCGCGACGCGGCCGCCGCGAGCACCGCCGCTCTGATCGACGAACTGCACCGCCGGGCACCGTCGACGCCGGTCCGGGTGTACGGACAGAGCCTGGGGACCGTGGGCGTGCACGCGGCGGCGCGCCGGGCGGCGCAGCTGAAGGCACCGCTGCGGGCGACCCTGCAGGTGGGCACACCCGCGGGCGTGGCGATCGACGGTCCGGCGCAGCTCAACGCCTCCGATCCGGTGGGCATCTGGTCGCCGCGACTGCTGATCGCGCCGCCGGAGCGGGCCGCGACGGCGACCGGCCGGGCCACCCCGCGGCCGCCGTGGCTGCCCGTGCTCTCGTTCGTTCAGGCCACCGTCGACCTGCTGGGCGCGACCGCGCCGCCCCCCGGACTCGGGCACCGCTACGACGAGAGCCAGGGGACGCAGCTGGTGTCCGACCTCGTCGCCGGGCGGGACTTGTCCAGCGCGGCTTAACCGGATACTTTGTATCCAGGTTAGGAGGTCGCGATGCGGATGAGCGAGGGCGTCGAGTGGGCGGCGCACGTGTGCGTGCTGCTGCACTGGCTCGACGAGGGCGGCCTGACGCCGGTACCCGCCACCCGGCTCGCCGAGTCCTACGACCTCCCGGCGGCGTACCTGGGCAAGCAGGTGCAAGCCCTTGCGCGTGCCGGGATCACCGAGTCCCTCCCCGGGCGCCGGGGAGGGATCCGCCTCGCCCGCCCGGCCTCCGCCATCACCCTCATGGACGTGGTCACCGCCATCGAGGGCGGGACGCAAGCCTTCCCCTGCACCGAGATCCGGCAGCGCGGAATGAACGCCGGCAAGCCGCGCAGCGAGTTCGCCCAGCCCTGCGGCATCGCGCACGCCATGCGCGGCGCCGAACTGGCGTGGCGGCGCGAGTTGGCCGCGACCTCGATCGCCGACCTGGCCTCCTCCACGCCGACCCGGGCCGCCGACGCTGCCCGGCGCCACTTCGGCGGCACCTGATCGCTCCAACCGAGCGCCCCGAGACCTCCGGGTTCCAAAACCTGGACATTTGATATCCATTTAACGAAAGGAGCGGACAATGAGCCGCACACCCGGAGCAACGTCGTCACCCGAGACGTACAAGGCGCTGATCGCCCTCGACGGGCGCCTGGCGAAGTCGCTCGGCAAGGTCCTCTACGACGTCGTCAAGCTGCGCGCGTCCCAGATCAACGGGTGCGCCTACTGCGTGGACATGCACGCGAGCGACCTCGAGCGACTCGGCATGCCGACCCGCACCATCCACGGCATCGCAGCCTGGGAGGAGAGCCCGTTCTTCGACGAGACCCAGCGCGTGGCACTGGCTTTCGTCGAGCGACTCACCGGCGGCATCGACGCCGTCGACGACGCGCTGTGGGACGAGGCCGGCCGGCTCCTCGGCGAGGAGCGCCGCACCGACCTCCTCGTCGCCGTCGGCACCATCAACACCTGGAACATGCTGGGCATCACCACCCACCTGCACCCGGCCCCGTAGAACGGCCGCCACCGTCGATCCCCATCGTTCTGATCCCGCGCGCATGACTTAACAGCGTTAGCCCATCCGCCGTCCTGGGACTTCTCCTGCATCGGTTGCTAGCTACTCGCCGGTAGTCGATGCAGGGGACCGCGGCACCGGGTCGGTGCGACGGTCCTATGTAAGTCAACAGGCGAGTCAGGCTCGCCGTAGGGCATGTTCTGGAGGCTCGGGGCGTCGAATGTCAGGGGATGACCGGATGTCGGGTGTAGCGGGCCCCTTCTATGGTTGGCGTATGGAATCTCTTGTCGTCCTGGGAGACCGTCTCTTCTTGGCTGTGACTGGCGCGCTACCGCTTCGTCTTGTGGTCTGGCCGGTGCGGGTGTTGCTCGCTGCCGCGTTCGTCCCGTCGGGAGCGAAGAAGGTTCTCGGTCAGCCGTTCACACAACTTCCGTCCTCCGATCCGGTCGGAGGTTTCTTCGCCCACCTTGAGGCAATGCCTTCCGTGTACTGGCTCGTCGGGATCAGTCAGCTCGTGGCCGCGGTGTTACTGCTGGTCCCGTGGCTGACGATCGTCGGCGCTCTGATCTACCTGCCGGTTTCGATCGGGATCGTCGTGGTGACCTGGACTCTGCCATTCGAGAACACCCGCTTCATCACGGCAGGAATGCTGGTGGGAGTGGTCTTCTTACTCTGTTGGGAATGGCCCCGGCTGCGGTACCTATTGTTGCCGCGAGCCGTCCCCTCGGCGGCGGACCTCGCCCAGTAGATCCGCTCTGAGCGCGTTGTAGACCTCGCGCGCTATGAACCGCTCCAGGCAACGAGGACGTCTCGCTTGGAGAGTCCTTCTGCGCGGCGGCGTTCCATGTAAGCGATAGTTCTGGGGTCCCAGCGCAGGCGGATGACGGCGATCAGGTGCAGGGATCGGTTGGCTTGCCGGTCACCACCGCGGTGCAACCGCATTCGGTCGGTCCGGCCGGACGATGCGGGGATCGACGCGGCTCCGCACAGCACGGCGAAGGCGGAGTCGATGTGGACGCGTTCGATGTTCTCACCGGCGCTGATCAGGAACTGCGCGGCGTGAACGGTCCCGATGCCGATCTTCGAGGGCAATGTCGGGGCGGTCGCTGAACGAGTTGCTCGAGCTGCTCGTCCAGGGCCGCGACTTCGGTGTCCAGGTCGCCGATTCTGCATGCGAGGGTCCGCAGGGCCAGCTTCGCCGCGTGGGCCGGCTGTGAGAGCTTGTGCATGTCAGGGCGGAGGCGGCGGCACGCAGCGGCGCGGGTCTTCGCTCCCGGGCCGGCGGCGTTGATCTGTTGACGCAACTCGTCCGGTGCGGTGACCAGGAGATTCTGGATCTGAGTCTGCGCGGGTGGTGAGCCGCCCCGGACAGCGTCGACATGTCGCATCGAGGACACCCGTTCCGAGCACGATCACCCGCCTTCGCCGGCTACCCCGTGAGTAAGAAGCAGTCGACGCAGACGTTTCCCCAGGAAGTATCCTGGGGAAACGCTGTTACGTCACGCGGGTAGGACCCACGGCCGCGCGCGGCGGCGTCGTCGTCAGGCGACGGGGCCGCGGGCGGCCTCGTACGCGGCGCCGACGCGGTAGAGCCGGTCGTCCGCCTGCGCGGGCGCCAGGATCTGCAGGCCGACGGGGAGCCCGTCGTCGTCCGACAGGCCCGACGGCACCGACATCCCGCAGTGGCCCGCGAGGTTGGTCGGCAGCGTGAACAGGTCGAACAGGTACATCGCCAGCGGGTCGCCGACCTTCTCCCCCAGCTTGAACGCCGTGGTGGGCGTGGTGGGCGAGACGATGACGTCCACGCTCTCGTAGGCGCGGGCGAAGTCCTCGGCCAGCAGGGTGCGCACCTTCTGCGCGCTGCCGTAGTAGGCGTCGTAGTAGCCCGAGCTCAGCGCGTAGGTGCCGATCATGATGCGCCGCTTGACCTCCGGGCCGAAGCCGGCCTCGCGGGTGAGCGCCATGACCTCCTCGGCGGAGTGCGTTCCGTCGTCGCCGACGCGCAGGCCGTAGCGCATGGCGTCGAACCGGGCGAGGTTCGAGGAGACCTCGGACGGCAGGATCAGGTAGTACGCGGCGAGCGAGTACTGCAGTGTGGGCAGCGACACCTCGACGGTCTCGGCGCCCAGATCGCGCAACTGCTGGACGGCCTTCTCGAAGCTCGCCTGCACGCCGGCCGCGGTGCCGTCGGCGCCGAACTCCTTGACCAGGCCCACGCGCACGCCCGTGAGGTCACCGCCGGCGCCCGCGCGGGCGGCCGCGACGACGTCGGGCACCGGTGCGTCGAGCGAGGTGGAGTCGAGGGGGTCGTGGCCGGCGATCACCTCGTGCAGCAGCGCCGTGTCGAGCACGGTGCGCGCGCACGGCCCGCCCTGATCGAGCGACGACGCGCAGGCCACCAGGCCGTAGCGGCTCACGGCGCCGTACGTCGGGCGCACGCCGACGGTGGCCGTCAGCGACGCGGGCTGGCGGATCGAGCCGCCCGTGTCGGTGCCGATGGCCAGCGGCGCCTCGTGCGAGGCGAGCGCCGCGGCGCTGCCGCCGCCCGAGCCGCCGGGCGTGCGGTCGGCCGCCCACGGGTTGCGGGTCACGCCGTAGGCCGAGTTCTCGGTCGAGCTGCCCATGGCGAACTCGTCCATGTTGGTCTTGCCGAGGATCGGGATCCCGGCGGCGCGGAGCTTGGCGGTCACCGTCGCGTCGTACGGGGAGGTCCAGCCCTCGAGGATCTTGGAGCCGCACGTGGTCGGGGCGTCGGTCGTGGTGAAGACGTCCTTGAGCGCCAGCGGGACGCCGGCGAGGGCGGACGCGGGCTGCTCGCCGCGGGCGCGGGCCTCGTCGACGGCGCGAGCGGCCGCGAGAGCCTGCTCGCCGGAGACGTGCAGGAAGGCGCCGAGCTCGCCGTCGACCTCGGCGATCCGGTCGAGGTGGGCCTGGGTCACCTCGACGGAGCTCAGGTCCCCGGCGGCGATCTTCGCGGCCAGGTCGGCGGCGGTGGCGCCGGTGATGTCGTTGGCGGCACGCAGAGCGCTGTTCTCAGACACGGTCACTCCTCCCCCAGGATGCGCGGAACCGCGAAGCGGTCGCCCTCGCGGCTCGGGGCACCCGAGAGCGCCTGCTCCGGCGTCAGGCATCCCGTCGGGACGTCGGCGCGGTTGACGTTGACGTTGCCGACCGGCAGCGTCAGCGGTGCGACGTCGGCGTCGCCCAGCTCGGTCACCACCTTCACGTGCTCGAGGATCGAATCGAGCTGCGTGGCGAAGACGTCGAGCTCTTCGTCGGTGACGGCGAGGCGCGACAGGCGCGCCAGGTGGGCGACCTCGTCCCGGGAGATGGCAGACATGTCTGCAATCCTAGGCGGCGTTCAGGCGCGCGGCCCCACCACCCGGTAGCGGCCGCAGAGGAAGGCCTTGTTGCGCGCCCATTCGACGAGCTCGAAGTCGAAGGCACGCGGGAACAGCGGCCGCCCGGAGCCGACGGTGGCGGGCGCGTAGCTGATCACCACCTCCTCGAGCATGCCCGCCTCGGCGAATTGCGCGGCGAGGTCGCCGCCGCCGACCACCCACACGCCCTTGTCCCCCGCCGCCTCCTCGATCGTCGCGCGGAGCTCGGCCGGAGTGCCCGCCACGAACCGCACGCCGGGGTGGATGGGGGCGAGCTCACGGTGGGTGAAGACGAACACCGGGTAGTCGGCGTAGTACCAGGGCTCGTCGCCGGCCCGCACGCGATCGACCACCCACTGATAGGTGGTGTAGCCCATCACGATCGCGCCGACGCCCTTCATGTAGTCCTCGATGCTCATCGGCCCGCCGTCGTCGATCGGCTGGCTGAGCAGCCAGTCCAGGCTGTCGTTGGAGTCGGCGAGGAAGCCGTCGAGGGTGGACGCGGTGTAGTACGAGTAGGCGGTCATGATGCTCCTCCGGTGATGCGTCGGTGCCAGATGATGGGGTCGGGATCGAGTTCGGGGGTGTCGACGGGGATTCCGGCGTCGGCGAGCATCCAGCGCGCCAGGAGGCGGCGGTGCGCCGAGAAGGTCAGCTCGTGCGCGACGATCTGGGAGAGCAGGAACGATTCGGGCGGATCGCACAGCGCGTCGATCACCCGGTCGCCCCAGGCGCCGCGCCGCTCGATGTCGCGGATCAGGGCCAGCCACTGCGGTGAGATCCGCTCGTGGTGCGCGCGAAGGACGTCGGGGGCGTCGTCGGGGTCGCGCTGCGGATCGGGATCGCCCGCGATGGTCGCGAGCCACGGCTCCACGCTGTGCACGAGGTGCCAGAGCACCTGAGCGAGCGACTCGTCGGGGCCGTCCCAGCTGCGCGGGTGCGAGCCCGGGAGCCGGACCCTGCGGTACGCCTCGCCGGGCAGCTGCGCGGCTGCCTCGAGCAGCGCCCCGATGTCGGCGGCGTCGTGCTGGACCTGCAGGGCGAGCACGTCCCCCGTCGAATCCTCGTGTCCCTCCGCGGCATCGACGTACAGGACCGTCGGCGAGTGGAAGTGCAGGCCGTTGGGCGCCGGCAACCAATGCCCGACGGTGCGCGGCAGCCCCGTCGGCGAGTGCCCGTACGCCCGTGCGAACGCACGGATGAACCCCTCGACGGACTCGTAGCCCGCCGCGAAGGCGGCGTCGGTCACCGTCGAGCCGCGCTGCAGCTGCCACGCGGCGCGTTCGAGGAGGAGGCGGCGGCGCAGCGCGACCGGGGATTCACCGGCGCCCGCACGGACCTGGCGGGCGAAGTGGTGCGGCGAGCTGTACGCGCCGGCGGCCATCGCGTCGAGGCTGTCGTGCGGGTCGGCGAGGACGGCCTCGAGCAGGCGGCGCAGCGGATCGGCGGGTTCGGACATGGGAAACAGTATCGACCGGCCCGCCCCGCTGCCGCTTGACCGTTCTTGCTCAGGTGAGAGAGCGCCGCTCCAACCAGGGCTTGATCCGCGCGGTCACCCACGGCAGCACGAGGAAGACCATGAGCGGGGTGTTGATCAGCGTCGCGATCAGGGTGCGGCCCACGAGGCCCCAGCCGTGCGTGGGCAGGAAGCTCAGGTGCGGCAGCACCAGGAAGTTGATCAGCAGCGACAGCGGGAAGAAGCCGAGCCAGATCGCGACGGCCTGCTTCCACCGCGGCGGCACTTTCGCCACGGGCGAGGCGACGGGGCCGGCGCCGTCGGCCTGCGGGTCGAACCAGCCCTCGATCCCCGAGAGACGATGGGTCGCGGTCTCGACCGCGAGGCCCTCGCAGCGCTCCAGCCAGTGCTTGCGCACCCGCGAGCGCTGCCAGTCGTCGAGCTCCTCGTCGGAGGCGAACCGGTAGATCACGAAGTACAGCTCGGGGTCGTCGGCGGCGCGGACCCAACCGCCGCCCAGGAAGCCGCGGTAGGTACGGGCCAGTGCGATTCCCGCGTCGGTCCAGGCCAGGAATTCGTGTTCGCGGCCGGGGGCGATGCGTCGGGCGACGGAGGTCAGCGAGGCCTTGTGGGCCGCTCCTGCCTCCGCCCGGGTTTCGGTGTGGGGCATGCGTACCAGTGTCGGGGCCGAGAGCGCCCGGCACCAACCGAGGCGGTGTGATCTTCCCGACGTCCGACTCGCCCGCGCGCCCGCGGTGGGCAGGATCTGCGCGCCGCGGGGGCGGGTGCCACAATCGGGGCGTGTCCTACCTCCTGCGCGTCCGCCTCACCGACCGCCCCGGCAGCCTGGGTTCCCTGGCCGTGGCCCTCGGCTCGGTGGGTGCCGACATCCTGTCCCTCGACGTCGTCGAGCGCGGCGACGGCTTCGCGGTCGACGACATCGTCGTCGACCTCGGCCCGCAGTCCCTGCCGGACACGTTGATCACCGCCGCCGAGGCGCTGGACGGGATCACGGTCGACTCGATCCGCCCGTACGCCGACGTCCTCGACACCCACCGCGAGCTGGAGCTCATCGACCACGTCGCGGGCGCGGGCCGGGACCAGCTGCAGATGCTGGCCGATCAGATCCCCCGCGTGCTGCGCGTCGGGTGGTGCGCCGTGCTCGGCAACACCCCGGAGACCGAGTGGCCCGTGTTCGGTTCCTCGGGTCTGCCCGAGACACCGCCGGAGAATTTCGACTTCCTGCCGCTGAGCGGCCCCGTCGCCCTCGACGCGGAGGCCGACTGGGTGCCCCAGACCTGGCAGCAGATGGACACCAAGCTCGCCGCCGCGCCGCTGGGCGCGATCGGCAAGGTCGTGCTCGTCGGCCGGCCCGGCGGGCCGGACTTCCGCCCCTCCGAGGTCGCCCGGCTCGGCTATCTCACCGGCATCGTGGCGACGGTGCTGGTCAGGTAGCGTCCGGCTCCTCGCCCGCCGGCGGACGCACAGCGTCGGGCCCCTCTGCCAGAAGCTTCGCGAAGCCGTCCTCATCGAGGATCGGCACGCCCAGTTGCTCGGCCTTGTCGGCCTTGGACCCGGGAGCGTCACCGATCACGACGAACGCCGTCTTCTTGGAGACGCTGCCCGCGGCCTTCCCGCCGCGCACCAGGATCGCCTCCTTGGCCTCGTCGCGGGAGAAGTTCTGTAGCGAGCCCGTCACCACGATGGACATGCCCTCGAGGGTGCGCGGGATCGAGTCGTCCCGCTCGTCCTCGAGTCGCACGCCGGCTGCCCGCCACTTCTCGACGATCTCCTGGTGCCAGCCGACCTTGAACCACTCGATCACGGCCTCGGCGATGGTGCGGCCCACACCGTCCACCTCGGCCAGCCGGTCGACATCGGCCGCGGCGATCGCGTCGAGGCTGCCGAACTCCTGCGCGAGCGCGCGGGCCGCCGACGGACCCACGTGCCGGATCGACAGGCCCACGAGCACGCGCCAGAGCGGCTTGTCCTTGGCCGTGTCGAGGTTCTTGAGGAGCCGCTGCGCGTTCGCGGAGAGGCTGCCGCCGTCGTTGGTGAACAGCGGGACCTGCAGCAGGTCCTCCTCGGTGAGGGCGAAGACGTCGCCCTCGTTGTGCAGCACCGGGGAGACGGTGAGCGCGCTGGCCGCCTCGTAGCCCAGGCCCTCGATGTCGAAGCAATTGCGGCCCGCGAGGTAGAACAGCCGCTCCCGGAGCTGGGCCGGGCAGGCCTCGGTGTTGGGGCAGCGGATGTCGGCGTCGCCCTCCTTCGACGGCGCCAGCACGGTGTCGCACTCGGGGCAGGTGACCGGCATGACGAAGGGCCGCTCAGTACCGTCTCGCAGATCCACCACCGGTCCGAGAACCTCGGGGATCACGTCGCCCGCCTTGCGGATGGTGACGGTGTCGCCGATGAGGACGCCCTTGCGCTCCACCTCGGAGGGGTTGTGCAGCGTCGCGAACTCGACGGTGGAACCGGCGACGGTGACCGGCGCCATGTAGGCGTACGGCGTGACCCGGCCGGTCCGGCCCACGCCCACCCGGATGTCGAGCAGCTTCGTGGTGACCTCCTCCGGCGGGTACTTGTAGGCGATGGCCCACCGGGGCGCGCGGGAGGTGGCGCCGAGCCGCCGCTGCACGGCGATCTCGTCGACCTTGACCACGAGCCCGTCGATCTCGTGCTCCGGGTCGTGCCGGTGCTCGCCCCAGTAGAAGACGCGGTCGACCACGGCGTCGGCGCCGGTGACCTGCTTGGTGTACTGCGAGACGGGCAGCCCCCAGGCGGCCAGGGCGCGGTACGCGTCGTGCAGCGAGGACGGCGACCACTGACCCTGGATGCGACCCAGGCCGTGGCAGATCATGCCGAGCTTGCGTCGCGAGGTGACCTGCGGATTCTTCTGGCGCAACGACCCCGCCGCCGAGTTGCGCGGATTGGCGAAGGGCGGCTTCCCCTCCGCCACCAGGCCGGCGTTGAGCTCCTCGAAATCGGCGAGCCGGAAGAAGACCTCGCCGCGCACCTCGAGCACCTCCGGGATCGGGAACTCCTCCGATGGGGTCAGCACGTGCGGCACGTCCCGCAGGGTGCGCGCGTTGAGCGTGACATCCTCACCGGTGCGGCCATCCCCGCGGGTGGCTCCCCGCACGAGGGAGCCGTTCTCGTACACCAGGTTCAGGGCGACACCGTCGATCTTGAGCTCGGTGAGGAAGACCACTTCTCCGCCGACGTCCTTCTGCACCCGGGCGATCCAGTCGCGCAGCTCGCCCTCGTCGAAGACGTTGTCCAGGCTCATCATCCGCTCGAGGTGATCGACCGCGGTGAACTCGGTGGAGAAGCCGCCGCCGACCAACTTGGTGGGTGAATCGGCGACCGCCAGTTCCGGGAAGGCCGCCTCCATCTCCTGCAGCCGGCGCAGCAGCGCATCGAACTCGCCGTCGGAGAGGACGGGCGCATCCTGCACGTAGTACCGGAACTGGTGCCCGCGCACCTCCTCCGCGAGTTCCTGCCAGGCGCGGCGGTCGTCCTCGGTCAGCTCCTTCGACATGCGCCCCAGATTAGTCGAGGGCACTGACGGATCCGCGCGCTCCGCACGTCCGGCGGGCGCCACCGCCACCGACGTCACACGGGCCGAGGTCCCGGCCGTCGATGCAGTCCTTTATGTTGTTACATATCCAGTTCACTAGGAGCGCCCATGTCGCAGGACCCCGTCGTCCAGGCCCTCACCACGGCGATCGCCGCATCCCCCGAGTTGCCCGAGCTCCGGGAACGGCTCATCGAGGTCCTCATCGAGCGCTCCGACACCGCGCAGGCGGTGACGGAGTGTGCGCAGGCACTGGCGGCGTTCCCCGGGGACGAGCGCTTCGTCGCGCTGCTCACCCGCGCGACCAGCGCCGCACCCGCCCCCACCACTAGCACGCCGCCGCAGTCGCCGCCCCCGACGTCGGCACCGCGGTCGGGCGACTCGTTCGACTGGGAGCGCGCCGAGACGGAACTGGGCGAGACCCTGCCGCCACCGTTCGTCGGCGGCGACGAGGCGGACGGCGCAGCGACCGAACACGCGCACATCGAGATCGAGCGCACTCCCCTGCGCCTGTCCGAGGTCGCCGGCATGGCCGAGGTCAAGCAGCGCCTGGAGACGACCCTGTTCGCGCCGCTGCGCAACCCCGAGGTGGCGAAGGCGTTCGACCTGACCGCACGGGGCGGCCTGCTGCTCTACGGCCCGCCAGGATGCGGGAAGACCTTCCTGGCGCGCGCGATCGCCGGCGAGCTCGGCGCCTCGTTCATCCAGGTGGGCATCTCCGAGGTCATGAGCCGCTGGCTGGGCGAGAGCGAACGCGCGCTGCACTCGATTTTCGAGGCCGCCCGGCGCAACGCTCCGACGGTGCTGTTCTTCGACGAGCTCGACGCGCTCGGCCACCGGCGCAGTGCCATGTCGGGCGACAACGGCCTGCGCCCCCTGGTCAACCAGCTGCTCGCGGATACGGATTCAGCGACGGCCACCAACGACGACGTGTTCATCCTCGGCGCCACGAACCATCCGTGGGACGTCGATCCCGCCCTGCGACGGCCCGGGCGCTTCGACGCCACGGTGTTCGTGCCCCTTCCAGACGGTCCCGCCCGCGCGGGCATCCTCAGCCACCACCTCTCCAGCCGCCCTATCGCGGGCATCGACCTCGCCTCCGCCGCCCGCCGCACGGAGGGTTTCAGCGGTGCGGACATCGCCGGTGTCTGCGCCACGGCCACCCGCGCCGCGCTCCGTGACTCCGTCGCCGCGGGAACCGTGCGGCCGATCACGATGCGCGACCTCGACACCGCGATCGCCGAGACCCGCCCCAGCACCGATGAATGGTTCACCACCGCACGCGGGGTCGTCGACTTCGGCAACGCGGACGGCACCTACGACGAACTCGCCGCGTACCTGCGCAGGCGCAAACGCCGGTGAGCGCCGAGCACTACGCCGCCGTCGCCCACGCCTACCAGCAGAGCGGGCACTACGCGAAGGCCATCGAGAACGCGCAGTCCGCGCTGGCACACGACCCGCGTCATCGACTGGCCCTGGTGGTGCTCGGGTGGTCGCAGCTACTCGACGGGCGATACCGCGATGCCCTGGCCACCGCCGAATCGTGCGTCGCCGACGCACCGGAGGACACCAGCGGCATGCTCCTCCTGGCCCACGCCCACGGGCACCTCGGCGAGCGGGGCGCCGCGGTGCAGGCCATCGACCGCGCGCTGGCCGCGGAGCCCGAGAACGCCGGCCTGCATGTGGCCCGCTCCCAGATGACCGTGGAGGTCCAGCCGACGTGGGCGTTGGCGAGCGCCCACCGGGCGATCGCCCTGGAGCCCGAGAACCCAGACGCCCACGTCGCGGCCGGTAGCGCACTGATCACCCTGAAGCGGATCAAGGAGGCGCGCGCGGCCCTGACCCGGGCGCTGGCGATCGACCCGGATCATGCACCCGCGCTGCAGCTCCTGTCGATCCTGGAGGGTTCCCGGTGGCGCCTGCTCACCGGTACGCGGCGCATGATGCACGCCGGGATGCTGGAGCCGGGTAGCGAGGCGCTTCCCTCCGTCGCGCGCGTCATCGTGGATCGGGCGCTGACCATCGCGTTCGTCTCCCTGGGACTCGTCGCGGTGATCGGCGGCCTCGTCGCTATGACGACGGCGCAACCGGTTCCCCGGCCGGCGGCGGAGACGACGGCCGCCGGACCGCGGACCATCACCGTGCCCGGTGACCTGCGAGTCGATCCGACCGGGATCTCCAGCGAACCGGACCGCGTGGTGACCCTGCCCCCGGAGCCCGGGAGTTCTCCGCGCATCCGCCTGACCGAAAAGCCCGCGATGGGGCCTCCGTCCCCGGCCGCCGTCCGCATCGTCGCGGGAATCGCCCTCGGTGGGCTCGCCGCGATCGCGGTCTGGACATTCCGCGCACTCCCCGCGAACGCCGGCCGCGTCCTTCGGCGCACGGCCCTCCGGAACCTCGAGTCGGCCGTCCTGGGCGTCATCGTGCTCGCTCAAGTCATCCTCCTGGGCATCGCACTAGCATCAGGGCACATCGGACCGATCAGAGTCGTCATGAGCGGTTCCATCGTGGCGTACGGCGTCTACCGCGGAGTCGTGTTCATGGCGCACGTCGTCCGGGGTCAGTAGCCCGTCCCGGCCGCACCGGTCGGGCTCAGTCCTGCTCCGAACCGAGGGCGTCGGCGACGCTCTCGAGGTACGCCTCGGCGGCGCCTTCGTCGGAATCGACTGCCGGGTAGAGCACATCGGTGACGCCGGCCTCGCCCCAGCGGGCCAACCGGTCGCGGTCGGGGCGACCGTCCAGCGCGACGATGCGGGGCGCGCCGTCGCGCCCGTGCTCCCGCCAGATCTCCGCGAGGCGGCGAGCCGCGTCGGTGATCCCGCGGTCCCGCGGGGTGGTGATCCAACCGTCGGCGTTCTTCGCGATCCAGGTGAAGTTCTTATCCGTCCCGCCCGCCCCGACCAGCACGGGCACCGTGCCGGGCGGTTTGGGCCAGGCCCAGCTGGGGCCGAAGGACACGAACTCGCCCTCGTAGCTCGCCTCCTCGTCGCGCCACAGCGCCCGCATGGCCTCGAGATACTCGCGCAGCATGGTCCGCCTGCGGCCGGCGGGCACACCGTGGTCGGCGAGCTCGTCGAGGTTCCAGCCGAATCCGACGCCCAGGCTCACCCGCCCGCCGGACAGGTGGTCAACGGTGGCGATCGTCTTGGCGAGCGTGATCGGGTCCGCCTGCACGGGAAGGGCGACGGCGGTCGCGAGCTCGATCCGCTCGGTCACCGCTGCTGCGGCGGCGAGAGTGGTCCACGGATCGAGGGTGCGCAGGTAGCGGTCGTCGGGCAGCTCCGCGGTCCCGGTTCCCGGGTGCGCCGCGTCCCGGCGGGTGGGGATGTGTCCGTGCTCGGGCACGAAGTAGGACGCGAAGCCCGCCGCTTCGATCAGCGGCGCGAGCCGCTGCGGCGGCAGACCGCGGTCGGAAGTGAACTGGACGATCCCGGTGCGTACGTCGTGTTCCCGCATCATCGAATTAGAACATGTTCCATCACCGCGCCGACGCGGCCCGCAGGATCCGCGATCACCACCCACGACATCGCCAATGTGTCAATCGTGCAAATCAGTGATCTCGGTCATTCTCTTGAGTTAGCGTCCGGAACTGATGACGCCCGTTGTCACACCACCACCTGGGTAGTTCAAGAACAAGGAAGCCCGCATGCCCATCATGACCTCCCCCACGACACCGTCCGCACAGCCGAACCGCATCACCCGCCGCGCCACGCACAGGGCCGCGAACCGCACGAGGCGCCGAGGCGGCCGCTGGCGCGCCGGCCTGGTCGCCGCCGCCGCGACCGCCGCCCTCGCCGGCACCGCCGGGGCGCCGATGGCCGCCGCGGCCACGACGAGCAGTACCGGCCAGCAGGGCGACATCGTGATCGGTGGAGTCAACCTGCGCGACTACGGGATCGACATCACCAAGCTCGGGGGCGAGAACCCCGACCTCAGCGAGCTCGACGTCCAGAAGTTGCTCACCCTCCTCGACAACCCGGTGGTGCGCCGGATCGTCGAGTCCTGCCGCACCGGCGGTCTCGCCGGCGGAGGTTCGGCAGGGGGTGGCGGGGGCGCCGACTGCAGCGGCTCCACCGGTACCGGCGCGGCCCTGGTCCTGCCCGACCGCGTCGACCTGGCGAGCGTAGCGGATCAGATCACGATCAACCTCGGACCCGACAAGCAGGTCATCATCGTCACGATCCCCCTCGGCGAGCAGACCCCGTTCGGCGTGCTCAGCGCGCTGGCGGTGCAGCCCACCGGCCTGATCAAGACCGGCCTCGCGGTCTTCGGGCTCACGGACATGGATCCGACCGCGATCGGGAAGTACAAGACGCTCGCGGATGTCACCGCCGCGGCGGCCCTGCCGTACAAGCCGGTCGAGGAGCGCTACTGCACCCGGACGATCTGCATCATCGGCGGCTGGGCGTACCGGACGGTCGACGGCAACCTCGCCACCCGCACGGAAGCGCTGAAGATCGCCGGGCAACTGTCCGGCCGCACGTACGACTACACGCAGCCGACCGTCCTCACCTTCAGTCAGGGGCCGACCGGCTCGTCGACGATCCTCGGCGACGGCTACTCGTTCGCCCTCTCCCGCAACGGTGCCGCCGCGCTCGCGCAGACGAAGTTCAAGCTCGCCCTCGCCCTGGCCGGCGCGGACGGCGCCGGCGCGACCTCCCAGGCCACCGCGGGCCTCGGCCTCGCTCTGGCGCTGAACATGAACACCAGCACGATGGGACTGGACTGGTTCGGTTCCCGGTTGAACTTCGACAAGATCAAGGAGTCGAAGGTCCTCGACCTCCTCGCCCGCTTCGACATGCTGCCGGCGGGAATCGACGCCGACACGATCACCAACGCGATGGACCTCGCGCAGAACCTCACGCTGCCGGACCTCAAGGAGGTCAGCTGCCTCGGCGCCTCCAGTTCCGCGTCGGCGTCCGGCCTCGGAGAATGCTCGAACACGCTGGGGCTCTTCGACTACTACCGCGACCTGCGGCCCGCCACCGTCGGCCAGACCCGGCAGACCTCGTGGGGCCTGACCGACCCCACGTCCCTGTTCCTCGGCAACGGCAACCTGCTCGCCCGCGGGCTCACGCCCGGTGCGATCGCGGTGCTCACCGCCCTCGCAGGCGGGGACCTCAGCGCGATACCGCCGGCGGAACTCGCTGCGCTGCTGCAGAACCCCGTCGTCAAGGAGGCGATGGAGGCCCTGTTCTCGGAGGAGAAGCGACTCAAGCTCACCAAGGACTTCCTCCGGTTCACCAAGGAGGTCTCCACCACGGGCACCGAGGTCCCCGTCCTCGACGAGAACGGTGCACCGGTCCTCGACGAGAACGGCACGCCGAAGGTCACGACCTCGACGTCGAGCAGTACGCGCTACCTGTTGACCAGTGATTACGGCCTGCGGTCCCCGATCACCGTGGACTGGTTGGGCTACCGCCTCACGGTCTTCCCCGCTGCCGAGGTCAACGGCACGATGCGGCCCAACTACCTCGGCATGCCCACCATCACCAGGCTCGACGGCGGGGCGAGCCTGATCCCCCGGATCGGGCTGATCGAGCTGGAGAACCCGTTCGGACTGGGCACGATGCCGATCCGCCCGTTCGCACCGTTCTCGGCGCTGGACAGCTGGATCTCGAGCATCACTCTCAAGCAGGACATCGACCGCGTCAAGGACGTTCTCCCGCTGGCGGAGAAGGCGCTGTCGCAGGACGAGGAGCCGGTCACCGAGGCCGCGGCGCCCGTCGCCGCGGCGGCGCTGTCGGCGCCCGCGGACAGCGCCGCGCGGCGGGTCACCGCCGACGACGAGAAGTCCACGCCGGCACCGTCGCCCAGCACGGAGACGAAGGCGGTCGAGGCGCCCACCACCACGACGCCTGAGCCCGCAGCGCCCACGACCGAGGACACCGCGACCGAGAGCACTTCGACGCCGGATCCCGAGGGCACGCCGGAGAGCGCCCCGGGCGCGGACACCGATGCCGCCGCAGGGGTCGACGGCGAGGCCTCGGCGACCGAGGTCGCGGCCGACGCCGAGGCGGAGACGGAGACGGAGTCCGCGACGACGGTCGACGCCGCCGCCTGACCCGGCGATCGTCCTGATGGGGTGTGCCGCCGGGCGCTACGCTCGGCGGCATGCCCCATCCGATCATGTTCTCCGACGACGATCCGATGCTCGCCCGGGTGCGGGAGATCGCGCTGGCCTTCCCGGAGACCGAGGAGAAGATCGCGCACGGGCGCCCGACGTTCCGCTGCGGCAAGATGTTCGGCGTCTACGGCGGCGGCACCAAGAAGACCGCCGACCGGCCGCACGAACAGCGCAACACCAGCCTCCTGTTCATCGCCGATCCCGCCGAGCGCGCAGCGCTCGAGCAGGACGAACGGTTCTACCTCCCCGCGTACATGGCCTCGGCCGGGTGGCTCGGGCTCGATCTGACGATCGGCACCGTCGACTGGGACGAGGTGCGGGAGCTGCTCGACGCGAGCTACCGGCGGATCGCCCCGAAGCGGGCGATCGCGGCGCTCGACGCCGCTACCGGCGAGTGAGGGTGATCGACGGCAGCCGCAGCTCGTCGCCCTGCAGGGTCGCGGTCTCGCTGGACCCGCGACGATCCCGCAGCACGACCTGGTCACCGTCGACGGTGTAACTGCCGCCGTAGGCGTTGACCTGACCGCGCAGATCCTCCTCCCACGTGCCGTCCGCGGCGAGACGGACCACCCAGTCGCCGTTGACGTACGTGCCGGGCACGTGCGCGGGGATCGCGGTGGGTACCTGCGAGGCGACGCTCGGAGCGGACGCCCCGGTCGGGGTGGTACTCGCGCTCGAGGCGGGCTCCGACGAGCCGCCGCACCCGGCGAGGGCGACGGCGGCGGCGAGGGCGGTGGTGGTTGCGGCGATGCACCTGCACACGGTCATACCGCACACTAACGCCACCGGCTCAGCCGTGTGCGGCCTCGGCGAGGTCCGCGGCGACGCGGCCGCACGCCTCCAGGATCGGGCGCACGTTCTCCGGCTTCGCCCCTGCGAGCCCGCACTCGGGTGTCACGACGGTCTTCGCGAGGTCACGGCGGGCGAGTCCGATCTCCTCGTAGAGGCGGACCGCCGCCGCGGCGTGCGCGGCGGGATCGGGGCGCCGGGCGGCCGGGACCAGGCCGAGCCCGACGAGGGTGCGGGACTCGGCGAGTTCGCCGAAGCCCTCGTAGTCGGCGACGGCGAGCCGGGGCACGTCGACGAACGCGCCCGCGGCCGGCACCCGCCGCACCACGTCCCAGTCGATCCGCCCGCACAGGTGCAGGGCCACCGGGGCGTCGACGGCCTCGATCACGGAGGCGAGCAGTTCGGCGGCCTCCGGCGCGGGCACCGCGCGCACGGGATCGAGCTTGGTCAGCGCTGGCACCGTGCCGTGGACGACCGACCACATCGACGGCTCGTCCAGCTGCAGCACGACGTCCGCGCCGAGGCGGCGGCGCAGGTCGGCGACGTGCCGGCGCAGCCCCTCCGCCAGTGAGGCCGCGACGTCGCGCATCGCCCCGCGGTCGCGGGCCACCCGGTGCCCGTTCGGCAGTTCCAGGCCGGCGGCGAGGGTCAGCGGACCGGCGAACTGCGTCTTGACCAGGCCACCGCCGCGGCGACGGGCCATCTCGTAGGCCTCCTCCAGCGCGTCGAGGTCCCGCTCCAGGTAGTCGCCGGTGAGCCGCGCGACGCGACCGTCCGGCACCCCGATCCGGTAGCCGGTGGTCGAGACGTCGAGCCCGATGTCGACGAGCAGGCCCGCGCCGCGGCCGATCATGTCGGCGCCGATCCCCCGGTGCGGGAGCTCGGGTAGGAAGGGCACCGCGAGTTCGCCCACGACGGTGGCGGCGGCCTCGCGGGGGTCGGTCCCCGGCAGCGAGCCGATCCCCGTCACCCCGCCGATCAGAGGGGCGAGCGGATCAGACATGCGCGCCGTCGTGCGCGGTCGAGCGGATGGTGCCGGAACCGAGCACCAGATCGCCGCGCTCGCCGTCGGGCGCGTAGAGCACCGCGGCCTGGCCGGGCGCCACGCCGCGCAGCGGCTCGTGCAGGTCCAGGATCAGCCGGTCCCCGTCGGCGTGGGCGGTGACGGGCGCGAGGCCGCCGTGCGCGCGTACCTGCACCATCGCCTCGATCGGGGCGGCGGGCGCGGCCCCCGAGGTCCAGACGGCACCGTCGGCGACGATCCGGGCGACGTCGAGCTGCTCGCCGCTGCCGACCCGGACCTCGCCGCTCTCGGCGTCGATGGCCGTGACGTAGCGGGGCGCGCCGTCGGGTCCCGGGCCCGGCAGGCCCAGTCCCTTGCGCTGCCCGATGGTGAACTCGTGCACGCCGCCGTGCTCGCCGAGCCGTTCGCCGGTCGCGGCATCGACGACGGCCCCGGGCCGCACGCCGATCCGGGCGCCGAGGAAGGCCTGCGTGTCGCCGGACGGGATGAAGCAGATGTCGTGGCTGTCGGGCTTGTCCGCGACGGCGAGGCCGCGGCGCGCCGCCTCCTCGCGGATCGCGGGCTTCGGCGTGTCCCCGACGGGGAACATCGCGCGCGCGAGCTGCTCGGCCGTGAGCACGGCGAGCACGTAGGACTGGTCCTTGTCCGCGTCGACGGCGCGACGCAGCTCGCCGTCCTCGAGCCGGGCGTAGTGGCCGGTGGCGACGGCGTCGAAGCCCAGCGCGTAGGCGCGCTCGGCGAGCGCGGAGAACTTGATCTTCTCGTTGCAGCGCAGGCACGGGTTCGGCGTCTCGCCCGCCGCGTAGGCGGCGACGAAGTCGTCGATCACGTCCTCGCGGAAGCGGTCCGCGAAGTCCCAGACGTAGAACGGGATGCCCAGCACGTCGGCGGCGCGGCGGGCGTCGCCCGCGTCCTCCTTGGAGCAGCAGCCGCGCGAGCCGGTGCGCAGGGTTCCCGGGGCCTCGGACAGCGCGAGGTGCACGCCGACCACGTCGTGACCGGCCTCGACCGCGCGGGCCGCCGCGACGGCCGAGTCGACGCCGCCGCTCATCGCGGCGAGCACGCGCATCAGGGGGCCCCCGTGAAGCTGAGCCCGGCGGCGCGGGCGCGCTCGACGACCTGCGCCAGCGCATCGAGCACCGCGTCGATGTCGGCCTCGGTGGTCTCGGGGCCGAAGGAGAAGCGCAGCGAGCCACGCGCGACGCCGGGGTCGGCGCCCATCGCCTCGAGAACGTGGCTGACCCGGGCGACGCCGGCGCTGCACGCCGAGCCGGTGGCGCACTCGATGCCGCGGGCGTCGAGCAGCATGAGCAGCGAATCGCCCTCGCAGCCGGCGAAGGAGACGTGGGCGATGCCCGGGAGTGCGGGGACACCGTGTGCGGCACCGCCGTTGATGACGGCGCCCTGGAAACGGCGCACGCCCTCGATCAGGCGGTCGCGCAGTGCGGCGCGTCGGGGCGATTCCTCGCCCATCCTGCCGATCGCGGTGGTCAGCGCTGCGGCCATGCCCGCGATGCCGGCGACGTTCGGAGTGCCGGAGCGCAGGTCCCGCTCGTGACCGCCGCCGTGGGCCAGCGGCACCAGGGACACGGTGCGGCCGATGAGCATGGCGCCCACGCCCTGCGGTCCGCCGAACTTGTGCGCGGCGTTGGTGAGCACGGCCAGGCCGCTGGAGTCGAAGTCGATGGGCACGTGACCGGTGGCCTGGGTGGCGTCGGAGTGCATGGGCACCCCGTCGCGGGCGCACTCGGCCGCGAGCTCGGTGATCGGCTGGATCGTGCCGACCTCGTTGTTGGCCCACATCACGCTGACCAGTGCGACGGTGCCCGCCGCCTCGTCGAGCGCGGCGCGCAGGTCGGCGGGATCGACGAGGCCGCTCCGGTCCACGGGCAGCAGCACGACGCGCGCGCCCTCGTGTTCGCCGAGCCATTCGACCGCGTCCAGGACCGCGTGGTGCTCGATCGCCGAGGCGATCACCGTGACGGCAGCGGGGTTCTCGGCGCGGCGGGCCCAGTAGAGCCCCTTCACCGCGAGGTTGACGGCCTCGGTGCCGCCGCCGGTGAAGACCACCTCGGACGGCCGGGCACCCAGCTCGCGGGCGATCGACTCGCGAGACTCCTCGAGGATCCGCCGGGCCCGGCGACCGGAGCCGTGCTGCGACGAGGCGTTGCCCGGTCGGGCGGCGACCCGCGCCATCGCCGCCAGCGCCTCGGGCACCATCGGGGTGTCCGCGGCGTGGTCGAGGTAGACGGGGTTCTCGCGGTCGGGAGTCATCGCGTCCCAAGAATACGCCCGCCGCCGTTCTCGGTGGCCCGGCCCCTTTCCGGGTCAGGCCACGAGAGGCAGGCGCGCGGGGGCGTCGAGGAACTCCGCGTCGGCGAACACGGCGGCTTCGGCGCGCGCGGCCAGTGCCACGCGCCCCGGGCGGGCCCACTGCGCGGCGTCGATCACCTCGATGGCGTGCACGCGCACCGCGACGCCGCGGGCACCGATCACGCGGGCGAGGGTGGAGACCTCGGTGTCGGCGCCGACGTACGCCGCGACCGCGCTCTGCCGGGCGCCGCGCGCCGGTCCGGGCAGCCGCATCGAGTAGCGCAGCGAGACGGGCACCACGTCGACGCGGGCGTCGATCGCGGCCTGGAAGAAGGCGGGCCGGAACTCCCCGCGGTGGAACCCGCAGTACGTCGTGCCCTCCGGGAACAGGGCCACCGTGCGGCCCCTGCCCAGCAGTTCCGCGACCTGCTCGACGGTCCGCGGCAATTCGCTGAGCCGTTCACGGCGCAGCGGGATCGCGCCGAAGGCGCGCATCAGGACCGCGACGGGACGCACGTCGAAGATGTCGGCCTTGGCCACGAACGCCGCCGGGGCGATCGAGGCGATGGCGACGATGTCGAGCAGCGACTGGTGGTTCGCCACCACCAGCGAGCGCAGAGGCACGTTGCCCACCGGCTCCACGCGCATGCCGATCGCGAACAGCATCGCCCGGGCGCCGCCGCGGATCACGACCCGCCGGGCGGTCGCGCCGCACGGATAGGCCAGTGCCAGCGCGAGCAGACCGGCGAGCATCACCGTCACCAGCGCCGCCCAGCGCACCGCGCGCAGCCACGCCGCGCTCTCCTGCGGCTCAGCGGCGGAGCACGCCCCGTCGCACGGGGAGACCTGCTGCCAGGGGTGCCGGGGCAGTTCCGCGACGGGGATCATCGCTAGATGCTTCCCGCCGCCTGCTGCAGGCGTTCGAGGTAGCGGACGTTGAACCGCCTGCGGTCGATGATCATCGGGAAGTCCGCGACGTCGAAGACCGGATCGAAGCTCGGGGCGCCGAGGATCTCCGCGTTCATCCGCAGGTAGCCCGTCACCAGCGGCGGGAAGGTGCGGCGGGAGGCGGGCTCGGCCGTGATCTCCTCGACCTCGTTCCGCGGGGTCACCACCCACTGCGCGCGGTGCTTGGCGTCGACCAGCTCGCGCACGGCGCGGACCGTCGCACCGCGGTCGTACCCCTCGTACTGCATCGGAACGCTCACCGCGCCCATCGCGTACCGGATGCCCCGCAGATCGCTGTAGGCGAGCAGGCCCGCCCACATCAGGCACAGCACACCGCCGGTGCGGTGGTCGGCGCGGACGCAGGCCCGGCCCATCTCCAGCGTCTCGGGCCGGATGTGATCGAGCGCATCCAAGTCGAACTCGGTTGCCAGGTACAGGCCGCCGGCGGCGATGGCCCCGGGCGGCGGCAGGATCCGGTAGCAGCCCACGACCTGATCGCTCGGCTTGTGCCGGATCACGAGGTGGTCGCAGAACTCGTCGAAGCGATCGGCGTCCCGGCCGTCGACGACGCCGGCCATCGAGGCCTCGAACCCCGGCTCGGTGCCGAAGACCTCGTAGCGCAACCGCTGCACGGTCTCGATGTCGTCCGCACGGGTGGTGAGCACGACCTCGTACTCGGCTCCGTCGATCAGCGTCTCGTGGGCAGAGGTTCGGCCGGTGACCAGTGTTCCCGGAGTTCTCATGGCGCTCAGGGTGGGCGCGGGAGACGACGGGGCGGTGAACCGCGACCGCGCGGGTCGGTGAACCCTTGCCGAACGAGGGTGAATAGCGGGCTACGCGACGGTGCTACAGCGCGGTGCGCCCGATGGTCGGCGGCATCGACGCCACGTACTCCGCCGCCTCCGCGAACTGCAACGAGGTGATCGTGCCGCCGAGGGGAAGCTCCGGTTCGACCGGCTCGATCACGCACTCGGCGGCCAGCAGCTCGTCGACGGTGCCGTACCGCGCCACCGCTCGCAGCTGCGACCACGTGGGCGGCAGCAGGAAGCGGCGCCCCGCGGACCAGTCCTCGAGCGCCTGCGCCGCCGTGCACCAGCCGGCCTCCTCGACCTCGCTGGTCCGATCGTCGGCCTGCTGCCCGGCCGGCAGAGCCGCGAGGAAGAACCGGGTGTCGTAGCGGCGCTTCTCGTTCTTCGGCGTGATCCAGTGGGCCAGCGGCCGCAGCAGGTCGGCGCGCAGGACCAGCCCCTCCTCGCGGAGGAACTGGGCGAGGGAGAGCTCCTTGGCCTCGAGCCTGCGCCGCGCGGGCGCGAGGGCGGAGACGTCCGGCGCGCCGCCGTCACCGTCGGAGACCAGGAGCACGCCGCACTCCTCGAAGGTCTCGCGCACCGCCGCGCACACCAGCTGGCGCGCATCGCGTTCGGTGGCGCCGAAACGCTCGGCCCACCACGGGGCTTCGGGCCCCTGCCAGGCGAGGTCGGCCTCGCCGTCGCGGGGGTCCACGCCGCCGCCGGGGAAGACGGTCATACCGCCGGCGAAGGCCATCTGCTGGACGCGACGTTGGAGGAAGACCTCGATCCCGTCCGCGCCGTCGCGCACCAGCACGACGGTGGCGGCGTCCTTGGGCACCGGAGGCGCCGAGGGAGATTCGATGTTCGAAGACATTCGCTCACCGTATCGGACGGGCGGCCGCGAATGTCCGGTTCGAGCGGGACCGTCGCCGGTCAGTCGAGGCGCAGCGCCTCGCGCAGGGCCACCGCGCCGCTGTCGATCTCGCGGATCAGGTCGGCGAGTTCGTCGCACGCCCGCCCGTCCGACGATGCCGCGGCCGCGCGGAGCCGCTGGACGGCCCGCCGGAAGGCGTGCTCGTAACCGCCGCCGTAGAGGTCGGGCGGACCGGCACCGCCGGGAACGACCGACGGTGCGGCCCCGAGACGGGAGGCGAGGCCGGACGCGCTCTCGGCCAGTGCCGCGGTCAGCTCCCCGACGGTGCGCTCCCCGGCGGGAGCTGCGAGGTCGGCCGAAACCGCCTCCGACAGGAGTGCGGCGTACTCCTCGGCCGCCCGGTGCAGATCGCATGTGTCCATGACGCCCCCAGTAGGTTCCAATGGTCGGTGATACAGCAATACCGTGCACCACAGTAGACGATTTCCGTGCACCGCGGTAGAGGATCATGGAGGAGCGATGGCGACCGAGGAACCCGGCACCGAGCCCGACCTGGCGGAGGCGATCGGCGTGCTGGGGCGCCGGTTGCTGGCCGCCGAGGAGCCGATCCTGCGCGAGGCGGGCGTCTCGATGTGGGAGTACGCCATCCTCACCACGCTGCTGCGCGGCGGCGCGGTCTCGCAGGTCGAGCTGTCGCGCCGCACGGGGCGTGACACCACGCGCCTCGGCAAGCACCTGAGCGACTTGGAATCCCGCGGGCTGATCGCGCGCGAGCAGGCCGACGACGCGCGACGGCGCACCGTCAGCGCGACCGGCGCGGGGGCGGACGCCCAGCGGCGCGCGAAGGACGGGATCCGTCGGGCGGAGGACGCGATGCTCGCAGCCCGGCTCTCCGGCGAGGAAGCCGCGACGCTGCGCCGCCTCCTCCTCCGCCTGTCCGAGGACTGAACGGGGCCCGACGGCGCGCTGCGACCGGGCCCCGGCGCCGCCCCGGACGGGTTTCGTGCGATGCCTTGACCGGCGGACTCACCGGCTGTCATGGTCGTAGTCACGGGATGGAAGTTAAGGAGCGTTCAGCATGACGCACTACCCGGAACTCGCGGAGCGCGTGCGCTCCCAGGCGGCCCTGCAGCCGGACCTCTACGGCGACATCGACTTCGACACCGCGCCCCATCGACACACCGCCGACCCGGAGGTCCGCTCCACCCTGCGCCCGCGGGTCGGCAGGCGCTCCGCGACGCTCGAGGACCCGCGGACCGTGGAGCTCATCGCGACCACCACGCTGCTCGGCGACGTCGTCGCGGATCCGTACGCCGCGCTGGAGCCGCGCTTCGGGACCAAGACCCTGGTCTCGATGCTCCGCCGCGCCTGTCGGGAAGGGATCGACGCCGTCCCCGACGCGCCGGAGGAACTGCGCGCGTTCCTCGCCGCGATGGAGGACACCCCGGCGTGGGGCGATCCGGGGATGGTCGAAGAGGGCGCCCGCCTCGCGCGGGTCGGCTCTGCACTGACGTCCCCGTTCATCACGCGCGGCGTCTTCCTCGCGACCTTCCTCAACACCTACGCGGCGCTCCCCATGGCGCTGACCGGCGCCCTGTCCGGCAAGCGCGCGGCGCGGCGGATCAACGAGACCGCGAACTTCTTCGCGGTGACCACACTGCCGGGCGCCCTCGAACGGCACCGGGAGGGCTTCGAGGCGGCCGCGATGGTGCGGCTGATGCACTCGATGGTGCGCTTCCACGCGCTGACCCGGCCGGGTGCGTGGGACCGCGCGGTGTACGGCATCCCGATCCCCCAGGTCGACCAGATGCCGGCGGGCACCATCGGCAGCTATCTGCTGGCGATCAGGGCGCTCCGCGAGCGGCGCGACTTCGACGCCCACGAACGCGCGATCGTCGAGTTCAACCGCTACCGCTGCTTCGTGCTGGGCCTGCCGGAGGAACTGCTGCCCACGACACCGAAGGGCATCGTCGCGGTCTTCAACGGCCGGGCCGCGCTGCTGCGGGACGACTTCGACGACGAGACCTGCGGCGCGCTGGTGCGGTCATCGATGGAGGCCTACCTCCGGCCCGGCCACAGCCCCTTCGACGAGGTGGCGAGTCTCGTCGAGAAGGCGTGGAGCAAGACCTCGTTCGCGCTCGCCTTCTGCAGCGGCAAGCCCGCCAAGGCGGCGCGGATGGGCGTGGACTTCACCCCGCTCGACGTGGCCCTGGTCGCGGTCACCGCCCCTTTCATCGGCGGCCGCACGATCGCCGCGGAGATCGGCGCCCGGATCCCGGTGGTGCGCACCGGCGTCGACATCTACCTCACCCGGCTTATCCACCAGCGTCTCGCGACGTACGGTCATCCCGAGTTCGTCTCCGACGGAGCGACTTACGCCCGCACCTGAACCGACTCCTCCGGATCGCGCACCGTGAGGAACGCGACCAGGCCACCGGCCGCGCAGAGCGCCGCGGAGACGAGCATCGCCCGCGCGAAGCCGCCCTCCAGCGACGGCCCGCTCGGATCCGTGATCCCGACCGCGAGGGGCAGCACGGCGACGGCGAGCAGGCTCGCGAAGCGGGAGATCGCGTTGTTGGCGCCGGACGCGGCGCCGACGTACTGCGGCGGCACCGCCGCGAGCACGGTGGACGTGAGCGGGGCGACCGTCATCGCCATGCCCAGCCCGAAGACCACGATGCCGGGCAGCACCCCGCTCGCATAACCCGCCCCGGGGACCACCCGCATCAGCAGCGCCAGCCCGATGCCCGCCACCAGGGGGCCACAGGTCATCAGCGCCCGCGGACCGGTGCGCTGGGCCAGCGCACCCATCCGCCCGGAGAGCAGCAGCATGATGAGCGTGAACGGCGCGAACGCCAGCCCGGCCTCGAGCGCCGAGTACCCCAGGTTCGACTGCAGGTGCAGGGAGAGCAGGAACAGCGCCCCGCCGAGACCGGTGTAGACGGCCAGGGTCACGACGTTGGTGCCGGTGAACTGCGCCGACCGGAACAGTCGCAGCGGGACGAGCGGGTCCGCGGCGCGGTGCTCGATCGCCGGGAAGGCCGCGATCCCGAGCACGCCGACGACGAGCGCCGCCACGACCACCGGCGTCCATCCCTGCACCGGGGCCTCGATCAGCGCGAACGTCACCCCGCCCAGGCCGACGGTGACGGCGCCGGCGCCCGCCACGTCGAGCGGGCCCCGTTCCCGCGCGTCGCGAATGCGCGGCACGTGGCGGACGGTGAGCAGCAGCGCCACCGCGGCGAGCGGCACGTTGATCAGGAAGACCCAGCGCCAGGATGCGACGTCGACGAGCCAGCCCCCGACGAACGGACCGAGCGCGGAGGAGACACCACTCAGGCCCGCCCACAGTCCGATCGCCCGGCCGCGGTCCTCCACCCGGATGACGGTCTCGATCATCGCGAGGCTGCTGGGCACGAGCAGCGCCCCGCCGATGCCCTGCACCACCCGCGCCAGGATCAGGGACTCCCCCGTCGGGGCGAGTCCGCACGCGATCGAGGCGAGGGTGAAGAGCACCAGGCCCGCGAGGAACACCAGGCGCCGGTCGTACCGGTCGCCGAGCGCGCCACCCAGCAGCAACAGGGCGCTCAGCGTCAGCAGGTACCCGTCGAGCACCCACTGCAGCACCGACAGCCCGCCACCGAGGTCGCCGCCGATCGCGGGCAGCGCCACGTTGACCACGGAGCCGTCCAGGAAGGCGACCCCCGATCCCAGGGCCGCGGCGGTGATCAGCCAGCGGCCCGACGCCGACGACAGCGCCAGTCGCTCCGTCACGACCGCGCCGTCTCCGCGTCCGGGAGGTCCGTCCGCACGTGCTCCGCCGGGCTCGTCATCTGCGCTCCTACGGTTCCCGCCGCGATCCACGGTCGGTTCCGCGGCACCGCTCGATGGTAGGCCCGTTCCGCCCGGCGCGCGCTCAGCCCGCGCGCCCGGCGCCTCCGCCCATCAGCGCGGCGGCGCCGTAGGAGGCGGCTACTCCTCCGGCCAGCATCGCGACGGTGCCGGGGAGCAGTTCCGTGGCCGGCCTCCTCACCCCGGCGCGAGTCAGCCGGGACGACGCCCACAGCCAGAACGGCAGCACCGCCACCGGCGTCGTGGCGACGCCGGGCGCGTAGCCCTGGAACCGTGCGGCGATCGCGAGGTGCGAGAAGCCGTGCAGCCCGTAGGCGAGCAGGGCCGACTGGTACCACGCGGAACGACCGCCCGTGCGGACCCCGTCGAGCGCCGCCGCCCCGACCATCGCTCCCATGACGCCGATGGCTCGGCGCGCCCATCCGTCCGAGACCGGGAGCCCGTGCGCCCGCGCCCACGGTCCGATCGTGAACCACTCCTCCGCGTCGTGGATCGCCCAGGCCGCGAACAGGCCCGCCGTAGCGAACACCGGTGTTTCGATACGTTCCGTCATGTAACGGAATCTATACTGAGGACGTGCCCTCAGCAAGCCCCGGACGACCGCGCAGCGCCGCCGTCGAACGCGCCATCGTCGACGCCGTCCTCGTCGAGTTGCAGACCGTCGGCTACCACGGCCTGACCATCGAGACGGTCGCGCGCCGGGCCGGCGTCGGCAGGCCGACGATCTACCGCCGCTGGCCGGACCGCGACGCCCTCGTCGTCGGGGCACTGATCGCGACGGTCCCGCCCCTCACGCCCGCCACCAGCGACGATCCCGTCGCCGACCTTCGGGCGTCGGCGTCCGCCTTTCTCGCAGGGATCGCCCACTCCCCCGCGGCCCGCGCGGTCCTCGCCGTGCACGCGGTCGGTGCGCACCGCCCGGACCTCCGCGCTGCTCTCCACGAGCACTACCTCGCCCCGCGCGCGGAGGCCCTCGCCGGTACCATCGCCCGGGCCCGGACGGCGGGCGCGATCCGGCCCGAGGTCACCGACGACCAGGTGCGCGACCTCCTCTTCGGCCCCGCCGTCTACCGGTGGCTGATGCTGGGCGATGTGCCGGACGAGGGCGAGACCGGCGCGCTCCTCGACCTCGCCCTCGCCGCCGTCGGCCCCCGGAGCGACTCACCCCCTTCGTGATCCGCCGTCGCCCTCCTACCCCGGCTCAGGGCACGTCGAACGCGCCGCTGCCCGGCGTGGGGACCAGCACCACCGCGACGGTGCCGGTGCTGACGAACCGTGCCGTGTAGGTGACACGGCCACTGCCCGTCGACGCGAGAGCCGACTCGGGCACCTGCCCGAGCGTGAAGGGCTTGACGGTGACCGAGCCGCGGGCACCGGTGCGCAGGTTGCGGTAGTCGATCCGCACCAGCGACATGTACGAGTTGTAGCCGACGGAACTGTGCGCAGCGAGCCGTACCTCCCCGGGCCGACCGGTCGTGTCGGCCCCGATCCGGGTGGTGAACGGCTGGGGGATCCCCAGGCCCGCGACCTGGACGGCGGTCAGCGGGACCTGCGGGACGGACAGCGGCGCCGCTTGCGCCGGCGCCGCGCCCACCCCCGCGATCAGACCCGCCGTCGCGATCGCCGTGACGAGTTTCTTCGTGTGCATGTCTCCTCCTCCGGTCCGTCCCGCTCCGGCGGATGCCGTCGCGGGTCCTTCACGAAGGACGTCGGGGCCGGCGTGACGCCCGTTACACCCGCCCGTTCAGCGCTCGCGGTTCTCCAGCCGTCCCGGAAGCCGGCGCATCACGTGCTCCAGCGGGCCGTTGTCGCGGGTGCGGAACCAGAGCGTCGCGACGAGGAACGCCGCCACCGTGAACGCGAGCCACATCGCCGTTCCGCGCCAATCGGTCTCGAGCCAGGCCTCCTGGCGGGATTCCTGCACGGTCTGCAGCAGCACGAAAACGGCGACGATGTGCAGGCAGTACAGCGACAACGACATCCGGCCGACACGGGCGGCCGGGGCGAGCAGCCGGGGCGCCGCCGCGCCCGCGAGCATGCACGCCGCGATCAGCAGCAGTGCGAAGCCGATGTTGCCGACGACCTCGAGCTGCGTCCCCGCATGCGGCTGGGCGCCGAGGAACCGGTAACCGTCGCTCCACGCCCACCCCCAGGCGCCGCGCTCGGCGTCGGTCGCCGGCGGGCGGCCGCCCGCGGTGATCATGCCGCCGTAGCCGTCGAAGACGGTGCCCGACACCGAGGAGAGCGCCCACGCCAGCGGGTAGGCGAGCATCATCGTCGCGCCGACGGCCGCGAGGCGCATCGCGGTGGGTCCGGCGTCGAGGGCCAGGCGCCCGACCGCCACACCGGCGGCGAGGTAGGCGAACCAGATGAGGACCGGGTAGTCGCCCGTGGCGATCAGCTTCGCGAACTCGGCGTCGGGGTCGCCGAACCGGGTGATGATTGCGACCACCGCGGCGTTCGCGAAGGGGCCCACCAGGATCGCACCGGCCACCACCGCGACGAGCGCCCGCCTGCTCAGCGAGAAGAGCGGGAGCGAGAGCCAGAACAGCACCGCGTACGTGGCGAGAATGATGGAGATGTGCACACCGAGGGTGACCAGCACGCCCCCGACGAAGAACAGGAACACCCCGCGGTAGACGATCTCCCGCCGCCGCGTCGCGAGGGCGTTCCCGGTGCGGCGGCGCGTCATCAGCCCCAGGCCGAGCCCGGAGAGCAGGACGAACAGGGCGGAGGACCGCCCGACGACGACGCCGTCCCAGGTGGACGGTGACAGCAGCACGAACTCCTGCTTGCGGCCGACGTGGGCGTAGAACATGCCGAGCACGGCCAGGGCGCGGGCGACGTCGAGCCCGACCATCCGCGCGACGGAGCCTCGCCCGCCGAAGGAGGGCGCCGCGTGCACGTCGTCGGGACGGGCGGACACCGGAGGTGTTGCGATGGTACTCATGATGTTTCGCTTCCTGCGGGCGCCGTCGGACACCCGCGATGGGGACCCGGGACGGGTCCGTGACGGGAGGGAGGAGGGGATCAATGACCACCGTGCGCCGCACCGGCGCCGGACGGACCGGCGGCGGGGCCGCCCGAAGGCGCTGCGGGCATGGGCATCCCGGGCATCGACATGCCGGGCATGTCCAACCGGGTCGGCGCGGTCCGCCCCTTCGCCGCCACCACGAACTGCCCCATCATGCCGCGGTCCTCGTGGAAGAGGAGGTGGCAGTGGTACATGTACGGCATCGTCAGGTCGGTGTAGTCGGTGAACCGCAGGGCGAGGGCGCAGCTCTCTCCCGGCGCGAGGTAGACGGTGTCCTTCCACCCGCGCAGGTGCGCCGGCGGCGTCCCGCCGTTGAACGAGGCGATCTGGAACTGGACGTCGTGGATGTGGAAGTTGTGCGGCCAGTTGTCCTTGTTGCGCACCGTCCACACCTCGGTGGTGTCGACGGTCGGTGCGAGGTCGATGCGGCTCATGTCCATCCGCTCGCCGTTGATCATGTACCACTGCAGGTCGAAGGACCGCGACGACGGCGTCGGGGCGGTGGCGCCCGCGGCGAGCGGGACGATGGTGCTCAGTGTCCGGGGTACGGCGGTGCCGCGCGCCGCGAGGTCGTCGGCTCCGACGAGTTCGAGCACATCGAGGGTGTCGTCCTGCCCGTACTCGCGGGCGGTCTCACCGGAGATCCTGCCGCGCTGAGTGATCGGGTACGAGCGCAGTACGACCCGCTCGCCCGCGGCCATCGGGACCACGATCTCCACCCGCTCCCCCGGGCTGATCATCAGCCGGTCCGTCGCCACCGGTGCGGCGAGCAGGCCGCCGTCGGAGGCGATCATCTCGAACCGTCGGCCGTCGGCGAATCCCAGCTCGAAGCAGCGCGCCGATGCGCCGTTGAGCAGCCGTAGCCGCAGCCGGTCCCGACGCACCAGCAGGCTCGCCCCGGCGATGCCGTTGGTGATCACCGTCGGGCCGATCAGGCCGGTCTCGCCCGGCGCCGTCTCGTCCAGTTCGCCTGCGGGCGCGAACTTCCGGTCCTGGATGACCACGGGGACGTCGTCGACCCCGTACTCGGAGGGCAGCCCCAGGGCGTCCTGCGCGTCGTCGTCGAGGAGGAAGAACCCGGCGAGGCCGCGGTAGACGTGCTTCTCGGTCACGCCGTGCGGATGCGGGTGGTACCAGAGCGTCGCGGCCCGCTGCCGCACCGTCCATTCCGCCCGCCAGGTTCCGCCGGGCTCGACCATCTGGTGCGGTCCGCCGTCGGCGCGGGCCGGGACGTGCATCCCGTGCCAGTGCACGCTGGTGGCCTCGTCGAGGCCGTTGCGCACCGTCACCGCGACCTTCTCGCCGTCGCGGGCGCGCAGCGTGGGGCCGAGGATCTCGCCGTTGAAGCCCCACGTCGCGCTGCGCCGCCCCGCGACATCTCCGCGGAACCCGCGCGCGTGGCGAGGTCGAACCGGCGCACCCCGTCGGCGCCGACGACAGAGCGGGCCAGGGGCGGGATCGGCAGCGCCCGTCGTCCACCGGGGAGCTCGGCGGCCGAGGACGCCGACGGGGATGCCGACGCGCGACACCCGGCGACGGCGGACCCCACGAGCGGGGCGGCGACGAGGGCGGTGAGGAAGCGGCGGCGATTCGTGCCGGCGACGGCGTGCGGCCGCT